>CALVAR010000014.1 GCA_944325575.1 Candidatus Gastranaerophilales bacterium | reverse complement strand
CTCTCACGATTCGGATTTTCTGAAGGAAAATCCTCACTGGTTCTACCCTTCGGGCATCCTGATGCGTACGGCTCGTGCTACTCGCCTACGCCTCAAGCGAGTCCAATCCGGGGTATTTTTATTGCATTTGCAGACTAAAAAATGGACTCTCACGATTCGGATTTTCTGAAGGAAAATCCTCACTGGTTCTACCCTTCGGGCATCCTGATGCGTACGGCTCGTGAAGCTCGCCTACGCCTCAAGCGAGTCCAATCCGGGGTATTTTTATTGCATTTGCAAAGTTTATTCAGAAGTATACAGAGTCTTGGATTATTGGCAGTTCAAAAGTTTTTGCACTTCGTTTAGATTTGCTTTGCAAATCCCACTTTGTCAAACTTTTTCACAGGACGGCGTTTCCTCATTTCATTCGGTCAGCCTTGCCAAAATCCGCCTCTCACGATGTCTTTTTACAATCGATTTGCCCGGAAATCAAATCTAAAAATGTCATCCTGAACTTGTTTCAGGATCTTATAATAATACGCTTTTGAGTCAACTTATACAGGTCGGAAGTTGTTTGATTATACCAGAATCAAACTGGACGGAAATCGGACTTTATTAGGATATAAATAGCCGCAGAGTATTTTGAAATTGCCGGATTTGTAAATCCGACTTACAAAACTGCAAAATTTATATAAACATGTTAATAAATGTAAAGTTGGACTTGCATAAGCTTCAAATTTAGTCATACTGCCTAATAGGATAGGATAGATGAGGCTGGATTATTTCTTTTTATTCAAATGATGCGGATATGTTGAAAAAACGTAAAAAACAGGCAAAAACTGCTGCTATGGCTGCTGCATCTGTAGGAACGCTTTCGGCTGCATTAGGGTTTTTACCAAAAAACAAACTAAAGATACCTTGTTTTGTTCTTTCTGCGTTTTCTCTTTTAACAGCATTTAATGCACATAATTATACTAAGATGGCGGATAAAAAAATTGATGCTCTGAATGCCAAGGTGTAAATTATTAAAAAATATAAAATATAAAAAAAGGACTTTATATTTAAAGTCCTTTTTTATGCTCTTAATAAGAGTTGTTTGTATATGCTATTTTGCATACCTGCTGACAACATTATGTATTAAACGATTAATAACTTGAAATCAGCCCTGTTGTTCTTCTACAATAATGCTTATGAAAAAGATATTAATTGTCGTTTTATTGCTTTTTGCAGGCTGTTTTATTAATTGTTGTACAGCAGAAATTCACAAGACTGATTATTCCGATAATTCCAACTGGCTTTCAAAACCCGCAAAGATTCAATATCCTACTGATGTTTTTTATATTTATCCGACAGTTTGCACAACTGAGGACAAAAGTAATCTTTGCTTAACAGATAATCTGCAGATGAGAGAAACGGCAAAGAATGTTTTTAAACTTCAGGCAGAGGCTTTTGATACTGTTGCAAATCTTTATGCGCCTTTTTATACCCAGTATAATTTCAGAGCATTTGAGTATTCAAATTATGAGAAGATTCAACGAGATACGATAAACAATGTTCAAGGGCTTTCGGATATCTATAGAGCGCTCGATTATTATTTTGCAAACTTAAATCAGGGACGTCCGTTTATTCTTGTCAGCCACTCGCAGGGTTCAGCTATAATGCTTGTTGTCTTAAGCGATTATATGAAAAAGCATCCCGAATACTACAGAAATATGGTTGCGGCCTATGTTATAGGTTATCCCGTAACTAAAGAATATTTAAGAAGCAATCCTCATCTTAAATTTGCAAAAAAAACTAATGATACAGGTGTAATAATTTCTTATGATGTTCAAGCTCCGGACAAATCCGGAATAAATGTTTTGCAGGCAAAAAATCAACTGGTTATAAATCCGATAAACTGGAGCAGAGGACAAAGGCGGATTAAGGCAGATAAAAATCTCGGGAGTTTGGATGAAAAAACATTAAAAGTAATAACCCCAGGCATAGCTGACGCAAAGGTTAATAAAAAACTTGGTGTTATTATATGTTCAACTGTTGATACGGAAAAATATGAAATTAAATTGCCCAAGTTATTCGGAAACGGGTCTTTTCACGGTCAGGATTTTCAATTCTATTTTCTTAACTTGAGAGAAAATGCAAAAGTGAGAATTGATAAATTTAAGCGCAGATAATTAAAAATATTGTAATACAAATTCAATTAAACATTGTATTTAAAATCCATATTTTCGTATGTTAGAATATTTTAAATTTGTATTTTACTATATTTCTCCATTATATAATAGACGATTTTACGGTGTGGTTATGGAATCTTTAAAAGAGCTGCTAAATAAGAATTTTATTAATTTATTCTTCGGACAATTATTGACCCATTTGGGTGATGCTACCATTCAAATAATATTGATGGCAATACTTGTAAACAGTGTGGAAAAACCCGGCGGTTTGATTGCGCTTATGCTGTTTTGCTTTGTTTTTCCGTCGTTGATAGTCAGTGTTTTTGCCGGCAGTATTGTTGACCGTTTTTCCCGTAAAAAAGTAATGATATTAAGTTCCTTATACAGAGGTATAATTCTAGCTCTTTCATTAACTTTTTACTTTTTGCTGGCAAATGAGTCGTCTTTTGTTCCGATGATAAAGATATACGGTGTTGTTTTAAGTCTTTTAATCGGTATAGGTACTGCGTTTTTATATCCGGCCAAAATGGCTTCCGTACCGAATGTTGTTAATGTACAGGCATTAAAACCGGCGAACGCTCTTATTTCCGGTTCCGGTACATGGGCTTTAACCTTCGGGGGGCTTGTTGCAAGCACTGTGCTTTTGCACATCGGTATTTTGAACATGTTTTATCTGACTTGCGCTATGTATTTTGCCGCACCGCTGTTTTTGTGGTTTGTAAGTTTAAGACATGATGAAGATGCGGTGTCGACAAGTTTTGATGTAATAAAAGATATAAAACAAACGGCAGCTTTTCTTGATAAGCATAAAAAAGCTCTTAATATGATAATGCTTGCTGTTGTTGTTTCTTTAATTTCCGCAATTTTTTATAATGCAATGAACACTCTTGCCACAGATGTTTATCAGGTTAGTGTACAGGGTCTTGCAAAACTCAAATGGATGCTTGGCTGCGGTACTTTTTACGGTGCGTGTGTAATGATTTTGTTCGGCAGACGCCTTAAAACAACCAAAACACTTGTTGCAGCATTTTTAGGCTTGTTTGTGTTTTTAATTACAGCCGCTTTTTGTACAACATTTTTTAAGGCAAGACTGTGGCTTGGTGTAATAGGGCTCTGTGCTTCAGTATTGAAGATTACTGTTGACACAATCCTGCAGAAGGTATCTCCGAACTTTATCAGAGGTAAAATATTTGCATTTGCTTCTATGCTGGAGACTTTTGTGTCGCTTGTCGGAATAGGTTTTGTTTCGGTATGCGCAGATATTATACATCCGCTTGCTATATTCCACGGTATAGCAATATTGTCGGCAGTAATGGTTGTTTTGATTCTTGCTTTGAACCGAGACTTCCGTTATTTTGTGCTCAGAATTACACTCGGGCAGATTTTCAAATGTTTGTTTGTGTATAAATTTGAGGGCGTTGACAATATCCCCAAAAAAGGAAAAGTTATTCTTGCAGGTAACCATACTGGACATTTGGACCCGTTTATTCTGCAGATGGCAACAAAACGCAACCTGTGGTTTGTGACGGGCCCTGCTGCTTTTAAAATTCCGATAATCAAACACATGCTCAAGTGGTTTAATGTTCTGCCTCTTAATTTTGGCGTGGGCTTAGAGGCTATAGAATCAGGTGTTACAAAGCTCAAACACGGTGAAGCAGTGATTATTTTCCCCGAGGGTAAATTCACGACAGACGGTAACCCGGGCAGATTCCACAGAGGAGTGGCTATTATGGCAAAAGAAGCCGTTTCTCCGATTGTTCCGTTTGCCATAAAAGGCGGTTTTGAAGCCTGGGGAAAATTCAGAAAAAATCCTAAATTGTTCACAACCATTATTATTCAGTTCGGACAACCGATAAAGGATTTGTCCGCTGATGAAAAGGATATAACAAAAGAGCTGGAGCAGCGTGTTAGATTTATGAAAAGGTCGCTTGACAGCAGAGCTTTTTATAGAATTAAGGATACACAATATACAAATTTCCTCGATATAATGAAACAATACAGCGATACTTACGGGCAGACAAAAGCAGTGTCGCTTAAGGTAAAGGACGGTTATGAAGAAATAAGCTATATAGATTTAAAGAGAAGAGCAAAGAAGTTTGCAAATTATCTGATGGAAAATTCTGATGTTCAAAGAAATGACAGAATTGCTATTCTTTGTGAATCCCGTCCAGAGTTTGCAGTTGGGATTTTTGCTTCAATTCAAACCGGCGCAATTACTGTTCCCTTGGATGTAAAGCTTACAGTGCCGGAACATACACATATACTCTCCGATTGTATGCCTAAAATTTTGATGTGCTCAAGCCACTATCTTGACCATGCAATCGAATTGAAAAATAACGTCCCTTCCATTCAACATATTTATGTTCTCGATGATGAAGAAAGACAACATCCCGAGATACTTTCAGTTTCAAAACTCGAAGCTGATATTGAAAAAAGCTTTGGACGCGCACGTTCAATGGATGAAACGGCGCTTATTGTTTATACATCGGGGACAACAGGAAACCCAAAGGGTGTAATGATTAGTTTTGGCAATATTTATTCGCAAGTAAGAGATTTTGAAAAAATATTTAAACTATCAAAGGACAACACTTTATTGTCTATCCTGCCTTTGAACCACCTTCTTGAACTTAACGTAGGATTCTTTGGAATGCTGTTTATGGGTGCAAAAATTGTTTATATAAAAACTCTTAACCCAAAAGAACTTGCTAATGCTATGGTCGAAAAACAGGTTACAAATATGATAGTTGTTCCGCTTGTTGCAAAAATGCTAAAAAACAGCGTTGATAAACAGCTCAAAAAGAAACCTCAGTATGTACAAAAGATTTTTAAGCTGATGTATGCAGCTGCAAAATATATGCCGAGATTTATAAGACGAATTATGTTTAAATCAATTATAGACGGCTTTGGCGGAAAATTTGAATGTTTTATATCGGGTGGTGCTCCGTTGGATTCGGAAATTGCTGAATTCTTTGAAAGAATCGGTGTACCCGCTTTTGAAGGATACGGATTGACAGAAACAAGTCCTGTTATCTCGACAAACCGCTATGAGGCACATAAAATCGGAACTGTTGGCAAACCGCTTCCTTCCGTTACGGTAAAATTGTCAGAACAGGGAGAGCTGCTTGTGACGGGACCAAACGTTATGCAGGGCTACTATAACAAGCCCGAAATGACCGCCGAAGTTATTGACGAGGACGGCTGGTTCCACACGGGAGATATCGGCGAAATCGACAAAGACGGATTTATAAAAATTACCGGAAGAATTAAAAACATGATTGTTTTGGGCGGCGGCAAAAAAATCTTCCCCGAAGAAGTGGAAGCAGTCCTTGAACAGTCACCTTTAATAAAAGAACTTTGCGTTCTTTCTTTAAAGATAAAATCCGGAAATAAAGCGGGTACGGAAGAAGTTGGAGTAATTATTGTTCCGTCTGATGAGCTTGCGCAAAAGCCGGATGAGGAGATACAAAAGGAACTCGATGCAGAGGTCAAAAAACTTTCTGCAGCAAATCTTGCTGCATACAAGACACCTACTGTCGTGGTGTTCAGAAGAGAAGATTTGCCAAAAACTTCTACACAAAAGGTTAAAAGAAAAGACCTGCTTGCTTGGTATGAAAGCAATTTATTAGTAAATGAAGTATAGACTTTAGAAAGGTTAAATTTTATGGCATTACATCAATTAAAATATCCGTACAGAAAGTTTATATTACAGTTAGCGAAAAAAATCTCTTTTATTAACCCTGATGTGTTCAGCTGGATGGCTTTTGCAGTAACGTTTATAACCGGATACTGTTTTTATGCCGGTAATGAAAACCCAAAACTTTTCTTGTGGATAATACTTTTAATCTTTTTAAGAATGACACTAAACACGCTGGATGGTGTTGTTGCGATACAACGCGGCGATGACAGCAGAATCCACGGAAAAATTATCAATGCTTTGCCCGATAGGTACGGAGATATATTTATAGTAGGAGGCATTTTACTGAGTCCAATTTGTAATGATTTTATAGGTCTTTTAGGACTTGCATCAATGTTTCTTGTAAGTTATGCGGGAATGCTCGGTAAAGCACTTGGTGTTTCGTGGCAGGGACACGGCCCTTTAGATAAAGTTGAACGTTTAGTTTGGTTAATTATATTTGCCTTTTTGCAATATTACGGATATGTGCATAATGCACCTGTTCTGGACTTTCACGGGTATCATTTTTCTTATTTGGAAATATGTATGCTTCTTTTCTTTGTACTCGGGCAGATTACAGTGCTTCGCAGAGTAGGCGGTATATACAAAGAAGCAAAATTAACTGAAGAAAATTTAAATAAATAGATAGGAGAAACAGTGGAACATTTTGTATTTACACACAGTGTAAAAGTAGCAATTGCACTTTTGTATGCATTTGTCTTTTTGCTTTTCGGTATAGTGAAAATTGCACAGATTACTACAAAAAAGGATTTGGATAATATTTGGATAAGAGTAAAATCCTTCTTTTTCATTTGTTTGTTTTTTACGGCTGCATTTTGTTTTAACAAAATAGTTGCATTTTTGTTTTTGATGCTTATAAGCTATCTTTGTTTAAAGGAGTTTTTCTCACTTATTCCGACCAGAAAAACCGACAGAATGGTTTTGTTGTGGGCATATTTGGCTATTCCGGTGTCTTATTATATTGTTTACATACAGTGGGCAACCTTGTTTTATCTGTTTATTCCTTTGTATATGTTTATTCTTATTTCTGTTCGTATGGTTATGTCGAGCAACACAGATGGCTTTTTAAAGAATCTTGCTGTTATACAGTACGGCTTGATGACCACGGTTTATGCTCTCGGCTATCTAGGCATGATTGCTATTGTTCCTATGCAATACAACCCTAAGGGCGGGGCCTTGGGCCTTTTGTTTTATATATTGGTTCTGACCGTAAGCAATGATTTTATACAGATGTTCTGCGGGAAAGCACTTGGCAAACATAAAATTATCCCCAAGGTCAGTCCGAATAAAACCTGGGAAGGCTTTATAGGCGGGGTAATCGGCACAACTATATTGTCCGTTGTGATGGCTTACTTCTTAACACCGTTCACACTTATGCAATCTATATTTGGCGGTGCAGTTCTTGCAATATTCGGCTTTTTCGGTGATGTTACGATGTCTGCAATCAAAAGAGATTTGGGTGTAAAAGATACGAGTACACTTATCCCCGGTCATGGCGGTATTTTGGATAGATTGGACAGCTTACTGTTCACGGCACCGCTGTTTTTCCATTATTTTGCTTATTTAAACACAATAGTTTTTACAAGAGGATAACACTATGTTTTACAAATTTTTGAAATATATAACTTTTACCTTTTGTATAAAACCTTTTATCTATCTTGTTTTTGGTGTGAATGTATCAGGTGCGGACAATTTACCTAAAGTTAGCAAAGGGGCATCAATAATCGTTGCAAACCACAACAGCCACTTTGATACGCTTATTTTGATGAGTTTGTTTTCCGGTTCACAGATATTAAAAATTCATCCCGTTGCGGCAGCGGATTATTTTTGCAACACAAAGTTTAAAACTTTTGTTTTTACAAAGCTGCTCGGAATTATTCCGATCTCCAGAAAGGTTAGAAAAGCCAGGGAAGAAGAGCTTTTTAAGGATATTAACGAGTCTTTGAGAGCCGGCGAATCCGTAATTATTTACCCCGAAGGAACAAGGGGTAATGACAGTAATCTTTCAAAATTCAAATCAGGAGTCGCTCATATTGCAAGGATGAATCCCGATATCCCTGTTGTTCCGTGCTATATTAACGGTCCCGACAGAATATTGCCTAAAGGCAGCTTTTTGTTTGTGCCTTTTATTGCTGATGTTTACATATCGGAACCCGTATATTACGACAACACTTCAACCAAAGAATTTACGGCAAGGATTCAGGCAGAGGTTGAAAAACTAAAGGAAGAACATAAAAGAAGAGAAGAATTATAAATAAAGAGGGTTAAAAATATGACAGAACCGAGAAGAGAAATTAAAACACGTGATACAAAATGGGCACAGGCTCTAGCGTCTTTTGTTGCGTCTAAAACAAATATCACACCTAACGCAATTTCCGTAATGAGTGTATTTTGCGGATTGCTGGCATTTGTTGCATATTGCGGGTATATGGTGCCGCAAATGCCTCAAAAATTTTATTTTTTACTCCCTATTGTCGCAATAATCGGCATACAGAGCCGTCTTCTTTGTAATTTAATAGACGGTATGGTTGCTGTAGAAGGCGGTAAAAAGTCAGCTGTAGGAGGTATTTATAATGAATTCCCGGACAGATTGTCCGATACTTTGATTATCGTTGGCGCGGGTGTAGCCGGTGCAAGTTGGATTTCGCTTACACTCGGGCTTTTAGCCGCATTATTTGCAATATTTACGGCTTATACACGGGTACTCGGCGGAGCAATAGGTACTGATCAATATTTTACGGGACCAATGGCAAAACAGCATAGAATGGCTTTCTTAACAGTTATAAATGTTATATGTATAGGAGCAATATGGATTCCGGATATCAATCTTTATGCTTATCCTGCTGCTCTTGTTATTATTACTCTGGGTTGTGTTGTTACTATATACAGACGTGTAGCTCTTATAGCAAAGGAATTAAAGGAAAAAGCCGGAGAATAATAAGAGAAAATATACAATTTCACAATTTCGTTTTGAAATAAAAATCCGGTCTTACGGCCGGATTTTTAAATATTAAATAGAATTAAACTTACTACAGTATTATTTTTCAACTGTTTCATTTAAATATTTCATAGCGTTAAGAGTTCTAGGAAATCCGATAAACGGCAGGCACTGCGCAATAGCTGCAATAAGTGTATCTTTATTGTTGCCCATATTCAAATTACCCTGAATATGTCCTTTTATCTGGCTTTCCGTATCACCCAGAGCAACGAGCATACAAAGAGTCAAAAGTTCACGTTCTCTTAAATCAAGACCGTTTCTTGTATAGAAATCGCCAAAACAGTAATCCGAGAGAAATTCAGGAATATGTTTTTGTCCTTCCGGAGCCTCAGCTTTTCTTGATTTCATGCCTTCGCCAAAAATTTTCACCTGTGTGGCGAGGCCATTGTCATATCTGTTGTCTGCGGAAGTTGTTTTTTGACTTTCAACAGGAAGTTTTATCCCCTCTTTTTTGAACACTTCATTAACCGCTTTTACTGCTATCTCTGCTCTTGAAATCCCTGCATAAGGCGCTGTTTGATAAACTGCTTCTTTTATTTCAACAGGGGTTACGCCATTTTTCAACGCTTCTTTTACACAATTTTTTAAAGAATCCGGCTGTTGATTTACGGTAAGAACAACTATTCTTATAAGCTCCTGCTCTTTTACGCTTAGATTGCCGACTTTTGCCGCTTCTTCATAAATAAAATGATTTGAAATTTCATAAAAATCAGGATCCGTTATTTTCAATTCTTCATTCATAATACTGCCCTCATGTTTAACTTTTTCCATAGCTGATACAGATATAGAAGAAAAAAGTAATAATATAAATAAAGCTAATAATTTTTTCACAGAATTACCTCCACAAAATTATATTGATTTACCCATATCAAATGCCTGCTCGGGGAGAGTTGTTGAATTTACCTCTCCGCGTTTCCATATACCCGTACCGTATAATATACCTTTTTCCGTACAGTTATCAAGACAGGCAAGAAGCCCTCTAAACTCTTCTGCTGTACGTTCAAGAGCATCTTTATTATCATCTGCTGCAGTTAATATAAAATAAAAATCCTTATCAGTAATATGAGTATATCTGCTGCAGAATCTGTCTATAAATGTTTTCATCTGTCCGCACATTGTATAAAAATATACAGGTGTAGCCATAACAATAACATCAGATGTGATTATTTTTTCTAAAATGTCTTTCATATCGTCATTCTGCGAACAAGCCGTATAATCGTTTGTGTTGCACAAACCGCAGCCTGTACAGTAGTTAATTTTTTTATCTTTCAAGAATATTTTTTCCGCTTTATGTCCGCTTTCTGTTGCTCCATTAATAAATTGGTCGCACAGCGTATCAGAGTTTCCGCCTCTTCGCGGACTGGATGATATAACCAATACCTTTTTTGACATTTTTATTTTACCTCTTTGTGATATTGTTCGTCTGTTACAGGGTCTAGCCAAGTTGTTTTGTTATTCGGAATATTTGTTTCCAAAGAAATATGAGCAAACCAGCTGTCAGGTGCTGCACCGTGCCAGTGTTCAACATTCGGCGGGATTTTTACCACATCACCCTTTTTTAATTCTCTTGCCGGCTGGCCTTTTTCTTTATAATAGCCTCTGCCGGCTGTTACAAGGAGAATCTGTCCGCCTGAGTGTTTATGCCAGTTTGTTCTTGCTGCCGGTTCGAAAGTAACATTGCCAACGGAAGAATTCCAAATATCATCGTTTTGAACCAGCATTGTAAGATAAGTAGTACCCGTAAAAAACTTGCCGTATGGATTTACTTCACCTTTTGCAAAAGGTTGTTCCAATTCTTGTGCCATAACTGCACCTCCTATACAAAATACTGCTAAAGCTAAAATACATAATAATTTTTTCATAAAGAACTCCATAAACTTCATATTGTATACTGATCAATATTATGTATTTAGTTTAATTCTTGATAGCAGCTATCAGTCAACTTTTTTATCAGAACTGTTGTTTTTATATTTTTTGTCTTTAAATATCAAATCCATAACAGGATGAAGGATTATCTGAGAAGATATCGGAGCACAAAGTGCAAGTATAAATACTGTTGCAACTATTGAGCTGAGTTCTCTTACACCTTTTCCGAAGTGATAATCTTTGTTTGTATGCAAAAGATGGCTCAGTTGGGCTTCCAGTTTATTCTTTGCGGATTTATCTTTTGCCGCACTTATTTTTGATTGGAAATTTTCATACAAATCCAGTTTTCTTTTATTTTCCGGATTATTTTTCGTCATTTTTTTGCTTACAATCCCGTATGCAACCTTTTTAAATTTGTTTATCAGGCTCAAATACAAACCGAGACAAAACGACTGGTATAAGAATTCTTTTGTTGCCGCATATTTTTTAGACTGTTTGTTTGCGTGTTTATCATAGTAGATAAATGCCGGTCTGCCGGCAGCTTTTAAAGAAGTTTCCACGGCAATTGCACATACAGTGTTTCTCGCAAATTCCGCTGCCTTTGGATTTGCAACTACATTTCTGATTTTTATTAATGCTTTTTGAGTCGGAGTAACATTCATAATCTACACCTTCATCCCAGCTCTAAAATACGGAGAATTTACTTTAGTGTGATAAATATTGTAATAATCGTTTTTAATATTTTTATCACTGTTGTTTCTCACTTTTAACGGTTGATCCTGTACCGGTAAAGCAGCATTAGGATCATAATTGGGCATAAGTTTTTTCATAACGGGAGGCATACCGATATTGCAAAATTTTGGCACAAAGTATCCTGCAGCCATACATATACCCAAAAAAGAAAGAACGGAACTGGCATTTTTATACTTGGCAGAACCTTTTTTTGCGATAAGTCCTGCAAGACTTTCTCCTATAAGCCCAAGTGTCATTGTTGTAGGGACACCTATAAACTCTGTCATAAGTTCTCTCAATGCCGCATATTTTCTGGCATCAGGAGATTCTTTTTTATCCGTTATACTTAAAATAGGTCTTACCGTGCCTTTGCCGCAAGCTATTGCCAGCACCGTATAAATCGGCTTGTTATTTTGTCCAAGCCTTTCACATAATTTTTGAATGAAAGCCATTGTTCTTACACTGTTTAATGTTATTAATGTTTACGCCATAAGTTTAAATCATAAAAATAAAATTGCAAGTACTAATTTTGGGTATTTGTATACAAACACTAATAACATATAAATTTCTCATCCTAAATTTGCAGCGCCTCTTATTGCCGACCGTAAGAAGCTTTATAGCTGATTCCCCAATTGCATTTCAGGGCTTTTATAAATGGTAAGAATAAAATGTATATATTGATAATATTTATTATGTAAAAAATGTCATCCTGAGGAGCAAAGCGAGCTCAGGATCTTACAGGTTTTGGATTTGTGTATCAGATTTGTAAGATTCTGAACACAGCAATATTTTTGCGGCAAAGCAGTCTCAAGCATTAACCTTAATCATTCTGTCTATGGCAATCCTTGCCTTTTGTGCGATTGCCTCATTAACATTTATTTCAAATTCATTATTTTTTAAAGAATTATAAATGTCTTCAAGGTGCAGCAGCTTCATACTTCCACATACAGCTTTTTCATTTATTAATATAAACTTTTTATCCAGACAATCTCTTTCAAGACGCTGAACAACACCTTTTTCTGTTACAATAATAAATTCTTTGTCTTTGCTTTCTTTTACTGACTTGATAATTGCTGTTGTTGATCCGACAAAGTCCGCAAGCTGTGTCACCTGTTTTTTGCATTCGGGATGAACCATTATTTTTGCATTCGGATGTAATGCTTTTTGCTTTTCAATATCCTGTGTCGTTATTCTGTGGTGAATCGGGCAGTAGCCGGGGTATGTTATAACTTTCACTCCTTCAAGTTGTGATTCTACATACGAGCCCAGATTTTGGTCAGGCACAAATAAAACTTCTTTTGTATTTAGTGATTTTACGACATTAACTGCATTCGCACTTGTACAGCATATATCAGATTCTGATTTTACCTCGGCTGTAGAGTTAACATAACAAACAACGGGAATATCAGGATATTGGGCTTTGAATTCTCTCAGTTGTTTTAAATTAATTTTGTCAGCCATATCACAGCCTGCTTTAACATTTGGGAGCAAAACTGTTTTATTAGGCGACAATATTTTTGCTGTTTCTGCCATAAAATACACTCCGGCAAACACGATAATATCAGCATCTGTTTTTGCAGCCTGCCTGCTAAGATATAAAGAGTCACCTGAAAAATCGGCTACTTCATCAATTTCTATATTTTGATAAGTATGGGCCAGAACAATCGCATTTTTTTCTTTTTTTAGTTTATTAATTTTATCTGTTAATTCTTTTTTTTCCATTTTTAATTACCTGGCACTTTTAATTATTTCTATAAGCCCTGTCATAAGAAATTCACAAGACATTGCCGCAAGCAGAATCCCTACGATTCTGTTAATAACGCTTACCCCTGTTTTACCGAGAATCCTGCTGACTTTTGATGCAAATTTTAAAATAAGCCAGCATACAACAAGATTGAAAAATAATGCGGCAATTATGAGTGAACGGTCGACAACATTACCCTGGGCATTTTTCATACATATCGTCAGCATGGTAATTGTTGCAGGACCTGATAACAAAGGAATTGCAAGCGGAAAAACTGAAATATCAGTTCTTTTCAATGATTCTTTGCGTTCTTCTTTGTTTTCATTGTTCATAGCAGGTTCAGGGTTGCCAAGGACCAGATCAATAGCCATTATTAGCAGCAAAATACCGCCTGCTATTTTTAAAGCAGTAAGGCTTATTCCTAATAAATCAAGAACAATAGAGCCTGTGTAAGCAAAAAATAAAAGAATAAAAAATGCTATTACAATGGCTTTATTCATCATTATATTGCGCCATTTTTCTTTTGAATGAGCCGTAAGTGCAATAAATACCGGTGCTAAACCGATACCGTCAAGCGTTACAAATAATTTTGAAAAATAGCTTATAAATGCATGAAGATGTTCCAAATTTTTTATCCTTTCTTATTTAGAGTGTTTCTATTATACAGGAAACAAATCAGAAGGGGTGTTAAGATATTATAAATGTTTGCGTTTTACCAGCAGGAGCCTACAGAACCTGCGCCGCATACTTTTCCGTCCACCCATATTGCATATTCCAGCTCTGTATTTTTAAAATTGGTATTTTTAATATTTGCATTTAATAGGGATGTTTCTTCCAAATCAGCATTTTCAAAATTTGCACCTTCAAGGTTTGCACCTTCAAAGGTGGCATTTTCTATATCTGCTCCTTTAAAATTTGCATTTTTAAGATTGGCATTTTTAAAGTTTGTTCTGTCAAGTTTAGCTTTTTCAAAATTGTACCCTTCAAGGTTCATCCCTTCAAAATTTCTTTTTTCCAAATCAGCATTCTGACAGTTCTTTGTAAGAATATTGTAAACATAATCATCATCACTATCTGCAATGGCAGTAAGGGAAATACTACAAACCGCACAAAAAATACTAAAAATCAGTAATACTTTTTTCATACTATAGTTCCTCCTTTTCTTCGGGTTCTTTTTTTACCGGTTCAGGTATAACCTTTCCTAAATATTTGGAAATAGATACAGAAAATGCGACCCTGTCTTCACTGTTGTTTGGTATAATTACAGCTGTAGTTATAGATGTTGTTGGTTCGGGTCTGATTTTTAGACCTGCAGCGAAGGAGCCCCAGGATTCATTTCTTGATACATAATCCGCTACAATTCTCAGTTTATTAGGTATTATTGTCTGGTCAATACCAAGCATTGCCCCTGTCAATGACGGCATCTGCCCCTGTCCTCCGACAAAGCCCCCGGCAGTAAGTGTTGTCCTTGTTTTTTTACACAGATATGAACCGTGGGCATAAATCATACTGTCGGGATTTCTGCCTTCTGTCAATGAAGGATTTAAATTTCCGCCAACAGTAAGACGGAAAGATTTCTTTATTTTAAAAACCTTTTTGGCTGTCAGATTAAGTTTTACTGAGGTATCCTGACTTTGAATATTAGTACCTGCTCCGATTGAAATTTCCGTGTCTTTACCTGTACCCATTATAATTTGAGGCGTTAGTGAAACAAATCCATTATCAAACGGGCTGAATCTGTTAGACTGTTTCAATATTACTTCGCCTCCCGGAAGTACATCAGATGATGGCATAGTAATGATTGTCTGTTGCGCATATACTGAAGGCACAGATAAAAGAATAATGCATATTGTCAGGGTTAAATAAATTATAAATCGCTGCATTTCTCAAGTGTAACATAAAAAAAGTACCTCTTTACGAGATACTTAAATTAATAACCTTTCAATAGTTATTATAAAAATTTTTTAGGTTTTTCGCAACACAATAATTAGTTTTGTAAATATTATTTGTTAAACATTTATTTTCCCGATTACAGATACAAGAATAAATAAAAAAAGACAAAAAAAACGAGGGGTTTTGTAATCTATAAGCCATAAGACTCAATCTTACATCCCGACCCTCGTAAGGTTTTTACACTAGCCGAAACATTAATAACATTATTATTATAACACTTATTTGAGTATTATGCAAATACAAGGAATGATATGTTAACTAATATTACTTTTTCTTAACATGTAAATAACGCGTATTTGCTGTATTTTTCGATTATTTATCCTGTAATTGTTAAGATTTTAGTAATAAATTTTATATATTATTATACTCATAGGAAATATGAATATTTAATATTATTTTTTATATTATAATTATATGACCATGAAAATTTATAATGATTTAAATAAAAATCCTTATTTATCAATATGTCTCGGCTTTTTTGACGGAGTGCATCAGGGGCATAAAGTAGTTTTAAAAAATACTGTAAATCTTGCACGGCAAAATGGATTGAATTCTGCTGTCGTTACTTTTAAAGAGCATCCTTTGTGCTATCTTCAAAACAGAACACCTCAATATATTTTATCGTTAGAAGACAGACTTTCATTAATAGAACAGCAGGGCATTGATTTTGCGTATGTTCTTGATTTTGATGAAAATATTGCTGATGCTCTTGCTTATGATTATCTTAAAGATTTTTTAGTGAAATATTTTTCTCCAAAGTTTATAACAACAGGATTTAACCATTACTTTGGCGCAAATAAACAGGGTGATGCAATTTTTTTGCGTGCTTATCAGGAGGATTTTGGATACAAGTTTTTTGAAATACCACCAATAACTTTTAACAATACTCTTATTAGCAGTTCAAAAATAAGACAGTTGGTTCAAGATGGTTTTACAGAAGATATTCCGAACTTACTTGGCAGTCATTTCTATATAAAAGGTCGTGTAATTACAGGTGACAGAATAGGAAGAACATTATCCTATCCCACAGCAAACATCCATTACCCGGAAAATATTATTAAGCCGCAAAAAGGTGTTTATGCAGTCCTTGTTGAAATAGATGGAAAAGAATATAAAGGAATGGCGAATTTGGGCAGAAGACCTACTGTTAACGGTAAAAATCTTTTGTTAGAAACGCATATTTTTGATTTTAATGAAAATATTTATGATAAAGACATAAAGGTCTATTTCTGTAAAAAAATAAGAAACGAAACCAAATTTGGTTCTTTACCCGAGTTAAAATCACAGCTTGTGAAAGACGAAATTGCTGTAAGAGAATATTTCAACAGAAATAAAATTTAAAAATAATAAAAAATAAAAAAGCGGCAGATTTATTTCTGCCGCTTTTTATGAGTGTATTTTATTTCAATGCTTCAAGATCTGCTTTTGCTTTTGGTATAATTACATCCCACATATCTTTAATAAATTCTGAAGGTGTCATGCCTGTGTGTGTATCCTTGCTTATTGCTTCTGCGGCAAACTGCTGGAGTCTTACTTCTGCTTCTGCTTTTGGCATCTGTGCATACATTTGAGCAAGAGTGTTATTTTCTGAGCCGATTCTTGTGTGAATATAATTAAGGATATTTTTTCCGTCTTTCAACTCAGCTTGTGAATAACCTGCTAAATATGCTTCTTCAATCCAGCTGGCTGCCTGATGGAATTTATTTTCTTCTGTCGGGCTTGCTGAACGTATAGCTGCGGCAGGTTCAATATTTTCAATTTTTACTATGTTTCCGTCCATGTTTTCTCTCAGAACTCTCTGTGCATCTGCTCTGTATTTGTCCTTGAGTTGAGTGATTTTTTTCTGTAATTTTTCAGTGCTTTGTTTGCCGCCCTTTTTAAGCAGCTGACCGATTTTGTCCCTTTTTACATAAGCTGTTACCCCAAGTGCAGCAAGAGCTACTGCGCCAACTACAATAGATGTTGTTTTTTTAGTGTTCTTTGCGTTTTGGGGTTGTGCTGCAGGCTGAGCAACTGTTTGTGAAGATTTTACCTGTGGTTTTGTAATCTGCTGCATTTTTGCAAACGGACTGTTTGACATGACTTTATCTACAGGCATGCTTACTCCTTTCCCTTTCTTTATGAGACCATTTGTGTTTGTTATTATTAAATTCAAAAATAAATTTTTTTGCCACCTTTTTTTTTATTATCCTCTGAAATTCAAGTATAGAAAGAAATTTTTGTTTTAACATTTCTTAATAAATTTATAAAAAACTTGTTATGCATGCTATTAAAATTCCATAAATAAAAAATAAATATACAATGCTGCAAAACAGTCTTGTGTTCTTTTTCAGGTATGACATAATTGCTCTCCGTAAAAGTGATAACTATAAAAATTCTTGCCCGAACAAGCCCATTTTTATATTAGCCGTCAGTCTAATTATCGGATAATTTTGTAAAAAATAGTATAAAATGCTTTTAAACACAAAATTTGTATTGTAAAATTTATAAAGTAAATTAACAGGAGAAAAATAATGGCCAATGTAATACAGGGTAATTTTACAACTGATAATGAAAAATTCTGTATAGTAATTTCAAGATTTAATGAATTTATAGGTTCAAAACTATTGTCAGGAGCAATAGACGAATTTGTCAGACACGGAATTAAAGAAGAAACCATAGATGTTATTTGGACACCCGGTGCTTTTGAAATTCCTTTAATTGCTCAAAAAGCTGCAAATACAGGTAAATATAACGCAATTGTTACTTTAGGCGCTGTTATTAAAGGCTCAACTGATCATTATGAGTTTGTTGCGGCCGAAGTGTCCAAAGGTATTGCTCAGGTCTCTTTAAAAACAGGTATTCCTGTTATATTTGGCGTACTTACAACTGATAATCTTGAACAGGCAATTGAAAGAGCCGGTACAAAGGCAGGAAATAAAGGTTCTGAAGCTGCAAAAACTGCAATAGAAATGGCTAATTTGACAAAACTTATATAAAAAGTATATTATTAATTTTTATATATATAGTAGCGGAAGTATTATTCGGTCAGTTAAAATAGGAGTTTAAGATTTATGTATTTGGATATTGTAAAAGCTTTTAAATCGCCCTGGAATAAGGATGGCGGAGCTGCAAGAATGTTCCTTGGCGGCTTAGTTTCAATTATTCCTATCCTTAACTTTATAACTTGTGGATATCTTGTTGAATATTTAAGCAGATTTATAAATGGGGATGAAAACCTCGGCAATATTTTTCAACATGGCGGCAAGTCTTTTGTTACGGGATTTAAGTATATTGTCGGTGTCATATTGTTAGCAATTCCTTTTATTATTATGGAAATTATTTTTTATTTGATTTTTGCTAAATCCTCATCATTTTTATATAGTATGTTGGGTAATATCCTGTCATTACTATATTCTCTAATGATTATTCTTATGACAATTAATTTTGCGAAAACTAATAAAATATTATCAATGGTTGATTTTCAATCTGCTTGTAATTTGATAAATTCTAAGGATAAAGCTATTAATTTTGCAATACTTTTTCTTATGACAACTGTAACTCAAATTGTGTTCGCAATACCCATTTGTATCATTGCATTTATTGTAGGTCTGATTAGTGCTTTGTTTATAAAGTCAGCAATGCTTGTTGTGATTCTGCTGATTATTATAGCTTTTATAGCAGTTTTAATGCTGGCTTTTGCAATGGCTGTTACAATGTTTAATATGATGGGTCAGTTTGCTCGTAATAGCATTTCAAACTTAAATTAAAAACTGAAAAATTTTTAATAAACACACTATCATTTTGTATAAAAAAGTGCTACAATGATAGTGTGTTTATTATTTAATTTGTATGGAGCGCGCTAATGGGTATTAGTCTAAAGCAGGCGTTTTCTTTTGTGCCGCAGGATAAAAAATGGGTAAATAAGATTTTTATAGGCGGTTTATTGATGTTTTTTCCATGCTTTATGTATATTTTACCCGGTATACAAAGATTGCTGTTTAATCCCGTGAATTATTATCTTGTCAGTTTGTGTGCTATATTAGCTGCAGTTACTGCTTTTATTGTGCGCGGATATTTCTTTAAAACACTGCATAACAGAATTGTACATTTCCATGGACGTCTTGCTTCTTGGAAATATTATTCGTATTATCTGTACATAGGTTTTAAAGCGTATCTTGCTTCTATGATTTTGCTATTGCCGTTTTTGTTGGTATTTGGCTTTATAATGCTCTTTGCTCCGATGTCTTTATCTTTGGACTCAATACCATTCTTATTTGCCGGTTTTATGCTTATTGTTTTGTACGCTGTATTTTATATTATGCTGGCATTAAATTTTGCACTGGATTTCAGATTTAAATCTTTCTTTAATATAAAAAAGGCATTTGATTTGATTAGGCACAATATTACCGGATATGTAGTGCTGGTTTTTGATTGTTTATTAGTCGGCTTTTGCGGATTTATACTTTCTGTAATACTTATGAATGCCCAGATTTTCGGCTTATTGCTTCCTTTTGTTATTTTTTATATTTATATGGTTTATTGTGATTTATTTGCTCAATTTGCATTGCAGGTAGGCGAGGAAAAATATGATGAAAACAAGTGTTATGTCCAGGGGTAAAAAGTTTAAGAAAAATTTAGTAAGAGATTTTAAGCGGTTATTTAGGCCGACTAAAAAGAATTTCCATCTCCCTTTTTCTGATGAACGTATGGGATATTGGGGTATATTCATGATCTTCAGCTAGAGTTTGTTTTACAATCTTGCTGTAAGAATTTTTGTATTCTCTAAAAAATTGAGAGTGAATGCGCTTGTTTTGGGTACCAAGAGCAAGTCTCCATCTTTCATTTCAAATTTTTTGTCGTCCGTGTTTATTTCAATTCTGCCTTCAATTACATAGAAACAAACATCCTGAGGCGAAATTTGTGTAGGAACAATACTACCGGCAGTTGCGGCGAATATTCCCAGAGCTCTGTTTCCTTCATTGATGAGGTACTTGTTTTCTATGCCGTCATTTCTGTAATGCAGTTCTTCTTTTGGTACAATAATTTTTTTAAACATTTTTTCCTCCCTTTGTATCTATTTTGGGTTAACTTTTTCTTTATGTAATCATTCTTTTGCCTGTCCGTTTGAGCAATTTTGTAAAAAGGTTAATTTTTGCGAATTTTTACTGTATAAAATTTTTCAGCGGAATATAATATTCTTTAAGAAAGGTTTTTTAAATTGGCAAACAGTCTGGTAAAAACATCTGAGGGTAAAATCCAAAGAATTCCTCCTCAAAATACAGATGCAGAGGAGGCTATTCTCGGTGCTGTATTAACAAATCCTATTTGTTTTAACAAAATTGCTGATATGCTTTCATCCAGAAGCTTTTATAAACCGGCAAACAGATTTATTTATGATGCGATTGTAGAGCTTTTTACGAAGAATCAGGCTATTGATATTGTTACTGTTTCCGAAATTCTTAATGAGCAGGGAAATTTGGACAAGGTCGGCGGACGTGCATATATAAATGATCTTGCAATGAACGTAATTACTACTGCAAATATTGAGTATTATGCAAAGATCGTTCAGGAAAAAGCAATAAAAAGAGAGCTTATAAACGCCGGTTCCGAAATAGTTGAAATGGCCTATGATAATTCTTCAACCGAGGCTACTCTTGATAATGCGGAAAAATTAATTTTTAACATTGCACAACAAAAAAATACATCTGATTTGGTATCTGTAAAAGATCTTGTGTTAACAAGTTATGAGCAGATTTCATACAGGTATGAGCACAGAGATGAACTTATCGGAGTGCCCACGGGCTTTTATGATATGGATGCTTTGACCTCCGGATTGCAAAAGTCTGACTTGATTATACTTGCGGCACGTCCGTCTATGGGAAAAACAGCTTTTGCTTTAAATATTGCACAGAATGTCGGCTTGAAAGCAAGAAAGCCTGTTGCAATATTTTCTCTTGAAATGCCTAAGGAACAGCTTGTTCAACGTATGTTATGCTCTGAGGCAGAAGTTGATACACAAAAGCTAAAAACAGGTAATATGCAGGCGAAGGACTGGGAAAAGTTGACTACAGCCATGAATCTTTTTGCTGACGCGCCTATTTTTATTGATGATTGTGCCGGAGCAAGTGTTATGGATATCAGGGCGAAGTGCAGAAGACTTGCTATGGAGCAAAAAGAACTAGGGCTTGTTGTAATTGATTATCTTCAGCTGATGGAAGGATCCGGCAACGGAGATGACAGAAACCAGCAAATATCAAGTATTTCAAGGGGGTTAAAGGGGCTTGCCAGAGAATTGAGTGTGCCTGTAATTGCATTGTCCCAGCTTTCACGTGCTGTTGAACAACGTACAGATAAAAAGCCAATGCTGTCGGATTTAAGAGAATCGGGCGCAATTGAACAGGATGCGGATATTGTAATGTTTATATACCGTGATGAATATTACAACAAGGAAGATACCGAAAACAGAGGTAAGGCCGAGGTTATTATTGCAAAACACCGTAACGGTCCTGTCGGAACAATTGATTTGCTGTTTCAAGGCAGCATTACTAAGTTTAAAAATATTACAAAAACAAATGTTTTTTAATCATTTTGGCAACTTTTTGGATTTTTGCGTTTTGTTGTTTCTGTGAAAATAAATTTTATACAAAATCTTAATATATCGAAGTATGTCACTCTGAGAAATATCAATAATCAATCAGGATTTTATAATGTCTCTTTTAGAGGTGCTGATAAATCCTTGCCGAGTGATACTGTTTCTTTTTCAAAAAAAGATCTGTTTTCGTACGAAGAAGATGAAATTATTGAAAAAATTTCAGAAGCTGTAAATAATCCGGATAATCTTATCGGTTCCGGTTCTGAAGCTTCTGTTTATCGTATTTCTGGTGAGCCTTACTGTGTCAGAATTTTAAAAAATAAAAAAAACAAAATAAAAAAGCCTGCATCTACAAAATTAACGAAAAAAGATAAAATTAACCACGTAGTGGCAAAGCTTCCGAACGGCATAAGAGTTATGAAATATCTGGAAGGCTATCCACCGTATCTGTTAAGCATCTACAGTTATGATAAAACCCAAAAAGAAGTAGACAAAATGCTGGATGAAATGCCGGTCAGTTCATTTCAAAAGTTTTTTAGACAAATTTGTTATGCAAAAAAGCATGATATGTTATTTGACTGTGTCTGGAACAATGTAATTATAAATCCTAAAACTAATACAATAACAGCAATTGATTTTTATAAAAAAATAGGAAACGACTATCTTGCATATTCTGTTTTGCAGGAATGTTATGATTCATTAATATATCCGAATTCATCGGAAATACACAAAAATACCTGTGCTGCTAAACTTTTGCTGGCGGTGCTTGAAGAGATGAAAGCCGGCGTTCTGCCTTGCCTTGATGTAATTGACGCAGATATGTACGGTTTTATTGAAAGATGTGATTTAATCAAGAGTCCTGCTTATTCTAAGCTTTTGAAAAAAATATTGAATGATATTGAAATTTTAAAAATTAAAGATTTATATAATCACGATGCAGAATCTTTATCCAATAATACAAAAAATGAACTGAACGGAAAAATTAAAGTTGCACAGTCTATAATAAAGCAGACATTATTACATTCCCAGACAAGTACACTGCAGGTAATCAGCGACAAAGATTTTTAGAATTTACAGAAAATTTGTGTATTAAGTTCTTGCTAAAATGAGTGTTTTATGTACAATTAGGGTATGTGTAGAAAAGGTCCTTTTGATGGAATAGGACAAGGGAGAAAAAATGGCTATCTTAGAAAAATGGTCTGGTCTGCTTAAAGGTGCAGCACTTGGTGTTTCTGCATTATTTATGGCAGCCAACTCTGCATTCGCAGGGGAAGCCGATTTGGTTGTACCAAATCTTTCCAGCGATCCGCACAGTTTTAATCTGTTGTTGATCGGTATTGCTATTTCCGTTTTAGGCTTGATTTTTGGCTTAATCGAATTTATCAAAGTCAAAAATTACAAAGTCCATTCAGCAATGGCTGAAATCGGAAATACAATTTTTGAAACTTGCAAAACTTACCTTATTCAACAGGGTAAATTTTTGCTCGCATTAGAAATACTGATTGGTGCTTGTATTGCATTCTACTTTGGCGGTTTGCAGCACATGGGCTTGAAGGGAGTATTGATTATCCTTGCATGGTCTGTAATCGGTATTTTGGGTTCTTACGGTGTAGCATGGTTCGGTATCAGAATGAATACTCTTGCTAACGCAAGAACAGCATTTGCTTCTCTTGAAGCTAAACCTTTAAAAGTTTTAAACATTCCTTTAAAAGCAGGTATGAGTATCGGTGTATTACTGGTAAGCGTTGAGCTTATTATGATGCTCATTATTTTATTATTTGTTCCGGGTGAACTTGCCGGTGCATGCTTTATCGGTTTTGCAATCGGTGAATCATTAGGTGCATCCGCACTTCGTGTAGCCGGCGGTATCTTTACAAAAATTGCTGATATCGGCTCTGACCTGATGAAAATTCAGTTCAAAATTAAAGAAGACGACCCGAGAAACCCCGGTGTTATTGCCGACTGTACAGGTGACAACGCAGGTGACTCTATCGGACCTACAGCTGACGGTTTTGAAACATACGGTGTAACGGGTGTTGCTCTTGTTTCATTTATTCTGTTGGGTGTATTCCCGCAGTATCAAATTCAATTGTTAACATGGATTTTTACAATGAGATTCCTTATGATTGTGACATCTGTTGTTGCTTATTGGATTAACACAGGTCTTACTCAGGCTTTATTCGGCAAAGCTGAAAAATTAGACTTTGAAAAACCGTTAACAAACCTTGTTTGGTTAACTTCTATACTTTCTATTTGTATGACATTCGGTGTCAGCAAATGGTTATTGGCATCAATGGGCGAAAACCTCTGGTGGGTATTGGCAGGTATTATTTCTTGCGGTACTTTAGGCGCTGCATTGATTCCTGAATTTACAAAAATATTTACAAGTCCCAATGCATTGCATACAAAAGAAGTTGTTACAGCTTCTCGTGAAGGCGGTGCATCTTTGACAATACTTTCCGGTATTGTTTCAGGTAACTTCTCAGGTTTCTGGATTGGTATGGTTATCGTATTCTTGATGGGATTGTCATACTACTTCAGCACAATGATACCTGATACAGTTATGATTTATGCATCTGTATTTGCATTTGGTCTTGTTGCATTCGGTTTCCTCGGTATGGGGCCTGTTACAATTGCCGTAGACAGCTATGGACCTGTAACAGATAATGCTCAATCAGTTTATGAACTCTCTTTGATCGAACAAAGAGAAGGCATTTCTGAAGAAATCGAAAGAGACTTTGGTTTTAAACCAAACTTTGATGTTGCAAAAGCTCAATTAGAAGAAAATGATGGTGCAGGTAACACTTTCAAAGCTACTTCAAAACCGGTATTAATCGGTACAGCAGTAGTTGGTGCTACTACCATGATTTTCTCATTGATTCTTGTAATCAAAAACACATTGGGTATTGAACCGGAAGCAGTATTAAACGTGCTTAACCCGTATACATTGCTCGGTTTCTTAGCCGGCGGTGCAGTAATTTACTGGTTCTCAGGTGCTTCTATGCAGGCTGTTACAACAGGTGCATACAGAGCAGTTGAATACATCAAACGTCACATTAAAATTGATGATGAAAGCGTTAAAACAGCTAACGTTGCAAACTCTAAAGAAGTTGTTAAAATTTGTACTCAATATGCACAAAAGGGTATGGTTAACATCTTCATCGCATTGTTTGCTTTTGCTTTAGCATTTGCTTGCTTGTCAGCTCCGGCTTGCAAAACAGTAGCTCCGGTAGCATTTTTCGTAAGCTACCTGATTGCAATCGCTGTGTTCGGCTTGTTCCAGGCTGTATTTATGGCTAATGCAGGCGGATGCTGGGATAACGCTAAGAAAATCGTTGAATGTGATCTTTGTGAAAAGGGTACTCCTTTACACGATGCTACTGTTGTTGGTGATACAGTAGGCGATCCGTTCAAAGATACTTCTTCAGTAGCAATGAACCCGATTATCAAGTTCACAACTTTATTCGGTTTGTTGGCTATGGAAATCTCTATCAATGAATCATTCAGACATGTTGCTCCTATTGCAGGATGGATATTCCTGATTATTGCATTGATATTTGTATGGAGATCTTTCTATGCAATGAGAATTCCAGAAAAAACTAAAGACAATGAATAATAATTGTTTATAAGTTTAACGCTCCGCTTAATCTAAATAAGCGGAGCGTTTTTTATATAGTTTCGATTCGGTTCAACAGTGTCTTTGCATTTTCCTTAGAAATCTTATCTGTATTTTCTAAAAATGAAACTATAGTTTCATTTTTCTTTCTTTTTTCCAGTTCTTCTTCTTCAACCATTTTTTGCAAATCATTTATAAAATCATGTTCAATTTTATCTCGTTTCTTTTT
This sequence comes from Candidatus Gastranaerophilales bacterium, assembly GCA_944325575.1. Classification (GTDB taxonomy): domain Bacteria; phylum Cyanobacteriota; class Vampirovibrionia; order Gastranaerophilales; family Gastranaerophilaceae; genus Limenecus. The sequence goes on along the minus strand of CALVAR010000014.1, from coordinate 31,790 downwards.
TAGCACGATATTTTGTGCTTCTCTGATTTTTAGAACATTAAATATCTTTATCAACTGCTCAATTGTATAAGAACCATTCTTTGGAAGTATACTGGTATTTAGATGTTTAACGCTGGGATTTCCATCCTTGCTTAAAATAAAAACATCAAGATCCGTGTCCTTATCCTTGTATACCTTAACGGAGTGTCTGTAATCGGTTTCGGTTTTGTTTTCAAATTCGGAAGATAGCAGACTGCTGTTTAATCCATATATACGTGCTTTAAATGAAGGGGTTTGCATAATGTCTCCTTTTTTACTTTTTATAAAAGTCATAAAATATTTTTTTTTGTTATTTTATTATTATTTGTAAAGAAATATTAATTTTTTATTTTAAATTGGTTATAAATTTTTACACAGTGGAACATATATAGTAGAGGAAATAAAAAAGTTTTAAATTTCTCTCTCTCTAATTCCTCTCTCTAATATGTGGTAAAGTTTAACCGGCGTAAGTCGGTTTTTTTTTGTCTATTTTTGCTTTTTAACTTTTTGTTTCAAAACAGAATTTTGCTAGCAAAAAATATTTTTACGGGTTTTAAATAATCAGACAGGGAATCTGTTTTTACATGCCCTTTAAAAAAAATTTTTAGCAGGGTAAGATTATATTTTCAAAGGTAAAAGAAAAAGTGATAACAACCGGACAAATTGACATAAAAAATCAATACGGTTTAGAGCGAAAAGAGTTCCGCCATCGGGATTATGCGGAAAGAGGTTCGCTAAGCTCAGGCAAACAAAACAATATAATACAAAATAATAGTATACAAAAACCCTTGCAAGGAGGCGCACATGCGCAGGTTTCTTTCAAGGGTTTTGCATTTGACAGTTTAAAAAGAGTGTTCAGGCCGGTTGTAAAGGTCGTTCCTGATAATTTAAAAAATAAAGTTTTTGATTCACTATTGCATATTAGTGATGAACAATATAACACATATATCAAAATAAAAAATGAGTTTGTAAATTATGTTATTAAGCCGGAAAATGCTGATTTTAGAGCAAAAAACGGCATTAGTGATGATATTTTAAAGATACTAAAAGACGGTAGAGGAGAAAAACTGATTTACCTGCCCAAACAAACTGTCGCTGCTAAATTTGTGAACCAGCTTGTGTCACCGCTAAAAGCTTTATATCATTGGGGAGAAAAATTATTTTTATCTAAAGATTCACCTGTTTTGAAAAAAAGAAATGAAAGAAACCGTATTTTAAAGAACTATGCGGCTTTAGAGGGATTATTTAAATCCCATGAAATCTGGGAAAACGGTTATAGAAAAATGACCGGTCATCAAAAGTTTAATGAAATCAGTAATTTTTTAATACCAGATGATGTTTTATACAGCAAAATTAACAGAAGAAGAAATAAAGTTGTTGACCCTAATAAGGGTAAATATTCATCAAATTCTTTGATGATAGGAAACAGGCTTATATCCGGTATAGTATATTCTTATTTTTTGGGTACTGACGCATATAATACGACAATGAGATACTCAAACGATAAGGATGAGGCTGCAAATCAAAGAAAATCCCGTATTGCTCAGGAGTTTTCAAGAATCGGTATGAATATGTATATTCAGAATCTGTTATTTGGCACATTCGAAGCTGCTGTCAACAGAAGCCTATCTACAGCAATGTTTGTATCCGGGTCTACTGTTGCTTTTTCTGAAATTCTGGGAAGAAAACTTGTCGGAAAGCCAATAATGCCGTCAAATAAAGAAAAACTCGATAGGATGGAACAGGAAATGACTGAGAAAAAAGGTGTTCTTGCTTCAATAGGCAGACTTTTAACAACAGTCAAGAAAAAAGAGGCACCGGCAAATTTGGCAGTTTCTTCATCCACTTTTTATAATAAAACACGAGCCAATCAAGAATTATTTTCTTCTTTTTCCTCTAAACAGCTTTCTAAAACACAATTGCCGGCGGCAAATGCCGGTATGCCCTCTTTTAAAGGCGCTTTACGCATAAAACCGTTTGCTAAAGCGGAAAAATTTATAGATAAAGAAAAAGTTTCTTCACTCGTGGAAATCCTTGAAAAGGCTGACTCCAAAACGGCTGAAAATATTAAAAAGAATATAATGAAATCATTACATAAATCCGATTATATAAAATCGCAAAAAATCATAATCCCAAATAATTTTGATGAAGTGATGACATCATCTGATATAGACAAAATTCCTCTTGGCAAAAGAGATACACTTGCGGGAAAACTTATGACGAGTTTTCTTGTCCCGGTAAGATTTGTTATGAATCTGTATAATGGACTTGTAAGAGTCATAAAAAAGATATATTATACGATATCTAATAAAAAAGATAATTCTCTTTCTGACGAGTTGAACGAACTCAGACGGGGGATTAATTTAACTGATATAAATAAAATTGATGATGAATTTAATAAATTGAAAAAGTCCTTGAATAAGGGGAAATCTAATGTAAATAAATCTGCTGATGAAGAAAATATTTATAATTTAAAAAGACTCGAAAAATTTATACAATTTTATAAAGACAGGCTTAAACTCGAGGCATGGGATAAATCTCCTTATTCTGCAGAAGAAAAGCTGTTGAAAATATTTGCAGAATTTAAGAGTATAAAAAATAAAAGCAAAGAAGACATACAGGGTGTAAAAAATATACTGCTCTGGTTTGATAAACAGCTGCAAAGAGAGGGGATAACTCCGGATAAAAACGGTAAGCTTACTGAAAAACAAATTCAAAGAGCAAAAGAAATCCTTATGGAATCCGTAATGAGGGCTGACGGAGAAAAACAGCTTGAATATGACGGAAATGTCCTTGCACAGACCAATATAAATCTTTCACGTGCCATTACAACATTATTTTTAATAACAGATTCTTATAACCTTACTATGCAGTACAGTAATGACAACAAAAAAGATGCAAGTAAGAGTGCAAAAAACAGGGCCGCACAAGAAATTTCAAGAATTAGTGTTTCTGCTTATATAATGGCATTCGTTCACAATCTTCTTTCAAAATTGTGTAATTCAAGTTTAGCCGGTGCATTTACGCTTACGGCTTTGACATCTTCTATTAACGATTCTATTTCAAGAGAAGTTGTAGGCGTACCGCTGACAGCAAAAACACAGGAAGAGTTGGAAGAACTGGATAAGAAAAATCAAAAATCCAAAAGCCCTATTAAAAAAGCTCTCGCTTATTCAATCGGTAAAAAATCAGCATTGCCTTCTTCTTCCTTAGCAAAGACAAGAGCTTCTGCAAATGATGTGAGAACAGATTATATAGGCAACGACTTTTTCATAAATCCTGAAATTAATTAAAGTTTTGTTTAATATACAATATAGTAATGGAAAACAGATATAAAGACCCTGAATTTGAACACTATACAGTAATGGCAAATGAAGCCGTTGATATGCTTGATTGCAAGCCCGGGAAAATATATGTAGATGCAACTCTGGGCGGTGGCGGACATAGTGAGCTGATACTTCGTAAAATTCAGCCTGACGGCAGACTGATTGCCTTTGATATTGATTCCGATGCGATAGAATCGGCAGAAAAACGTTTAAAACATTACAAAAATTTAACAATAGTAAAAGAGTCTTACTCCAATATTAAAAAAGTGTTACAAGATTTAGGTATAAAAGAAATTACCGGAGGAATTGTTTTTGACCTCGGTGCATCCTATCATCAACTCACAAAACAAGAACGCGGATTTAGTTTTATGAAAGATGCACCTTTAGATATGCGTTTTGACAAGGATTCGGACTTTAGCGCCTATGATGTTGTCAATTCTTATCCGGAAGAAGAGTTGATAAGAGTAATAAGTGAATATGGTGAAGAAAGATTTACAAAAAGAATTGTAAAAAATATTGTAAATTATCGTAAAGCCAGAAATATAGAAACTACGGGAGAATTGGCGGATATAATAAAAAATGCTGTACCAAGAACAAAAGAAAAAATTCACCCCGCAACCCGCACGTTCCAAGCGATTAGGATAGAAGTAAATCATGAATTACAAAATATTAAAAATACTTTAAATGATGTGCTTACTTTATTATCTGTTGATGCTATAATTAGTATAATAAGTTTTCACTCTTTAGAGGATAGACTTGTTAAACAGTGTTTCAAGTATTATGCGTCAAAATGCCGCTGTAAACCGACTGATCCGGTTTGTCACTGCAAGCCTCCAATGCTTGAATTAATTAATAAGAAGCCAATAACGGCGTCAGAATTAGAAATTAAGGAGAACCCTCCTTCCAGATCGGCAAAATTGAGGGGTGCAAAAAAAATTGCGTCATGGGAGAACTAAATTGACAAGACCTGTAATCGACACTAAGAACAGTCAGAGACATTTATTTAATCAATATAATTATAACAATTCTCAAAATCCGATAAGCCCTGTTATCGACGGTTATTTTCCGACTCATAAAACTTATAAAGAAATGGCTATTGCAAGAGTAAACAAAACATTGTGTTCAATACTTATTCTGTTTATTTTAATTTCAGCTGTAAGCTACTATTTTGTTACAGCTAGTGAAATTACTCTAAATAAATACAGAAAACAGGTTCTGTCTTTAAATGATGAAAATGTAGAGTTACAAAATAAACTTGATTATCTTAAGTCATATTATAATGTTGACAAGGCAATGCAAAAACAGCATCTCCTTCAAAAAGCTAAAAATGTTATAGAGGTCAAGAGTGCACCTGCGGCTGCACCTGTTAAAAATACGGCTGCAGCTAAAATTGCACAGTCTTCTCAAAAACCTTTCCAATGGTCAATAGGCTTTTAATTTTTAAAGGTTTTTTATGAATAATAAATATGATAAAGAAATTAATGATGTTTCTGATGAAATTTCACAAAGAGGTGATTTGTGGGAGCTGTATTATCAGAGAGGGTATTTGTATTATTTGAATGATGAGGATGAAAAAGCTGCAGACGATTACAGGCATGCAGTGAGTTTGGGCTTGGATTATATTGAAACTCCATATTATGCCTTTTCAAATTCAAACAGCAAAAGACGGGACTTTTTGCTGCCTGAAAAAATAATGGTATTTCTTGTCTTACTGATGGTGCTTGTTGCAATTTTCTTTCAGGCAGTGTCTTTTATTGCAAAAATTAAAGGTTTTTTATAATTTCCTGCGTATATTCTGTGGTTGTTGCATTGCCTCCAAGATCCGAAGTTAATACCTTACCTTCTTCTATAACTTTATATAGTGCGTGTTCTATTTTTTCTGCTGTTTCGTTTTCATTAATGTGTTTTAGCATATTAATTGCACAAATTAAAAGAGCAGTAGGATTTGCCTTATTTTGACCTTTTATATCCGGAGCTGAACCGTGTACAGGCTCAAAAACAGCACAATCCGTTCCTATGTTTGCGCCTTGTGCCACACCAAGTCCGCCTATGAGGCCTGCGGTTAAATCAGATACTATATCTCCGTATAAATTTGGAAGCACCAGTACATCAAACTGTGAAGGATTCTGTACAAGCTGCATACAAAGGTTGTCTACCAGTATTTCTTTGTATTCTATCTGAGGATAATTCTGTGCTATATGTCTTGCACATTCCAAAAACAGTCCGTCTGAGAGTTTGCATATATTTGCTTTTGTAACAGCATGTACTTTTTTTCTGTTATGTTTCACGGCATAATCAAATGCGTATTTTGCTATTCTTTCTGAAGCCTTTCTTGTGATAATTTTTATAGATTCTGCTGTATCATTATCTATCTGTCTTTCAATACCTGCATACAGGTCTTCTGTATTTTCTCTGATAACAACCAGATCAACATTTTCAAATGGTGTTTTTATTCCTTTAATATTTTTACAGGGGCGTACATTGGCGTACAAATCCAATTCTTTTCTGAGCGCTACATTTACACTGCGGAACCCCTTGCCGATAGGAGTAGTCACAGGAGCCTTCAGGGCTACTTTGTTAGACTTTATTGAATCAATTACTCTTTTAGGAAGCGGAGAACCTTCTTTTTCCGCTATGTCTGCACCTGCGCTTTGTATATCCCAGTCTATTGCCAATCCGGCTTTTTCTATAATCAGTTTAACCGAATCAGATATTTCCGGTCCTATACCGTCTCCCGGTATTAGCGTTACTTTTTTCATTGATTTTCCTCTCTTAGAAATTCCGCCAAAAGTTTTACTGCTTTTTTCGCAAACAGGTATTTTATAAGAACTCTCGGATAATTTTTGTTTGCTAAATATTTATGTACTGTCATTCTGTCTTTTGATGCTATTGCTATATATACAAGCCCTACAGGTTTTTCTTCAGTACCGCCTGAAGGTCCTGCAATTCCTGTTGTTGCAATTGCATAGTCTGTATTTGTTTCTTTTAGTAAGCCCGCAACCATCTCTGAGGCTGTCTGTTCACTTACTGCCCCGTAATTTTTCAGGGTGTTCTCGCTGACATTCAGATATTTCATTTTTGCTTCGTTTGCATAAGTCACAAAATTGGATTTTATATACGAAGAGCTGCCGGAAATATCTGTCAAAAGAGAACTTACAAGTCCTCCCGTACAAGACTCGGCAGAGGATAAAGTCATATTTTTCCGGATTAATATATTGCCGGCCTCTTTTTCCGGATTTTTATTCAATAAAAGCTGTATTAGCTTTATATAATAAAATATATTCATATTTCTAATGCAAAGGAATATCCAAAGGCTGTGTAAGCATAATTTCAAATTCTTTGCCCTGCAGCCAATCAACCTCATTGCCTTTCATAAATAAATCAGCAACAGCCATACCTACGTAATATGCACCGCCGCCAATAACACCGCCAACAGCGCCTAACGGTACACAAACGTATTGCAGATTGTCACCTGTACCTTTACCCCATTGTATTGTTTTATTGAAAATATCTTTTGTTTTCTGCCAGTTTTGTTGGATTGCATAGCCGTAATTTCCGCCGTCATATACCCCGCCGTCTACAGTGAGTTCTTTGTAGTTATACAGTCCGGCATTAACGGGGATTTGTTTCCCTGTTGGGGTAACTACATGATCAAAGCTGAAATATAAAACAGCACTTCTTGATAATCTTTTGCTGGGGGTCAATTTGTTGATTGTGCCTCGTATAATTGAACCTGCCGGTAATGCCATCTGTCCGTTTACAGCAATGTCTTGTTTAAGCATTGCGGAAAATTCATCGCCTACACTTCCCGCATGTGAAGAAACAGGCTCTATTATTTCCATTTTCATTGTTGTACCTGCGGGAATTCTGATTGATTGAATATCCGCACGTACTGTTTTATTTGGCACAGCTGCATTGGCACAAGCACTAAAAGCAAACATAAGGCTAAAAAATACCAAGCCGATTGTTGTATATTTTTTCATTGTAATCTCCTCAAAAAAATTTCTCTGTTTTTATTGTAGGTATTGCAGTATTAAATTGCAATATTATTTTATTTCTTCATATAACGAAGCTGCCTCCTGAACGGAAATATTTCCCTCCGGTATTTTTAAAATTTTTACGCTTACAGATTTATTGTAATGCTCAATTTTTATAATATCACCTTCTTTTAATTGTTTTGAAGGCTTGGCAGGATTCCCGTTGACCAAAACTCTGCCCTGATCAGACACATCGTTTGCAACTGTGCGTCTTTTAATCAATCTTGAAACTTTTAAAAATTTATCCAATCGCATAATTAAATGTTACTAAAAATAAATAATAATTTAAATATTATATTTGTAATATAATTATATTGTAAATGTTGTTTTCATAGCAAAAAATTTTTTTCACGTGTATTATACAGTTGAAAAGATTGCGAGAAAATTATGACTACATTAATAACGCCAACACCATACAATCCTTCACATCAGGTTAAGAGTGCAGGAGTGATAAAATATAATGAGAATCCGCTAAAAGGTCTTATTGCCAAAGATAAGGACGGACAGGTTAAGAGAGCTGCACTTGCGGGGAGTGCACTTACTACTCTTGCTTATTTATTTGTTCTTGCAAAATCTGCAAAGAAAGGCTCCTTTAAAGTTAAAGATATGTTTAATATCGACTTTAAAAATATGTTCAAGGTGATGGGGCTTGCAACATCTGCTGTTATCGGCGGAATGACAGGCGGTTTAATTGTTGACAGCAAGGACAACCGTAAGGCAAAACTAAAAGAAGGTATTCATCAGTTTTTGGGTAATGTTGTAACACCTATTACAATAGTAGGTTTGGCCGGAGAAGCAATTGAAAAACGTAAATTTTCAAGAGTAAAAGAGATTACCTTGAGCGCACTTGCTGCGGTAGGCGGTGTTGCTGCAGGTGTAACCGGCGGAAACTGGGTCGCTTCAAAAGTGAATAAAGCTATTTTTAAAGATGAAGACAAAAGAAAAGTCGGAGTGAAAGATTTTTGTATACACGTTGATGATCTGCTTACCGTTGCAGCATTAACGCCTATAGGCGACAAGATTAAGGGATTCATTTCAAAGGCTCTGCCTGCTATTTTCCTGATATGCGGATATGAGGCCGGTATAAAAAAAGCTCCGTCGGAACAAAAAAGTGTATAAATTTGAATATATTTTGATATACTATATTTGGTAGATTAAAAAGCGAAGTTTTTTATGAAAGTTTTAAAAGGTTTATTTTTCTTTTTGTGCATTGCGTTATTTGTGTCAACTGTGCCTGCTGATGCCAAAACAATTAATTTTGCGGTTGTTTCTGATGTTCATTATACAGTAATTACGGATACTGATAATAAAAAGTATTCAAATGCAACTAAGGCTCTGCATGGATTTGTTGACAGGGCAAATGAAAACGATTATGACTTTGTTATATTTTTGGGAGATAACATAGATAAGTCAAAACCCCAAAATTTAAAGGGTTTTTTGAATATAATAAGGCACATTGATACACCTTATTATCTTGTTATGGGTAATAATGACGTCCATAAAATAGGAGGAATGAGCAAGGAGGAGTATTTAAAAATTGTTTCTGAAAACAACAGATATCAAAGAAAGACAAAAGGTTCTTATTATTTTTGTCCGACAAATGATGTTATTGTAATAGTTCTTGATGGTGTTTCTTCAGGTATGCCGAGCAGTCATGGTATTTTTAATGAAAAGACCTTAAAATGGTTGGATTCTGTCCTTGAAAAAAACAAAAATAAAAAAGCCATAATTTTCCAGCATGTTCCTTATCGTGAACCATTCTACAGTCCTGATAAAGAAATACTGGATAAAAATGAATATGCTGCCGTAATAAGAAGATATGACAATATAATAATGATTTGTTCAGGACATTATCATAAAGAATTTGCGCAAAAAGATGACCGAGATGTTTATCATGTCTCTGCACCGGCATTGTATGAGCCGCCTTATTACTATCTTGATATGCAGGTTAAATATGATAAGCTTCCGTTTGCAAAGGCAAAGAACTTTAAAATTGACGGTAATGCAAAACCTGCTATTTAATTTTGCTCAAAAAAACTCAGGATTATTGTATTAATGACTGAAATCATTCAATCCATCTAAAGTTCTTTACATATTTTTCTTCATCTGTTTTGCCGTCAATTTTTACGGTAAATACTCTGTATTGCTGGTCGCTTAATTCAACACCCGGTATTTTATTTAAGTCGTGAATCAGTTTTGCGGATTCATTCTTTTCCAGTTTAAAGCCCGGAATTTTGGATATTAAAGAATTAAAGGACAAATTGCCGAGTTTGCCGAGAAGGCTTGTGGCGTGTTTGGTAAGCCTGCCGTAGACCCTCATGTTGGCATACTGTTGAAGAATATCGAACTCACCGTTTATATAGATATTGAGATTGGTGCCTTTAGAGTATACTTCGATATCCTGCGCAACACCGTTTTTTAGAGTAAAGCTGCCTTTTATTGAGTCAAAATAACCAGTTTTAATAGGTGCAATTAAATCTAAAAAGTTGCTGATGCTGGCTCCTGTAATACCGCTTTTTATGAAATTGCCCGCTCTTAACAAATACTCTACAGAACCGAGTTTTGGCATTCTTCCATCGGCAATTTCAAAATATACATAACCAAACATGTTTTTTAATCGCTCTTCTTCCGTATTTCCTCTTGTTGTAATTGAAATATTGCCGTTGGCTTTTCCAAATATTTGATCTTTAAATTCAAACATTGTGGAGGCAACTTTATTGGAGTCTACATTCAGGGCGGTTATATTTGCTTTAATTCTTCCGGATGAAAAATCATATAAAGCGCTTCCCGTCATTTGGCCTGTAGTTACATCAAAACTCAGACGTTCCATATTTAACATCATATTGTCTTTTAAGGTAAAAATTGCTTCATAATTGTTTGCATTCAGATTTCTGATGGTAACATCCGTTGCTTTCATTGAGCCTTTTTGGATTCTGAAATCAGAAACATTTAAAGGCAGTTTTGATTGTGATTTGTTGTTATCTACAAGACGTATTGTAGTATCAGGTGTAGGTATTTTGGTTAATGAATTGATAAATGCATCAATATTCAGCTTATTCGATTCCAATTCCAGATTATTTATTACAATCGGAGGTTTTAGGTTATTTTTGATAGCAGCAGACATTATAAAGTCTGAATCCAGAATAATTCCGTTTGTTTTAAGCTCAATTATTTTATGTTTAAAGTTGAGTGAAAGATTTTTAATTACAGTATTATAAAGAGGCATATCAAGGTTGTCCAAATCAACAGTGCCTATGATATAAGGATAGTTTATATCACCTTTGATATTTAAATTGCAGCTGAATTTTCCGTTTTTTAATACTGACTTTTTAAATATTACATTGAATATTTTTGCATTTGCTTTATTTAGTGTTCTTACATTTAGATTTCTGATAAAAATATTTTGTTTTTTTAGCTGTATTATGCCGTTGGCAGTAAGAACGGTTAACGGATATGAACGGGTATTTTGTGATGTCATGTATCTTATGTATTTAAAATTTTTCAGGTAATAAATATTGTTGTCCGCAATATTTATATCTGCATATAATTCTCTGGCTTCATTTTCATCACCAAGATTTGCACCCATATAATATATATCTGACTCCGGTGCTAATTTTAATTTTGGCTGAAGTCTGATATTCTGCGCATTTCCGCTTATATCGGCGGTTACTGTTATATCCCCTTTGGGTTTTATCGGGTATGTTAATCTGCTGTTAATATACTTGTTTACAAAGTTTTCATTTATCTTTGCAGTTAGATATCCGTTTATCTTTGCTGTTTTATCCAAATCCCATACCGATAAATTTAAAAATACAGGTGTATTATCAACCTTAGCAATTATAGACCTGAGAGATGCTCTTTTACCTTCCAGCAGAATCTTGCCGCTGTCGATGGTGACAGGGGTTTTGAAATAGCTGTGGTTAAATTGTATATCTTTTAAATCTATATATCCGTTTAGATTATTGTGCTTGCAGTCTATCAGAATGTTGGCAGTTCCGTCATAGTTTTCGTATGCATTGAGCAATTTATAAAGCGACTGTGGCAGAATCTGAAGAGTTTTTATTTTATTCAATGCGTTGATATTAAAATCAGAAACTTTTAAATGTCCGTCAAGTCTGTATGATTTAGAGAAGAAATTGTGCACTGTCCCTCTTGCATTAATCTGTGCACCGTAAAATTTGGCATTAAAATTGTTAAATGCTAAATTACCTCTGTTTATTTCAAAATTGCCCGAGGAAATAATAAAATCAGATTTCTTATTATTAATCGGTTTAAAGTAGCCTTTTGCCGTTAAATTTTTTAGATCAAAATTTTTATCATTTGATTTATATCGTCCGTTAAATGTTATGTATGAATTGGTTTTTGGAATTTGCTGTGATTTTCCGCCTTCTGCAAAAAGAATAAGCGGAATTAATTCATCTGTTTTTAGATTTTGTGCATTTATTTTTATGTCTGTTTTACCGTTGATACAGCCTCCATCAATGTATACAGGCGATGTCCCTGCCTTTCCGTTCAGCTCTGCATTCCAGTTCGTATCATCAAAATTTATTTTCCCTTTAAGTTTTTCTGCATATACGGGAATATATTTTAGTTTCCCTTTTATACCTTTTAGATCAAGAATACCGGATATTCTGAGAGTCGGGTTTGTTGCAATTGTACTGAAATCTTTTGCTATTCCTCTTATTTTTATATCGGCTTTGACCTTGCCCGACACTGCTTCAATCGGGTCAACCATAGATTTCTTATTATCTAAAATTGCACTGGTGGTAAGAATTTCGAATAAATCAGATATTTCAATATTTGGCGCAGTGACATCAAAATCAATATTGCCGTCGAGATTGGCTTTACCATCTATTTTTACGGGCTGCTGCTTTATGTATGCTGAATCTGTATAGAAGTGCATATTTTTATGATCAAAAACAAGTGCGCCGTTTGCTTTTTCTATTTGTGTATTCAGCCCTTCAAGAGAAGCGAATGTATTTCTGAAATTAAACTGTCCGATAACATCGCCGTCAAGTATTGTCCCCTTTGTTCTTATATCTATATCGCCCTTGCCTTTTATATCCATATACGGAACGGGGCCAAGGTCAAATCCTATTACTTCATGAACAGGTACAAGCATATACTCTGCAGTGGAAAGATCTACATTTTTTGATGACACAATATGAAAGTCTCCTGCGCCGTAGAATTTCATTTCTGCAATTCCATCTACATCTACGTATTCACCGTGACCGGCAAAGACACGTGTTTTTACTTTAACTTTATCTTTTAAAAATTCAGCAAATACTTTACAGTGCGGTACAAGAGGATTGTCTTTTACTATATAAACATCTTCCGCATTCAGGTCTCCGTATATTTCAGGTGCAAATAAATTTCCTTTTATTTGCAGCTTGCCTTGCGCCTTGCCCCATGCTCCGTACTTTTTAAATTTTTGCATTACATCAAACGGGTCATCTTTTATGGACGGCACAAGCCAGTATAGAGAATGTATGTCTGATTTTGGTATATCAACAGTAATATCTGCTTTAGGTTTTGATGATGTGTAATCTTTTATGCTGCCTGAAAGATTTATCTGCCAGTCTTTGGCTTTTATTTTTGTGTCTTTTAGATTTAGTGATCTTCTGTCAAATGATATAGTTGAATCCATATATATAGTGCTGTTTGAACGGATATTATCAAGAGGATTTTTCATATTTAGCGCAAAGTTTGATATATCTGCAAAAGCTTTTAGCTCATTTTTTTTGTTGCTTATTTCTATATTTACCATTCCCTGAGATGACACAATATCATTGCCTGTCAGAAGTGATATATATCCGGAAAAATCGAATAAATCAATATTTTTTATACTGCACAGGCATTTTAAATCATTTTGTTTTAATCCGTGTTCTAAGGGTAGTTTTGAATAAAAATCAATATTAAGAGACGACTTTTCTCTGTTATTTATTAGAATTTTTGCATCTATTTTTGCAGATACTTTTTTATTCTTTTTATACGAAATATCTGCAGAGGCAATTCTGTTATCCAGCTGTCTGTTAATTGTTTCATCCTTTAGAATAAAATTCGAATTCGATATATGAAGAGAGTTTATATCTGTATTTATTTTCTGTTTAGAATCTAAATTTAACGGGAAATTTCCAAGATAGAACTTTTTATCTTTTTTTCTTGTCAGTATAAGGGTTAAATCATTTGCTGAAGCTGATTTTATTATAATTTTTTTAAATAAAAGAGAAGGTAAAAATACGGAGGTCTCCGGGCTTTTTGCGGAAATAACATCATTGTTATTCTCGTCTTTTATACTGACAGCGTCAGCATAAAATTTTATACTGAGTGACGGATAAGTCTTGATTCCTGCATTTTTATAGGAGAGTTTAAGTCCTGTTTTGTTCTGTAAAAATGAACTCACCTTATCCGTTTGCAGCAGAGAATTTAATTGTGCCGGCACAATCCATAAATACAGTATTGCGGTTCCTGCCAATATTGCCAGAAACGTTATTAATGTAATTTTTAAAACTTTTATATTCATTATTAAAATTATTTTACTTATGATAATTAATTATATAATTAATCCTGATTTTTTTCACTTGTCTTTACATATAATTATTGATAAAATTATTGAATTATAGGGTTTATTTTTAGTATTGAGGAATTATTTATGAAAAATTTAAAAGCATTTTTTATAGCAGCGGCAGCATTGTTCGTTATCGGAGCCGGAAATAATGTTTCTTCCGTTGCACAGGCTCAGACAATTGGCTATGTAAACTATAAAACGGTAGAATCCAATTATGAATATGCAAAACAAGCTTATAAAGAAATTGATACAAAATATCTGGAGCTGCAGCAATATTTGATGGATAAAGAAAAACAGTATAAAAATATTGATTCGCCTATAAATAAAAAGAATTTTGAAGAGCAAGTTCAAAAAGACTTCAAACTTAAAAATGACGAGTTTGATAAATTTAAACTTAAAAAGGCACAAGAGGTTGAAGGAAATATCCTGCAGGCAACAAAGGCAGTTGCCGCAGACAAAAAAATTGATGTCGTTCTTGACTACAGGGTGATTTTTACAGGCGGTATTGATATATCACAGGATGTTATTAATTATCTTAACTCACCTAAATTTAAACCTGTGAAAAAATAAAAATTTTAAAGCGGACTGACAGGGTCCGCTTTAGTTTCTTGATTAAAGTGTGTAAAAAGTACAGCTATGGAGTTTAGTTTTGAGATTTGTAGATTTAATTGACAAAAAGAAAAAAGGATTTGAACACAGCAAAGAGGAAATTCAGTTTATCATTGACTCTTTGATGAACGGTAATGCAGAAGACTATCAGGTTGCGGCGTGGCTTATGGCTGTATATTTTAAAGGTATGACGTTAGATGAAACGGCAAACTTTACAAAAGCCATTATTGATTCAGGAGAAACTATAGATCTCTCCGCATTGAGAACTGAAAACTGTCCGCACATTGCTGATAAACATTCAACGGGCGGGGTTGGTGATAAAATAACTTTGATTTTGATTCCGATATTGGCTGCCTGCGGTGTTCCTGTTGCAAAATTATCGGGCAAAGGGCTTGGACATACCGGAGGTACTATAGATAAGCTTGAATCTATCCCGGGGTTCCATACTGATTTGAGCATAGAAGAATTAATTGATAAAGTAAAAAATACCGGACTTGCAATATGTGCACAAACTAAAAGGCTTACTCCGGCTGACGGGAAATTATATGCACTGAGAGACGTTACGGCAACTGTAGATTCTGTTCCTTTGATTGCAAGCTCTGTTGTTTCTAAAAAAATTGCATC
Organism: Candidatus Gastranaerophilales bacterium; assembly: GCA_944325575.1. Classification (GTDB taxonomy): domain Bacteria; phylum Cyanobacteriota; class Vampirovibrionia; order Gastranaerophilales; family Gastranaerophilaceae; genus Limenecus. The sequence continues at coordinate 16,608 of CALVAR010000014.1, read as the reverse complement.
AGGTGCTGATTATGTAGTACTGGATGTAAAATACGGCTCCGGTGCTTTTATAAAAACACCGGAAGAAGCATGTGAACTGGCTCAATGGATGGTTAATATTGCAGAAAAATTGGGGAAAAAATTCCATGCTGTTATAACTTCTATGGAACAGCCTCTTGGCAGAGCAGTGGGGAATGCAATAGAGGTTATTGAATCTATCGAATTTTTAAAAGGAAATATGACTGCTGATATAAAACAGCTTACATATGAAATGGCTGCTCTTACACTTTGCGAACTGGGTATTTGTAACAGTAAAGAAGAAGCTTTTAGCAAAATAGACGATGTAATTAATTCATCAAAAGCACTGGAGTATTTTACAAAACTGGTTGAATCTCAGGGCGGAAATAAAATTGTAATAGACAATTACAGATTTTTCCCTCAGCCAAATTATGCATTTCAACTAAAAGCCGAAAATAACGGCTATATAAGCTATATAGATGCATATAAAACTGCTTATGCCTGCAAACTTTTGGGAGCAGGCAGAGAGAAAAAGACAGATAGCATTGATTATTCTGCAGGAATATATTTGAACAAAATTTATGGTGAATATGTTTCTCAGGGCGATGTAATTGCTACTCTCTATGCTAACGATCCGGATAAAGCAGAAGTGGCAATGAATTATCTTAAAGATGCCGTTGTAATTTCATATGACCAGCAGCCGCAAAGAAATATGATTTTTCGAATAATATAAAAAATATTTTTTATATTTATAGTATTATAATTTTCAAATTTTTACGTCTCATGGGGCGAAAATCATTTGTATTAAATATCTGTTTGTATTACCATGTTGGCATAATTAGAATAGAGTTATGGTATTGAAAAGGAGGATATTTTAATTATGCCAGCTAAAACAATAACAGTTGATGGTAACTATGCTGCAGCGCACGTTGCGTATGCATTGAGCGAAGTATCAGCTATTTACCCTATCACTCCTTCATCTACAATGGGTGAATGGATTGATGAATGGGCTTCACAACATAAGAAAAACATCTGGGGTAAAGAAGTAAAAGTTGCGGAAATGCAATCAGAAGCAGGTGCAGCAGGTGCTGTACACGGTTCTCTTGCTGCAGGTGCTTTGACTTCTACATACACAGCATCTCAGGGTTTATTGTTAATGATTCCTGTTATGCACAAAGCAGCAGGTGAAATGCTTCCTCACGTAATCCACGTATCAGCACGTGCTTTGGCTGCACAATCACTTGCAATCTTTGGTGACCATACAGACGTTATGGGCTGCAGAAATACCGGTTATGCAATGCTCGCTGCAAACTCGGTTCAGGAAGAAATGGATATGGCTCTTGTTGCTCACCTTTCAACATACAAAGCTAAAGTTCCTTTCTTGCAGTTCTTTGACGGTTTCAGAACTTCTCATGAAGTACATAAAATCGAAGAAATCTCTTATGAAGATATTGCTAAATTAGTAGAACCTAAATATATTGAAGAATTCAAAAAAAGAGGTATGAGACCGGAAGCTCCCGTTTGTAAAGTCGGTGCACAAAATACAGACGTTTACTTCCAGGGCAGAGAAACTGTTAACAAATACTATGAAGCAGTACCTGATATTGTTCAGGAATATATGGATAAAGTTGCAGCTGTTACAGGCAGACAGTATCATCCGTTTGACTATGTAGGTGCTCCTGATGCTACTGATGTAATCGTTGCTATAGGTTCAGGCTGTGAAACTATTGAAGAAACAATCGAATACCTCAACTCTACAAGAGGTACTAAATACGGTCTTGTTAAAGTAAGATTGTACAGACCGTTTGATACTAAACGTTTCAACGCAGCACTTCCTGCTTCAGTTAAACGTATAACAGTTCTTGACAGAACAAAAGAACCCGGTTCTATCGGTGAACCTTTGTACATGGATGTTGTTGCAGCTCTTGAAAATAAAGATATCAGAGTTATCGGCGGACGTTACGGTTTATCTTCAAAAGAATTTACACCGTCAATGGTTCTCGCAATCTACAAACACGCTGAAAACAACGGTTTCCACGGATTTACAGTAGGTATCGAAGATGATGTAACTCATAAATCATTAAAAATTGAAGAACACATCGTTACAGAACCTGAAGGAACTACAAACTGTATGTTCTGGGGTCTTGGTTCTGACGGTACTGTCGGTGCTAACAAAAACTCTATTAAGATCATCGGTCAATACACTAACAAAGATGCTCAAGCTTACTTTGCTTATGACTCTAAAAAATCTTTCGGTGTAACTGTTTCTCACTTGAGATTCGGCGATAAACCGATTAAATCTACATACTTAATCACAGCACCTGACTTTGTTTCTTGCTCTGCTCATTCTTACATTGGCAGATATGACTTATTAAAAGGTATTAAAGAAGGCGGTGTGTTCCTTCTTAACAGCCCGTGGTCAAAAGAAGAAGCATTCTCTCACTTAACAAGAGATATGCAAGAAACTATTATCAATAAGAAAGTTAAATTCTACAATATTGATGCGGAAGCTCTTATTGAAAAACAACCGGGATTACGCGGTAAAGGTGCTAACACAGTAATGATGGTAGCTTACTTCAAAGTATCAGGTATCATTCCTTTTGAACAAGCTTTGGAAGGTATGAGAGAAATGACTAAGAAAACCTTTAAGAAAAAAGGCGACGATGTTGTTAACATGAACCTTGCTTTGATAGATGCAGCTGTTGATGCTTGTGAAGAAGTTGTTGTACCTTCTTCATTAGATTCTGTATGCGCAGCTGAACCTGTTAAATTTATTTCTGATGATGCTTCAGACTTTGCTAAGAAAATCATCGAACCTTCAATGAGACAAAAAGGAGATGATATCCCTGTATCAGCAATGTCTTGTGACGGTGTAATACCGACAGGTACATCTTGTCTTGAAAAACGCGGTATTGCTCCGAGAGTTCCTCACTGGAATTCAGAAGCTTGTATCCAATGCGGTATTTGTGCTTCTGCTTGTCCGCACGCTGCTATCAGAACTAAATTGATTGAAAAGGAAAATCTCGGCAATGCTCCTGAATCATTCAATACAATCGAAGCTAAGCCAAACCTTAACGGTGAACACTTCAAAGTTCAGGTATACTGTAAAGATTGTACAGGCTGCGGTGTTTGTGTGGATCAGTGTCCTGCAAACAAAAATCCTGAAAAACAAGCTCTTACTTGGTCAACAATTGAAAAAGAAGAAGAAGCTTGTGAAGTTGTTAATGAAAAATTCTTTGATGAATTACCTGACAACGTAATGGGTAAAAACACTACAAAAACAATTAAAGGCGCTATGCTCAGAAAACCGTTATTCGAGTTCTCAGGCGCTTGCGCAGGCTGCGGCGAAACTCCTTACGTTAAACTGGTTTCTCAATTGTTCGGTGAAAATGCTATTGTTGCTAACGCAACAGGTTGTTCTTCAATCTACTCCGGTACTTTCCCGACAATTCCTTATACTACAACTAAGGAAGGCAGAGGACCGGCTTGGGCTAACTCACTGTTTGAAGACAATGCTGAATTCGGCTTTGGTATGAGATTGGCAGTTGATCAAAACAGAGATACTTTGAAAACTTATGTTGAAAAAGTTCTTGAAAACGAAAAAACACCTGCTGACTTAAAAGAAGCTTTAAACGAAGCAATGTCTCACTGGGATAACTCAAAAACAGAAGAAGCAGTTGCTGCACAAAACAAAGCCAAAAAAGTTCTTGCAAAATATGCAGACTGCGGATGTCCTGATTTAGCAAAAGTAAGAGAGCTGGAAGACTACTTTACTGATAAATCAGTATGGATTATCGGTGGTGACGGATGGGCTAATGATATCGGCTACGGCGGTATTGACCACGTTCTTGCTCAAAACAAAAACGTTAACATCCTTGTACTCGATACAGAGGTTTACTCTAACACCGGCGGTCAGGCTTCTAAGTCTACACCTACAGGCGCTGTTGCAAAATTTGCTACAGGCGGTAAACCAACTTACAAGAAAAACATGGGCTTGATGAGCATGTCTTACGGTTATGTATATGTTGCATCAGTTGCATTGGGTGCTGACAGAGCACAAACTCTTAAAGCATTCCAGGAAGCTGAAGCATACAACGGACCGTCTATCATCTTTGCTTATGCTCCTTGTATCGCTCACGGTATCGATATGAGTAAAACTCAGACAGAACAAAAACGTGCTGTTGAGGCAGGCTACTATCCGTTATACAGATACAACCCTGCTAACGAACAACCTTTCAGCTGGGATGCTAAAGATCCTAAAGAAAGCTATCAGGACTTTATCAGAAGCGAAGGCAGATACAAACAGCTCGCCAAGACAAATCCTGAACACGCTGAAGAACTCTATTCTCAAGCAGAAAAAGATGCTGCTAAGAGAATGGCTATGTTCAAGGCAGTGGGCGAATTGATAAAATAACACCAAAACAGCATAAAGCTAAAACAGGTACCTGACATTGTGCAGGTACCTGCTTTTTATTGAAAAAATAAGCATGAATTATTTTGCAGTTATCAAAAATTATATAAATATTTATCGAAAAATATGCCAATCATTAAAGTCATCTTTTTAATTGTTATTTATTTTAAAACTTTGGGTATCATATAGATATTATGAAAAATTTTTTTATACTATTGATAGTTTTTATATTTACCTTCAGCAGTGCAGTTGCTGCCGATAATTATCTAAATGAATTGAGTGAATATGCTCTATGGAAAAATCAAAAACGTATAAAGGTATGGGTTCAGCCGTCAACAAAATATACAACAACTGTGTACAATGCTTTCAGAGAATGGGAAGCAGCCGGAGGCGGATGTATTCATTTTGTTCAGGCAAATAATGAATCAACAGCCAATATACGAGTCTATTTTGTTCCAAAAGTTTCAGACAGCGTAGCAGGTACTACATCGCATAGAAGTGTAGGAAAATATATGATTTCTGCTAATATAAAAATCGGATATATTGTACCAGGTAGACGAAATCAAACACTATCAAAAGACCGTGTTTTTGCCGTAGCTGTTCATGAAATCGGGCATGCACTTGGTATAATGGGGCATTCTTCAAACAGAAATGATATAATGTATCCGACAACAGATGTCATTGGCATACACGCTTCCAACAGAGATATAAATACTATAAGAGAATTTTATTGCAGCGGAAAATATTAATTCTATATTAATCGGCAAGTTCTTCAAGGGCGGCTATTTTCATCACATCTGGCTTTGCTTTTTGTCCTGTCCAGATTTCAAAAGCTTTTGCTCCCTGATATACAAGCATATCAAGACCTGTAATTGTTCTGTAACCGTTTTTGTTAGCAAGTTTTATAAATTCTGTTTTCAAAGGATTGTATACAATGTCATAAACTGCAGCACCTTCGGGCAGAGTTTTTAGAATATCCTCATCTATTGGACTTATTCCCGGTGCTTTGCCTTTCATCCCTATAGGCGTTGAGTTTACAAGCATTTTTGATTCCGATAAATCTCTCAGGCTTTGCATCTGTTTAAGATTGAATTTTATATCGGAAAAGCTTTCTCTTAAAAAATTCACCATATTGCTTGCGTTAATAATATTTCTGGCATAAAAATCTATCTGTGATACACCAATGTCACAAAGGGCTATTGAAGCAGCTCTGGAAGCCCCGCCTGTACCGAGAATAGAAACTTTTTGCCCCTTTAGTTCGTCTTGTAACTCCGGTGTTATTGCCTTTTGAAAGCCATATATATCAGTATTGTAGCCATATAACGTTTTGTCGGGCATGATTTTTACTGTATTAGCACATCCTGCGAGATCTGCAAGCTTGTCACATCCGTCTAAGAAAAGTGTAATAGGTACTTTATGCGGGATTGTTACATTAAACCCCATATAACCTTGTGATTTTAATTGTTTTATTCTTGTAACAAGATCTTCGCTTTCTGTATCTAACAGTTCATAAGTTCCTTCAATGCCAAGATCTTCTAACATTGCATTATGCATAACAGCTGACAATGACTGTGTCAGGGGATGTCCAATCAGTGCAAATTTAATCATTAGAGCCTTCTTCCTGTTCTAATGGCTTTGAGAAAGTGCATTCATTGTTGGAACAAACAAGCTTTGATTCTTTTTTTGTAATCTTTTTAACAAGATATGCTCCGCATTCAGGGCAATTCTCTTTTACCGGCTCATTCCAGGAGACAAAATCACAATCAGGATATTTACTGCAGCCGTAAAATATTTTTCCGTATTTTGATTTTCTCTGTATGATTTCGCCTTTGCCGCATTTTGGACATGTAACTCCTGTTGAAACAACAAGACGTTTGCGATGTTTGCATTCATCATTTGTGCATTGCAGATATCTGCCGTAAGGTCCTGTTTTTATAATCATTTCAGAACCGCATTTTTCACATTTTTCATCACTTTTTTCTTCAACAGGTGCTGCAGTGCCGTCTTTATTCAGGGGCATCATTGTTTTGCATTCGGGATAGCCGGAACAGCCTAAAAACTGTGTTCCGAAACGGCTTGTTCTTACAATCATCTTTTTGCCGCAATTCGGGCAAACTACATCTGACTCAATAAGAACCTTGGGCATGTTCTGTTTTGCAGAATTTACCGTATCATTAAACGGTGTATAAAATTCTTTTAAAACATCTGTCCATACAGCTTTTTCTTCTGCAATATCGTCCAGTTTTGTTTCCATTTGGGCAGTGAACTGATAGTTCATAATATCGGTAAAGTATTTAACAAGCTCTCTGCTCAATGTTCTTCCGAGAATTGTAGGCGCAAGTGCTTTATCCTGCTTTTCAACATAACCTTTTTGCTGGATTTTTGAAATAATCGGTGCATAAGTTGACGGTCTTCCGATACCGTATTCTTCCAGTGCTTTGACAAGCGAAGCTTCTGTATATCTTGGCGGAGGCTGGGTAAAGTGCTGCTTCGGGTTAATTTTTTGCAGTTTTATTTCATCACCCTGCTCAAGATCGGGAATTTTGCTTGCATCCGGTTCATCGTCATTTTCATTGTAGACTTTTAAGAACCCGTCAAAAGTAACTTTGCTTGTGCCTGTTTTAAATAAATAATCACCCGCTTGTATATCTACCGAGGTATTTTTTACTTTTGCATTTTCCATCTGGGATGCAATAAATCTTGCCCAGATTAATTTATATAATCTGTATTGTTCCGAGGTCAGATATTGTTTTATGCTGTCAGGCGTTCTTTCTATATATGACGGCCTGATTGCTTCGTGTGCATCCTGTACGTTTTTACCGCCTTTTGCATAATTGTTTGGCGTTTTGGGGTAATAATTTTCGCCAAAACTGTTTGTAATATAATCTTTTGCCGCTGTTTGCGCATCATCTGAAATTCTGACGGAGTCTGTTCTCATATATGTGATAAGGCCGACTGGTTCTCCGTCTATTTCAATACCTTCGTACAGCTTTTGCGCTATTTGCATGGTCTTTGAAACACCATAGCCGAGTTTGCTGCTGGCTTCTCTTTGTAATGTAGATGTTATAAACGGTGCAGCCGGTTTTCTTTGTGTATCTCTGAAGGTAACTTTTGTGACTTCGTATTTTAAACCTTTTTTTGTTAATTCATCAACAATTTTATCAGCTTCTTCTTTGTTTTTTATTTCGATTTTTTTATCTTTGTATTTTGTCAGTTCCGCACTAAAGGGAAGCTTGCCTTTCAATAAATCAGCAGTAATAGACCAGTATTCGACAGGAACAAAAGCATCTATTTCGTCTTCTCTTTCACATATCATGCGAAGAGCAACACTTTGCACCCTGCCCGCGGAGAGTCTGTAATTTCTCATCTTTTCCCACAATACGGGACTGATTTTGTAGCCTACCAGACGGTCAAGAATTTGCCTTGTTTGCTGCGCTTTGACACGCTCCATATCGATTGCTCTGGGGTGCTCTACTGCATTCTTTATCGCTTTAGGAGTGATTTCGTTAAATTCAATTCGGTTTATTTTGTCATCCGGTACATCAAGAACCTGTCTTACATGCCATGCTATAGCTTCTCCCTCACGGTCAGGATCGGATGCAAGATATATTTTATCTGATTTTTTCGCAAGTTCATTCAGCTTTTTTACAACAACTTTTTTTTCGGGAATGACAATAAATGATGGCTCAAAGTTGTTTGCAACATCAAAGCCAAGTACTTTGGGCGGAAAATCTCTTATGTGTCCGTAGCTTGCTTCAATCTGATATGAGTCACCCAGAATCTTTTTTATCGTTTTTGATTTTGCGGGAGACTCTACAATTACCAGCGCTTTTTGTGATTTTCCTTTTGCTGATTTTGTTTTGGAAGCCTTTTCTTCTTTTATTTCAGTTGTTTCTTTTGTTTTTGCTTTTGCCATAACCATAATACTTAAATAAAGATAAGCCTAGATATAATAACATTGAGAAAATTTTTACGCAAATTTTTTCGAATTTGGTATAAAAAGATGATTTTTTTTACAAAAGTTAAACTTCTCAATTTTTTTCTCCGATGTCTTTAAAGACATGAGACTGAGGTAGGCATGATTGAGCAACACAAAATGGATAACACAGGTGATACAGAAAATCTTGACGATTTGAAAAACAGGAAAGATATCGCAATAAAAACACTTGAGAAAGCCAGAATTTACCATGAAAAATATTTGTTAAGATGCAACAGTTCGGATCTGGAAAACGCTGTAAATTATTATATACAAACAATCAAGCAAAATCCTGAAATACCGGAGACCTACTATCGTCTTGCCTGTCTTATGTTTGAAAACGGTCAAATTTCTCTGGATTCCGCTATAGAACAGTGTAAAGTTGCTGTTGATATAGATCCGGATAATACCAATGCTCATTTGTATACAGGGTATTTCTTAAAATTAGCAAGAGATTTTGATGCAGCAGAAAAAGAGTTTAAAAGCGCAATAAAGATTAATCCTCTTAATGCTGCACGTCCGAGAATTATTCTTGCAGCCATGCTCTATGAAAAAATCAATAAAGTGAAGCCTGCTTTTACTGATTTTTTGCGAATGGTTTATTATGCATGCTCCGGATGTCTGTCTTTTCTCTGGGACTTTGCTTCTTTGAAAATGATGTATAAGAATATTTCAGATGACGCAATGGTCTTTATGTACAAGACATACGGCGGTTTTTTGGAAAAAATTAAAAACAGTTCAATGGCAGTTGCCACTTATGATATTGCTGCGGAAAATACAGGTCGTGATGAGTATTTTTATAATCGTATAGGTGATATATGCATAAAAGAGCATGCTCCGGAAATTGCTCTTGAAGCTTATAAGAAAGTTCTGGAGTCAAATCCCTATGACAGAACTGCTCTTATAAAACTTGCTACATTGATTCAAACTCATTTCCCCGATAATCATGATGAGGCTATTGATTGCTATACAAGACTTCTTGAAATTGAACCGGATAATGACAAGATCTACTATGAACTCGGGCATTTATATCTGCAAAAAAATGAAAGCCTGCCGGCTGTAAATGCATTTTCTATGGCATTGGAAAAAGATGAAGAAAATCCTTTTTATCATAACAGCATGGCTTTTGCTCTCGTGCAGCTTGAACAATATGATGACGCTATAGAACATTATCAAAAGGCGATTAATATCAATCCCGATCCCTACTGGACATCTATTGTTTGTCAGGCATTAGGTTCTGTTTATATGGAAATTAAAAATAATCCTGAAGCAGCTATCGTGTTGTATCAGACTGCTGCGGTATTGAATCCGGATTCAGAAGAAAGCCAGATTGCAATAGGAGATACTTATTTTTCTATAGAAGATTATGATAACGCCATAAAGGCATATTGTGATGCCATAAAAATTAATCCGGAAAATGCAAAAGCTTATTGCAAATGCGGCATGGCTTTGTGGGAAAAAGATTATACGGAAGAAGCAATTGTTGCATATCACAAGGCAATAAATCTAAACCCTGAGTACTCCATTGCATACAACAATCTTGGGGTTATATATCTGGATGATATTGGCAATACAAATGAGGCTATCGGACTTTTTGATAAAGCTGTTTTAACAAACAGTAATTATGCTCTTGCTTATTTTAATCTGGGAAGAGCTTATGCTATTCTCGGTGAAAATACAAAGGCTGCCAAATATTTCCAACAGTCTCTGGATTTAAATTCATTGACAAATGAGCTGGATGAAGAAGATATTCTTTACAGATTACACAAATTGTTCGAAGTTTAGGTTGTTACAATCTTAACAGTTTTGTCTTTTTTAGATTAATAATTTAAACTTTAGTCATGGATATGTTGAGTAATAATTTTAATGATTTGTGTGAAGTTTCAAAGATTAGATTTTTCGTAGCATCTGATTTAAAAAGAGCTAATTTGAATGATCTTTATGATACATACTGGCTCGAGATGGAAAACCGTTTTCTTGATGCTTCTGAAAGAGTTAAAGAAAATTTGTTCGAAAAATTTTTAATAGATTATCTGACTATTCAAAGAAATGCTGTCATTCCTCAAAAAGACAGTTTATTTACAGAGTTTATTGATTTTTATCAAAATATCTCAAAGTTCCAGAAAAAAGAAATTATTATTAAAAATATTTTTCGTTATTCCGTTTACTATTTAAGAATCTATTTTGCTGATTTAAAAGATGATGAAATAAGAAAAAAAATCAAAACAATTAATGCGTTAAATGCAAATGATTCTTATCCGTTTTTAATGGAAGTGTTTGAGGATTTTGAATTTGCTCATATTAACAGATCAATGCTTTTGGAAATTTTGGATACGGTATTACATTTTATTGATGAAAGAAATTCCAAAAAACCTTCTCAAATAGCTTTGACATTTGCGGGATTGAGTAATGAAATTAATAAGATGCTTATTCTGAAAGATTATACGCCAAAGTTTGTTGTTGATGAGGAAGAAATTTCTAATAAATATGAAACAATAAACTCTATTACTGCTGTGTAACGCTTGTCTGTTCTTTTTTACCGTATCTGCGGTACATTGTTTTTACTGCTTCATTTTGCGGCTTATGTTTTTCCTCTTCCGTAAATTTTTCTCTTCTTTTGGCTCTTTCAGTTTTTGCTTTTTGTATATCAAGTTTTGATGTATCTATAATAATTTGTCCTTCGGATTCAAAACCTAATGGCATTTTTATATCATTAGGCCAGGTATCGTATTCTGTCAGAATACCTTTATTGATGTAATCTATGATTTCATCAATCTGTTTCTGCGTGTTTTCCTGCATTTGCGGATTTTTGTCGATGATTTCCGAGTAGCTGTCAGTTTTCCTTTCATGATTGCATTTTCCGCACAGATTAAGATAATTTTTCTTGTTGTTCTGACCTTCGTCTCCTTTTCTGTGTTCCGGTTTTACATGGTCATTTGTATTTCTGAGTCTTTCTATAAGAATTTTGGGTATTGCGTTTTCATTTTTTCTTGAGTATTTGACCATAAATGCGTTTACATCATTTTTTGAGTCCGGCAGCTTTTCCAGTCTCCTCATTATCAATTTGGCAATTTCTTTGTCATTAGAGTTGTCTATATCGTTAAACGCAGTTTGGAATTTTTCTATAACCCTTGTTCTTTTATGCATAATATCCATACTTTCAGTATTGAATATTCTAAAAGATTCGTTTAATGCTGTTTCTGCTTTTGGGGCACATTCCGGACTTAGCTGCTGTATAAGCGGTGTCACCTTTTTTAGTCTTGAATTCTGCTTTTTCTGAAGTTTTGCTAAATAGTGCTCTTTTATTTCAGGCTTATTTAAAATATTGTGAATTGTTTCTGCAGGGTACAGCTTTGACAATATTTTTAAATCCTGCAAAATTGCGGCTTCAGTTTTTTGAAAATCAGGATTTAGTTTGTCAATTTCATCAACAATATATTGTGAACTGTGGCTGACTCTTTTGCATCTGGTTTTCAGTTCTTCTATAGCCGTAAGTTGTTCTTTATTTGCTTTTTTTATGTAATCCTGCAGTTTTGGGGTTTTAATAAGCTCTTCAATATTCAAATTAGGATTCTGAGCAGCTTCTCTTGCTACAAAAGAGTATGTCTTTTGCATGGGTTGCGGCTGCTCTTTTATTAGAAAGTTCTGTTCATGCGACAGCCTTTTTAGTGCGGTATGTGCCGGAAAGTATATTTTTTTATTTATGAAATCATTAACCGTGCTGTTTTTCAACATTAATTTGCCGCATCCTGCACAGTGCAGTTCCAGTTCTCTTGTGTCATTGATAAACGGAGTATTTTCGTTTTTGCTCCTTTTAAAAGAGACAGTGTCCGGTTGGCTGTAATTCAGTGTGCCTACGGTTATTTTGTTTGTCTGTGCAGATATATTTATAGTTGGAATTATAATAGGTTTTATTTTCATATTAAATTAAGTACCGTGATAAAAATTTTTTGTCAGGTTGTTTGTCTTTTGCATTAAAGGATGCCCAAAAGGCATCCTTTATTTGTTAATCTATGATATATCCCATCTTCCGCATGTGCCGCCCCATCTGGCGATTATGTTGCCTTTGATATCTTTAATGTCTTTGGGGTGTACTTCCGGCATTTCGCCCTCAACAATTGTAATAACTTCACAATTATTGGAACAGCCCGTGCATTGATTTGTAATAGAGTTGAAATGCATATTACCGACTTCCCAGCCTTTAAATTTTGTGGGATTTTCCGTATATTGATGGTTTTCCATAGCCAGTAATGCTGCACCTATTGCACCCATTGTCTGATGATTTTCCGGTACCACTACTTTGGTTCCGAGTGCTTCTTCAAAAGCCTTCACCATACCCGAGTTTGTAGCAACACCGCCCTGGAAAGATACTGTAGGCAGTAATTCTTTGCCTAAAGCAAGGTTGCTGAGATAGTTTCTTACAAGCGCCTGACATAGTCCGTACAAAAGATCTTCTACAGGATAACCCAGCTGCTGTTTATGAATCAAATCGCTCTCAGCAAATACACCGCATCTTCCGGCAATTCTGGCAGGATTTGTTGATTTCAGCGCAGTTTCACCGAATTGAGCAATAGGCACATTAAGCCTGTTTGCCTGCTGGTCAAGAAAACTGCCCGTACCTGCTGCGCATACGGTATTCATTGCAAAGTCGGTAACAATACCATCTCTCAAAATGATGATTTTGCTGTCCTGTCCTCCTATTTCCAGAATAGTCTGCACTCCCGGAACATAAGTGCTTGCTGCAACAGCGTGCGCTGTGATTTCATTTTTTATAACATCAGCGCCTACAAGAGCACCTGCTAGATTTCTGCCGCTGCCTGTTGTGCCTACACCCTGAATGTTATATTCGCATAATGCTTTTTTCAGGAGTTCTCTCATACCCTCTTGAACCGCAAGAACAGGTTTACCTGCAGTTCTTAACATATAACTGTCAACGTATTTTCCGGATTCATCCACTAATGCCAGTTTTGTAGTTACCGAACCTACGTCTATCCCTAAATATACATTTAATGACATATTAACCTCACTCTTTTCTTTTTATAGTAAATAAAACACACTGTAAGTTCAAACTTTATTTTTATTAATATTGGCTCTATAATAGTTTTATTGTTTCAACGCAGAGAAAATAAAAGGGGAGTTTTATGGATTTTTCAAAAGGTGTTTTATTTGATCCGGGATATTCAAAGTATACTCTTCCTTTTTCGTCCAATATCGATGCTGCATATAATATGTTGTTTACTATAAAATCACCTCATCAGCGTAAATTTAAGTTCCAAATGCTTTATCCGCAGCTTTTAAAGCTTTTGGAACACACTGTTTCTTTTTATCTCGGATGTTTGTTATGGGCGTCTTTTATTTCTAACAATTTTGCTGATGATCCAAAGGATATTCTTGAAAATTCTTATATCGGCAAAACTGTTAAAGATGACGAAATGCTTTTTGAAGTTAATTATGCAATAAGTTATATTGAAAAACTAAAAAAAGATTGTAAATATTATCTGGGTAAAAATTGTAATATTCCTGAAGATTGGACAAAAATTCTGTCTGCCTACAAAGAATTCTTGACCTTGAACGAGTTTTTGACAACTGCAAAAACTACATCTGATATAAAATTGCCCGCAAGTTTAGTGAAGCCTTCGCCGGATGATTTAAATAAAATTTTAGAGATAGTTGAGTCGGTTATTTCTACAGGAAATTTGCCCGAGTTGTTTAAAGCCAAAAAATACATTTTGTAATCATAATATTAGTGATTTATATAGCAAATTTTACCCCCAAATTTATAACAATAGTAGAAACTAAAATGTGGATGGATAGTGATAATATTTATTATCACTATCCATCCACAAGAATATATTTGAATTATCTACAATTTTAGCCACATTGCATCATAAGGTTTTAGCCTTACTGTCAGTTTTTTATTCTGGACTTTTGCCCTGACCATTTTATCTGTCAAAAGGTCTTTTAAATACACATCCTTTGCCTTTTTGCCAAAATTGTCATTAATAAATACAACGGTTGCTTTCTCTTTATCAGGCGAAAGGTTATTTATTACAACGATTCTTTCTCCGTCATATTCTCTTACATAGGCAAAGACTTCAGGCGATTCTGTTTTTATTTCCGTAAAAGTACCTCTGGTCATAACAGGATACTGTTTTCTTATTTTAATAAGTTTTTGAACCCTTGCGTACACTTTGTGACTGTAGGAGTCAGTATTTTTCATTGCATCGTAAAAAACTTTTTGTTTTATGGGTCCTCTGTTTATGTCCCTGCTATCAAAGTAGCTAAGCATTTTTGTTTTATTCTTTTTATCCGCTTTTTGTTTAGCTTCTCTCTGTTTTGCAGATTGTTTGGCATTTGCATAGTTATTAGGCATACCGATTTCGTCACCGTAGTATATTATCGGAACACCGGGCAATGACAGTAAAATAGAAAAAGCCATACCTATTCTGTCAGGATTTTTATCCAAAAAGCTTGCGAGTCTACCGCTTACTCCATAACCTTTTCTAAAAGCTGCACCTTTAGGAGCAAGTCCGTCAAACAGCAGTTCTCTTGTCTTTTCATTAACCATTTCAAGCGTGAGCTCATCATGCACCCGCAGAAACATTGCCCATGCTGCAGAATCAGGGATTTGCGGGGTATTTTTATATGCTTTCCAAAAATAGGAATTGTCCGCTGTTACCAAAGATGCCCAGATAGCCGGCATATATGGAAAATGATAGCATATTTGAACTTCATCTGTTCTTTTTATTTCTTTTATATTGTTTTTTATATTATGTTCAATTTTTCTTTCCGTACCGAAATAAGGCAGTATATTTTTGGGCTGCTGGCAGGCCTCTGCCTGAATAACTGAGCGGGGAGCAATTGTCTGCAGATATGCGCTCAAAAGTTGAATTATATAGTGTGTTTTAGGTTGATTTTCAGCACTCGTTCCGGGTTCCTTGCTCAAATAAGGTATAGCATCCATTCTGAATATATCTATACCCATATTTGCCCAAAAAGTAATAGTGTCTAACATATAATAAAGAACTTTTGGATTTTCCCAGTTTACGTCAAGCTGAAACGGATAAAATGTGTGATACAAATAGTAGTCTTTACCTTTTATAGTAACTTTTCTGTAATGGTTATCGGTAATTTCAGGAAAAATCAATCTCCTTTTAGAGAGTGTTCCGTCCTTTTCTTTATATTCAACCATGTAACCGAGTTTTTCGTCTTTATATTGACGGTATTCCGGCATTTCTTCACGAACAACAAAGTAATTCAGCTTGTCTAAATCGCCTTTCATTGCCTGTTGGAACCACTCATGCTGATCGGAAAAATGATTGAGTATAAGATCGGCCTTAATTTTAAAACCTTTTTCTCTGGCAGCAGCCATAAACTGGGAAAATTCTTCCATTCCGCCAAGATCCTGTCTGATATTCTGAGGATTTCTTACATCAAAACCTGAATCGTTCATAGGTGAATCAGCAAAAGGTAAAATATAAATTGTCGTAACACCAAGATCTTTAAGATAATCCAGCATTCCTATAAGAGTTTTAAACGTTGCGGGCTTGCCTGATTCATCAACTCCAAACTGTTCAGGATAAAACATATAAACTACTTCATCCTTATACCAGTCAGAATCTCTTTTTAAATCATCTTCGTACAAGTCAGGACGTCTTGCAAACTTTGCCTGTTTAATCATTAACTCAATATTGCCGTATATAGAGTCCACATTTTCCTTTCCATATATGTGGGATATAGCTTCTTTCATTTCCAGTTCTAATTTTTTGGGCACAAGATTTGCGTAATAATTAGTTTCCTGCTGTACAGCAGATGTTTGAGAAACAGCAGGTATGCCTGTATATCCTAAAAATACAAATACGGAAAGTATAAGGGAAATAATACGTTTTATCATAACTGTTATAATCTTTCATCAATTAATAAATTAAACTTAAAACTAATTATCTTTTTTAAGAACTGCCAAGTCAATAACTGTTAAGATAATGTAAACCTGTTCTAAAAAATACTAATATTGTCTGAGGCGGCCTCGCTTGTACTCAAGAGCATCCTGATTCGTATGGCTCGTAAACTCGCCAACGACTCAAGCTAGAAGTGGTACACACTCTGCCGAAGAAAATATGACTAAATGTCATATTTTATGAGAGGTAGCGAGTGACGCCACCAGGTAGGGGCATAACATCAGGCTTCGCTCTAGCTCAGCCGATGTTGCAGCCAGTCTAGCATT
>CALVAR010000013.1 GCA_944325575.1 Candidatus Gastranaerophilales bacterium | reverse complement strand
GTCGCAAAATGCTAGACTGGCTGCAACATCGGCTGAGCTAGAGCGAAGCCTGATGTTATGCCCCTACCTGGTGGCGTCACTCGCACTCCGTGGACCACTTCTACAAGCGAGGCCGCCTCAGACAACTTTAAAGTTTTATAGTATTTCTTTAATTCTTTTTACAATATTTTCCACACTGAAACCGTATTTTTCAAAAAGTACTTTTGCCGGAGCGGAAGCACCAAAATCATTCATGGTAATTGTTATACCTTCAAGTCCGACATATTTTCCCCATCCAAAATCGCTTAATGCTTCTATAGCCGCTCTTTTTCTTACTGCAGCCGGAAGAACAGATTCTTTGTATTCCTTGCTCTGTGCATCAAAAATTTCCATAGAAGGCATACTTACAACACGTATATCATAACCTTCTTTTAAAAGCTCTTCTTTTGCTTTTAATGCAGGTTCAACTTCTGAACCCGTAGCTATAACAATAGCATCGGGCAATGATTTGTGCTCTTTGGATATTATATATCCGCCTTTTAGAGCCCCTTCTTTATTTGCGGCATTACATTTTGCAATATTTTGTCTTGTAAGTATCAAACCTACCGGTGTTGTTTTGCTTGTAAGAGCAATATACCACCCTGCAGCTGTTTCTGTAGCATCAGCTGGACGATATGTTATAAAATTCGGCATAGAACGCAGCATTGCAAGCTGCTCTACAGGCTGGTGTGTCGGTCCGTCCTCACCAACACCAATACTGTCATGTGTAAACACATATGTAACAGGGAGTTCCATAAGCGAAGACAGTCTTGCCATAGGTTTCAGATAATCACTGAAAACAAAAAACGTAGCAGCAAAAGTTTTTAGGCCTCCATATAGTGTTATGCCGTTAGCGATAGCTGCCATAGCCTGTTCTCTGACACCGTAGTGAATATTTTTGCCTGCATAGTTCTGTGCACTTAGCTCACCTTCATCTTTCAAATATGTTTTGTTTGATGGGCCTAAATCAGCACTCCCGCCTATAAGATTTGGAATATGTTTTTTTATTTTGTTTAAAATATTTCCCGAAGCCGTTCTTGTTGCACACGGTGTATCATCGCAGCTCCAGAAATCCTTGTCGTTTAACAATGAATCTTCTTTTATACAGGAATGGTATTTATCCCACAAATCTTTCATTGCAGGATATTTTTTGCAGTATTCATCAAAAAGATTGTTCCATTCTTCTTCTTTTTTTGCTTTTTCTTTTGAAATTTTTTGGCAGTTATCATATACATCCTGAGGTACAAAGAAAGGTTCGTCATATTCCCAGCACAAAGTTTCTCTAAGTGCTGCAACATTTTCTGCGCCAAGAGGTTCACCATGTGCATTAGCCTTACCCTGTTTTGCAGGACAGCCGTATCCTATCTGAGTTTTTACCGTGATAAAGGAAGGTCTGTTTTTGTCAGCTTTGGCCTGTTCAATAGCTTTTCCTATTGCTGCAATATCATTTCCGTCTTCTACTGTTATGGTTTGAAAGCCGAATGACTGCATTCGTTTTTCAACATCTTCCGTAAATGTTAAATCAGTAGAGCCCTCAATTGTAATTTTGTTGCTGTCATATAAAACAATCAGTTTATCAAGCTTTAAATTTCCCGCAATTGAAAAGGCCTCTGAAGAGATGCCCTCCATCATACAACCGTCACCGCCAAGAACATATGTGTAATTGTCAACAACAGGGAAATCGGGTTTGTTAAAAATTGCAGCGAGATGAGCCTGTGCCATTGCCATACCTACTGCCATACCCATGCCTGCACCCAAAGGACCCGTTGTCGCTTCAACAAAAGGTGTATGTTTGTATTCCGGATGTCCCGGTGTTTTTGAGCCATACTGCCTGAAATTTTTTATATCATCAATAGACAATCCGCATCCAAACAGATGATTCAACGCATACAACAATGCGGATCCATGTCCTGCGGAAAGAACGAATCTGTCTCGGTTAGGCCACTGAGGGTTGCAATAGTTAAAATTGAGATATTTACTAAATAATTCATATGCCATAGGTGCAGCACCCAGAGGAAGTCCGGGGTGACCGGAGTTTGCTTTTTGGATTGCATCCGCTGCCAAAATTCGTAATGCATTGATTGTTTTTTCTTCTGTTGTTGTCATTTTTTTTCCTTTTAAATGTATGGAGACATCTCAATTTTAATAGTATTTATTATCATACCATTTTTTTTAGAAATTACACTATTCTTATGACCCAAATTTATTTATTTAAAATAAAATTTATTGTTCTATTACAAAAATTGCTTCCTCGCACAAAAGATTTGTCAAAAATCTTGTAAGAGGGTTTTTGCTTATTTTGCCGCGTTTAATATACACGCTTTTGGTTATTTTTATATTCCTTTCTCTGCAAAAATCAAAGAAATCCTCTACTGTCAAAAGGTGGATATTCGGTGTGTCATACCAGCTGAACGGCAGCATTTTTGATTTTGGCATCCGTCCTTTAAAGAACAGGTAAAAACGGACTCTCCAGTATCCGAAGTTCGGAAAACTTACAACCGATTTTTTGCCGGCTCTAAGCATTTCATCTATTACATAATCAGGTTTTTCCGTTGATTGCAGGGTTTGATTCAATATTACATAATCGCATTCTTTGTCCGCAAATTCTTTTAAACCTTCGTCAATATCTCCCTGTATCACGGAGAGACCTTTTTGTATGCTCTTTATTACGTTTTGCTGGTTTATTTCTATGCCGCAACCCGTACAGTTCTTTTTGTCAATCAGGAGTCTTAAGAGCTCTCCGTCTCCGCAGCCAAGATCCAGTACTTTTGATTTTGGTTCAATAATCTCTGCAATAACAGAATAGTTTAGATGTAAGCCCTGTTCCTGATTAGTCATTTTTTTGCCCTCTTGATTTTGCGAGAAAACTCTTAACTATCTTTGTTTGTGTTTCAAATTCCAACAGGAATGCATCATGCCCGCAAGGAGATTCTATTTCGCAGAAAGAAACATCTCTGCCCGCCTGTATAAGCGCCTGTACAATTTCTTTTGACTGCGATGTAGGGAACAGCCAGTCAGAAGTAAACGATATAACGAGAAATCTTGCATTTGTTTTTTCAAAGGCCTGTTTTAAAGAGCCGTGTTTTTTTGATAAATCAAAATAATCTACTGCTTTTGTTATATAAAGATAGCTGTTTGCATCAAATCTGTCGACAAAAGTTCTGCCCTGATGCTCAAGATAACTTTCAACCTGAAAATCTATATTAAAATCAAAATTCGGCTTGTCACTGAATTGAAACTTTCTTCCGAATTTGTTGTGCATTGACTCCTCGCACAGGTAAGTAATGTGTCCTATCATTCTTGCTATTGCAAGCCCTCTTTCAGGCTGTTTAGGCTGATCGTAATAGTTTCCGTTATTAAAATAAGGGTCTGATAATATAGCATTTCTGCCTACTGCATTAAAAGCAATACCCTGTGCGCTGAGACGGCTTGTAGATGCAATTATAATTACATCTTCCACCATATCAGGATATGCTATTGACCATTCCAGAGCCTGCATTCCACCCATTGAACCGCCTGCTGCAATAAGTTTTTTTACACCGAGATAGTCGACAAGTTTTTTCTGTACCTTTACTGCATCTTCTATTGTAATAACAGGAAAATCCAAACCGTAAGGTTTACCTGTCTCGGGATTTATTGAACAAGGACCTGTTGTGCCGCTGCATCCGCCAAGCATATTTGAAGAAATTACAAAAAATTTATTTGTATCAAAAGCTTTGCCCGGCCCGACCATATCATCCCACCAGCCCGTTTTTTTATCATCCTCCGAATGATATCCCGCTGCGTGTGCGTCGCCTGTAAGAGCGTGCAAAAGAAGAATCGCATTATCCTTTGTATCGTTTAATGTTCCATAAGTTTCGTAAGCCACCTGTATAGGTCCGAATTGTTCCTGTGACTCTAACAGGATTTTGTCATGTATCGTAAAATATTTTGTCTCAGTAATTCCTACAGAACCCGATGATTTGTTATCTTGCACAATAAAAGCCCTTCCGATTTACAGGGTCTATGATATCACAAAGTTTACAATTATTTTTTTTATTAAGAAAAAAGATTGCACTTTTTTACGACAAAGTATTGTACATTGGTCTATTTTTTATTTTGAAAAAGAAATTTAAACTAACAGAGGATATCTTAGAGTGTGTGAAAAACTTTTCTTTAAAAAGAATAAATCAAAGTTAAATAAAATGAGAATTTTGAGCCACTTTATAAAAAAGAAACGTACGGCTCAATAAACACAGATAGTGCCACAAGATTAGATAGGAGTATTGTAATGCTGACCGAAAGATATATAGACGGCATAAACCAGAGACATCAGCTTGAATTTAATAATGTTAGTAAAGATATACTTCCCTGGCTTGAAGATTTGGCTGCGGAAAATAATTGTAAAATTGAAAGAAAAGAATGGAAAAGTAAATACAACAGCTATGTTATATATGACTACGAACCATTTTGCTCAGACGGATTTGAAATAAGTATTGTATTTTCTTCACTAAGCCGTGAACATTTGGATTTTTTAAAATATCTTTATGAAAACAAAATAAACACTATTGAATATTTAAATAATTGTGTAATTAATTAATTTCATATTGTCAACTGACTCCGACTACTTGATGAACCTGTGCAATAAACAAGTCAGTTTTTAAAAACAAGTCCGGCACAGGCAACAAGTGCATGGGGTCACTTCCGCAAAATGCTAGACTTGGCGTCACTCGCACTCCGTGGACCACTTCTACAAGCGAGGCCGCCTCAGACAACCTATTTTGCCAGAACGGCATCTTCTCTAAGCTGAATGGTAAACGGCGAACCGGAAGGAATAGTTATAGATTTTCCTTTATAAAAGATTGCAAGGACAGGTGATGTTGCCAAATTTAGCGCATACACAACAGTACCTGTCAAAAGAGAGAACGGGGTCAGTATAATTTCGACTCCGCTTTCATTTTTTGCAAGATTGCAGGTTACTCTCCACATTTTTTTGAAAAACTTTGTTCCCGGCTTCAATGCTTTCGGAATACTTTGGAAATACATTCTTTTCCCTTTTATATTGTTAAAAAAGATATGTTTTCCGTTTGCAATGCTTACTTTGGCATCGATGTCATATGTCCTGCCCTTATAAATTATTTGATCCACTTTTATTACAATTAAGCCGCCATTGCCTGTAATATATGGCGGATGAGAGTCGGCAATTCTGCCTTTGAACACGGTTCCTGCTGGAACAGTTACATATGTAGATGTCTCAGGATAAGTGCTTACAAAGCTAATTCTTGTTCCTTCAGGTGTTTTATCGGAAATTGTCTGCTGCAATCTGACTTTGAACTTTTTGCCCTTTGGCACAACGTAAGATTTCAGATTATTTTTGTAATAGCTGTTATTTTTTACTGCTGCAGGTTTTTCTGTTTTTAACGCAGGTTGTGTTATTACCTCAGAAGGCGGCTTACTGTTTGTTGTACTTGTAGCCGGTGTCTGTTTCGTTGCAGTTTGTGCAGTTGTTTGGGTTGGCTTCTGCGGCGCAACCTGAGACGGGGTTGTGGACGGTGAAAATGCGTCAATACCGTCAGGAGGCAATACCGTATCAAAATCCGGCAAAACAGGCAAATCCGGCAGACTTTCAGCAATTACAGCCTGATTGTGACAGAGCGATAAAACGCATAAAATGAAAAGTATTATAATCTTTTTCATCATCATATCTTAATTTTAAATCGACATAGTATGTTTTAAATCCGTAATTGATACGAAATTCGATTTTTACTAGCAAAAAAATTTTTGTTTATGTTTTACTGCTAATATGATTAATGCAATTTTTAAGACTAAAGAAGTGTATGGGTATAATCGTCGTGCGCAAAAAAATGGGCAGAACAAGGGAAGCTGTCCTGTTTTAAATCATAATAAAAATGACATATCCTATCTGGATTATGCACAAAATGCTTCAATGATAAATAAAGCAATGATTTCCTTTAAAGGCTATTACGGTGACCAGCAGCCTTTAAAGAAACTCTTCTGGATATCAACGGGAAGAAATGATATTTATGAAGATGACTGGGCCAAAAGCCGTATTTATCAGGTTAATAATAAAAAATGGCTAAATGCACGTCCGGCAGAGCTTTTAAGACTCACACCGGAGCGAACAATACAATCCCTGTGTACAATCATCAAACCTGATATGCAATATCCCGGTATTCCGCCTTATATACCTTCGCCTAACTTTGGTGACAAATGGGGCAGGCATGCAAATTATATAGAAATAAACCCGAGAACTCTTGCAAAATATGACGGAAACAAAGCAACAGAAGGTCTGTTTGGCGCTATGAAAATGCTTTTGGCTATACCTACTTCGCCGAATTCGTTTGCAAACTGTATAGTTCTTTCACAGCTATATCCTTCTTTATACGGAGACGGATACAAAGATGCGGATTCTCTTTACTGCGCAAATTTGCATACAGGTATAAGCCAAACTTTAACTAGCGAAGGTTTATATGGAAAAATGGGTGCTGATGAACAGGTAAAAGCTTTTAATGATATGGCCCATCTTCTTGGATTTAAAACAGGTTTCAGAATGCCATTATCTTCCGAACAGCTGAGAGTAAAAGGTCAGCCTTTTAACTGGTACGATCACGAAAAGGCTTTTATTGATGCTTGTGTCTGGGGAATAGAACTTGGATTTGATGCTATATACTTTGACAGCGGCAAACACGTGTTTGACAAAAATCACTACTGCGGAATGGGAGATGTTCCAAATAAAGAACAGATGGCATATATTACATACCAGATAAGAAATAAAACCGGCAGAAATGATTTATCTTTTATCGGGGAAAAATGCGACAGCAGATATGAATTTAAAGAAGCCGGTTATACAGCAGGTACGGACTGGGGCAAGGCGGATGATTTTGAAAGCGTAAGATGGGAAGCGGAATGCCAGAAGTATTCAAGAGATTATGCAGCAGGACCGGAAGTATCAAATGACAATGATGAAGGCTCATCCCGTTATGAAGAAGGCAAGCGGTTAAACAGAATCAACTCCTGTCTTTTTGGCTACAATTATAAAGAAGATAAACTTCCTTCATATATGCAGTTAGCTGATATTTTCCCGCTTTCACCTTATACAAATACCCATGAGCAGATGATGCACTCTAAAGAACTGCAGGCCGACGGGGCCTGGACAGAGTGCGAAAGACACTGGGACGGTGTTTTTGATACATCTTCTGAGGCATACTGGTATACGGATAAGGTTTACCATATGTTTGAAAACTTTATCAGAACTCACGGTTAATTCATTCATTTAATTGAGTGCAAAAAATATTTATTTATACTAAGATATTACTGTGGGCAGGAGTATAATTTTTAGAAGAGTATTATGAAAAAGACATTAATTTTATTGTTAATTGGTATGATTGTTTTTGCAATGGCATCAAAGGATTCTCTTGCTGCCAAAAAATCCAAAAAATCTGCCGGAGCAATTACACAGGAAGATATGACGTCAATGTCTGACACAATAGACAGATTGACCCGCAAAGTCTATGCAAACTCTTTATTCTCTCCTGAAGATAACTCAAGTATGATTGAGATAAAAATAAAGCTTGATAACCAGATGCTTATTGCCCCCGATGTTTCTCTTGCTCCTTTGTATTACAAAGCAGGAAACCTCTATAAAGCAAGAGAATATAAACAGGAAGCTATTGACTGTTATCAAACTATTCTTGAAAATTTCCCCGATACTGCACTTGCTCCAAAGGCAAAACAGGCTTTGACCGCTATGGGGGTTGCTATTGTTGCACCTGCACAGGAGGAAGAAGGCACTTCTACCGGTCAGGCGGCTAATATGGATATGGATTCGCCGGCTGCAGAAAATACCGGAGCAGATACAGAAACACAGTCTGAATTTGTCATACAGTAATTTATTATTTTAATCCTTATACAAAGTGGACTGTCCGTTACTTTTGTGTGTAATTTTATACCCGTACATTGCGGTTAGAATATTTCTTGTAAAAAGATATACGGAGATTTTTATATGCCGCATTTTGAAAATTCCTGCAATGTCCAGCATTGCAGCAGAAAACTGACAAAAGAAGAATTAATACGAGGGATTCGTTTTAATATTGCTGCAGAATACGAAGCCATACAGCTTTATGAACAGATTAAAGAATCTACCGATAATGAACTTGTACAGACAGTTCTTACTGATATTGCAAATGAAGAACGGGAACACGCGGGAGAGCTGTTTAAGCTGTTGATTACTCTTGAGCCGGAAGAAGCAAAGTATTACGCAGAAGGTGCTCACGAGGTAGAAGATATGATGGACGGAAAGAAAAAACCGCGTTAATTTAAGGAGATTAATATGTCGATTGTAGAAAAAACAAAAGAAAATCTTGAGATGTGTAACTGTTTGAAATGCCCTTCCTACACAACCTCGTGCAAGGTTAAAGAAATGCCTCACAATATGCTGGATATGTTTAAAGGCATAGAAAATATAGACGGATTAGAAAATCTTTTCTGTGCTTACACAAAAAGCCGCTGTATAGAAGAAGATAAGGGATGTTTGTGTAACGTATGCAGAGTGCATGACAAATATGATTTGGAAGACGGGCATTACTGCATATCAGAAGGCGGATATCCCGGCTAATCCGATAATAAGAAAGGGCGAAATATCGTCCTTTCTGACTATTTAGGTTGCATAAGGTGCAAAAAACTTATATAATGAAAATTCAAGGAGGCATCTTAATGGAACTACAATTGTGGCATATATGGTGTATTTGCGGTGTTATATTCTGCATTATAGAAATGTTTACACCTGCAATGTTTTTTCTGAATCTGGGACTTGCTTGTTTTATAACGGCAATCTCCGCAGCATTACACATTGAACTCATTTATCAGGTGATTATTTTTGCTGTATTTGCTGCAGCATTTCTTGTTTGGCTGAGACCTGTTCTTATACAAAAAAAGAACGGACAAAAGCCCGAAACCATTGAAATGTATGTAGGTAAAACTGCTAAGGTTATAGAAACAGTTACCGAAGAAAGCGGAAGGATAGCTGTTTTTGGAGAGGAATGGCAGGCAAAATCACTGAACGGTGAAGTTATTGAAAAAGGTTCTTATGCACAAATAGTTAAAAATGACAGCATTATTATGTATGTAGTTCCTGTAGAATAGAGAGCCGATGATATCACCCGTTTTGTTATTAATTACAATAATAATTGCATTTGCGGCCATTTCTTTTAAGGCTTTTATTGTTGTTGAAAAAAATGAAGAAGCTGTTATTGAACGTTTCGGCAATTTTAGCAGAGTTGTCGGAGAGGGTGTTCATATGATAATACCGTATTTTGAAAGAATTCACGGTATAGATGATCCTTCAAATCATAAAAAATATTTAAATAACGGCAAAATTTCACTCGAACCTGCTAAGTTAGAATTTCCCAATGATTTCAGAGATTTTTTCTGCAAAGATAAAGACGGATTCAAAATCAGAGCAATGATATCTTATAGAATTACTGACCCATACAAAGCGGTTTACGAAGTTGACTATTTGCTTGATGCATTAAATCAATTGTTTGCAGGGATTATACAAAAAAAACTTGTAGATTTGCCAGAAGAAACGGATTCTTTTTTATTTCTGCAAAATTTTGGAGAAGAATGTAAAAAAATTGCCAATGATTATTCTGCCAACTGGGGTGTAGAAATTTTGGAATTCAGGCTAGGACAAATTATTGAAAAAAATGGAATAAGACATAATTTTTAGTAAAAGTAAAAGGAAAAGGAGAAAAGATGGGTATTTTATTTTTGGTAATACTGGTGCTTGTAATAGCATATTTTGCAGCCGGTATCAAAATTATTCAGCAGGAAGAAGCAATGATAATAGAAAAACTCGGAGCTTTTGAAAAAGTTCTTTATGCAGGTTTTCATATTATTATTCCGTTTTTTGAATATCCGAGAAAGATTCAGTGGAAATATTCACAAAAAACGCCTGACGGAATGTCATATTCATATTACGGAGAAAAAACTCTTATTGATTTAAGAGAATCTGTTATGGATATCCCGAGACAAAATGTAATTACAAAAGATAACGTATCAATTTCAATAAATGCGCTTATTTATTTCCAGATTATGGATGCCAAAAGCGCCGTATACAGAATCCAGAATCTTCCGGAAGCTATTGAAAAGCTAACCCTTACAACAATGAGAAACGTAATCGGTGATATGGTCCTTGATGAAACATTGTCATCAAGAGACACAATAAATGCAAAACTGAGAGAAACGCTGGACGAAGCATCTAATAAATGGGGCGTAAAAGTTAACAGAATTGAGCTTCAGGAAATTACACCTCCGGCGGATGTTCAGGCGTCTATGGAAAAACAGGTTAAAGCAGAAAGAGAAAAACGTGCTGCAATATATGAAGCAGAGGGTCTAAAACAGGCTGCAATTTTAAAAGCAGAAGGTGAAAAAGCATCCGCAATAAATATGGCCGAAGGTCAAAAGCAAGCTGCAATACTAAAGGCAGAAGGTGAAAAAGAAGCGGCAAGACTTGTTGCAGAAGGTCAGGCCGCAGCCAGAGTAAAACAGGCAGAAGCCGAAGCAACAGCTATAAACAAGACTATTGAAGCTATCCAAAATCACGGTCAGCCGGACAAATATCTTATTGCCGTAAGATATCTTGATACATTAAAAGAAATGGTTGAAGGTGAAAATAACAAAGTGGTTTATATGCCTTATGAAGCAACAGGCATATTAAGCTCCGTTGACGGTATTAAACAAATGCTGGATGGAACAAAAGTTCAGTAATTGTCTGTTATACAAAAAGCCTCCGATTTTCGGAGGCTTTTTTATTTATTCTTATTTTTAGCTAATTTCTTTTATGTATGACTCTATTTCCATACAACGTTCAAGCACTTCATCATACAGCTTATTCAGATAAAACTCTACCTGACGTTTTTCTTTTAATTCTGTATTCTTAAAAAATATGCTCTTTGTAAGGTTTGAGAAAAAATAGTTTTTAAAACTTATCGCACTGTCATAAATAGTTGTATCTATATACCTTTTTGCTTCGCAAAGGTAGATGAACATATCACATATATAGGACTTTGCATCATCTATGTTTTTGCACTTTATAGCATTCTTTACTTTTATCAGATGATCAAGTATCACCGTGTACATAGGAAGAAGCTCTTTCTTTTTTTGTAAAAGAGTCTTTTTAAAATAATCGATAGTTGTATCATACCCCAGTTGAATAAGCTTTTCTCTTTCCTCTTGCGGCAATGTGAATTGTACCGGCAGTATATGATCCGTGTCAATTTTTACATAGTCAAATTTGTCTTTTGGCTGGTAAGTTTGCATTATATAATCTGTTGCAAAGTTAGATAATGTAGCAAATACCGCATTTAGATATTCAACGGAATTTTTAACATCAGGCCAGTATTTTCCGCCTTCCAGTCGGAATTCTATAATCCTGCTGTCTTTGGGACATAATATTTCACAAACCCGCCACATGGGCCAGCTTTTCATCATATCTCCGTCAATCAGCACCTTTTTGTCATATTCAAAAGGCTCCAATAACCCCGGCAGTGATGTTGATATTCTCACAGCCTGAGCGACTTCAAAATCAGGCGTAGTGTATTTTGAAAAAATATACGGTTCACATCCGTTTATATTTGTAGTTATTACAAAAAAATCCTTTTCTATATCTTTAAACGTTACGGGTTCATTTTTGCCCTTTTCATATTTTTCACCGTAATACTTTTTCTCTATACCGCATCTTATCCAGTTTAGAAAGTGCTCGCCTTTGCTTATGGCAAACTTTTTTGCAAGATCAAAACGTACATCCCTGAATAAATCAAAATTGACCTCGTTAAAGATTTCTCTAAATTCATCATAGGTATAATCCAGAGAGGCAAAAGCAGCAAATACTGCGCCTACAGAAGAGCCCGCAAAGGCTTTTATCGTAACGCCGAGTTCCTGCATAGCCTGCATCGCGCCGAGATAAGCTAGTCCTCTTATTGCGCCTCCGCCAAAAATACAGAAATATTCTTTTGAACCGATTTCGCTCAAATAGCCTCCTAAAGTGAACACTATATTTCAATTAAATCATAAATTTTTACATAATAATATAAAATTTTCCAAATATAGGCCGGTTGGGTGATTAAAAATGACAATATGAAATTAAAAAAAAGAGACAGTTAACTGTCTCGTATATTGTTGAGTATCGTCTATTTATTTCTCTCTCTCATTTTTCTTTCTTAAGTTATTTTTATAAGTGGTTTGTCAATTGTGCTTTTCTAAGATTGTCTTTTAATCCTTTTGCAAGATCGCTTCTTCCGTTTTTTTCATAAATTTTTGTTATTGATTCCAGAAACTTCATGCTGTCCAAATCTGATGATTCTGCGGGTGTCTGTTTTGACAAAGCTCTTGTTTGTTTTGTATTAGCCGCAGCAAGAGATGGTGATTTTGCTTTAATCGGTGCGCTTACTCTCGGCTCAACAGGCTTGTTTTTCATGGTTTGTTTTTTTACCGGAGCGCTTGCCAGCGGTTTTCTTCTTGCTATACCTGATATTCCGTTTGTTGATTGAGGCATAGATGGTGACATATAAGGATTTTTCTGGCTCAGCTGATAAGCTTTTAAACCATAACCCGATTTAATAGGACTTGTATTATTGTTAAGTCTCATATTATCTGTCATTTGTCTGCTTAAACCGATTTCACGTTCCATCTGCGGAGTTTTTTGTGAAAGTATAGAGGAAAGGCTTTTTTCTCTGTCTGCATTTCTTGACACAGAAGCTTTTTTAGCAGGTTTAAACATGAATGCAGCGATTATAAAAATCAAACCTAACACAGTCATTATATTAATATCGCCTGATTTTGCTTTATTTATTGCTTTTTTGGCGTAGCTTTTAACTTTTACGAGCATACTTCTTGTAATATGCATTTTTGTTAAAGCTTCATTGAGTTTTGGATTAGATGTCTGAGAATATTCAGCATCTTCTTCCGCTGCAAATGCATCGGGGTTGTATACGGGTGTATAGCTTGATATCGGTGCATTCAGACTAATAGTTTCACCCTGGGGTTTGTTTGCAGCAGTAAGAGGAGCTGAGCTTTCCTTTTCAAAATACACACGGCTGTTTGATATGCCTTCACCTTTAAAAGTTATCTTAATGCCATTTTTTGAAGAAGGAGCAATTGTGACATTTTCTACATTTGTTACATTGTTGTATACAGTATCAAGCTCAGGAGAAGCTTCAACATTTTTAAGCTCTATTGTCATTTTGTCGTCAGAAAATACAGTCTTTTTCATTTGAGCTGTTTCATCCGTTTTTAGAACTATTCCGTATCCGGAATCCTGCGCATTAATCTGTACTTCTGTCAGTGTATTTGCATAAGAACAGGCTGCTGTAAGAAGCACTGCTAATGCAGCGAATGACAATTTTGTGCTTAAATTTACGATACTTCTCATTACTCTTTTTTTACTCCCCAAGAGTTTATGTACTCAACTTCTACAATTCAATAATACTTTTTAGGCATGCCAAAAACATCAACCCGTGGGTTAAAGGTTTGAGAATATTATATTGACCAGGTGGTTAATATATAAAAAATTTTTAAGTGTTTTGAAAGATGGAAGAATTTCATATTGTCAACTGACTCCGACTACTTGATGAACCTGTGTGATAGACAAGTCCGTTTTTAGCAACAAGTCCGGCACAGGCAACAGCGAAATCGGACTGGCACGCCGTGTGAGGCATAGCCGAACCCAGTGCCATTGCGAGCGGAAACGTTGAGTTTTCGTGAGCGTCTGATTTCAAGACAGTACATGGGGTCTACCTCTCAGAAACAATACTTAATTGTTTCTTCGGCAGAGTCGCAAAATGCTAGACTTGGCGTCACTCGCACTCCGTGGACCACTTCTACAAGCGAGGCCGCCTCAGACAAATTTTAGATAATAAGCAATAAGTTAAATATTTAAAATACCTTTCGCGAAATGAATTACAGAATATTATTTGAACAACTGCAAACGAGGTACTGTCCGAGGCACGGGAAATTATTTGTATCACCGACTATCTTTGTTCTTTAGCAATTTTTACGTGCCGAGTTGCCGAGACTGGTTCAAATTATATTCTGTTTGAATGGAGCATCAGGTATTTTAAATATTTAACTTATTGTTAACTAAAAAATTGAATACAGAGAAGTTTTATTGAAAATTTATCCTTTAATTTGAAAAGGACATTTTGTGCATCTGGCTTTGGGGACAAGTACAAGATTATCTTCAAGATCGTACATTTTTGCAATGCGGGTTATAAGCTTTGAACCGCATACAGGGCATTCAAGATTTTCCACATCGTGTGCCAAAATTTGATTTTTAATATACAAAGAAATTTCATTGTCGGGAAGCAATGATAAATCGGGGTGCTTTTCATAAGGCTTTATATCAGCAGGTTTTAATTTTAAGCCGTTTGCAAGCTTTTGTCGTATAGTTGAGGCAAGAAAAAGCTCCTGACCGGACTCTATATCTTCAATAGTTTTTAAAGGCAGAGCTGACTTCTTAGCCAGCCCTGTCTGTGATAAACCCAGTTTTTCTCTTAATTCCGAGACAAATTGTGCTAATGCTTTTTCTTGCGGCATACTATGCTTTTGCTCCACGAGTTTTAGCTTCTTGTCTTTCTCTCCACCAGTCAAGCAATGTGGAAGCAAAGAATATACTTGAATAAGTACCTATTGCAATACCAACAATCATTGCAAGTACAAATTCTTTTGTTGTTTCACCGCCAAAAAGATATAATGCGCACAGCGTGATTAATGTTGTTAAAGAAGTATTGATACTTCTTGCCAGAGTCTGGTTTACGCTGGCATTAACAATCTGCGGGAACGTTGCCTTTTTGGCAAGGAATCTGGAGTTTTCTCTGATTCTGTCAAATACAACAATTGTATCGTGGTTTGAAAAACCTATAACAGTTAATACTGCCGTGATAAACAGTGCATCTATATGTACGTCAAAGAATATTCCGAGTATTGCAAAAAATCCGAGTACAAAAAATGCATCGTGTGCAAGTGATATCAATGCAATTACGGCATAATCCAGCTGGAATCTGAAAGACAGATAAACAACAATCCCTAAAAATGCAAGAGCCAGAGCGTACATTGAATTGACAAACAATTCTTTACCCAAAGAAGGCCCTATCGAACTTACCTGTACAAGCTGTGCGGCAGGATAGTCCTTTTTTATTACACTGCCGATTTTCTGTTCAGAAGTTTTATCATTACTTTTAAATGCGGTTTTAATAGAAATTACAGTTGAGGGTTTAATATTTTCAGCTTTAGAAATCGTGTTGTTAGCCTTTAAAACCTGTATCACGGGATTTTCTATTCCTGCATTAATAAGATTGTCTCTTATTTTTGCCACTTCGTTATTCGGTACATCTTTATCAACAGAATACTGTGTAATTGTACCGCCCGTAAAATCAATACCGACTTTTACCGGCAAATGCTGCGGAGAGTTAATCATAAGATAACCCATTGCAATGATGCCCGGTATAATTAACAATAATGATAAGCCAAACCAGACCCATCTGTATTTTACGACATCAATCCATTTATGTTGATGTAAAACTGTTTCACTCATTATAATATTTCTCCTTAGTTATTTTTGTGTTAATCCAGTATACCGAATTTTGCTTTTTCTTTCTTGGTTTCGGTTGCTTCATAAGCTTTGCCTATCTCAGAAGGCTTGATACCGAACCAGCCCGGATGTTTCAATTGACCGGCACCAAATAACAGGTGCATAAAGTTTTTGGTTACGGTAATTGCCGTAAACATACTGATTAAAACACCTATAATCAAGGTAAGCGCAAATCCTTTTACAATACTTGTACCTAAGAAATACAAAATCACGCATGTGATAATTGTCGTCATGTTAGAGTCAAATATCGAAGTAAATGCTCTGTCAAAACCTGCATTAATTGCAGTAAACAAGGTTCTTCCGGCTTTAAGTTCCTCTTTTGTTCTTTCAAAGATAAGAATATTGGCATCAACAGCCATACCGATACTCAGGATAAAACCTGCTATGCCGGCAAGCGTTAATGTTACCGGAACTATTTTGAATACAGCAAATACAAGTATTGAATAAATAATCAATGCTATATCCGCAACAAAACCCGGCAAACGATAATACAAAAGCATAAATATCATAACCAGACCGATACCGACAATACCGGCAGTTTTACTTTTTGCAATACTGTCCGCACCGAGAGTAGGTCCTACAAGGCTTTCTTCTATAATTTTAGCCGGCACAGGCAAGGCACCTGCATTCAACAAGTCAACCATTTTTTTAGCTTCTTCATAAGCAAAACCTGAATCTCCGCCGGAGATTTGTGCATGTCCGCCTAAAATGGGTTCCTGAATAACAGGAGCTGATTGCAGTTCTCCGTTAAAGAAGATTGCCATTGGTTTGCCGACAAGCTGCTGTGTCAATTCCCCGAATTTTTTTGTACCCTTGTCATTAAATTCTAATGATACAACCCATTGTCCTCCGGGGTTTGTAGAAATTAATGCTTTTCTTACATCTTTACCGGTGAGTCCTGTAGGTGCCCAGCCCGTTGCTCCGTATTTGCCGTCCAACGGCTTTTTAAATTCCAGTTCCGCTGTTTCACCCAAGAATTCTTTTGCTTTAGCAGGGTCGGAAATGTTTGGAATTTCAACAAGCAGACGTTTTTCACCGGTTTGCTGCACCACTGTTTCCGCAACACCGAGAGCGTTAACTCTGTTTTCGATAGCAAATTGCAGACTGCTCATCATATCGGGCGTGATTTTTGCAATTGTATCAGTTGTTTGTGCTTCAAGCACGATTCTCGAACCGCCTACAAGGTCTAAACCAAGTTTTGTAGGCTTTTTGATGATTACAACAACTGCCGCTATAACAAGCAGTATAATCATCCAAAACATTAATTTCTTGTTTTTCATCTTTTTGCCTCTCTTATACCCCTTAAATATAATAAGTCTTTAAATCAACAGCAATATTGTAGCAAAAACATGAATTATAGGATAAAAAAATCAATAAATAGCCCTGTAGGATATTAAACTTTGTAACAAAAAATTAAACTGTTTTTTTTGTTGTGATATAAAACATTATTGCTCCGGCAACGCTAAGGTTCAAAGATTCCGTATTTTTTTGTATAGGTATTGTTGTTTTTATATCTGACATTTCAATTGCATTTTGGGTCAAACCGTCAGCCTCAGAGCCAAGCATTATGACAAAAGGTTTTGTATAATCAATTGTTTCCGGATTTACAACATCTTTATGGTTTACAACTGTTGCAATAAAATTGTGTGAATTAAAAACCTTTTTAGCTTCATTTAAATCAGCATTGATAACAGGGATTTTAAAAAGTGCACCGACTGCAGAACGTACGACTTTGGGATTGTACAGATCTATCGTTTCCCCCGAGAGAATAACAGCATCAATGTTAAAGGCTGCAGCAGAACGCAAAAGTGTGCCGAGATTTCCTGCATCTTTTATATTCTCTATCAACACCAGCCTTTTTTTATTTTTAATTTCTTCAATGCTTGTCAGTCTCTGCTGCGCAACAGCAACAGCTTCACACACGGAAGCTGTTGTGGAGAGTTTTTCCAGTACTGCGTCATTAACTATGACAATCCTGTCTTTTATAAAATCAAATTTTTCAAGATTCTTTTTTGTTGTATAAACATTCAGGATATTAATTTTGCTGCCGTATGCTTCAAAAATAGGCTTATGACCTTCCAGCAGAAACAGCCCTTTTTCATTTCTGTATTTTTTTTGCTGAAGTTTTACAGTATCTTTTATTTTTTCATTATTTACACTTGTTATTTCTAACATTTTCCTGCCTGCCAATCCTTAAGCCATTGTTTTTCCTGTTTATTTAAAAGGCTGTAATCAATTGCATCTTCCTGAAAAGGAACACATGATAATGACTGTATTTTCAGCCTGCCGTTTACTTTTGTTAAATATACGGAATTTTCCAATCTTACTCCGCCAAATCCCGTTTTATACAGCCCCGGTTCTATTGTAAATACCATATTCTCTTTTAGAATTCTTTTGCCCATCTTTCCGCAAGAAATAGTCGGAGGATTTTCGTGTACGCTAATGCCTACTCCGTGTCCCAATCCGTGATTAAAATTAAAATCATCCAAACCGGATTGTTTATGGATTTTTCTAGCTATGCTGTCAAGCGTAAATCCTGTTGTTCTTGGAGTTACCTCATAGTGATAAGCATTTAAAAACATTTTTAGTACGGTTGTATAAACCCTTTTTTGTAAATCAGTCGGGCTGCCTTTTACAAATGTTCTTGTGATATCCGTAGAATATCCGCCTTCAAAATGTCCGCCGCAATCAAGAAGCACAAAATCACCGTTTTTTATTTTTACGTCTTTTGAGGGGTGTGAATAGTGAATTATTGATGAATTGGCACCGGCAGCAAGAATTGTCTTAAAACTCAGCTGATGAGCCCCCTGTGCCAGGTATTCTTTTTCCACTGCATCAGAAAGTTCAAGTTCCGTCAGTTCATTGTTTTGTACAAGTTGGAAAGCTTTGTTTACTACATTGTCCGTTCTTTTGTAATTTTTTTTGAAATGAGCTATTTCCGAATCATTTTTTATTGCTTTCATTTCTTTTAAAATATCTGTTTGTGCTTCTTTCGCCTTTGATTTTATTAATGTGTAATCGTAATAATTTATACACTCCGG
Source organism: Candidatus Gastranaerophilales bacterium (assembly GCA_944325575.1). Lineage (GTDB taxonomy): Bacteria > Cyanobacteriota > Vampirovibrionia > Gastranaerophilales > Gastranaerophilaceae > Limenecus. Next base: position 41,431 of record CALVAR010000013.1, on the reverse strand, counting down.
ATTAAAGAAGACTTTTTTTACAGCTTTTATTACTTTTTCAAAATCATTTAAAGGTAAAATGTTATAGTATTTGCCTATTGTTGATTCAAACTTTTCATCGCTGAATATTTGTACACCGTTTTTTGTAATAACCGCTTTTGCTTTAAACGTAGAAGAGAAAGGCGTTTTGTACTGCCTGCAGTTTGTCAGGTATGCAATGTTTTCAAGGTTTGTATCAAGATATGCATCTTCCTGTTTTAATTTTCGCGCAAGCTTTTTGAATTTATCATCAGCACTTATACCAGCAATAGATATATCTATTTGTTTTACGGTTTGACCGTTGTCCGTAGGTTTCAGCTCAGTAAATAAGGAAACCGGATCAATATCCAGAGATTTTATTTTACAGTGCTTTTTATCAAGTTTTGATTTTAAAATTTTATAAAAGTTAAGAGAAACTTTTTTTGAAACAATACCCACCGTGCTGTTATCTTTAATTCTGTTTACAAGCTCTGCAGAATATATCTGCCCAAGCTGCAGTTTTACTACTTCTGTTACTTTATGGTCAACTTCCGCATCAGCCTGCTCATGATATCTGCCGTCTACAAACTGCCATATTTTATCCGGAGAAACCAGCACATCTCCGGTAGAGCCGGAAAATCCCGTTACAAAGTATCTCGCACAGTTGCAAAGTTCATTATATTCAACGAGAAATTCATCTGTTGTATTTACAAGCAGGTAGTCCAATTTATTTTCGGACAGGTATTGTCTCAGTTTTTTTATCATTTTTATGCAAAACCTTATAAATAATCTTATAATGACGCTTCTTATTTTTAAATACATAGTTAAAAAGTCAAACTTGATGCTTCATTCCTACAAAAACTGGTTTTCACCTGAGTTCCATAACTCGGCATTTTAATTTGTGCGTAAATTTAAAGCTGACATTACACAATAAATAAAATAATTTCCAATGCCTCAGACAAATGGAACTAATTGTTGTTCAAACGGTTTTTGTAAGTCATTACGCAAAAAGTTTTCTTTTTTAACTATGTATTTAAAAGTTTTATTTTTTTACTTTTTGTCTGTCAAATACAGCAAATGCCAGCCGAATTGTGTCTGTATCGGTTCTGATAAATCTCCGACATTCATAGAAAAAGCTGCATCTTCAAACTCTTTAACCATTACACCTTTTCCGAAAAATCCAAGGTCTCCGCCATTAGCGCCTGACGGGCAGAGAGAAACTTCTGCGGCAACGTCTTCAAACTTTTTGCCGTTTAATATTTCTTCTCTCAATTGTTTTGCTTCTTCTTCCGTTTTAACAAGAAGGTGGCTTGCTCTTACTTCTGTTGTCATAATTTATTCCTTTTTTATGTTTACCCGTAAATTATAACAGCTTTGCAAACTCTGTTGCAATTGCCTGTTAAAAAGATTAGAATGAAATAAAATTTATAGGATAAATTATGTCGGGTCTTCAAAAGTTTTTTGCTGTTATATTCATAATCATTCTGGTTTTCGCTTTATTTTTAGTGGTTTTAAAGCCCGTAATAATGGTCAAATATATTACGCTCGCAAAAAGATACGCAAGAGGCCAATACACCTGTACTCTTGACAATAAAGGCAATCATGTCGGCAAATTATACAAATTTAAAAACGGAGAAAAACAACTTTTAAAAACAACCGTAAGTAACAGCTGCATATTTTCACGCCCGAAAATAAATGCAGGATTTTTCGTTTTTGCAATAGGCGGGGGCGGCGGTGCAACTCCGTATGAAAGCGGAAAACCCGGTCAGGTGGTTTCAAAGTACAAATATATTAATTCTCCGGTTATCACAATAAAAGTCGGTAAAGGCGGCCACGGTACTTATGTGGGAGAAGACGGAACATTTATAGATGCACAGGACGGCTACCCCTCTGTTATAAAAAGTATTAATGTCATTGCCATGGGAGGATCTAAATCCACAAGAATGACCCCTCTCGGCACTAAACCGCAGATAGCTGATTATCATATACCTGACAGGTATCACTATTTGTATGACATACCAAAGTCAAGCAAAAAAGGGGCAGGCGGACAGATTGATATATACACTCCGGAGCCAAGTGCAAAATCACAATCAGGACATTCCGGAATGGTAGTTATTCAATGGTAAATTATTTTTTATTATAATATTTTTATGGAAAGTAAAAATAAAAATATTAAAGTTGCGGTTGCTCTCTCAGGCGGGCTTGACAGCAGTGTTACATGTTTTTTGCTTAAACAGCAGGGGTATGATGTTCTTGCAGTAACCGCAAAAATGGTTGATGACGCAAAATTCAAGCAAATAACAGCAAATGCAAAAAATGTTGCAGATAAGCTTTCGATTCCTCATTATGTTATTGATTTGAGCAAAGAGTTTAAAAAAGAAGTCATTGATTACTTTGAAGAAGCTTATAAAAACGGCCGTACGCCAAATCCTTGCATTTTGTGCAACCGCACAATCAAATGGGGAAGACTTTTTGATTATGCAATAAATGACTTAGGCTGTGATTATGTTGCATCAGGTCACTATGCCCGCATTGTTGATGATAACGGCATAAAAAAAATGTATCCTGCCAGAGATTTGCAAAAAGACCAGCAATACTATCTTTTTGAACTGGATCAATATCATTTGAATAAAATAATGTTTCCTTTGAGTGATTATGTAAAAGAAGATATAAGAAAAATTGCAATTGATAATGATTTACCTTCAAAGTCATCAAAAGAAAGTCAGGATATTTGCTTTATAACAAAGCCAATGACCACAAAAAAATATATTACTGAAAAACTTGGACATAAAAAGGGAAATTTTGTATTCATAAAAAATAATAAAATAATAGGAACTCACGACGGTTTTTATCAGTATACAATCGGACAGAGAAAGGGCATAGGTATTGCCTGGGAAGAACCTTTGTATGTAGTAAAGCTTGATGCGAAAAAAAATATTGTTTATACGGGCACTAAAGAGGATTTGATGAAATCCGAACTTACCGTGCACGATATAAAATTACAGTATCCTTTTAATAAAAATGAATTTGAGGCAATGGTAAAGATACGCTACAATATGACCGCTCAAAAAGCACTGGTTAAATTGGATTATGACAATAAAACAGGAAAAATTATTTTTGAAAATCCTGTTTCTGCTGTTACATCCGGACAGGCTGCTGTTTTTTATGATTTAAAGGATAATCATCTTATAGGCGGAGGCTGGATTGACTGATTTAAAAGAAATTATTCAAAATGCTGCGCTGTCTCACAATCTTGAGAACTCACAAATAACAGCGATTTTAAAAGATGATTCTATCAATGATTTTTTATTTGCTTGCGCAGACAAGGTCAGAGAAAAATATGTCGGCAATGAGATTCATTTAAGAGGCTTAATAGAGTTTTCAAATATCTGTAAATGCAGCTGTAAATACTGCGGTATAAGAAAAGAAAATACTTCTGTTGAAAGATATCGGTTGAGTGAGAATGAAATCATACTGCTGGCACAAAAAGCTAAACAATACGGATATAAAACCATTGTTCTTCAATCAGGAGAGGACTCTTTTTATTCCACAGAGAAAATGATTTCAATAATAAAAAAAATAAAATCTATGGATTTTGCCATTACACTCAGCATCGGAGAAAAAACTTATGACGAATATAAAGCATACAAAGATGCCGGTGCTGACAGATATCTTTTAAGAATTGAAACCACTGATGAAAATCTGTATAAAAATATGCATCCGAATATGTCTTTTGAAAACAGGATAAATTGTCTTAAGAATTTAAAAAAGCTCGGTTTTGAAACAGGAACCGGCTGTCTTGTAGGGCTTCCCGGGCAGAGTATTGAATCTCTTGCAAATGATATCCTGTTTTTCAAAGAGCTTAATGCGGACATGATAGGTCTGGGGCCGTTTATCCCCGCACCGGATACTCCGTTAAAGAACGAAACAGGCGGTACACTTACACTTGCATTAAAGGTTATGGCGCTCACAAGACTGCTTTTGCCTGATATAAACATACCTGCAACCACTGCAATGGAAACACTTGCACCCGACGGACGTATAATTGCCTTAAAAAGCGGTGCAAATGTAGTTATGCCTAACGTTACAGATGAAAATTGCAAACAAAAATATACAATTTATCCTGGTAAGGCAGGATTGAATAATACTCCCGAGGAGTATAAATCCTGTATTACATCAAAAATCGAAAGTATCGGACGAAAAATCTCCAACGGTTATGGCTTTAGAAATAAATTTTAATCTTAGCTGATTCAATGCAGTATTTAACATCTTTTCAAAAAACTATTAGACATTAGCTGTTTCAAATGCTTTTTCTGCCATTTTTATAAAATTTTTGAACAGAGTTTTTATTTTCGGATTTTTTAATGTTGAATCTATGGAAAATTTATTTCCGTTTGCCGGTGAAATAGCAAAAGTGGTTTCTTTGTTGTAGGGTGATTGGGCAACAAATGTAAGCACTCTGGTTCTAAAATCATTTTTATCTGCCAAAGGTTCAACAACTATTGCGGATTTTTTGATATATGAACCAGGTACAGGATTTTCTATATTCACCTTTACAGGTTTAAATCTTCCTATTTCAGGGATTTGTGAAAATTTTTGAAATAATTCTTTAAATGCAGCTTCTATTTTTTGAGTTTGTGTTTTAGGGAAAATTGTGCTGGTTGTGGCAACTGTTTTTCGTATAGTTGATAAATCTGTTTTCATATTTTTATTCTCCAGGTTATTAAGTTATCAATGTTTTTGTCCGTATTTTTTCTTTATTCGGTTAGCGGTTTTGTCAATAAGATCCAGTGAATCAAAACTCAATACTTCATACTGACCGAGTCCGAAATCCGCTAATAAAGGATAGTCGGAATCTTCAGTATATACGTGCTTATTCTTTGTTTCACCGTTTCTTATACGTGCGTATATAGTTTTTTCATATTCCAGATAGGCATTTTCTTTTACCGGATCACTGAATACCTCATTCACGGCATCTACAATACCTGTTGAATCATAATATTTTTGGAGTTCCGGTATTCCTTTGCTGATATCTTTTTTAGCAAGAATATCGTAAATAAGGTGTTCAATTTGTCCGAGATAGTTCAATTTTTCGCTTCTTATTTGTAATTCGCCAAGCACTGTTTTCACTTTTCCGTTTTTATCTTTTATGGCAAATTCAATATTCATTTGAGTTGTTGTATAGCCGTTTTTCTTCCTTACATCGGAATTATTTACAAGCAGCATGCCCGGAGAGGATTGCTGCCATAATTTCGCCGTGTTTTGGCTTATATACGGATATATATGGGTTGAGTGGTAGTTGCTTACCTTTGTTACTTTTATATCATTATGTAAAATCGCCTTTGTCAGATATTCTTCAACTTTTTTCATATCCGCATCATCAGGAAGTACTAATCTTATTCCTATTAAATCTCTTACCCAGTTTACAGCTTTTTTATAATCCTTTGGCGTAGTTTTTAGTGATTCTTCCAGTGCTTTGTATCCTCTGGCATCAAGTTTCATATCTCCGCCTTCAAGATACATTTTGATTAGTTCTTTTTCTTCTTTATCCAGTTGTTTATATGTTTTTTTGCAGTATTCCTTTGCAAAACTGTTTAAAACATCGCCTTCTATATATTCGCTCTGGTATTCTTTTATTAACTTGTTATATATAGAAATAGAATCTTTTGAAACGGGTTGACCGTTTTTTTCTCTGGCTTTTAAATATTTGCCGAATTCTTTTTCACCGCCGAAAATCTTTTTAAGCTGTTTTAATGCAGGCTCCATAGCCTCATTGCCGTCTTTTTCAAGCCTTTTTGCAACAGCTTTATAAAAAGATATCTTTTTTGCAGCAAGCGTTATGATTTTTGTTTGTTTTTGATTAAAAACTTGTTCTCCTGCAGCGTTAACTTTGGGCCTTAGCAAATAATTAAGCTCATCGCCGAGAAGATTTTCTTTTACTACTGTTTTATAATCTTCAAAAAGTTGTTTTGTACTCGCAAGATCCTTTGCCGAGATTTTTTTGTTTTTTGTACTTTTTATACCTGATAATTCAACAGTATCTTTTTGCGGTGAACGTTCAAGCGGATTTGTTGTATTATCAGTTGATATTTTTTCCTGCTTAAAAGAAGGGATATTTTTTATTTGGTTTAAATTTAAAGGAAGTATTTTTATCATATCTTTCGGCTTTTTTTGTAATCTCGTAATATTTATTAAATCCATAAACAAAAAAATTTGTCATCACTTAAAAATAATTTTTATAAAATGAAATATTTTGTTACATCCATATAATTTCGTGTTAAAATTATCGCATGTCCAAACGAAAAATAGCTTATATAGTTATACTTTTAACAATTGCTATAGGTTGCACCTGGGCGTTTATAGCAGCAGGCGTTATTACTAAAAATTTTAAAAAAGAACTTTTAAAAGACGCCGGACAAAAACAGGAACTTAATATACAAAATCTCATAATTACAGAAACCAAAGAGGATAAAAAATACTGGGAATTATATGCTGAATCCGGATATTATGACAATCAAAATAAGGTTGCCATATTGTATAATGTTATAGGCAATTTCTATGACAATGATCAAGTTGTGCTGAGTATGGAGTCAACAAAGGGAACTTTCAGCGAAGATACAAAAAAAGTTGTACTTTATGACGATACATATTTTATTTATAAAGACGGAACTGATGTGCGAGCAGACAGATTCGTATGGCAGGGAAATGACAAAGATATTACGGCACAGGGTAATGTTGTAATAAGAAAAAAAGGTGAAGTCAAAACATACAGTAATGAAGCTGTACTTGGAAATAAAATGACGACCATAAGAATAAAAGGACGATCCAGAACCGAACTATACAGTAAAGGAAATTTTGATGAAAAGATTTAAATTCTTGTTATTGATATCTATGGTTATAATGGCTGCAGGCATTGCTCTTGCGGCTGATTTATCCATTGAATCGGACAAACAGACCTTCAAAATGGAAGAAAACAAAGCAAAATTTGAGGGCAATGTAAAAGTAAAAATGGATGATATAAAAGCTACCGCACCAAGAGCAGAAGTGTTTATTGACCCAAAATCAAAACAGCTTACGGATGCTGTAATGTATGATCAGCCGTATGTTGTACAGGTTAAGTCCGATAAGAAAAATGAGATAAAAGCCAATATATTAAAAATGTCTCTTTTAAACAAAAAAATTAAGGCAGAAGGTAATACCCAGACTACGGTAACGGAGACAAACGCACAAAAGCCTACGGTAATTATCACTGCCGATGTTCAAGAATATGATACAAATACAAAAACTTTAACAGCAAACGGCAATGTTATTATCTATTATAAAGATGTTGAAACATATTCAAATTCTGCTGTTGCCAATCTTAATAAAAACGGCGATCTCCAAAAAATTACGCTTACAGGTAACGGAAGGCTTAAACAAAAAGACAGTGTTATTACAGCAGACAAATTTATTTATGATGCAGTGGCAGAAGTCGCATACGGATTAGGTTCTGCACACAGTAATGTAGATATGGACGGTACAAGAATTAATGTATGGTCAGACAGGCAGGAGTATTATAAAGCAACTAATATAATACAGGCTTCAGGAAAAGTACATGTTGTTTATAAGGACTATGATGCAAAAGGACCTAAAGCAACTGTATATCCTGATCCAAAAACGAATAAACCAAATGAAATTGTATTTTTGGGACGTTCCACAATAACAGAACAAATGAGATCAATTGAAGCTGACAGGATAAAAATGTACATAAACCCTAAGAACTTCTTTGCCGAAGGAAATGTAAAAACTGTTATAAGAAATGTACAAAACAATAAAAAGAATGATTTTTAATTAAAAATCATCGTTTGTATTTGTCTTATCATACAAATTTATAAAAATATCAGCTGATGTTTTATATGCATCATCTTTCTCAAGTCCATAATATGTAATATAACTGTCGGTTGCTTCCGGCAGATCTTCATACAGGCCGGGACGCAGAAAAGCAACATCGGTCAAAGCATTTACTATCAAATTATCTTTTGCTTCGGGTCTTTTTATCTGGTTATTATTTACGTTTTTTAATGCTTGCAAGAGTGAATTCATTTGTTTATAAAAAGCAGACATTGTTGATTCCAAATCAAAAGTATATTTTAATTCTTTATTTTTGTTATCTTTTATAATCTGCTGACTGCCAATATCAACGCAATATACATTAATTGCTTTTTTGCCGTCAGGCATTATAAATAAATCTACATTATTTTCATCTGCCTGTTGGTATTCATCACAATAATTTATTTTATTTAACAGAAAGTCTGTCATTCTATTTTGGTTTGCGTTCATTTGAGACGAATTTATGTGTGTTTTTCCAAAAGACGGAGATGTGCTGTTTATTTTCATTTACTTATTCCTTATTTTTTTATTGACAATTTAGAAATATACAAAATAAAAAACTTTTGCTAGTTTTCATAAAAATATTAAAATTTATTTACATTTTTTTAATTACAAGCAACATTTTTAATAAAAAATTTTTATTATATATATAGGTAAATGAAGGTTTTATTTTTATGACTATTAGTGCAAATTATGTGTATATTCCTGCTATTCAGAAACAATCAGATATACCGGGAAGAACTTCAAGAATTTGTTATGCTGATAATGACAGTGTCCCGCCGGAAAAACGAGGTAAAGAAATCTCTGACGAAGATTATAAAAGAATGCAGGAACAAAGACTTGGCGCCTCTCTAAAAGCCCTCAAAGCACCTAAACCGGAAACAATAAAAAAATATGTAACCGCATTTGAAGAATGGTTTGAAAAATATATTTCAAAACCGCATAAGTATGATTTGGACAGAATAAAAGACAATACAGATATGGCATTAGATTTTGTTGATTCTTTTAACAATAATCCTAATACCAACAACAATTCGACAAGATATGATGTCCGTATTTAAATAATTTCTACCCTGAATGCCGGAGCCTGTTTTAGTCTTTCTTCTATTTCTTCAAAGCTTAAAAATCCTTCCTGTGCACCGAAATTGGATACCACGGATGCTGCGTTAACAGAAGCCATCATCAAAGATTTTTCAATATTCCAGTTTGTATGTTCCAATGCAGCTGCAAATGTTGAAGAAAGGGCATCACCTGCGCCCAGTGTACTTACAACTTTTGCAGGGAATTCAGGACATTTATAATATTTTTTGCCGTCATAAGCATACACACCGTGTTTTCCGTCAGTTATTATCACAACTTTTGCTTCCGTAGATTTTAGTTTATCCAGCATTGCTTTAATATCAGGATGTATAGCCTCTGCTGAGAAACATTCCGTTTTTGTATCAGGACGCACCTCGATTTTTGTAACAAGAGAAGCTTCTTCTTTATTCATAACAACAACTTCCGCTGTAGAAAGAATTTTTTCAAAGTATTTTAAACCTTTTTTCAGACTGGAGCTGCCGGGGTTTATGATTACATTTGTATTATTCTCTTCAGCAAAATGTGCAATTTTATCAAGAACTGCGCCGGAATTGCCATTTAACGGTGCAATATAAAGCCATTTTGCATTTTTTATTGCATCGTAATTTATTTCATTCTCTTTTATTGTTCCGTTTGTACCTCTGTGAGCAAGAACGGTTCTGTTGCCTTCAAAACTTAAAAGAATAATAGAAAAGCCTGATGTTTCATCTTTGCTTATTATTACATTGTCAGTATCAACTCCTGCATTTTTAACCTTGTGCATTATATTTTTGCCTTGGAAATCTTCACCGATTTTAAAGATTGCACTTGTTTTAAATCCGAGATTTGCAAGATTGGCTGCAGCATTTATCCCGCCTCCGCCTACAGCAGTTCTAAAGCTGTCAATTTCTACCTTTGCTCCGTAAGGAAAAGCCATAAATTCAGTGCTTGTTTTTTTTGTACTTACAGAAACAATATCAGCTGCTTCACTCTCTACAAATGCATCTATTGTCGCACTGCCAATGGTAATAAAATCGTACATATTAATATCTCCTTTGTATAAACTAGTGTTTTTGAATCAGCTGTTTGTAAAAAGCCCGTTGCTTATGCCCTCGGATGACTTTTATCATACACCTCTTTTAGTCTTTCTGTCGAGACATGAGTATAAATTTGAGTGTTTGATATTGATGCATGCCCCAAAAGTTCCTGTACTACCCTTAAGTCTGCACCGTTTTCCAGCAGCTTTGTTGCAAAGCTGTGTCTGAATACGTGCGGTGTAACTTTTTTCGGCAGTTCTATTTTTTTTACAATATCATTCAGTGCCGTTCTAACAGATTGCGGCTGCAGCCGGTAGCCGGTTTTATTTATAAACACGGGAGCATCTTCTGTTTCAGTTAAGTCACACGGTTCTTCCGGCACCATATATCTAACATTTTTTATGTACTTTTCCAAAAACTCTTTTGCACGGGAGGAAACAAGCACAATTCGTTCTTTTGCCCCTTTACCCATTACGGTAATTTCATTTTCTTCCAGATTCAAGCTTCCAAAATTTAAATTGCTCAGCTCGGAAATTCTCATTCCGGTGGCATATAAAAGCTCCAGAATAACTCTGTTTCTATAGCCTGCAGGAGTTTCTATTTTTATATTGTTTAGTATTTGTTCAATTTCCTGAGTTGATAGAAATTTGGGAAGATTTTTACTTTTTTTAGGTGCATGGACACTGTCTGCCGGATTTATTTCGATTATTCTTTCTCTGTATAAAAATCTGTAGAATGTTCTTATTGCAGCAATTTTTCTTGACAGTGTGGTTTTGGAATAATTAAACCTCTGAATAAATACAAGATAATCTTTTAGTTTTGTATGATTAGTTTCTTCTATCGGTGTGGCATCTAGCCAGAGCAAAAAACTCAAAATATCGGAATGATAAGCTCTGATCGTATGTTTTGAAAAGTTTTTTTCAACTTCAAGATAAACTAAAAAATCTCTTAAATAACTTTTTGTAAGTTCACTTAATGCCATATACAAATTATACAATATAACTTTATTAAAAATAAAATTTGTTAATTATTTGAAAAATAAACTGGATATTGTATTATTGAGTTACCAACTGGGTCAGACGACAATAAAAAAGGAGAGGAAATTGTCTATTGTATTAGATAAAAAACAGTGTTTAATTGCAGGCGACGGAGAACTTCCTGTTGCAATGGCAGAAGCTGCACAGAAAAACGGATTTGATGTTGTAGCTATTTCATTGTCCTCTGATAACAGAAACAGATTGAAAAAATTCTGTTCTAAAGTTTATAACTTTGGTCCTGGCGAAGTTTTGAAGATTAAACAAACTCTTATTGATGAAAAAGTTACACAGGTTACTTTTATAGGCAAAGTTCATAAAGGACTTTTGCTGAGACGTCCAAAATTGGACATGGAAGCAATACGCCTTATGAAAGAAGCTCAAAGACTCAATGATGACGCTGTTATGCTGATTATTGTCGATCAATTGGAACAAATGGGCATAACCGTTCTGGATCAAACGATTTTTATCAAGAATCTAATGGCGCCTCCCGGTGTTCTCGGTATACATGAACCTGATGAAGATCAGGCTCTGGATGTTGAATACGGATACTGGCTTGCAAAAGAAATGGGCAAACTGGATGTCGGTCAGTCAGTAGTTATAAAAAATAAAATGATAATGGCAGTAGAGGCTATCGAAGGTACTGATAAATGTATCGAAAGAGGCTGCAAACTGGGCGGCAAAGGCATTACTGTCGTAAAAGTAAGCAAACCTACTCAGGACAAACGTTTTGATATTCCCGCTATCGGACTTAATACATTAAAAACAATGAACAGATTCGGTGCAAAAATTCTTGCTATTGAAGCTAATGAAACAATTATTGTAGACCAGAAAAAGGTTATTGATTTTGCCAACAAAAAAGGCATTATTGTAATGGCTATATAGGCGACAGGCTTATGGGTAAAAAACTTTTTATCATTACAGGCGAATTATCCGGCGATAAACATGCCTCACTTGTTGTAGAACATTTACGAGAAATAAAACCTGATATAGAAATCGAGGCTATTGGCGGAGAAAATCTGAAAAACCTTGGCGTAAAGCTTTTTGTCGATCACTCTCAGGCTCATATGTCAGCAATGGGATTAACTCCTAAAATCCTTTTGGATCATATTACACTCGGAAAAAGAGTTGTTGATTATATTAAAAATCAATATAAACCGGATCTTGTTCTGCTTATTGACTACGGTGGATTTAACCTGAACATTTCAAAATTTTTAAAAAAAGCTGGGATAAAAGTTTTTTATTATATTCCGCCGCAAATCTGGGCATCTCGTAAATGGCGAATCAAAACCGTTAAGAAAAATATTGCAAAGGTCATGACAATTTTTCCTTTTGAAAAGGAAATGTATGAAAAAGAAGGAATAGATGCACAATTTGTCGGACATCCTCTTATAACGCAAATGCCGCCTGCTGCAAATCGTGATGAGGTTTTTGAAAAATACGGACTTGATAAAAACAAAAAACTTATTTCTATTTTCCCCGGAAGCCGTGAATTTGAATTGTACAATCTTATGGACACATTTTTAAAATCGGCAGAAATTATTAAAGAAAAAAGAAATGATGTTCAGTTTGTGATTGCACAGGCGGATAGCCTGTCCGACAAACTATTTAAAAAATATTTGAAACAAACGGATATAAAAGTTGTAAAACATGATAATTATTCACTTTTAAGCGTATCTGATGCACTGATGCTTGCATCCGGCACAGTAGCACTCGAAGCTGCATTGTACACTACGCCGATGATAATAAGCTACAAAGGTCCCTGGATTGCATATTTAATATACAGACTTGTGAGATGTATAAACAGAGTATGCTTACCTAATATAATTATGGATAAAGATATTGTACCGGAACTTCTGATGTCAGATTCCAACCCAAAAGTTATTTCAAAGAATCTTCTAAAAATTCTGGATGATGAACAATATCGTCAAAATATGATAGACGACCTTTCAAAAGTAAAAGCACTTCTGTCAAAACATGAAGCATCAAAAGAGGTTGCTCAGATTATTGCAGCAGAATTGCAACAGCAAAACTAACGATAAAATGAAAAAAATAAGTTTACTAAAACTCTTCTGGATATTTTTTAAAATAGGACTTGTCCTCTTTGGCGGAGGATATGCAATCTTGCCGTTTTTAAAAGCTGAAATGGTAGATAAAGAAAAAATCTGTACAATGGAGGAAGTGACAAATTATTATGCATTGAGCCAATGTATTCCTGGGCTTGTTGCAGGCAATGTTTCTATGTTCTCAGGCTATAAAGCCAGAGGCATTGCGGGCGCATTAGCGGCTGTGTTTGGAGTTTGCCTTCCTGCTTATCTTGCAATAGTTATTGTTTTTGCTTTTATAAATGCAATAATGGGATACCCTTTTATTCAAAATATTTTTGAAGTTCTGGATATTGCAGTCTGCATATTAATTTTGCTTACTGTGCTGGAGCTTTGGGAGTTTTCCATTTTTGATAAATTTACATCATTTATTTTTGTGTCAGCGCTTGTTACATCGGTGATAAAAATTTCTCCGTTTATTATAGTAATTTCTGCAGGTATTCTCGGACTTTTAAGACATTTTGTTTTCCCCAAAAGCAAATCTGCAAAATCCTGCGGCTGCAGTAATAATGAAAATACAAATAACAACGAAGGAGAAATAAATAATGAATGAGATATTTCTTCTTGCGTTTGAATATATGAAAATAGGTGCTGTTGCAATAGGCGGCGGTTATACGGTAATACCGTTTTTGTATTATCTTGTTGATAAATATAAATGGTTTGATGTATCAGAAATAACCCAGATGATTGCAATTTCAAACCTTACCCCCGGTCCGATCGGAATTAATATGGCAACTTTTGTCGGTGTAAAAGTCGGAGGAGTACTGGGCTCCGCTTTTGTCACAATCGCCTTTATGATTCCGTCATTTTTTATTGTTATGTTTTTGGCAAAGTTTTTAAAGAAAAATTCTGATAATCCATTAATCAATAATATAATGTACGGATTGCGCCCAGCCGCTGTAGCGCTAATAGGTGTCGCCGGCTTAAAAATTATGACACATACTGTTTTTCATCTTAATAAATTCATGCAGACTCATAAAATACTTGATTTTATATCTTTAAAAGCTTTTATTCTTCTGGTTTTCTTTACCTTTATGGGCTTAAAATTCAGAAAAAATCCGATGATATTAATTGTGCTGGCGGTAATTCTCGGCTTTTTCGTCAAACTTTCATAAATATTATGTAAAAAGATTTATTTAAATAAGCAGATGATATTTACTTCTTCGTTCCAAGAACTCTAAAAAATGATTAATTATCATTTTTTAGAGGCAGGCTAAGTCAGATACGAAGTATCTGCGTGCCGTATAACATTGGCGGGTAGGATTTTAAGTCACTCCGAAGCAAACATCATCTGCTTATTGCTCTTAAAATAAATTTAAGATTTATCAATACATAATACTTAGTCTGTAGTTTGGGTATACTTCTCAAACCCAATAAATCCTATAATTCTGAAGCATTAAATGTATATAGTTGTAAAGATAGAACTGTATTCAGAATCTTTAAGGCTTTATAGTTATTTGAAAAATCAATTTTAGATGATATCTTTGCAGGCAAACTGCAAGAAACTTCCCATAAGATTTTCATTCCAAACTTTAACTGTGGGAGGCACTTTCAGCACTGCAGGTGTAAAGTTCCAGATATATTTAATATTAGAATCAATCAAAAAATCAGCGACCTGCTGTGCATTTTGCCTCGGCACAGTAAGTATGGCAATGTCAACACCTAACCTTTCCGCAAGATTAGGAAGTTTTGAAATATGAAAAATCTGTTTGTTATTGACCTGCATGTCCACTTTCTGCGGATCATTGTCAAAAAGCGCAAGTATATTGAGCCCGTAGCTGTTGAAACTGTCATATTTTGCCAGCGCAAGCCCGAGGTGACCGGCACCGACTATAAATGCATCTTTTGCATGGGCAAAACCGAGAGTCTTTTCTATAGAATCTTTTAAATCCCTAACCATATATCCGACTCGGCATTTGCCTGCATTATTTAAAAGTTTAAAGTCTTTTCTTACCTGTGAATCATCTATACCCAGTCTCTGTGCAATTTGCGGACTGGATATTGTTTCAATACCGGCTTCTAAGTATTCCACCATTATGCTATGGTATAGCGTCAGTCTGTTAGTTATTTTTTCAGGTATATTTTTGCTCATTTTCCTTGTTTCCTGAAAAAATTATACAATAAATCAAGAAAAAAATCACGATTTATAATCTTGTATAATCTCTGTTTTTTATTTTAAATATTATGTTTTTCTTGATATTTAATATAAAATATTTTAGAATATAGTATGGTATTGGGGAATTTCCTCACGATATCTGCATAAGGTCTGAGCTAAATAAAGGAAGTAAAAATGCAAAAAGAACAAGAAAAAACAAAAACTATAACTATTAAAGTTTGTATGGGCAGCTCTTGTTTTGCAAGAGGCAATGCGGCAAATCTTGATTATATTGAAAATTTTGTTAAAGAAAACGGACTTGATGCAAAAATTGAAGTTGTAGGCTCAAGATGCGAAAACAATTGCGCTGTCGGACCTAATGTTATCATCAACGGTGAAAATTGCGAGGCTGCATCTCCTGTAAGATTAGAGTCTATCTTAAAAAAATATTTGTAACAGACAACTGCATCTAAATAAATGAGGTGACAATGAACGATCACTATCCTATATACACACTCACAAATGAGTGTGTTGACTGCTATAAGTGTGTAAGGCAATGCCCGATGAAGGCTATTCGCATAGAAAACGGACATGCTTCCGTTATTCCGGAAAAATGTATTGCCTGCGGGCATTGCGTTTTAGTTTGTCCGTCCGAGGCTAAAAAAATCAGAAATGATATAAATAAGGCCAGAGCTGTATTAACAGCAAAAAAACGGGTATTTGTTTCGCTTGCTCCAAGCTGGGCAGGCTTTTGGAACTGCGGTGCGGAAAAATTGATAACAGCATTAAAAAAACTCGGTTTTGAAGGCGTATCAGAAACAGCTCTCGGGGCACAGGAAGTTTCTATTGAAGTTACAAAACTTCTTTCTAAAAGAGAAAAACAGATTCATATTTCGAGCGCCTGCCCTGCGATAGTGGATTACGTTCGTTTGTATATGCCTGAATATACGAAATTTATTACACCTGTGGGTTCTCCTGCGATGACTCATGCAAAGCTTCTTAAAAAAAGATACGGTGATGATATCGGTGTCGTTTTTATGGGTCCTTGTATTGCGAAAAAGAATGAAGCTGACAGAAATCCCGAACTTATTGATGTATCTTTAACTTTTAAAGAAGTTGCCCAATGGATGGCGCAGGAAGGAATAAATCCCGATGATATTGAAATTCTTTCTGAAGAAAATGAAGTAAAATTTGTACCTAAAAAGGCTTATGAAGGTACTTATTATCCGATAGAAGGCGGTATGAACAAAACCATCCGTCTTTCCGGCTGTGCAAAGGATATTCAGCTTGTGAGCGTAAGCTCTGTTACGGCATTTAGAGATTCACTGGAAAATCTTAAACCTGAAAATGTCGACAGACCTATATTTATAGAAGCTCTTGCTTGTGCCGGCGGATGTGCAAACGGCCCTTGCAAGGATGAGTCCAAGCCGGGTATTCTTACAATGTCTGATATTTTACGTACCGTAAAACTCAGAGATGATATCCCGTCAGAGCCTGAGGTTGTGGTAGAAAAAGAATACGAGGCAGAGCCTCAGAATACTAAAAAATATACACCGGAAGAAATTGCTGAAGCAATGGCAAGTATAGGCAAACACGGCATAGAAGACGAGTTAAACTGCGGCGGCTGCGGTTATGATACCTGCAGGCAGCTTGCAGAAGCATTGCTTTCGGGTGATGCGGAACCTTCCATGTGTGTTTCTTATATGAGAAAGCTTGCTATAAGAAAAGCCAGCGCAATGCTTCGCTCTATGCCTTCGGCAATAGTTATGGCGGATGCAAATTTAAATATTATTGAAACAAATGAGGCATTTGTGAGAATGTTTGCTCCTGATTTGCTTGAAATTTTTCAGGACAGACCCGAAGGTCTTGCCGGCGGTGCATTAGACAGAGTCGTTCCGTTTACCGATTTATTTAAACGTACGTTAAAGTCCGGTAAAGACATACACAAAGAAAGATATCCGGTGGATAAAAACCTGTATGATATTGCGGTTTTTGAAATTGAACGCAATAAGATTGTCGGTGCCGTTATAACCGATGTGACAAAAACAGAGATGAAACGCGGTCAAATTGCACGTAAAGCGCATGAGGTAATAGAAAAAAATATTGCGACCGTTCAAAATATTGCCTGTTTATTGGGTGAACATATGGTTGATACAGAGCTGCTGCTGAGTCAGATAGCACAGGGCTATGAAGAAACTCCGGCAGAAGATGAGCAGGAATTTAAGTAAGGAAATTTTATGCCCGAAGAATCTTTTTTTGTAGACATAGACTGTTATCAGCAGAAAAAAAACGGACAAAATGCTTTCGGTGATTGTTTTAAATCACACAGGTTTACTGATGAGGGCAGGCTTCTGGCTGTATTGTCAGACGGTCTCGGCAGCGGGATTAAGGCAGATATACTTGCAACAATGACAGCAACAATGATTCTGAAGTTTATGGAAGAAGGTAAGGACATCCTTACTGCTACAGAAGTTATTATGAACTCTCTGCCTGTTTGTCAGGTTAGAAAGATAAGCTACGCAACTTTTTCCGCATTCGAATGTATGGATGACGGTAATATCCGTATTGTAGAAGAGGGGAATCCGGATTTTATTCATTTTAGAAACGGTGAAGTTGTAGAGCATACTCCTCGTGTTATTACCTCAAAAAAGTTTACCAACCGTCATATGCATTTGTATAATTTTAAACTGCAGCCTGAGGACAGACTTGTATTTTGCTCGGACGGTGTTACGCAGGCGGGTATGGGTACGGATGATTATAAGCTTGGCTGGAGAAGAGAAGGCCTTATAGACTTTGTATCATCCGAATTGAAACGTAATCCGACTATCTCAAGCAGTCATCTTGCCTGTGAAATAGTAAAAGAGGCAATAAGAAAAGAGCCTGAGAGAAAATCAATGGATGATGTTTCCGCTTTGATTCTTTATTTTAGAAAACCGAGAAAGCTTCTGATATTTACAGGTCCGCCGTACAGACAGGACAGGGATGCCGAATATTCAAAAATGTTTGACGATTTTGAAGGTAAAAAAGCAATTGTAGGCGGAACGACAGCAAACCTTATTGCAAGAGAGCTTGGTCGAGAAATTACGACGGAAAAATATAACAAAGGTATGCTGCCGGCATGCTCTCATATGGACGGAGTCGATTTGATTACGGAAGGAATCTTGACTCTTACAAAGGTTTTGGAATACCTAAACGAAGGCTATGACCGCTGGCCGGATGATGCAGCGGGCAGGCTGATTGAACTTTTACTTGATTCTGACGTCATAGAATTTATGATAGGTTCAAAGCTTAATCAGGCGCATTATGATCCGG
Organism: Candidatus Gastranaerophilales bacterium; assembly: GCA_944325575.1. GTDB lineage: Bacteria > Cyanobacteriota > Vampirovibrionia > Gastranaerophilales > Gastranaerophilaceae > Limenecus. The sequence goes on along the minus strand of CALVAR010000013.1, from coordinate 22,923 downwards.
ATTTGCCTTTGGAATTGGGAATTCGTAAAAATGTTGTAAAACAACTGGAAAAAATTTTATCAGGACGTTATATTAAAAAGGTAAACCTCAAGTTTATTTGACGTCTAAAGTACAATAACCAAGGGAGAATTAAATGGAAGATAACGCAAAAATCACGCTGGATTTATGTTTTGGAACTACTTGTTTTGTAATGGGTGCGTCAAAACTGCAGGAAATTGAATCACTTATTCCACCGCAATATAGAAAAAGAGTGGACATAAAGGCTCATACCTGTCTTGATTTATGCAAAAATGCCACATATATGAAAGCTCCCTTTGTAAAAGTCGACGGCGAAATAATCTCTGAGGCTACGGTTGAGAAGGTTGTAAAAGCAATAGAAAGTAAATTAAATGGATAACAGTAATACTACCCACTTAAAAAGAGAAGTACTTGTAAGAATTATACGTGCATTTGTAAATCAGGAGATGAAGGACTTATATAAGCTTCCTTTTGAAATGAGACCAAAAAATGCTGAAGTTCCCTACAGATGCTGTATATATAAAGAACGAGCAATTTTAAGACAACGAGCAATAGCCGGTCTTGGCATGGGCGTGGAAAATGATGATGAAATGACATCACTTTCTGAATATGGCGAACAAGCTATGCACAGAGATAAACCTGATTCTGAAATATTGACGGTTATAGAAACAGCTTGCAAAGGATGCGTACCCAGCCGTGTTTATGTTACTGAATTGTGTCAGGGCTGTGTTGCAAGACCTTGCGTATCTACTTGTAAATTCGGTGCAATTTCCATAAAGGACGGCAAGTCAGTAATTGACGGCGATAAGTGCAAAAATTGCGGAATGTGTATGAATGTATGCCCGTACAGCGCTATTGTAAGACTGAAAGTTCCTTGTGAGGATGCATGTCCTGTAGGTGCAATTGCAAAAAATGAACAGGGACACGCAGAAATTGATTTTGATAAATGTATCAGCTGCGGTGCTTGTGTCGGTGCATGTCCTTTTGCCGCAGTACACGAAAAAAGTCAGGTTATTGATGTTTTAAAAGAAATTAAAAATAAGAAAAAAGTTGTAGCAATGGTGGCTCCGGCAGTTGTCGGACAGTTGCCTGTTTCCGTAAATAAAATTGCTATGGCTTTGACTCAGTGCGGTTTTTCAGAAGTCTTTGAAGTTGCACAGGGTGCTGATACTACGGCAAGAACAGAAGCTGAGGACTTTAAAGAAAGAATGGAACGCGGTGATGAGTTTATGACTACATCATGCTGTGCTGCATACAATGAGCTTGTTGATAAACACATACCGGAATTAAAACCATTCCGTTCCGAAACCAGAACACCTATGCACTACACTGCTGAGTTTGTAAAAAAACAATATCCGGATGCGGTTACAGTGTTTATCGGACCTTGTGTTGCAAAAAGAAAAGAAGCACAAAAAGATGAATACACTGATTATGTAATGAACTTTGAAGAAATGGGCGCATTGTTTGTTGCAATGAATATTGAAGTTGCAAACTGCGAAGATTATCAGTTTGCAAATGAAGCTTCAAAAGAGGGTAGATTCTTTGCCGTAACCGGCGGTGTTGCAGAATCCGTTAAAGTTGCATTGAAGGATTTTCCGGAACTTTATCCTACCTGTATAAACGGATTGAATCCTAAATCCGTAAGAGATTTAAAAGGATGGGGTAAAAAAGGCCAGTGCACGGAAGGTAATCTCGTAGAGGTTATGGCTTGCGAGGGCGGATGCGTTGCCGGTTCTGCATGCTTGAACAATAAACGCATTACCACAAAGAAAATCACGGAATATGCAAATTCAAGCAAATGCATAAATGATTTGCCTGAAATCGAGACCGAAAAGGTAAAATAATTAAAAATTAATATTAAAAGCCAAAGACTGTAATAATCGGTCTTTGGCTTTTAAAGAACGAAATGGAGATTATATGCCTGTTTCACCCGTTAATAATATAACTGCTCAACAACCTGTTAAAAAGAAGCTATGGAAAAATCCCGTAAGAGACACCGGATATGCAGCTGCAGTTCTTGGTATCGGAAGTGCTGTAGCCGGAACTAAGAAGAATATAAAACCGCATAAATATCTTGCATATGCAGCAGGTATTGTTACACTGGCTCATATTGGAATTGTCGAATATTACAAACATATGAAAAAATCCTCTAAAAATTAAATCCGCCGGATGGTTTTATAAATATTTTGATACCTGTTTTTGTATAGTATAAAACGCTTGATTCTATCTCATGTTTAATTTATAACATGCATGTATTTAATACACAGTAGAAATAGAAGAGGAGCTAAATTATGGCTAAGAAAGTTGCAATTAACGGCTTCGGAAGAATCGGCCGTAACACATTAAGAGCAGCAATTAGAGAAGGTATCTTCGACAAAATTGATTACGTTGCTATCAACGACCCAGGTTTAAAACCGGCTGATGCTGCAAGACTTTTCAAATATGACTCTGTAATGGGTAAATTTGACGGTGAAGTAGAAGCATACGAAGAAGGTATTATCGTAAACGGCAAAAAAATTAAATTCTTCGCAGAAAAAGATCCTGCACAATTGCCTTGGAAAGATCTCGGTGTAGAAGTTGTTGTTGAATCAACAGGTTTCTTCACAGATGCAGAAAAAGCAAAAGCTCACATTGCAGCAGGCGCTAAAAAAGTTATCATTTCAGCTCCGGCTACAAATGAAGATAAAACTATCGTTTTAGGTGTTAACGATAATGAATATGATCCTGCTAAACACAATGTAATTTCTATGGCATCTTGTACAACAAACTGCTTGGCACCTGTTGCTAAAGTTATCGATGAAAAATTCGGTATTGTAAAAGGCTTGATGACTACTGTTCACTCTTATACAGGTGACCAGAGAATCTTAGATGCAGGTCACAAAGACCCAAGACGTGCTAGAGCAGGCGCTTTGAACATTGTTCCTACAAAAACAGGTGCTGCTAAGGCTGTTGCTCTTGTTTTACCGCAACTTAAAGGTAAATTGGACGGTTTCGCTATGAGAGTTCCTACTCCGGACGTTTCATTAGTAGACGTTGTATTCGAACTTTCTAAAGACGTTACTGTAGAAGAAGTTAACGCAGCTCTTAAAGAAGGTGCTGACGGACACGTTCTTTGCTACACAGAAGAACCGTTAGTATCATCTGACTATGTTGGTACTTCTCAATCATCAACTGTTGACGCTTTATTGACTCGTGTAATGGGCGGCAATCAGGTTAAAATCATTTCTTGGTATGATAACGAAATGGGTTACTCAACAAGACTTGCAGAAACTACATTGATGGTTGCTGAAAAATTATAGTTTTTTATAAACTAAAACACAAAAACAGCGGTGATTTATTTCATCGCTGTTTTTGTTTTGATTTGCTGCATATTTGTGTAAAAATAGAATTATTGTCTATTTACACAGGAATGAAAACATGATAACAACAAGCAATCTTACAGTGCGTTTTGGCAGTCAGACGCTTTTTGAAAACATCAATATAAAATTTTTGCCCGGACACTGTTACGGTGTAATAGGTGCAAACGGCGCTGGAAAATCTACCCTTTTAAGAGTTATTTCCGGTGATATAGAACCTACCTCCGGAGAAGTACATATCCCTAAAGGTTTGCGTATTGCCGTATTAAAACAGGACCACTTTGCTTTTGACGAATTTCCGGTAATAGAAACCGTTATTATGGGGCATAAAAGACTCTATGATGTGATGAAGGAAAAAGAGGCCCTGTATGCAAAACCGGATTTTAATGACAAAGATGGAATGAGAGTCTCGGAATTAGAAACCGAGTTTGCAGAACTAGACGGCTGGCAGGCAGAGTCACAGGCAGCTACGCTGTTAAGCGATCTCGGTATAGAAGATGATAAACATTATCTTTTGATGAATGAACTTTCAGGAAGTGAAAAAGTCAGAGTGTTACTTGCTCAGGCGTTGTTCGGCAATCCTGATATTTTACTTCTGGATGAACCTACAAACCACCTTGATATTACAACTATAAAATGGCTGGAAGAATTTTTGATAAATTTCAACAACCTTGTAATAGTTGTTTCTCACGACAGAAACTTTCTTGATAATGTATGTACACATATTGCTGATATTGATTATCAGAATATACAACTGTATACGGGAAATTATTCTTTCTGGTCGCAGGCAAGCAGACTGATTCAAAAACAGAAAGAAGAACAAAATCGTAAGACAGAAGAAAAAATAGAAGAATTAAAAGCTTTTATTGCAAGATTTTCTGCCAATGCATCCAAAGCCGCACAGGCAACTTCAAGAAAAAATATGCTTGATAAATTGACACTGGAAGATATCAAACCGTCTTCAAGGAAATTTCCTAGAATAAGGTTTAATTATAAAAAAGTTCCCGGTAAAGATGTTTTGCATATTGAAAAGTTAAACAAGTCTATTGACGGTGAATTGTTGATAAAAAACTTTTCCATGGATGTTTATAAGGGAGAAAAAATAGCTTTTTTAAGCAGAGACCCTCTTATTGTTACTACACTGTTTCAGATTCTTGCAGGTGAATTGGAGCCTGACTCGGGTAAAGTAGAGTGGGGCGTAACAGCTACACGTTCTTATTTCCCCAAAGATAATAATGCATATTTTGATACAAATATAAGTTTGATTGACTGGCTCAGACAGTATTCGGAAGAACAGCATATAAGCTTTATAAGAGGGTATCTTGGCAGGATGCTGTTTTCCGGAGAAGAGTCCGAAAAAAGTGCAAATGTGCTCTCAGGCGGTGAAAAAGTCCGCTGCATGCTTGCAAAAATGATGATAGCAGAGTCTAATGTCCTTATTATGGATGAGCCTACAAACCATCTTGATTTGGAGTCAATTACAGCGTTAAACGATGCTATTATAGATTTTAACGGAAGTGTTCTGTTTACATCTCAAGATCACCAGTTTATCCAAACCGTTGCTGACAGGATAATAGAAATTTCGCCAAACGGGTGGATTGATTCTCACTATAAATATGAAGAATATATGTTTAATCCTGAAATGAAGAAAAAAAGAGAAATTCTATACAGGGATGTTGTGAAAAAGTAGTTTATAAAATCTTCCTTGCGTCTTAGAATACCCAGTTCTTATATATAGATAATACCTGTATTAATTATAATTTCGCCCAAACAAATAATTTCATATTGTCAACTGACTCCGACTACTTGATGAACCTGTGCAATAAACAAGTACATTTTTACCAACAAGTCCGGCACAGGCAACAAGTACATGGGGTCTACCTCTCAGAAACAATACTTAATTGTTTCTTCGGCAGAGTCGCAAAATGCTAGACTGGCTGCAACATCGGCTGAGCTGGAGCGAAGCCTGATGTTATGCCCCTACCTGGTGGCGTCACTCGCACTCCGTGGACCACTTCTACAAGCGAGGCCGCCTCAGACATCTTCCATGTAGAGAGGCGGTGACTGCACAAGCAATCACCGCTAGAGAGACATTATGTCTTTATGCGTTAAATGTAGTTAGCTGGGATATAATTTAACCTAATATTGTTGTTAGTAACCGGCTAAACTATTGGCCGAGGAGCTGTAATGCAATAGAAGGTATCTGGTTAGCCTGTGACAACATTGCCGCAGAAGTTTGTTGAAGTACCTGATACTTAACCATGTTTGCACTTTCTTCAGCCATATCACAGTCCATAATCTGGGATTTGGATTGTTCGTAGTTTTCATTCATAACCGCAAGGTTATCGGATGCTGATTGAAGTCTGTTCTGATAAGCACCTAATTTAGATCTGTCTTCTGAAATTTTATTAATTGCATCGTCAAGTTTTTCAATGTATTCTCTGATTTCGTCACCTGTAGATTTCCCAGTCAAGCCGGAAACATAATAGCCTGCATTACTTCCGGTACCTGCAACACCTACACCAAGGGAAGAAACATTCATGTCTGTCAGTGCTCCGGTGATATCAATAGAGTTGTTCATTGAATCAGAACCGCAACCTGATTGCAGAGTAACATTTTTTGCAATTTGACCGTTGGCAAGATTCAGACCGTTGAATGTTGTTGTATTTGCAATAACATCGATGTCTCTGATTCTCTGGTCAATTTCGTTAATAAGTGTTTGCTGCTGGTCTTCGCTGTATACACCGTTGGCTGCCTGAAGACAAAGTTCTCTGATTCTCTGTAAGTCTTCTGTAACGCCTGACATACCGCCTTCTGCGATGTACATCATGTTCAGACCGTCTTGGATGTTGAGCTGGGCTCTGTCATTACCTCTGATTTGTGTATCCAAACCCTGAGCCACACAAAGACCTGCTGCGTCATCACCCGCTTGGTTAACTCTGAAACCTGTTGACAATCTCTTAATTGCACTCTGCAAACTGCTGCTTGCAGAACTTAAGCTTCTCTGTGCAATCAAAGAGTTAATGTTAGTGTTTACGAATAAAGCCATGTTCTTCTCTCTCTTTCTCTCTTTCTTTTTTTCTACTAACTCTATGAACACTCTTTATATCGAACGGGCTTGTTTCATACTTTAGTATAATTTTTGACGAATTTTTGAGAAAAAAGTGTCTAAAAAGCTTGTTACTAAAAGTTTTTACTGGTATTATACTAAAGTATAATAAATCCTCTAAACAGAGGAGAAAAACACTGAAAAGGGTCGTTATGCCGCAATTTTTTATATCAGCAGATGCCTTAGACAAAGATATAATAACTATTTCAGACAAAGAAAATTATCATCATATTGTTAAAGTTTTGCGTTCAAAAATCGGAGAAACTCTTTCTCTTATTGACGAAAACCAGACGCAATACAAAGTTGTCATAAAAAACATTGATTCTAAATCAATTACAACTAAAGTTGTAGATGTGGAGAAATCCAATCACTATTTAAATTTGCAGCTTTGTCTTATCCAAAGTGTGCTTAAAACCGATGCGCAAAACTTTGTTATACAAAAGGCAACAGAACTCGGCGTAAAAGAAATAGTGCCTGTTGTGACGGACAATTCTGTTATTAAACCTTCCATAGTTGATGAAAAAATTAAAGCCGGCAAATGGCAAAAAATAGCCAATGAAGCCGTAAAACAGTGTGAACGTTCGGATTTTCCGCAAATATTACCTCGAAAAACTTTAGAGGATATTTTAAGCAGCAAGGAATATTCCGTAAAAATAGCATGTGTTGAAAGAGCACAAAAATTGTCTCTTAAGGCATGCCTTAGAAATATAAAAGTTAACAGCAACACGAAAATAGCTGTAATTATAGGGCCGGAAGGGGGCTTTAGCGCAAAAGAACTTCAATTACTTGAGCATGCCAAAGACGTATACAAAGTCAGCCTCGGGAAACTTGTACTAAGAGCGGAAACTGCTGTAGTATCAGCATTATCAAATATAATTTATGAACTTGAAGATGATAGATGATTACATTAATCAAAATAAAATAATTACTACAATCAAGCCGTTTTTGAAAAATGAACAGGCTTATCTTGTCGGCGGTTACATAAGAGATTGTCTGCTTGGTAAAACAGGCGTGGATATAGACATTGTTGTTCCGGCAGGCAGAGGAGAAGATGCAGCGAAAAATCTTGCAGATTCAATAAAAGGATATTTTATCGAACTTGATGCGGTTAATAAAATATACAGGGTTGTACTGGAAAACAAGATTGACTATATAGATATAGCAGACTGCTGCGGAAAAGACATTGAAGAAGACCTTTTAAGACGTGATTTTACTATAAATGCACTGGCTTATGACTTAAACAATGATGTGCTTATTGATATTTGCGGCGGACAAAAAGATATAGAAGATAAAATAATAAAAGAGATTTCAGTACAAAATCTTTTCGATGATCCTATAAGAATACTTCGTGCATTTCGTTTTCAAAGCTCGCTTGGATTTGAACTTTCTGCGCTAATTGTAGATACAGCAAAAAAACATGCAAATCTTCTTGATAAACCTGCAAAAGAAAGAATAAATACAGAGCTTGTAAAACTTTTTGGCGGAAAAAATGTTGTAGAGTCTTTGCATTCCATGAATGATTTAAATATATTGGAGCATATATTTCCTGAGGTTACGGAAATAAGAAAAGTACCTAAAAATTCGCATCATCATTTGTGTTTGATTGAACACTCCATTGAAACAGTCAATCAGGTACAAAATTTTTACGATATGGCTTGTGAAGAGGTAAAAAAACATCTGGATGAAGAATTTATTCCGGGACAAAAACGTCTTGCATATTTAAAAATTGCAGCCTTTTTACATGATGTGGGGAAACCTGCAACATGGCAGATTGAGCCTGAAACAGGCAGACATAGATTTATAAAACATGATACAGAGGGAGCCAATATAATTCTTCCCACATTAAAAAATCTTAAATTTTCTAAAAAGCAAATATTATATATACAAAAAATTATTAAAAATCATATTTATCCTGCCGGTGTCGTAACCTCAGATGATGCCGGAGAAAAAGCATATCTGCGCTTTTACAGAAAAATGGGTGATGATGTAATAGACTTGATTGCCGTTGCTTATGCCGACAGAATGTCAGCACTTGGAACAGATGTTACTCAGGAAATGATAGAAAAAAATATTAACGGATTAAAAAAACTTTTAAAAAGGTATTTGAAGTTAAAAAATGAACTTAAACCTTTGCCCAAACTGCTGGATGGTAATGAGATTATGCAAATTTTGAATATTCCCGCTTCAAAAGAACTCGGAAAAATTATTGAACAGTTAAAAGAAGCACAAATCTCATCAGAAGTAACAACAAAACAAGATGCCATTAAATATATAAAAAATTTATAAATAATCCCTACATATTTCTGTTACCTGTTGCATTGAAGTGACAGTAACAAACAAACAGAATTTTAATTTCTTTATTTACAGTGAGTTGACAATCTGAAATAAACTCTTTGACAACATTTTTTGTCTAAAATACAATAAAAAAACTATGAAGATTTCTATAGACGACATAAAAAACGCTAAAGACCAATCACTGAAAATTAATTTTGACAATAAAATTAAAGACCTTTCAACAGAAGGTAATATTGTTGCAGAATTGGTTTTTAAAGCTTATGGAAAATATATAAACGCGTCAGGCAAAATTGTTGCAAATGTTAAGCTTGTTTGCGACAGATGTTTAAAAGATTTTATAAAAAAAATAGAAGTTGATGTGGACGAAACTTATATGCTCGGACATCTTATACCCAGTGAAGATGCACATTCCGGGCAGGAAATTGAACTGAAAGACGGTGATTTTGTCACAGAGATTACGGGTACGGATGAGCTGGATGTCGATGATTTAATTTATCAATCTGTAACATTAAACATCCCAAATCCGTGTGTTTGTGATATAAATTGTGTAGGTGACCCTGAAATGGAAAAATATATGAAAAAAGAAATTTCAGATCCCCGTTTGGAAGTATTTAAAAATTTAAAGATAAAAGAAGAAGGAAAATAGAAATGGCAGTACCAAAGAAAAGAAAAGGTGCATCAGCACAAGGACACAGAAGATCAAACTGGAAAGCTACGGTACCTGAAACCACAACTTGCCCCAACTGCGGTGAGTTAGTTTTGACACATACCGTTTGCACAGCTTGCGGTCAGTACAAAGGCAAAGTAGTTTCAAGAAAAGCTGAAGGTTTTGTTGAAGAAGTAAAAGAAGAACCTAAAAAAGCAGCAAAAACAACAAAGGCTAAAAAGGCTCCTGCAAAGAAAACTAAAAAAGCAGAAGCTGCTGAAGCTGAAGTAAAAGAAGAAGCAGTTGTTGAAGCGGCTGCTGAAGAAACAGCAGAAACTCCTGCTGAAGAAGCTAAGGTTGAAGAACCTGCTAAAGAAGAAACAAAAGAAGAAAAATCTTCAGAAGAATAAAAAATTTACAATGCGCCGATTAATTTCGGCGCTTGTATAATAAAAGTGGCTGCGGCTGTTTGGTGTAAAGAGTTTGTAGGGAGAAGAGTTACGGTATGACAAGGATAGCTATTGATGCAATGGGCGGAGATCATGCACCTCATGAAATTGTAAAGGGTGCTCTCTGGGCTGCTGATGAATATGGTGTAGCAATTGAACTTGTCGGAAAAGAAGATGAGATTCAAAAGGTCATTGATTCTGTAAGACGTGAAGGAATAAGAACAGCTAATTTGAACGCTCCTAAAGGTCGAATAAGAGTAGATGTCGACAAACTTGATATTAAAATTACCCCTGCAACAGAAGTTATAGAAATGGGCGAAGCACCGGGTGCAGCAATCAGAAAGAAAAAAGATTCTTCTATTGTACTTGCTGTAAAAGCTGTTGCTACAGGCAGTTCACAGGCTGTTGTTGCTGCGGGTTCTACAGGTGCAGCAATGGCTTCCAGCTTATTCGGGCTCGGCAGATTACCCGGTATTGAAAGACCTGCTATTGCTACAACTTTGCCTACTATGAAAAAGCCGGTTGTTATGATTGATTCAGGTGCAAATTCTAACTGTACACCCGAAATGTTATACCAGTTTGCTATTATGGGCTCTGCTTTTTCAAAAAATGTTTTGGGCAATGAAAATCCCAGAATAGGTGTCTTGAATATCGGTGAAGAAGCAGGTAAAGGTAATGAACTTGCACAAGCCGCATATAAACTTTTGGAAGAAAATAAGGACGGATTAAATTTCATAGGCAACGTTGAGGGCAAGGAGATTTTTCTCGGCGACTGCGATGTAGTTGTATGTGACGGTTTTGTCGGAAATGTTGCATTAAAGAGTATTGAAGGCGCTTCTTCAATGCTGTTTAAGATGATTATGCAGGAGTTTAAACGTGATCCGATTTCAATGCTTATCGGACTGCTTGCAAAATCTGCGATGAAAAGAATTTTTAAAAGAATTAATTATGAAGAATTCGGCGGAGCTCTGCTTTTGGGGGTAAAGGGCGTTACTGTTATATCTCACGGCAGAAGCATGGCATATGCTATTAAAAATGCTGTCAGAGTGGCAAAAGAAGCTGTTGAATCAGAAGTTAATAAGAAAATATCAGAGTTTTACGAAGGATAGATTATGGCATTAAATTTAATTCCTGTAATGATTGCAGGTGTAGGTTACGGCGTACCGGAAACGGTTATTACAAATGACGATTTAACAAAACTCGTTGATACAAGTGATGAGTGGATTACGACAAGAACAGGCATCAAAGAAAGACGTGTTGTTTCCGGTGAAGAAAATGCAGTGACTCTCGGGATCACAGCTGCAAAAAATGCTCTGGAAAAAGCAAAAATGGATGCAAAAGATATCGACATGATTATTGCGGCGGCATCTGTCCCAGCTCATCCGTATCCTTCTACGGCATGTGAAATTCAGGCAGCAATCGGTGCCGACAATGCAGCTGCTTATGATATAACAGCAGCCTGCACAGGCATGATTTATGCAATGAATATTGCAAAAGCCTTTATCTCATCAGGTATATATAAGAATGTACTGCTTGTTGCTACGGATGCAAATTCAAAATTTATAGACTGGTATGACAGAACAAGCTGTGTATTGTTTGGAGATGGCGCCGGTGCAATTGTTATGAAAGAATCCGTTGACGGTGTAGATGATATCATTGCAATGGATATGCATTCAAACGGCAAGGACGGCGATTTTATAAAAATGCCTTTAAACGGCGAAAATTGCCCTCTGGTTGAACCTTGTGCACAGCAAAAACAAAAAATTGTTATGCAGGGGCGTGAAGTGTACAAGTTTGTTGTTACGACAATGCCTGAATCTATCAGCAATTGTCTTGAAAAAGCAGGTCTTACTCCGGATGATGTTGATTACTTAATACCGCATCAGGCTAATTTCAGAATTATTGAGGCAATGGCATCAAGATTAAACTACAGTGATGACAAAATAATTGTTAACCTTCAAAAATATGGTAATACCTCTGCTGCGTCTATTCCTATAGCTATGGCGGAAGGTATTGAAGAAGGAAAAATAAAACTGCCTTGCAAAGCTATATTAAGCGGTTTTGGCGCTGGCCTGACCTGGGGAACAGTTATAGTAAGACTGAGAGAAGGTATTGCATAAAAAATACTGCTATTGTGTTGAGTATTGCTGTTCTTGTAAAAATAGAGTTGTAAAATAAGGAGAAATTTTATATGGGAAAAGTGGCATTCGTATTCCCCGGACAGGGTTCACAGTCTGTTGGCATGGGTAAATCCCTATACGATAATTCTGCAAAAGCTAAAGAAATTTTTGACAAGGCTGATGAGGTTTTGGGCAGAAATATTTCCAAAATGTGTTTTGAAGGGCCTGAAGAAGATTTGAAGCTGACTATCAATACTCAGCCGGCAATACTTGTTACTTCAATAGCTGCGTTTGAGGCTTTGAAAGAAAAATTAAATATAAAACCTGATTATGTTGCCGGTCACTCACTGGGTGAATATGGTGCGTATTATGCTGCAGGAGTTGTAGATTTTCCTACTGCAATGAAACTTATTGACAAACGTGCAAGAGAAATGAATGCAGCCGCTGAAGCGACAAAAGGTGCTATGACTGCTGTTATTGGTATGAGCAAAGATGTTATTCTTGATGTAATATCCAAAATTGACGGCGTAGTTTCTGTTGCAAATTATAATTCACCTGCACAGATTGTTATCACAGGAGAACAAGAGGCTGTTGAAAAAGCAAATGCCGCACTCAAAGAAGCAGGCGCTAAAAGAGTTATTCCATTACCGGTTTCGGGCGGTTTTCATTCAAAACTTATGGAAGAAGCAAGTGTAAAATTTTCCGAAATATTGGATGATTGCGATATCAAAGATGCACAGATTCCTGTTTTTACAAACACTGATGCTGAGCCGACAACTTCCGCAATAAGATTCAAAGCAAAAATGACTGCGCAGATTTATTCTTCTGTAATGTGGACGCAGACTGTGGAAAAAATGATAGCTGACGGCGTTGATACATTTGTTGAAATCGGACCCGGCAAAGTGCTTGCAGGCTTGATTAAGAAGACGGATGCTTCTGTTACTGTTTTGAATGTATATGATGAAGAATCATTGAATACAGCTGTAGAAGCACTTAACAAATAGACAGTCCACAAAATATAGGAAATTCAGAATCAGAAATAAAGGAGAAAATTATGTCAGAAAAAAAAGTTGCGTTGATTACGGGAGGTTCCAGAGGTATAGGTTTGGCTTGTGCATTAGAACTTGCAAAAGCAGGATGTGACATCATTATTAATGATATTTGCGATGCGGAAAAAGCTCAACCGGCTCTCGATGAAATCAAAAAATTGGGCGCTAATGCATATTTTTATCAATTTGATGTGTCAAATGACGAACAAGTTCAGGCTGCTGTTGACAAGATGATATCTGAACATGGCAAAATTGACATTCTTTTGAACAACGCAGGTATTACAAAAGACGGTTTGTTTATAAGAATGGATATGGAACAATGGGAAAGAGTTATTAAAATCAACTTAACTAGTGCTTATTGTGTAACTCATGCTGTTGTCAAGTATATGATGAAAGCACGTCAAGGTTCTATCATCAATATGTCAAGTATCGTAGGCCGCCACGGCAATGCAGGTCAGGCTAACTATTCAGCATCAAAAGCAGGTCTTATCGGTTTAACACAAACATTAGCTAAAGAATTAGGCTCAAGAAATATCAGAGTAAATGCAGTATGTCCGGGATTTATTCAAACAGCAATGACTGCTGAATTGGCTAATATTGATGAATACTTAAAAGCTATTCCGATGAGAAGACTTGGTACTCCTGAAGATATTGCTAAAGTTGTTAAATTCTTAGCTCTTGATACAGACTATGTTACAGGACAGGCTATCGAGGTTGCCGGTGGATTGATGATATAATTAATATAAATTATTATAAATTATTATTGATAAAAGGCTTTCTGTTTATCCAGAAAGCCTTTTGTTTTTAGTGTTAAAGCAGGTGCAGGTATCATCAATAGCGCATTTATTACTCAAGCAGGAATTGTCTCTTTTTTTCAAGACATCGTTCAAAAATTATTCCTGAACAAATTATGTTCGAAATTATTTGTAAATAATCTTTAAAACTCTGTACTTTCGCTTTACAAAATTTGCAAAATAATCTTGTGATAGTATAATAAATAATGAAAAATATACGTAGTTAATTAAATGAGGATGAAAAAACATGAGTACAGTTCTTGAGAGAGTAAAAAAAGTTGTAGTTGAACAATTAAGTGTAGACGAAAATTTAGTTACTCCCGAAGCAAGCTTTACAGGTGATTTGGGTGCTGATTCTTTGGATACAGTTGAATTAGTTATGGCTTTTGAAGAAGAATTTGGTTGCGAAATTCCTGATGAAGAAGCTGAAAAAATTGCTACAGTTCAAGACGCAGTAAACTATATTGAATCACATTCATAGTTTAGGGCTATAGATTTTTTTGCGGGGAGCATGTAAATACTCCCCGTAATTTTTCAAAAATTAGGGCATTTGACCCTTTATCCGAGTTTAAGAAAAGGTTTACACAATGAGTAAAAGAAGAGTTGTTGTTACAGGTTTAGGGATTGTTTCTCCGTTTGGTGTGGGTTTAGAAAAGTTTTGGAACAGTCTTATTGAAGGTAAAAGCGGAATTTCTACAATAGAAAATATTCCTCTTGACGGTCATACGGTTCATATTGCCGGTGAAGTAAAAGATTTCAAACCTGAAGAATATCTTGATCCTAAAGAAGCAAGAAGAATGGACAGATATACACAATTTGCAATGGTTGCAGCAGATGAAGCTATTAAAGATTCAGGTATTGTTGCAGGTGAAAATGTTGACCCATACAGATACGGCGTTATTGTCGGTTCTGCAGCAGGCGGCTTTGATACTTTTGAAAAACAACACGATATTATTACGGCAAAAGGACCTACAAAATGTTCTCCATTTACTGTACCGATGATTATTGCAGATATGGGTGCAGGCAGAATCTCCATTAAGCATGGCGCGAAAGGTGTGAATAAAGCTGTTGTCACAGCTTGTGCAACATCTGCACATTCTGTAGGTGATGCATTCCGCTCTATACAATGGGATGATGCAGATGTAGTTGTTGCCGGCGGTGCAGAAGCTGTTATTACAAAGCTCGGTATAGGTGCATTTACAAGTGCGAGAACACTTTCAAAACATAATGATGAGCCTCAAAAAGCTTCTCGTCCTTATGATAAGGACAGAGACGGCTTTATTATGGCAGAAGGTGCCGCTGTTCTTATTCTGGAAGAGTTAGAACATGCTAAAAAACGCGGCGCAAAAATTTATGCAGAAATTGTCGGATACGGTCAAACTGCGGATGCTTATGACATAGTTGCACCTGCTTCTGACGGCTCCGGTGCTGCAATGGCTATGTCTCTTGCCGTTAAAGATGCAGGCATAAAACCGGAAGATGTTGATTATGTAAATGCTCACGGTACAAGTACAGGGCTTGGTGATATTGCTGAATCTCAAGCTATTGCCAGAGTATTTGGCGATCAAAAAACTAACAAAAAATTAAAAGTCAGCTCTACAAAATCTATGCACGGTCATATGCTAGGTGCTACAGGTGCTGCTGAATCTATAGTTTGTATAGAAGCTATAAACAACGGCATTATTCCTCCTACTATCAATCTTGATAATCAGGATGAAGCTGTTGCTGACTTAAATTATGTTCCGCATAAAGCACAAAAAGCTGATGTTAAATATGCTTTGACAAATTCATTTGGCTTTGGCGGTCATAATGCTTCAATACTTTTCAAAAAGTATGAAGGATAGTTCTTATTAACACGCAATAAAAAAGACCTCTTATTTAAGAGGTCTTTTTTCTATTCTATATATTTCCCGTTGAAAAGTTCCATTACCATTTTTGATTGGTCGGAAAGATTTTCTGTGTTGTCATCTTGTTGTTTATTTTCGGTTGTTTCAAAATTATTTTTTTCTGGAATTTGCCCTAATGTTTCCTGAAGAAGATGTTCATTCTCTTCTTCCTCTTCAGTGGCAGTTTTTATTTGCGGTTGTTGAATTGCAGGCTTTTTTTCGAGCTTTTCCAATGACGGCTTTATTGCCGGAGCAGCATCGTTTTCATCGGCAAGTTTTATGTGCACATTGATATCTGCCACCCCAAAATAGCTCATAGCCGCTTTTTTAAGAGGAGCATTTTTGGAAGATTCCTGAGCTTGTTTGACAAAAATATCTTTTGCAAAAGATATAGTAATTCCTTCCGGTGTTAATTCCACAGGTCTTGAAAGGTTATAGAAAAACATTCTTGAAGGTATGCTTTCAATATTCTGCAATATTCCCTGCCAGATTTGCGCAATATCAGTAGAACTATTCTGCGCTTGATTATGCTGTGATATTGTATGTTGTGTTTCTTCAACATTTTCTTGAGTTTCTTTTGCCTGTATTGGCTCGTCTTTTACGCTTTGCGGCTCTGTGTGAGTTTTTATAACATCACTTACGGTATCAGCTTTGGATTCCGCTTTTTCATCTAACGCAGGTTGAATCGTTGACGGCTTAAATACAGGGGCAGGCGCTATAGCCGCAGGTCTTATCTCACCTGACACAACATTTGCTTCAAGTTTATCAAGCCTTTCTAAAATTTGTGCATACGAAACGTATTTTACATTTGATGCAAGCTCTATAATGCAAAGCTCCAGCCATAAGTACCGGTTTGTTGTCTCTTTTATTTCTTTTGAGTAGAAAGATAATCGTTCAATTGTATACAAGACCTGTTCCGCTTCGACATTTTCCGATTGTTCTTTTAATTGCAAAATATGTGCTTCATTCAGCTGGGTTAGTTCCGCTGCTATTTTTCTGTCTGCACAATTTTTTACAACAAGAAAATTCCTGAAATATTGGATAAGGTTTGTTATTATCTGGAATGGTTCATTCCCCTTGTTGTAAATTTTATCCAACAATGTAATTGCATTTTGCGTATCGGAATTTAATATAGATGTACTTAGTTCAAAAAGTGTTTCAAAAGACAGCCTGCCAAGCATTTCATTTACATCATCGGCAGTAATTTCTTTGTCAGCATCTAACACACTGATTTGGTCGAGCAGTGCAAGAGAATCTCGCATGCCTCCGGCTGAGCTTCTGGCTATTGTATACAATGCATCTTCTGTTATGCTTATATTTTCCTGTTCGCAGATATATTTTAGTCTTGCAACAATGTCCTGTGTCGTAATTCTTCTGAAATCGAACCTCTGGCATCTCGAAATTATGGTATCAAGAACTTTGTGCGGTTCTGTTGTTGCCAGAATAAATATAACGTTTTCCGGTGGCTCTTCAAGGGTTTTTAACAGAGTATTAAATGCCTCTGTTGTAAGCATGTGGACTTCATCTATTATGTAGATCTTGTAGCGTCCGTTGACAGGAACAAATTGTATTTTTTCCAGAATATTCCTTGCATCTTCTACTTTTCTGTTTGATGCAGCATCTATTTCTATTACATCAATAGGTGTAGAGTTTGCTATATCTTTGCAGCTCGGACATTCTCCGCATGGCTCCAGTGTCGGACCTTTTGCACAGTTAAGAGATTTCGCAATTATTCTTGCCGTTGTTGTCTTTCCCGTTCCTCTAGGACCGCAAAGCAAATAAGCATGCGAAATCTTATTGAGATTGATAGCATTTGACAATGCTTTTACTATATTTTCCTGACCGATTAAATCTTTAAATGTCTGCGGTCTGTATTTTCTGTATAAAGGTAAATATCTTTCTGCCAAAACTTTGCTCCAAGTCTGCTGTGTAATATAATTATACTATGGATAATATTATTGCGCCAAAATTAAAAAAAGGAGATACCATAGGCTTTTTATGTGTCTGTGGCGATATAAAAGATTTTTCAAAGTTGCAAAAAGCAAAAGATATGTTTGAGGCATACGGTTATAACATGGTAATTTCAGATACTGCAAAAATGCGTAAAAACTATCTTTGTGCTGATGATGAGACAAGAGCAAATGCTTTAAACGAGTTTTTTAAAGATCCGTCTATTAGTGCAATTGTGGCTTGCCGTGGCGGGTATGGAGCAATAAGGATACTTGATAAAATAGATTATGATGCAATAAAGTCTAATCCTAAGATTTTTTGCGGATATTCTGATGTCACGGCATTACAGCTAATGATTTATAAAAATACCGGTCTTACAACATATAATGCCCCTATGGCATATTCTGATTTTGGTACGGACTGTGATGATGTTACTGTAAAAAGTTTTTTCAATACACTTGAGCACGGTATTAAAGAAATTTGTCTTGAAAAATCAAAAATTTATTACGGAGGACTTGCTTCAGGTATATTGTGGGGCGGCAATCTTTCTACTGTTCAATCCTTATGCGGTTTGGATTTTATTCCTGATAGGGATTTTATATTTGCGGCAGAAGATGTTAATGAGCCTGTTTATAAAATAGACAGAATGTTTACTCAGCTTTTAAATATTTCTAAATTCAAAAAAAATCTCAAAGCTATTGTGCTGGGCGATTTTAGCGGAATTGATAATGAAAGATATTTTGATGATTTCTTGACTGAATTGGCTCAAAATTTAAAAATTCCCGTTGTTTCCGGTTTGAAATTCGGGCATGAAAAACAAAAACTTACTTTTCCTATAGGGGCTGAGGTTATTTTAGATACAAATCTTTCAAAAATCTTGTTTAAGTGATTTTTGTATAATATTCTGTACTGATAGTTAAATGCCTATTGATAATTTTTTTATCTAATTTATGCTGCGTAAATTAGATAAAAAAAATAGTTGCCTATCGGATATAAAGAAGTATAAAATCAAATAAGCGGGGTATTTAATATCCCATAGCCAATACCAAATTCCGGAAAACTATGAGATTTTTAAAAAAATTATTCAAAAAAACAGTGCCAAAAGTAATTGCAGGTATATTTGTGCTTATATTTCTGCTGTCTGTTTTTGTGTTCTGGGGCTGGTATGTAAAACAGGTCAATAAAGTTTTCGGTCTTTATTATGTTTATAAAGGAGATAAAGCATACAAAGCTCATAAACTGGAGAAAGCAATCAGTTTTTATAAGCTTGGCCTTGAAAAATATCCTGAGCATTCTCTTGCAAGATGCAACCTTGGTAATATTTATGTAAAATATGAGGATTATTTTTCTGCAGTAGAACAATATGAAGAAGCCTTGAAGTATGATCCAAAGTTTATTGTATGCAGAATGAATCTCGGGATAGTTTCTGCGGAAAAACTTTCTGACTTTGACAAGGCAATAAGAGAGTATCAGACTATTATTGATACACGCAGAGTTACCGTGCATATACCGCTGATTTTTGACAGCGTAAAAAGTACAAGAGAAAATAAAACTATAGCCTGGTACAATATGGGGCTTGCTTATCGAGGCAAAGCAATTATGACAGGCGAGAAAACTCACGCCGCAAATGATTACCTTCAAAAGGCTATAGATGCATATAAAAAAGCCTTAAAACGCAAAAAACACAGCTATAATATAAATTATAATTACGCTCTGGCAAATCACATTATGGGTAATTATAAAGAAGCTGGGCTTTCATATTGCAGAGCAATTGAAGAAGAACCAATGGCGTTTGATGCTCATTATAATCTTGCAATCTTACTAAAAAAAATCGGCCGTTTAAAAGAGTCTCAGGAAGAACTCGAAAAATCAATGCTGATAGTAAATGCACAGCAAGATCCTTATATTGCAAAATATATCTTTGATGTATATTCACAAGTAGTGGAAAAATCCACAATAAACGAACGCTATAAAACAACCCAGAGAGCAACAGCACCGGAGTCACAGGTAAAAGAGGGAATGGAAACCCCGCATATAGTTTCGGAAGAAGTGGAAAATGAAGATGATCCTCTTGGAGTCAATCATATTACCTATGTGAACGGCAAAGTTGTTGCGGATTCAGAAGAAGCTGATAAGTTTATGAAAAAAAGTTTCAGAAAATGTCCTGCAAAAAAAATATTTGAAGAATACGAAGAGGATTCGCTATACAATGGCAGATACAGTAGAGACTTCTAAAAAAAACTGCGGCGTTGAGCTCAAATTTCTCTGGCAGGTGTCAAATGCACTTGCAGGTATTTCCGATTCAAAAATTCTTCTGGAAAAATTGAAAGAAATTCTGGGATATTATTTTTCCGTTAACAGCTTTCAGGTATTTGTAAAAGACAATAATACATCTACACTTCGTGATTTTGTAAAAAGCTGGATTACAATAGAAAAAAATCAGCAGCATGAACTCGTTGAAAATATTTTTAATAAGCTCAATAAATCAGGTGCGGACAGTTTTGTTCTGAATAACAAAGTTATAAAATATTCTCAAAAAAATATTCTGAAATTGTGTTGTGATACATTAACAGAAGAAAAAAATCTCTTTTATTTTCCGGTTTTTAATGACAACAAACTTTCTGGTGTTATAGAGCTAAATTTTGATAAAATTTTGCAGGAATTAGATAATAATTTTTTATATGCTTTAAGGATATCTATGCTCCAAATAAGCTCTGAAATTTCCAGAAAAATATTAAACAGGAACCTTTTTGTACATATTCAGTTTCAGAATGTAATGAAAAGCATAGCTAAACTTATAGAAACACAGTTTGATCTTGATTATATCCTCCCGATAATCGGTGAGTTGATAGACAGGTTTGTTGCAGAGCATCTTATTTATATTTTTACTAAAGATGAAAAAGGCAGCTTTAAGTTATTCTGGCCGTTAGATTGTCAGGATGAAGGTATTCTAAAACTGCTGCCAAAGATGAAAAAAGACAGGGCTTATATAATTTCAAAGAACGGCAAAACGGGTCTTTTTGCAATAAGAAATGAGGATAAAACAATAGGTGTTATTGCAGCTGGCAGCAATATTGATAAACTCTCGCAGGAGGAAATTGATTATCTTTTGCAGCTTAGCGCACAGACATCTGTAACAACTCAAAGGGCAAATTCTTATGCTCAGGTGCTTAAATATGCAACACTTGATGCATTGACCGGTTTAAATAATCGCAGACAGTTTGAGGTTCGTCTAAAACAGGAATTTTCCAATGCAAAAAGAAACAATAAACCTTTGTGCTGCATTATGCTCGATATTGATTATTTTAAACACGTTAATGATACGTGGGGGCACAGTGCCGGAGATTGTGTGCTCAAAAATGTTGCGGCAATAGTTTCTGCGGAACTTCGTGAATACGATATTGCATCCAGATACGGCGGTGAAGAGTTTTGTATCCTTTTGCCGGATACAAGAATAAAAGAAGCTGCTTTTGTTGCTCAGAGATTGAGAAAAGCCGTGGAAAAAGCAGAGATAAATATATCTGATGATCAGGTACTGGGTAAAGATTTTCTAAACGTTACAATCAGTGTAGGTGTAAGTGAACTTGATAAAGAAACAGATATCCCCCAGCGTCTTCATCAGTGTGCTGATGTAGCTTTGTATGAAGCAAAACGCAGAGGCAGAAACAGAGTTGTTGTTTACGACGAATCTCTGGAGTAATGTAAACAATTATTAAAAAATTGGCATGGGATATTTCTCTGTTATTATAAATTTGTTGGGGATATCGTTTAAATATCTTTTTATAAAAATTTAATCTTGGGATTTTATAATGCAAAAAATTTATATAAATTCCTGGCTGGATAAAGAAAATCCGGCATCAGGTCTTATTCAAAGTGCTGTTAATGAAGTAGAGCTTGATTTTTCAAATGTAGATGAAATCTGCATGAGAGATATTGAAAAACTATTGTATTTGCAGAGAATAGCTGTGTTTAATGAAATAAAGATTCATGTTGAAAATATGAAGCCTAATATTTCACGATTATTTGAACAAACAGGATTGTATAAACTTTTAACGTTTGGAAATCATGATATGATTACAACAAGAAAACGTCAGGGGCTGGCTTTTGACTAAAAATAATGATGTACAGCTGTATATAGTTGCAACTCCCATCGGCAATAAATCTGATATGTCCCTAAGGGCAGTTGAAATTTTAAAAAATGTTGATATTATTGCCTGTGAAGATTCAAGAACCAGTGCAAATTTGCTTGAGTCGTACGGAATAACAACAAAACTTGTAAGCTATCACAAATTTAATGAAAAACAAAGAACAGCGGAATTTTTAAATCTGCTTGAATCAGGACAAAAAATAGCTCTGATTTCCGATGCAGGGATGCCCTGTGTATCAGACCCCGGCAGGATTCTTGTCAGAGAACTTTTTGAACACAATATAAAAATTTCATCAATTCCCGGTGCCAGTGCAATAACGACTTTTGTCTCTATGATACCGAGAGAAAGTGAAGAATTTGCTTTTTGCGGTTTTTTACCCCGTACGCTAAAACAACAGCAAAAAGTTTTTGAAAAGTTTTTATCAACTGATATGATCTTTTATGAATCACCGCTCAGGCTTATTGAAACATTAAAAAATATTTTGAAAATACGTGGCTCTGCAGCTCGTGTTGCTGTAGGCAGAGAGCTTACAAAAATGTTTGAAGAAGTAAAAACAGGTACTGTAGAAGAAATTATAGGCTATTATAACGATAACATTCTTAAAGGTGAAATTGTGTGTATGCTGTATGCACAGGGCTCAGAAAATGCGGATGACAGTACATTTGTACCCAAAATTCAAAAGCTGAAAGAACTTCACTATTCGGATAAGGATATTTCTCAAATCATAAGTGCACTGTATGATGTCAATAAAAATAAAATCTACAAAATGGTTCTTGATTTGAAATAATTTTATATAGCTAACTGACACAGGAGGCTTATTGATAACTCAATATTTTTATTAACTGTTGAAAATCATAAAAGTGGATTTTTGATTTTATCGTTCCGAAAAATCCGCCCTTACGGGTAGGATTTTAAGTCACTCTAAAATTAAAAATCCACTTTTGTTTTTTATGTCAATTAATTTCATATTGTCAACTGACTCCGACTACTTGATGAACCTGTGCAATAAACAAGTACATTTTTACCAACAAGTCCGGCACAGGCAACAGCGAAATCGGACTGGCACGCCGTGTGAGGCATAGCCGAACCCAGTGCCATTGCGA
>CALVAR010000012.1 GCA_944325575.1 Candidatus Gastranaerophilales bacterium | reverse complement strand
TATATATAAAGTATTTACAAAAGAAATAATTGCCTTTTTGAATCAAAAAAGACAATTATTTTGTAATGTTTCTTAATAATATGCTTTAAAACGCTTTCTGTTGCCGATTTTTACAGATTAATCTGATTACCAAGTTTTAAAAGGGTTTCTACAGTAGTTTCATAGCTTGTTTTTTCATCAACCTGCTGCTGCAAAAAGCCGTTTATCTGGGTCATAAATTTTATGGCCTGATCCGTCACGGGATCTGCACCGGAAACATATGCACCGATGTTTATCAGGTCTTCGTTCTTTTTGTATGCGGCAAGCAGCGTTCTTATCTTGCCCGCAGCTTTTGCATGATCCTTTGAAGTAACTTCTTTCATTACACGGCTTACGCTTTGCAATACATCTACGGCGGGATAATGGTTCTTATGTGCAAGTTCACGTGAAAGCATAATGTGTCCGTCCAGGATACTTCTTGCCGTGTCAGAGATAGGCTCGTTAAAATCGTCACCTTCGACAAGCACCGTGTAAAGCCCTGTTATGGTTCCGTATTCATTGCTTCCGGCTCTTTCCAGAAGTTTTGGCATAAGAGCAAAAACAGAAGGTGTATAGCCTCTTGTTGCAGGGGGTTCTCCTACTGCAAGTCCGACCTCTCTTTGAGCCATAGCGATACGTGTAACACTGTCCAGCATAAACAGCACGTCTTTTCCCTGATCTCTAAAGTATTCCGCTATAGCCGTTGCAACAAAACCTGCTTTGATTTTTACAAGAGAAGGCTGCTCTGACGTTGCAACAACGACAATAGAGCGTTTCATTCCCTCAGGTCCGAGAGTAGTTTCAATAAACTCCCTTACCTCACGGCCGCGTTCACCTATCAAAGCAATGACGTTTAAATCAGCATTTGTATTTTTTGCCATCATGGCAAGAGTTGTTGATTTTCCGACACCGGAACCTGCGAACACACCCAGCCTCTGGCCTTTGCCTGCGGTAATAAAACCATCAATTGACCTTATGCCGAGAGAAAGCGGGGTTCTTATAAGCTGTCTGTTTAAAGGATTTATTATCTCCGCCTGTGTGGAATAAAGTGATTGAGAGTTAATTTCACCGAGATTATCAATTGGTCTGCCCAGACCGTCTAAAACTCTGCCGAGAAGCTGAGGGCCTACCTTAATCTGCATTGATGACCCTGTATTTATGACAACAGCACCCGGCATAAGCCCTTCCATGGACCCCAGAGGCATAAGAAGAATTTTTTGTGTTTTAAACCCTACAACCTCTGCCCAGATAGGTTCGGCATCGAGTTTGTTGTATATATAGCAGAGGTCGCCTATACTTGCCTTCGGACCGTCAGCTTCTATTATCAGCCCGATAATCTGGATAACTTTGCCCACTTCCTGAAGGGTTTTTGTTTCGTTAATTATATCTTTATATCGTGTAAGATTAATCATTGTTGTTTTAATTTATGTCATTATCGGTGTTAAAATCCTGAAAATCTTCGATTTCAGGCTGGACAATTTCCTGCTGATGATAATCTCTGCCGATTTCTCTTATATTGTCACCGGGGTCTTCGTCAGCCAATTCTTTTACCAGCTTGGACTCCGGAGTAGAGTTTAGTTCGGCAAAAAGCTTGTGCGCAATCTGTTCTATCTGTGCGCTTACTCTTGCATCGATTCTCGAACCTACCGATTCTACAATTGTACCGTCGGGCGAAACTGAAGAATCCTCGATTATTTTTATATGTTCCAGATTATGAATTTTGTCTTTGATATCATCAGAAATTTCATAAATCTTGTTTGCCATTTCCGGATTAACAATTATGGTTACTGATTCTTTTTCTTTTAGCATTGAAATTGCATTTTCAATAACTTTTTCGAGTATTTCTTTATCTTGTGTTATTTTTACCTTGCAAATTTTTTCGGAAATATTGAGAACAAGCTCCAGTATATCTGTATGCAGTGATTTTATTATTCTGTTTTTCATTTCAAATCTGCATTTGGCAAAATTGTCCAGATTGTAGATAAGATCTTCCATCTCTGTCAGAATCTTTTCTTTTCCATCGGCATAGCCTTCTTCAAAACCCTGACGTCTGGATTCTGCAGTAATTTCATCTTTAGAGGCTTCTGCGCTGGATAGAGCCTGAGACATGGTCTGTTCGGCCTGTGTTTTTGCCTGTGAAACCAGAGCGGCAGCCTGTTTTTTTGCTTCTGCAATTATAGAATCCGCAATCAGCTGTGCATCGGAAATTTCTTTGTTCAGCTGAGATTTGCCTTCCGCATTCAGAACAAATGAGTTGCCGAAATTAACCTTATCCCCTTGAATTCTACTCAATGTATTCGTCCTCTGCAGTGTCTCTTGTTATGACAATTTCACCGGCAGATTCCAGAGCACGTATAATGCCGACAATTTTTGTCTGTTTTTCCTGTACTTCTTTTGCACGTACAGGTCCCATGTATTCGAGTTCTTCTTTAAGCATTGCCTGTGCACGCTCTGACATGTTGCTGTAAATTTTTTCTTTAATCTCTTCACGTACACCTTTAAGTGAAATAGCAAGGTCTTTTGTTTCGACTTCACGTATAATTCTTTGAATAGCGTTGTCCTTAAGCTGTATAATGTCTTCGAATACAAACATCAGCTCTCTTACGCCTTCTGCAAGTTCAAGATTTTTGACTTCGAGATATTCAAGTACATTCTTTTCCGTAGCACGGTCGGAACGGTTCAAAATACTTGCCAGAGCACCGACACCTCCTGCTTTTGAAAAGTCCTGAGCAACAACTGAAGAAAATTTACCTTCTACAATTTTTTCTATTTCGGAAATAATTTCCGGATTTGTAGAACTCATGTCTGCAATTTTAAATGCAACCTGCGCCTGCACTTCCGGAGGAAGACTGTTTAGAACTTTTGCCGAGTTTTCCGGTTTTAAATATGCAAGTATAAGTGCTATCAGCTGCGGATTTTCATTTTGGAATGATGTGGCAAGCTGCGACGGATCAGCATCATTAAAAAACTGAAACGGGTTTGTGGTCAATAAGTTGACCAGACGACCGAGCATATTCTGTGCCTGTTCCACGCCGTAAGCTTTTTCTAAAAGTGTTCTTGCATACTGCGTACCGCCTGATGAGAGATAATCACTGGCTAAAAAAAGGGAGTGAAATTCTTCCAGAACCTGATTCAATATTTCTGACGGAACTTTATTCAAGCTAGCAATATCAAATGTTATTTGTTCCAAAATATCGTCATCTTTAATGTTTTTTAAAATTTCCGAAGCCGTAGACGGTCCAAGCGCTATTAAAAGTGCCGCAACTTTTTGTCTTTGTGTCATGGTTTCGTATGTTAATTCTGCTGCCATTTTTTAATTAGTCCTTAATATAAGAAATAAGTATTTTTGCCGCTTCTGACGGGTCAGACATAATTGTATCCGTCAAATCCGTTTTCAGTTTATCAAGTTCGGGATTGAGTTTTGCTTCAATCTGCGGCAGAGACTCAACTTCAAATTTATCAATCAGATTGTCTGTAATAGTCTGCTGCTGTTCCTGATATTCTTCATCAAACTCATCTCTGTCTGATGCTTTGCCAAACATTGAGCGGAATACAAACAGAGCAACCAATCCGAGGATAAGGATTACCATCATAGGAACGAGTTTGTTAACAACAATTTCCTGAGTCTGCTGTGTCTTAAATTCTTTGGCTTCTTTTTCCGCAACTGCTTCGACACTTTCTTTTGCCGAGAATTCAAGGCTTGTTACATTGATAACGTCACCTCTGTTAAAATCAGCACCGCTTGCAGAAGCAATAAGATTGCGAAGTTCTTCTTTTTCTTCTGTTGTCAAAATTTTATTTACCGCAACAGCAATCGTCATTCTTTTTACGGAACCGGGTGCATATATTATCTGCTTAACTTCTTTTGAAACACTGTAATTGGCAGATGTTTTTTCTTTTTGATAATTGAGATTTTTGCTCTGTCCTGTTTGCGGGTTAACAGGAGGCGGATTGTTTGTACCTGTCAGAGCGCCTGTAGTATTCGGGTTCGGGTTTTCATAGTTTTCTCTTTCCGTTTGAGAAGAAGTTAAAACCCCCTGCTGTGAATCTCCGACAGGAAGGTAACTCTCTATTGTCGAACGTGTGGAATTAAAATCTATATCCGCACTAACCTGAACCGATGCATTGTCAGGGCCGACTATTTTATCAAGCACGGACTGAATCTTTTTGGCTGTCTGTGTTTCAAAGTTTGTTTTGTAGCTTTCTATATCATTGGAATTTTTTTCAATTTCATCGGAGAGATTGTTTCCGGATTGATCCGTCAGGAAAACTTTTTCCGGAGTAAGTCTCGGAATAGCATAAGCAACAAGGTTTTTAATAGCTTTTACCTGTGAAGTTTTAAGCTTGTATCCGGGTTCTAAAATCAGCATTACCGATGCAGTAGGAGCTTCATCTCTTTCAGCAAAAACAGAACGCTCCGGATCCGCAATCTGCACCCTTGCTTTTCTTACGCCGCTCATTTTTTCAATGGAACGTGTAAGCTCGCCTTGATATATTCTTTGTTTTGTAAGTTTGTTTTTAAAATCCGTTGAGCCTAACTGCATTTCATCCAAAAGCTCAAACCCCGGAGACGAATCCTGAATAAGATCGTTTTCCGCTACATATATTCTAAGGTCATCCTGCATTTCCTGCGGAACCATAATAGATTTTTTATCAGCAGAAAGCTTAAAAGGATATCCGCCTTTTTTGAGACTTTCCGTAACTGCAGCAGCATCCTGCGGGGATAAATCCGAATATAATACAGACCAGTTGGGCTCCATTGACTTCATAATGAAAAATGAAGCAGCAACCAGCGTAATTGCACTCAGGACAATTATTCCCAGTTTTTGTCCGACTTCGAGCCCTCCCCAGAGCTTTGTTAAGTCATCTATAAACAGTTTAAAATAGTTATTTTCCAACTTTTCCCCTTGTCTGATATTGTCTAATCGGCAGTGCGAAATTTTAGCTACACTACAGCCATATTAAAAATATAGACTATTTTTAAGACCGATTCAAATATGTTAAATTACGTTAATTTCCATCCTGCCCTGACAAATATTTACATTTCTTAACCATTATTAAATCACATGAAAACATGTGCTCTGACATGGTTTACATGATGTCAAACCGTCAAAAGCATGTCATCATCTGAATTGCGGATTCTTAAAAAACTTTAAACGCTTGAGTTCCAAGCTAATCAAGCATTGAAATATAACTTAACAATTCCTCATGATTGCCTTGTAAAAAGGGTTTTTGTCTATATAATAAGAAAAAGAGTAATTCATGCCCGCAATAGTTGGGATCAAATGCGGACACAAGTAAAAATAAAAAGGGATGGGGACCCTTTCAAAATCAGATTAGGGGACTTACTTCGGGAGGATGAACTAAGTGCTAAGAAGCAGAGACATGGGAAGATCTATTGCTGTAAGAAGATGGACTAATACAGCATTGGAATGTTATAAAAGAGGGTGTGTGTGCGAAGGATGTTTTTATACGGACTTTTTTAACGGTACCTCGCAAAAATGCCAGATGAAAGCATCTGTATTGGAATTGGTTAGAGTTTTGGGCAAGCCGGATGTCGATATTCCGCAGGTTTTGTCTGAATAGCCATCCAAATACCCGAATTTTATGACGGTTACACAATAAAGTTGTATAATAATATAAGAAACATTTTATTGAATTAATAAGGTGTAACTTATGTATAACAATCCATCAACAAAAAATTTTGTGGGCGTAATGTTTACCTGCTGCGGAGTTTACGGCAGAGTTTATAAAAATAAAGAAGGCACTGCTTATGTCGGCAGATGTCCTAAGTGCCTTAAATCTATAAGAATGAAGATAGGAGAAGGCGGCTGCAACTCCAGATTCTTTTATGCAGGATAGTCTGACTATATGTACTGGTTATGATTGTAATATTCTCCGTCTGCTGCCGTACAGATTTATCTGCAAATGTCGCCCGCTTTGACGCAAAATCTCATATAAAGCGGTGTTAACAGACCGCAAAATGTGCCAAAAAGTGACACTTTGCTGATTTTTGCAATTTTGTTATCACCTGTTGTTATCCAGAGCATATTACCTTTTTTCTTTAATATAACGGCAGGCTTTTTAATTTTTGTTTTGTTTTCAAAGAATTTTACCGAGCCTTTTATTTTAAAGAAAGTATTTTTGTGTGCAATATAAGCGGGCTGCCATGGCGTAAGCGCTCTTATCAGTGCATTAATTTCCGCAGCTGTCTTTGTAAAATCAACCAGAATATCCTTTTCGCTGATTTGCGGATAGTATGTTGCTTCTTTTTTGCTCTGGTTGATAGGGATTATCATATCATCATTTAACGATGTTAAAAGCTCACAGACCGCTGATTTTGCAAGATTGCAGCATTTATTTTTGAGCGTCTCTCCGGTGTCGCCGTTAAAGCCCTGTACAATATCTATTTTCTTTTGCATTAATATAGGGCCGGTATCCAGATTTTCATCCATAAGATGAAAAGTTACGCCTGTTTCTTTTTCACCGTTCATAATAACTCTCATATATGGATTTGGACCTCTATATTTTGGCAAAAGAGACGGATGACAGTTTATTGTACCGATTTTTGGCAGTTCGATTATAGACTTTTTGAATTTTTCACTCCATGAACCGACAAGAATTATATCCGGATTCAGTTTCAAAATTTCTCTTTTGAAGGTCTTTGAATTAACGCTTCTGGCTTTTATTTCATGGAGATTATAGCTTTTTAAAAAGGACAAATCTCTTCCTGGTGCAAAAATATCTTTAAAGAAAAGCCAGAACGGATGTATGGATACTCTTTCATGCCTGAAGACGCCAACAATCTTATTTTGAGATTCTAATGTACCCAAAATAAGGCTGGAAAACATTTTATCGTATCCGACAACTACTATCTTCATCCGTTAAATTTCATTTTGTAATTTTTTAGCACAATTGCTGCAAATAAAGTTTGTTTTGTTTGCAATAGGAACTGTCTTTCCGCACTTTGCACATACAAAAGTAACTTTTTGTCCTATTTTTACAAATTTTCCGGCGTTAAATAATGCTTCGAATTCGTCTCTTGATAAATCAAACCTTTTAAGAAGATCTTCAAGCGCAATTGTTTCTAAAGGAGAAGATAAAACAAAAGAATTTATTTCCGAAATTAATTTATTTTGCGCTTCAAAACATTTGTCGCAAATATCTCTTTTTGATGTTTGCAAAAATAATGTTCCGCATTTTTTACAATTAGCTACATTAGCCATATTATCTATCCTCATTTCTCTTAGTAAAATCTTAGCTAAATAGGTGTGAAAAAGCAAGTAACCAAAGTAGTAAAAGAGTTAAGCAAGATAATATAAAGTGTGTTGTATTGTAAAAAAAAATTGCAAAACTGTACAAGTAATGTAAATTTTTGTGTACAATATTTTCAGGGATAATCCGGAATTGTATCCGGTTGAGAAGAGAGACAATTTGGACAACAATTTTAACAGCTTTGATAATCTTGAGACTTCAATAAGAAAATCTTCTGTTATACAGGAGAGGATAAATCTTGTCTCAACACACATGTATAAACAATTTTTGGAATATCAGCGCTCTACAATGAATGCATCCGAAGTATTTGTAAAAATTACAGACAACATGCGCTCTACCGTTGATTATTTAAAACAGTCTTTCGGTGCAAGGGGTGTTGCCACGGATAACATTTATTTTGAAGAAGATGAAACAAAGTCTGTGCTGATTCTGCATATTTTGTGGCACACAATCAGCTTTACTACCCGCTGGAATAACCAGCCGCAGGCGCTTTACAGGGGTGTTGAAATGCCCATGATTTCTAACAGAATTATTGCAATGAAGGGCAATTTTAACGAGATAATTAAAGACGTAAAGGAAGATGAGCAGCTTGAGGCCGTATTAAATCACGAAGTGTCCTCTCTGTTTGTTCCTGCGGAAAGAGGACAGAACTGTATAATTAAAATTAACCATCTCGGAAACAAAGAGTTTTATATAAATCATATGGATGCCCCGAGAGAATTCCTTTTGAAGGTAATAGAAACAATCTGCGGCGGCGGTATCTATCACGAAGAAGCAAGACAGTAATAGGTTTTTATGGCTGTTGATATTAGTGAAGCGCTGAATTTACAATCACAGGGAAAGCTTGATGAAGCCAGAAAAATATATCTGGAATTTCTTAAAGAAAACCCAAAACAGCCCGATGTATCAAATCTTATCGGGTTAATATATCTGCAGCAATCGGATTTTGATACGGCTGCAGAGTATTTTCAAGATGCGGTTTCAGGTTTTCCTTGTGCCGAATATTTTCAGAATCTCGGTCTGGCATATTACCGAAAAACCGAGTATGAAAAGTCTATGGAGTGTTTTGCAAAAGCCGTGGAATTTGAGCCCGATAATGTGGATTTTATAAGAAATTTTGCTCAAATGGCTAAAAAGGCGGGACAAACAGACAAAGGGATAGAGTTTTTTAATAAGTGTCTTGCGCTTGAACCCAAAGATGCTGTCGGGTGGAATAACATAGGGCTTTTGTACGAGCAAAAGCATGATTATAAATCCGCAAAGGAATGTTATATAAAATCTTTGAAAATCAAACAGAATTACGAAGCACTGCACAATCTCGGCGTGTGGTACAGAATGCAGAGAAATTTTCCGGAATCCGTAAATTGTTTAAAACAGGCATTAAAACTGAAGCCGCAGAGTGAAATCAGCCTTTTGAGCCTTGGTATGTCTTATTTGTCTCAAAAGGATTTTAAAAACGGATATAAATATTACATGACAAAAAAACCGCAAGTTGCCGCACAGTATAAAAATCACTGGGACGGTGCCATACACGCTGATAAAACACTGCTTGTTTATTATGATTCCGGCTTTGGCGACCAGCTTATGTTTTGCAGATACTTGAATCTTGTAAAAGAAAAATTTCAAAAGGTGCGTTTTTATTGTTCTTCACAGCTTAGAAGGCTGTTTGAATACAATTTTCCCGATATAGAGATAGCATATACAAATGACGGAAATTATGATTTCAGCGATAATATAATGTATCTCAATTATCATCTGGGTATGGATTTTGATAATATACCTTTTTCTGCCGGATATTTGAAAGCTGAAAAATCTATGGATGAACGTTATAACACAGAGTGTAAAAGAATAGGCTTGTTCTGGCAGGGCAACTATGACGGATATGAAAACAGAGCTGTAAAATTAAAGGAATTGGCGCCCCTATTGAGTATGGAGCAATGTAAGTTTTACGGATTTGTCAAAGATGACAGAGAAAACCAGATTGGAGAGTTTCCCCAAATAGTTGATATCGGCGGAGATTTGGGTGATTTTTATGATACGGCATCAAAGCTTTTGAATCTGGATTTGTTTATTACAATAGATACAGCTGCGGCAAATCTGGCGGGTGCTCTCGGGGTAAAAACTTTTTTGATGCTACCATATGCAAGCGAGTGGAGATGGTTTGATGATAATAAAACAACACCATGGTATGACAGTGTAACGATTTTTAAGCAAAAAGAACACTGGCATTGGGGAAGTGTGGTAGAAGAAATACAAAATGAATTAAAAAAAATATTTTTGACCACTTGACACTTTTATATGTCCTTAATATGATAGTTACACGTTGTTAAGACGTATCAAGCCGAAGTGGCTCAATGGTAGAGCAACGGTTTTGTAAACCGTAGGTTGTAGGTTCGATTCCTATCTTCGGCAGTTTTTTTATAATCTGCGCCTTCGTAGCGCAGGGGTAGCGCACTCCCTTGGTAAGGGAGAGGCCACGGGTTCAAATCCCGTCGAAGGCAGATTCCTTTTGAGAGTGCAGATAATTAATAATAAGGGTAGGTGCCCGAGTAAACCGAAGGCAATTCGGAGCAAAAAAGATTAAGTATCTTTTTTGTGACGATGGTAAAAGCGGACAATAGTCCAGCCAGTCGGAGCACGTATCCGGGCAGATTGAAAACAAGAGATTGAAAATTTAATATTATATTTTAAGGGTAGGTGCCCGAGTGGCTAAAGGGAGCAGACTGTAAATCTGCCGTCTAACGACTACGGTGGTTCGAATCCACCCCTGCCCATATTTTACAAAAGAGCCGTAATGGCTCTTTTTTTTGTGGCTTTTTCGCTTATAATCTGCGTTTTCAGATTTCGAGTATTTTAAAAGAATTTTTTTAAATCGCTAAAACTCTTTTGTATTGTCAATTTTAGAGGTTCGAGTCTCTTTCTTTATTCTGTCATGCTGAACTCGTTTGACAAAGCGAACCAAAATTTTTGTCATCCTGAACTTGTTTCAGGATCTTAAAAATTTTGTATGAGCCTGTCCTTACTAAGTGCAGCATCTTACAAGCTTGGAGTAAAACTAATAACCAGTAAGACCCTGAAATAAATTCAGGGCGACAGCAAGCTTTAATTAGCACCTCCAAGTTTAGCAGGACAGCTAACTGATTGCTTAAATACTTGATAACATTCTAAAAGTAAGACTGTGTCTGATTTTTTGAGTTCTTCAATCAACTCTTTTATGTATCTCAAAAAGTTCGATTTTCGACACTAGATTAGATATTATTGTAACACACAGCAGTTTGAATATGTATTGACATATTCAAGTTTGAGTTTTATAATTCAATCAATGAACAAAAATTGCCCAAATAATATTGATTGTAAAAAATACGAATGGGGAGGCAGACGGCTCAATGCCGGCAGAAAACGCACCTGCATAAGAAAAGTTCCGTTTAACAGACGGATTAATGAAAATGTCTTGAATATACTAAAATCTTATGCGGCAGCACACAACCTGACAGAGACAGAAGCTTTGGAAAGCGCAATTTTGCTTCAAACCAACATAGATAAATTGAAAGGAAATAAAATCATGAAAATAGCTATTCCTACAGAAAACAACAAACTATGCTCACATTTCGGACATTGCGAGTCTTTTACATTTGTAGATGTAAATCCTGAGACAAAAGAAATTTTAAACATTGAAAACAAAGTGCCGGAAGAAGGAATCAGCTGCCAGAGCGCAAGCTGGATATCGGAACAAGGTGCAAATATCGTTCTTGCAGGCGGTATGGGCGGACGTCCGTTAGGCATATTCAGCCAGAACGGTGTACAGGTTGTGGCAGGTTGTCCGGAATTGCCTGTCGAAGAACTTGTAAAGGAATATCTAAATTCCACTCTTGCAACAGGCGAAAACAGCTGCGGCGGTGAACACAGCCATTGCGGCGGACATCATCATGAGCATCATCATTGTCATCATAATGGTTGATATAATAAGAAACAGGCGGGTTTTTACCCGTCTGTTTAACTATTGATGAAGTTGCTGCAAATCTTTTTCATTTCATCAAAGCTACCTGAATAAAAACGTCCCAAATTGAGTCGTGTTTCTATTCTGTTCATATAATCCCGAAATGTTTCTTCCGAAGTGTTTAAGCCGATATTTTCTGCGGCTTTTGTGCATTTTTGATACAGAATATTTGTTGTTTTTATAAATTCAGGTTTTTTGTTTTCCTGCAAAGCATTGTAGAATCTTGTATAGTTTGCATAATCAACCAGAGGGCAGAACAGATCATATTTTGTGTTGATATGGGCATCAACATCATATTTGTAAAAATCTATTATAAATAATTCTTTTCTGTTGTAATCAATTAAATAATTGTTGGGATTGAAGTTGTCGGCTTTGTATCCTTTATCGTCGAGCAGTTTCAATTTTTTAGCATATTCATCAAATGCCTCTTGCGGAAATGCGGCAATTTTTTTTATATCATTGAGGAAACTATCGGCTTCTTGCGGTTTTATATCGATATTAGAGCGGCGATGATGTGCCCAGTTTGGAATTGAGTGCGGTTTTGCATTGATTTTTTTGAGTATATAAATTTCATTTCCAAATGAGGCAATCGGCTGCCCCATATTGAATCCTTCAAATTCATCCGGAATTTGTTTTAGTTCATTGAAACAATTTTCATTTAAATTTGTGCGTCCGGAATTTACTTTGATTACCCAGTTATCCATTATGGGGTTATTGAATTTGTATACTTTAGAGTTTTGACCTGTTCCGAGAATATTCTTTTCTACACAGTTTGCCAGATAATCTTTGGCAGTTTTTATATTTGCTTCTTGAGCTTTTTCTAAATAAGCTTTAAAGTTGTATAGTTGTTCTTCATAGGGTCTAAATAACGCTTTTGCGGCATTTTTATTTTTTGAACGTATTGCAATAATTGCGGCTGCAGTGGCGCCAAGACAGCTCAGTCCGGTTAGTGCGGCTGTTTTGTTGTTATTAGTTTTGTTTTCGATTTTATTATTTTGTGTTTTTGATTGCTTAAAGGACACAAAATTTCTGACAGTATGGCAGCTGTTTTTGATTTGAATAGAATGCATTAGACGTATACCCTTAGTTTATAGATACAATGTATCACAAACAGGATGTATTAAATATTTTTATTTTTTATTTTTTATTTTTTATTTTTTCTTTGAGTTCTTTGTATTTTATAAAATCAGTACCCCAGTCAGCCATTGTGTCTATCACGGGGGCAAGAGAATATCCAATGTCTGTCAGAGAATACTCTACTCTGGGCGGAATTTCAGCATATGCTTTTCTTTCTATAATTTCATCATTTTCAAGCTCTCTCAATGCTGATGTCAGGGATTTTTGTGTTGCGCCCGTCATTTTTTTCAATTCGCCGAATCTTCTTTTTCCGTCAAGTAAATCCCTTATTATAAATATTTTCCATTTGTTTGAAAGAAGCTTTACAACTTCGTTCACTGCATCCGGATTGTGTTTTATTACATTTTGATTTTTCATATTGCTGCCTTGTTTGAGAGAAACCCTCTCCACACGTTCAATAAATTGTCGGGATTAGTTTCATTTGGAAACTTTTTTATATAATACCATACTCACAAGCCCTTTTACGGAAATTTCCGGTTTATATTCTTTTGCAACAAAGTCGCATACTTTAGGAGCGTATCCGCAGAAATTTTTACTTGCATAAACCCCGTAGATAAGGTCATTTAGAAGAATATAATCAGGCGGATTTTTTCTTAGATTTTCAACAATATTTTCCTGACCGAATATTTCGACATTAACAGGTATCAGATAATAGTATTTGTTGTCGGAGTCTCTCTGCGACAGGAAATTTATCATAGCGCCTTCCGGCATGGTCAAAATTTTTGCATTTTCCGGAGTTTTTTCTCTTATATATTTAATCAGTTCATTCTGTGATGGGTATACATCTCTTATAGTTATCATTCCACGGGGAGTATTTACCGTATAGTTGTTGGATGTAACCACCCTGTATACGTTAAAAAACAGACAGGCAGCCATTGCCATAATACAAAAATATAATACGGACGAGCACCACGCCTGCTTTAGCGCCTCAGGCATTTTGCGGGGGACATATACAATTAAAAATATAATAAAAGGCATAATCATTGCCGTGAGAGTAAATGTACCGTAACAAGTAATAACGACATCAAACAAACCTTTTAAAGACACACTCAGTGCAGACAAGAGAAGAAATAAGAACATTTTGTCATTTAGTTTAATCTCTGTTACTTTGATTTTTCTGCATAAAAGCTGATAACCCAAATATGTACCCAAAATAGCCAGTATGGCAAGACAGGCTAGTCCTATCCAGCAGAAAATACTGTGATAGTATTTTTCCATAACAGTAAAGGTTTTAAATACCACGTATATAGAAAATATCAGTGAAAGTGCTGTTACAGAGTATTTTAAAAATTTATTTGCAATATATTTAAAACTTATAAAATTAAAGCCAAATAAAAAAAGAAAAGGCATCCACAGTATTTTTATTGCTTTTAACATCATGAAAAAGACCATTTTTACAATCTGCGGGTTAAAATACAGGCCGTATGCATAATAAAAATAAGTTGTTGCAGGTGCATTGACCAGTTTTTTTATCAAAACAGCAGCATTGAAAAAGTCGCTGAAGCCTGCCCCCTGAATCATCAATATGCCAAAGGAAAGAACCGGAAAAAGAAAAAATGCTGCTGTCGCATACAAATATTTTTTCCAGTCTTTTTTTAGCCAGAAGGGCAGTATTAAAAACAAAAAGCAAAAATAGGGCAAATCTTCGATTTTATTTGCAAAAGAAAATCCTGCAAATAAAAATGCAAGTACAAGATTTTTTGTCTTTTTTTCTTTTATGTACAAAAGAGCGAAGAATAATGAAAGCAAAAAACCTGACAGAGCATAAACCGCATTGTAGGAATAGGTAAAAATAAAGTTAAAAAAGTTTCTTGCATACACACAAACAAACATCACAAGCCCTGTCACGGCAAGAGAAGTCTTTTTGTCAGCAAAAAGCTTTACCGTATGAAAAACAGTAAATAATATTACAAGCGAATTTATAAAGCCGGCAAAGTATAGTGTGTTAAGATTTATGCCGAACAAAAAATATAATACGGCATTGATTTGATATCCCAGAGGACCATAGACATTAAAAATGTCTTTGTATAATACCTGTCCTTTTAACACTTGCCAGGGTATATAAGCTTCTCTGCTGACATCAACAAGATAAACATCCTGTTTTCCGTAAAAAAGAAAAAATAAAAATGCGGATACGGCAAAAATCAACAACAACTCCGCAATGCAATATTTTTTTGCAAAATTTATAAACTTTTCCATAAAAATTGTGTTCTCCCTCTGTTTTGATTATACTATGAACAGTAATACGGGGGCAGAGAAGTATGATTAACAATAAAAAAGTTGTTGTGATAATGCCTGCATATAATGCTGAAAAGACACTCGAGCAGACATATAATGATTTATGCAAAGATATTGTTGATGAAATTATCCTTGTGGATGATAATTCTTCGGATAAAACAAAAGAAGTGGCAAGAAATCTCGGCATAACCACAATTGTGCATGATAAAAATAAAGGCTACGGCGGAAACCAAAAAACCTGCTACACTGCGGCTTTAAAAACAAATGCGGATATCGTGATTATGGTTCATCCGGATTATCAGTATACTCCGAGGCTTGTTCCCGCAATGGCTGCAATGTTGGCTTTTGATGAATATGATGCCTGCATTGCATCAAGATTTATAGGCAAAGGTGCACTCGAAGGAGGTATGCCTTTATATAAATTTGTTGCAAACAAATTTCTTACATTTTTCCAGAATATTACAATGGGTGAACGACTTACCGAGTATCATACCGGTTTTCGCGCATTTACAAAAGAAGTTCTTGAAAAATGCCCTTTGAAAGATTGTGACGATGATTTTGTATTTGACAATGAGATGCTTGCACTTGTTTTTTATAAAGGGTATACAATAGGTCAAATCAGTTGTCCGACAAAATATTTTCCGGATGCTTCTTCCATAAACTTTATGAGAAGCTGCAAGTACGGATTTGGTGTGCTAAAAACAAGCCTACTGTATGCGCTTGCTAAATCCGGTATTTATAAATCCAAGATTTTTAAAAATGATGCCAGAACACTGGATAAAAATGAAGAGCTGCCGTATTTTAAGGGGTAGTAAACAATGTATACAAGATTTTTGCAGATGTTAAAAAGGCCTGAAAACATTTTTTTGTTTTTTTGTCTTCTCGGCGGGCTGCTTCTTGTTTTTATTAATCCGCCTTTTCAGGGTTTTGACGAAACGGAACATTTTTACAAAATTTACGGATTTAGCCAGGGTACTTTGAATTATAAAAAAATAACCTCTTATACTGACGGGACTTTGCTTTTTGAAAAACCGAAAACTTTTACCGCACAGATTGTTCCGTTGAGTATTGTACAACTGGCAGCACAAAGCAAGCTTCTCAATCCGTACATAGGTCCGGACAGAATAATCCATGCACCGCAAAAAATCAGTATAAAAAATGTACAAGAACTTGCTAAAATACCATTAAACAAACAGTATAAAACAA
The DNA here is from genome assembly GCA_944325575.1 of Candidatus Gastranaerophilales bacterium. GTDB lineage: Bacteria > Cyanobacteriota > Vampirovibrionia > Gastranaerophilales > Gastranaerophilaceae > Limenecus. The sequence continues at coordinate 45,011 of CALVAR010000012.1, read as the reverse complement.
TTGCCATACACATGATACCTTCTTATACGGTGTTTTCTTATCTGCCGCATACCTTTGCCATGATAATTATGAACAGTTTTGATGTGCCGCCTGTTTTTATGATTTTTATTTTACGGCTTTGTTCTTTGTTTTTGTATACGGGACTTATGTATATAGCAATAAAAATCACACCGGTTAAGAAAAATATTTTTTTATTTTTCGCAATTGCACCGCTTAGTCTTTATATTGCTTCTATTATCAATACGGATCACCTCGTTGCCGGAGTCGCTTTTATACTTACTGCTTATACATTAAAATTAAAAAATGATTATGTATCTGATAGGGCTAAACGGATAAGCATAAAAGAACTATTGATATTTTTTGCGTTGATATTTTTTCTGTGTGTTTGCAAGTTTGCTTATTTTCCCATGATTTTGCTTTATTTTGCTATCCCCAAAAACTGTTTTGAGTCAAATAAAAAAAGAGTTTTTACCTTTATATTGATATTTCTGGCGTGCAGTTTGTGGATAACGGGATTTGTCGCATATACAATACAAATATTCAGCGGAACATTTTCTTATTACTGCCACAATGCTCTAAGAGCTATAGTATCAATTTTTCAACATCCGACCGGCTTTATATGCTGCCTTTTAAAAACAACGGCAGTTGATTTCATAGAGTATATCCAAAGAGCAGTTTCTGACTTTGGCGTCTCGGATACCAATGTAAACCCTTTGATAATATGGGGATATTTTGCTTTGTTAATAGCAAATGCTGTATTTGGGGATAAAAATGCAAAAGACACTGAATATAATTTGGATTTACAAAACAAAATTATTTTTGCGGTTATTATAGTTCTTGTTTATATACTCGCATTGACAGCGGATTATATTACATTTACTCTGGACGGCAGCGGATTGATAGCGGGGTTTAAGGGCAGATATCTGCTTCCGGTTTTGCCGTTATTTTTATTTCTGTTTGACAACAGCAGATTAAAACCTCTAAAAATAAATCTTTATACTGTTACTATGGTGTATTCTCTAATATTTATGCTGTGTTTTATTTTTACACTCATAAACAGATATTATTTAATATAGAACTATATGAAATCTGAGTGAATTCTTTTCAGGAAATCTCTATTCAAAATTAAATCTCAAGCAAGTATCTAAAATAATGCGTCATTCTGAGGCTTTAGCCGAAGAATCTGCTTTTGTTTCCAATCGTCATTCCTATATATGTTACGTAATTCGATAACTTATTTAATATATTATGCGTATATTTGGTATTTGAGAGCAGATATTTCATTTTTTCGTTCCGAAAAATCCGCCCTTGCGGGTAGGATTTTAAGTCACTCTAAAATAAAATATCTGCTCTATCATTTTTTACTTATGACTCTGATAAAGTCAAACACTGTGTAATTTCTATACCTTCTTATAAAAATATTTTTTACATTTATATTTTTAATGTACAGAAATAACAATTTTGGTCGCCAAATTATGTAACGTATACAAGAATGACTGACTTTTTATAGTATCGGCAAAATTTGCTGTATATTTCATATTGTCAACTGACTCCGACTACTTGATGAACCTGTGCAATAAACAAGTCCGTTTTTATCAGCAAGTCCAGCACAGGCAACAAGTGCATGGGGTCACTTCCGTAAAATGCTAGACTTGGCGTCACTCGCACTCCGTGCACCACTTCTACAAGCGAGGCCGCCTCAGACAAAATCCTTAATTTTTGCATATTGACATTTTATAGACAATTGTCTATAATAAAATTATGTTAAATCAAAACCTCAGTGAAAAACAAAAAAACTTTTTTGACAATCTTAAAAAATTGTACGGAAAAGAACCTCTGCCGAGTTTTGAAAAAATTGCACAGGACTGCGGGTTTAAACACAAAAACTCTGTCTGGCAGTATTTTAAAAAACTCAAAGAAACGGACCTGATTAAAGAAAAAAACGGAAAGTTTTTTATTAATCCGGAATGTTTCGGGGCGATTCTTTTTACTTCATCGGTCAGAGCCGGTTTTGCTACGGTTGCTGAAGATTCGATAGAAAAAAGAGTTTCGCTGGATGAGAGTTTTGATCTGGCAAATCCTTCCGTATTTATGTTTACGGTGTCAGGCGATTCCATGGTCAATGCAGGAATTTTTGACGGAGACCGAGTTATTGTCAAAAAAACACCTTATGCAAAAGACGGGGATATAGTTCTTGCTTATGTAGACAACGGCTATACCCTAAAGACCTACCGGCAGAAAAACGGCAAGATATGGCTTCAACCGGAAAATCCGGACTATCCCGTAATAGAACCAAAAGAGTCTTTGACTATATTCGGTATCGCCACGGGTATAACAAGACAGTTATAAATAAACTATATAAAACATTGAACCCAAGATATCCTTCCTAATAAATAAAATCAAAAAACCTTTAAAGGCGGCGGAGCCTCATGTCAAAAACCTCCGCCGGATTTTTTTAAAAAAGAAAGGTTAGATATGCACAAAACAATAAACAAAGAGTCATCTGAAATATTATATGTTCGGAGTGACAAGTCGTATAAGGCAGCTGCTTATAAAAATATCAAAAATCCGTTTCTTGGGCTCCACCCGTTCTTTGCTCCAAAGAATGGGTGGAACATATAACATAAATAAAATATAAAATTTTACAATGGCAAAAGGTTAGACAATATGACAGAAATAGCACTTGTAGACTGTAACAATTTTTTCGTATCATGCGAACAGCTTATGAACCCTCTTTTAAAAAACAGGGCTGTGTGTGTCCTGAGCAATAACGACGGATGCATAATTGCACGTTCAAAAGAGGCTAAAGATATAGGGATACCAATGGGATATCCTCTTTTTAAAGCACGCAAAGAATTTAAAAACGTAATTTATATTTCGAGAAATTTCGGGCTCTATCATGATATATCCAACCGTATTATGCTAAAACTTGTAAAATTTACCCCTGATGTCGAACAGTACTCTATAGACGAGGCTTTTTTAGATCTTACGGGGTTAAAAAAACTTTACAGGTGTTCTTATGAAGAAATAATAGCCAACATAAAAAAAGAAATAGAAGAAGAAATCGGCGTGCCGGTTTCGATAGGGCTTGCACCTACAAAGACCCTGGCAAAACTGGCATGTGAGAGGGCAAAAAAAATACAATCATTAAACGGATTGTGCAGAATTAAATACAGAGAAATTGATGAAATATTACGCAAAACATATATAGAAGAGATTTGGGGTATAGGCAGGAATACAACCGCATTGTTTCATAAATACGGAATTTATAAATGCAGTGAAATTACAAAACAAAACGAATTCTGGCTAAAAAAAATCTGGGGCAAACGCGGGTTGGAGCTAAAATCCGAACTCACAGGCGTAAGTGTATATCCGGTAAACAGCAAGTTTGAACCGCCAAAATCCATACAAAAAACAAGTGCATTCAGCCATTTTACCAATGACAAAAATTATATAAAAGGCTCGCTTCATTACCACGCGCATCAAGTGTGTACAAAACTGCGCAAACTGGGGCTTCAGACAGAGATAGTATATGTGATGCTAAGGACAAAGGATTTTCAGGTTTTTACGGACAAAATAGTTCTGCCCGAAGCAACTGACAGCGAATTTCTTATAAACCAGTATGCGGATAAACTTTTTGATAAACTTTACAATCCGGATATTATTTATCGCTCGTCCGGAATTTATGCGGAAAAACTAACGGAAAAATCGGCTGCACAGCTGTTTTTGTTCAAAGATAAAAAAACACAAAAAGCGCAGGCTCTCTCCGCCCTGTGGGACAAATTTGAAAATAAATACGGCCGAAGTTGTTTTTGTATAGGTACAATGCAGGACCCGCAGGAAGAAAACAAAAAACACGGACAAAAATTTTTTTCATAAATATCTTTTATCTCTTTGATTATCAATTTTTTGAGAAAAGATATTACCAATACCCGAATTATTTCTACCTTTTGTTAACTTTTGTAACAATATTTGTATATACTGAATATAGAACTTTTATTTTGGTTTTATATATATGTAAGTAAAGTAAGCAAGTCGTAAGGAGACATAAAATGGGTTTAGCAGCATCACAGGCAAGATTGTTACTTTTAACAGCAAGAAAGAGTGACCTTGAATACAGAGCTCAGCAAATAACAAACTCTGAAATGATCCTTGCTATGCAGACAGAACAAATCGCAAGAGAATATTCAATAAAAATTAGCAACCAGGCATTATTCTACACTAACGGTTTAGACGCAACGCAGACTTCTACTTGTCTTACTGGTTCACTTCTTGTTGAATTAGGCGCAAACAACTTTACACTTCAAGAAAAAGATACAAACGGAAATTGGCACAAATGGGTACCTAATTCTACTGTAAGCACACCTGAAGCACTTTGGGAATATACAGATGAAAAAGGAATAAAAAGAACTATTACTCAATCTGATTATGATTCTATGTCACAAGAAGATAAAGATAAATGTACACCAATAATGGAGACAATAAAAAATGAAGATGGTACCACTAGCACTCAACAAAAAACACAAACTTTTGGTCAAACAAATACAGAAGATATTAACCCGCTTGCATTGTTAGAAGGTATCAAAATGGGTACATTAAGAATAGTAGATGCAAACGGACAGGTTCTTGACTTAAACGGCAACAATGGTTTCACTCAGTCTTATTACACAGATGATGACAGAGCTGCTGAAGCTGAATACGAACAAAAGACTGCTTCTATTCAAGTTAAAGAAAAAAGATTACAGAATGACTTGAACCAGGTTGAAACTCAACAGAAAGCCTGCGATACCGAAATCGATTCTGTTAAGAAAGTTATGGAAAAGAACATTGAAAGAACTTTCAAAGTATTTTCTTAATTGAGAATCGTTGAGCGGATTAAATTTGAAAATTAACCGGATATAGTAGATTTAAATATAGTGCTTTCTATATTTTATACAAAAGTTTTTATTTATTTGCTTACTTACGACATCAATCGCATACCCAAAGTTTTAACCGTCTTTTAAATTTAAAAGACGGTTTATTTTTTCAAATACATTAACTAAACGGTTTACTTTTGCAAAAAAAACCTTAAACTGTACATGGACAATAATATTGTCCGAGAAAATTTTGCGATAAGAAGAACTCCGTTTTGAATTGACTAAATGTCAAGTCAAAATGGGTGGGAAGAGCAAAATTTTTGAGTATCATTTGTTCACTATACGTGAAGACATTTTGCACGAAATCAAAGATTTCGGCAAAAGAAGTCAAAGGTGAGCAGGTGCCGGCTGCGGTCAGCCGGCGGCAACTGCGACACTAGATTAGATGCAAAAAAGTAAAGGAGACATACAATGTCATTAATGAATGGTCAGGCTTTATTTGCAAATGCATTAAACGGTTTGCAGAGCACTTATTCTATTTTAGCTAAAAACAGCTCCAATTCAGGAGGGATAACCATAGAAGATATAACAAACCCCTCAAATACTGTATTAAATCAGCTTGGTTACAACACATCTTTTGCACAATTTTTGTCTTCCAACTTTGCAGCCATTGATCAGGACGGTGACGGCAAAATCAGCTCTAATGATATGACAAATTTAACAACAAAACTCTCACAGAGCGGACTGTCATATCAAGAACTATGTCAGCTGTGCTCAAGCGGTATGGGCAACAGTGATATGCTCAGCAATGTTTTGACATACTTCAACCAGATTGATACAAACAAAGACGGCAGAGTAACAAATGAAGAAATTCAAGCTTTTAGCCTGAAAGCTGATGAAGAGAAGTTAAAAACAGAATACCAATCTTTTAAACCAAGTTCTATGAGCGTATTTTACGGCAGTGAAGATTCCGACTCGGAACCCTCAAGTTTGATAGATAATCTTTATCCGCAGAATAATTCATAAAAATCAGAGAATAAAATCGGAGAATATATAAAAAATAAAGCCGGTACTATTTTTCAGTACCGGCTTTATGAATTATTTAAAAACTATTTTTTTACAGAATCTTTTATAACAATAAGATTGTTCATAATTTTCATTTGAGTTGTCGGCAATACAACGTCATTTAAACCGTTTGCTATACTCAAAATTGAACCTGCCTTCAAAACAACCTCTTCTCCTTTGTAAGTGAAAGTGTAATCATCCTGTCTGTCAGATCTGATTGTAATCTTGTCCATTCCTTAACCGCCTGTCTATAAATTTACCTTAACGCTTGTTTATTATAACAAAAAAGTATAAAATATTAATACTCTATACAGGTATTAATTTTGTTCCTACATTATTTACTATCGGGAGAGGCGACTCGAACGTTTTGAAGTATACCTGCCGCAGAAAATCTGTGCCAGCAGGAAACGGATAGGCCAAGGCACTCACCCACCTGCGAGACGCGCAGGTAACAAAATCGTATCTGTATAGGGTTTTATTTTGTTTAAAAATTTTTAATTGCGGGCATTAACATGATAGCGCTAAGAAATGAGTGGTGTTCTGCATGTCAATAAGTCCGATACCTTCTTATATGTTGTCTATGTATGTTCCGTCCTCAGCTGCAACACAACAGACTGAGGAGAATGACTATGAATACCAGTTGATTATGCAGGAATTGGCATTATACGGGCTTGTACCATCCGGAGACAAAGATACGGATAAAATGCGTCTGGAAACGGCGCAAAGAATGGAAGAAATGATGAAATCTCAAAGTGAGATGACTACACGTCAATCCATTCCTTTTGATGACATTATGAACACTTTAAACTTAACGGTTACAGGTGATCTTGAAGAAGATTACGATACAACGATTGATAAATTAGATTATGAAATCTATATGGCTTATACTGATGAAGAAAGAGAATACTATGAGGCGCTCAAAGATCAGGTAGAAGAAGAATACAACTCTTCTAAACGTGACAGCATAAGCTTTTCCGGTGCAACACAGCTTTCTTCAATCAACAGATATATGATGCTCGGCATATAGCATCCATACAGCAGCAAAAACTGCTTATGACAAATTAATATGCGTATCTACTTAAATCTATTAAAAGCCCGCTATTCAATAAATCACGGGCTTTTTCTTTGCCCAGAAATAAAGGTTCAAGACCTGTATTTAAAATATCATTTATCTTTTGATAATTTTCATTGACAGGCGTAACTTTGCCTGTTTCTATAATTTTCAAAAATATCTCAGAAGAAGCAGGCTTCTTTGTTTTGTCTAAAAATACATTGGAATAGGCGGTATCTTTTCTTGCGGGAATAATAAGACCGCTTTTTGTCAGTGCAGCCAGAGACTTTTGTGAAGTAATAAATTTTATAAATTTCAAAGCTTCTTTTTTATGTTTGGATTTTTTTGACAATGCATAGCCCGAGGCATCTATATTTACTACAGATCCGTTTTTGCCTGCCGGAAATGGTACTATGTCCCAGTCAAATTGAGCTTCTGCCCTATATTTTGGCACAAGCCATCTGCCCGAAAGATGCATAGCCATTTTTTGCTGCAAAAAAAGCTGCGCCATTGTCAAACTGGCACTGTCACTTTTCCTGGGAGCTACATTGTAAGCATTTGCAAGAGAAGCATAAAAATCAATAGCCTCTACAGCCTCTTTGGTATCCAGCAGAATCTTTCTGCCGTCATCACTCAAAACAGAAGCGCCGTTACTCATCAAATACGGCAGCCAAAAAAGCATATCCGTCTCATAACTTGTACCCCAGATACCTTTTTGTGCAAACTTTTTGGCTGTATCAAGATAATCCTGCATACTCCAGCCGCTTTGAGGATATTTTATTTTGTATTTATCAAAAAGATTTTTGTTATAGTAAATCACGAGATTAGAGACATCTCTCGGCACTGCATAGATTTTATTTTTATATGTAAAGTTCTCCAGTGCTTTGGAAAAATAATCATCTTTTTTTACATAAGGGGTCAAATCTTCTAAAAGCCCTGCATTTAAGTATTTTGGCAAATAATAATTGTTTATGAATATAACATCCGGTGCAAGATTAGATGCAAATAACAGATGGAGTTTTTGAAAATAATTTTGAGGAATGTGCAAAAGTTTTATCTTTATATCGGGATTTTCTTTTTCAAACTCCTGTATCAAAGGTTTTAAAAGCGCAATTTCACTTTGAGAACCCCAGGTAGAAAACTTTATAACAACACGATTATCCGCAGGTTTGTTTAACAAAAAAAACGTCAAAACACCGATAATAACACATATAATAACAACTGATAATTTTTTCATTATTTAATTATATAACAAGAGACTATAATTCCAGAAGCAGCTTCATCTTAGTGTCGGAGACTTCGACAAGGGCTTTGTAATCACCGAGCCTTACAATGTATCTGTCTTTAGAATCAACGGATTCTGAAAGTCTGGAGCGGATTTCGCTGGTTTGTACGGAATCAAACTGATTCAACATAAATATTTCATTGTTTATATAACCGATTAAGGAGTATTTTTTATTGTATTCAACAAGACACAATCCCTTATTTTTTGAAAGCAATGACGTATTCAAAAGCATAGGATTTTTAGCTTTTTGCTCCGGTGAAGAAAAATATTTGCTTATTGATATATTTGCATTCTGCGGGAGTTTTTCTTTTTGAGAAGGAGGCTTTTGTGGCATTGCAGGTCTGATTTGTGTCTTGCGCACTATTGTATCAGATGCTGCACGGACATCTTTTTTGACTGTATTTATCATTTTAGAATTCACCGGCACCTGATTATTGACCGGTGCAGAATGCTGCATAGGTGTTGTATTTTGCTTTTGTACAACACTCTTTTTATCCTGTGTGGTATAAGAAGGTTTTTTATCCTGCACATCCTTCTGTATTTCTTTTTTAGCAGAAGTGTCGTTTTGGGCTTTTATTGTTATATTGCCTGTATCCTGATTTTCTCTGCCGGGAACTTCTTCGGCTATTTCTTTTAATGTTTTAACGGCAAGAGAAATAATAATTATCGGAAAAACTACCAGTGCAAAAATTGCAAAAAAACTGCCAAAATCAAATTTTTTCGGTTCTTTCAACTCCACCTCAGGGACATTAGAGAGAGTTCCGTTTAGCAATTCTTCAGCCTGAGGGTTGTATTTAGGATCCAAAACTTTGTATTGATAATCGGAAGCAAATGATTTTACATTTGCAGTAAAAAATATTGTTAATGTCAGACAAAAAAATAATAAAATCTTTTTTATACTTTGATTATTCATTTTTGAAATACAATCCAAACTATAGGCTAAATTATTTCATATTGTCAACTGACTCCGACTACTTGATGAACCTGTGCGATAAATAAGTCCGTTTTTACCAACAAGTCCGGCACAGGCAACAAGTGCATGGGGTCACTTCCGTCATATCTATGCTTATGCGGCCTCGCTACCTCTCATAAATATGCCACCGGCATATTTATTCGGCAGAGTGTGTACCACTTCTAGCTTGAGATGTAGGCAAGTTTATGAGCCGTACATATCAGGATTTTCTTGAGTACAAGTGAGGCTGCCCCACATAGATATACGATTGACAACCGTTGTTAATATTGTAGCAAAAAGGATATTTATTTTTCAAGTAAAGCAATAAAAATGTCATCCTGAGGCATGAGTTTGGGAATTTTGGATTTAACTGTTTGAAAGAGCAAACCGCACTGTCAGAATAACAACTTTTTTCGGTATCCTCTGTGTTGGGCGGGTATGCCCAACCTACGCACTTAGATTCTTCGGCTGGCGCCTCAGAATGACTACCATTTGTCATCCTGAGGGAACAAAGTGACCGAAGGATCTTCTTTATGCAATAGATTCTTCGCCCCTCACAAACGATACTTAATCGTTTTGTTCGGCAGAGTGCTCAGAATGACTACCATTTGTCATCCTGAGGGAACAAAGTGACCGAAGGATCTTACAGATCTTGTTGTCTCTTATCAGACCGGTAAGATTCTGAACACAAACGTTCTTTACGCAAGGCACGCCTGACGCTTCAGAAAGACAGAATTGTTTTGTGTCGGGTAATTATGCCTAACCTGCATTTACATTAAGTATAGCCAACAGACAGCCCAACTATTTTTTTGACTTAATATAATCAACCACAGCCTCAAGCCCGAGCTTGTAACTATCAAATCCAAAACCTGCAATCTGTCCTATACAAACAGGAGCAATAAAAGAATGTCTGCGAAATTCTTCTCTCTGGTGAATGTTAGAGATATGCACTTCAACAGCGGGCAGCTTTACGGCAGAAATTGCATCTCTTATTGCCACGCTTGTATGTGTATAAGCAGCGGGGTTTATTACTATACCGTCGCAAAAATCTCTTGCCCATTGGATTTTGTCGACAATTTCACCCTCAATATTGCTCTGGAAAAATTCCGGTTCGACCCCTATATCCCCGGCATACGCAGACAATTTTTCGACAATACTGTCAAGAGTCAGTGTACCGTATATCTCGGGTTCCCTTGTTCCGAGAAGATTAATATTAGGACCGTTTACAATCAAAATTTTCATGTACCTAATAATATCACGAGGATATTATGCAAGTCCAGAAGTTTGCAGCAAGGCACGCATGGCGTTTCAGAAGGACACAATAATTTAGATTCTTCGGCTGACGCCTCAGAATGACAATTATTTGTCATCCTGAGAGAGTGTAACGTCCGAAGGATCTTAAAGGCTTTTTGATTACTTTTCAAATCTGTAAAATTCTGAACACAATCGTTCTTTCCGCAAAACACATCTGACGCTTCAGAATGACATTTTTGCGTTGGGCAGGTACGCCCAACCTACAGCTGTCGAAATGACGATTATTTGTCATCCTGAGGGAACAAAGTGACCGAAGGATCTTTGCACAATAGATTCTTCGGCTGACGCCTCAGAATAACGGGGGTGATCCACAGAATGACGGAACTGTGTTCTGAATGACACTTGTTTTACAAAAATTTCTTAAATACTTTAGCTTTGTCTAATTTTAATTTTGCATTATAATATCACTATGATAGAAATGAAAGTAATGGGAATAGCACTTGATACAAGAACCGGCTCGCCGATTGTTGTTCTGCATGATATTAACAACAGAAAAGCCCTGCCTATCTGGATAGGCTCAGCGGAAGCAAGCGCTATTATTCGAAAAATCGAAAACATATCAGTCAGCCGTCCGATGACGCATGATCTTATAGTAGAGATTGTGGAAAAAACAGGCGGAACTATTGACCGTATAGAAATAAACGATGTAGAAAAAGAAACCTATTACGCAATTATTTATATTAAAGATAAAGAAGGCAAAGAAATAGAAATTGATGCACGTCCGTCCGATGCAATTGCCGTTGCGATAAGAGTGGACGCTCCGATTTTTGTCACGGCAAACGTTCTTGCAAACGGTTCTGTTTCCTGTGATGCTGCAAAAGATGAAGAAGAAGCGCAGGAGTTTAGAGATTTTATTCAGTCCATAAAGCCTTCTGATTTTGAAAAATTAATGAAGCATGACAAAGAGTCCGACCAGTAATTATTCTTTACAGGTTCTTTCAAAATCTTTTACAAACTTTTTACTTGTTGTGCTGTATTTATAAATTCTATACACATTGCCGTCTGATTGTATTTTAACGGCATTATCTACATCTGTTCTGTAAACTTTTACGTCATTCTTAGAAAAAGTCCTGAGAGTTTCTTTTGCGGGATGTCCGTAACTGTTATAACCGGTAGAGATTATTGCGGCATCTGCATTTAGTGTTTTCAGCATTTTAGAGGTTACGGTATTTTTTGCACCGTGATGTCCGGATTTTAATATTTCTATATCCGTGTTATCAATATCTTTTTTAATTTTGTTAAAAGTTCTCACCCCGCCGTCAGCCATAAAAAGCATGTCAAAATCCTTATATGACAACAAAGCTGCAGTGGAATTGTCATTGTCATTTTTATTTTGTGTAAAATCGGCGTTATATGTTTTTATTGTAAAATCATCCTGCTCTTTATAAACGGTTTTGTTGTTAACCGCATCGGTATAAGGGATATCTGCCGTTTTTATATACTGCATAATGGCTTTTGTTGTTTTGGAGTCATCTTTATCTCTATTCAAAATAACATTTCCAACCTTTACTGCCTTCATAACATCCACTGCACCGCCCGAGTGATCCGCATCAAAATGTGTCAAAATAAGCAAATCAATCTTTTTAATGCCGCTGTCTTTAAAATACTTATTCATGATAGAATCCGCCTGGGAAAATGTATTTTTTGAGCCCGGATATTTCCCGTGTGCGGTATCTATCAATATATACTTCCGCTCAGGCGTTTTGATAAGAAAACTGTCGGCATTTCCCACGTCAAAAACAATTACTTCACAAGTTTTTGGAGATATTTTTATAAAAGACAACCCAAGGAGCAAAATCAATATGCCTGACAGAACCAAAAGTCTTTTATCACGAAACTTGTCTCTTAAAGCAAACCCGAAAACGACAAGCACACTGTAATAAAAAATCATCTGCAGTGCATGCGGATGTATTGTAGTGACAAGTGAATGAGGCAAAGATGCAAAGAAGTTTGATATATTTATTAAAATTGATACAACAGGATTCAGTATAAATGCAAAAACCATGCATATTTTGTCGGCAAAGGCATCTACAGGCACCATTGCAAGTATAGAGCCCAAAAATCCCAGAAAACTTATCACCATAATAAAAAACGTAATAACAAAATTTGCCGCCACAGAATAAACAGCATATGTATTAAAATAAAACATCTGTATAGGACTTGCCCACAACTGTGCAACAAACGGTATCAAAACAGCACCTGCAAGAAATTCCCAAAATCTGTTTTTTATCCCGCCGAGAACAGGAGGACAATAAAACATCAACGCAAAAGTGACGACAAATGACAGCTGGAATCCAACATCATTTATCATGGCAGGGTTATACAAAAGCATTAAGAATGCGACAAAAAACACAAGCGCAATACTATCCGCATTTCTGTTTATAAGTTTGCCCAACAATACAAACTCAATCATCAATGCAGCCCTCAAAACCGAAGGCCCCATCCCTGTCATCAGAGTATAAAAAGCGACAAGAAAAACACCTGCCAGTATATTAAAACGATAATTTAAGCGCAGTCTTGTTCCTATAAAAAACCATATTCCGAATATAATGGACACATTCATTCCGGAAGCCGCAAGAATATGCAGAAGACCGGAGTTTATAAAAGAATTTTTTATATGCTCGGGCGGGTTTATCGCATCATCGCCGAATACGATACCTCCTAAAACTTCAAGATTATCGGGCTTCATATATTTGGCCTGATATTTCAAAATTCTTGATCTTGTATCATTCAGCTTTTGTAAAAATTTTCCGACAAAAGTCTGTGCGTTTTTTGATACCTTCCATGAAGAATTTCTCACATAGAACGTAGAAAAAGTCCCTTTATTCTTTAAATATGCGGCATAGTCAAACTGAGAAGGGTTCTTTGCTTTTATCGGACTCAACAATTTGCCCGAAAGCTCCACTTTATCTGCTATTTTTATTTTCGAATAATTTTCAACGCTGTCATAAATTGTGACAATAGTTCTTGCATTCAGGTTTTCTGCCTTTTCTCCGTTAAATACGCCGGAATCAACTTTTAAATAAAATTTGGTCCTGTCAGGTCTGTTTGTTGTCGGTATAGACTCAACGGTACCTTTTATAACGGCAGTTGAGGGTATGTATTTTGACAAATCATCATAATTCTTTATCTGCAACTTGCAGTTAAGAAGAGCAAGTGCAAATGCAAGGTAATAGATAACCGCTTCTTTATTGGAAATCTTATTGTTCAAAAGCGCCAATATAAGAAGTAGAAGCAGAAAAAAAGCTAAGAATATAACGGTATGTGTAAAAAATGCAACTATACCAAGGATAAAAAAAGATGAAAATACTATTAAAGGGTTAATCTTTTCCAATTAATATTTCTTCCGACAGGTTTATTACAATAAAAATATAATAAAAAAAAAGTCCTTCAAATAAAATATTTCAGGAGAGATTTTATTGAGGGACTTTTTTATTTCAAAAGGCTATTAATTATTTTTTTAATTCTTCTATTGTTCTGTCTTTTGCTTCAATGATATCTTTGTGGATTGCGTTTACTTCTTTCATTACATTAATTGTATCTCTTTGAGCAAGAACCGCATCTTTTAAAATAGCATTTTGTTTTTTTGTTGCAACAAAATCTTTTACAGCCTTAACAGTAAGTGCGATTACAGAACCTGCAAGCAGTCCCAATGCAGCAAATTTGCCGACTTTTTTAGGATTCTTTTTAACAAATTCTACAGAATCTTTAGCAAGATTTTTGGTATATTTTACACCATCTTTTATAGCAGGTTTAACTTTGTTTGCATAAAATTCTTTACCTGCATCTACTGTTTTTCTAAACTTACTTTTAGTTGTCTGATCATCAACAAAACTTATCTTCATATTCACACCTTTAAATAATTACCTACAGTAAATATAAGTATAAAACAAAAATTTTTTTGACTTAATATCATCTCAAAATACAAAATTGTTACAAAAGTCTACAAATGTAAAGTTATGTAAATAATATATAAAAAGTATATACTATATTGTCAATTCTTTGCTATTTACGGTTTTTATATATATAAGAGAGTAAATGAAAGAAAGAGAGTATCACATGAGCGGTGGCGGATACAGTTTTAGCACAGACAGAACAGGTAATTTACCATGGCTTAAATTTAACTTTGAAGTACCTGAATTTTTAGACGGCAAAGCTGATGAATATATCACAAGCCTTGGTCTTGACAATAATGCAAATTATGGCAAAGTAGGCGATGAAGTTTCATTTTCATCAACAAGATCTTCACAGGATGAAGGTGTATCCAGCTCGGGTGATGAAACAGTATCAGAAATCGATACAGGAAATGCTGCACTTTCCAGCACAGATACAGGCGTTGTCTCAAGTGCTCTTGAAGGAGTAAAAAGTCTTGATGCAGATGGCACAGCACCTGTTGTAAATGCACAGGGTAATGTCGTAAACGCCCAGGGCAATGTTGTTAATGCAGAAGATGAAGAAAGAATTGCAGTAGAAAATCAAGGCAATGCAGAAGGTGTCAGAGATGATGCATCTGTAAAAAGAGATAAAGCTGATGAAACAGTAACAGCTTCACAAGAAACAGTAAAAGCAAAAGAAACTGCTCTCTCTACAGCAGAAAAAGCAGAAGAAACAGCACAAGGTCATTTAGACAGCGCAAATGAACAGCTTGCTTCTGCAAAAGAGGCAGTTGGCGCAGCACAAAGCGCTCTTGATGCAGCTCAAGCTGCAGTACCGTTCTCACAGGCAGCAGTTACCGCAGCACAGACTGCTCTGGACACAGCAAAAGCAGCAGAAAAAGCAGCAGAAGCTGAAGTAAAACTTGCCGAAGCAGAACTTGAAAAAGCTACTGCAGAAAAAGAGAAAGCTCAGGCAGAACTAGATAAAGCAAAAGCTCAGTTAGCAAATGATGAAGAAGCTTTAAAAACTGCAGAAGGTAAATTGACAGAAGCCGAAGGCAAAGTTTCCGAAGCAGAAGCTAAAGTAACAGAAGCTCAAAACAATCTTCAAAATGCACAAGCAGAGCTAGCCCAGCAAAAAGAAGCTTACGAAGCAGTAAAAGGCCAGATTGAAGAACAATCTCAGGATTTGAGCCAGAAATTGGAAGAAGTTCTTAAAAACCTTGAAGAAGGAGAAGAAAATTCTCAAGCATCTGCAGGACAAGGCTCAGGCAATTCTAAACTTGATAAAATAGGTAAAATGTTTAACCTCGGTCAAGCTGCACTGGGCGGAGCCGGACAACTTGCATCAACATTTGCACAGCAGGCTGCGGCAAGCGAATCTGAAGAAACATCAGAAATGCCCGCTTATTTAAAAGCATCATTCCAAAATGAAATTAATAAAACACTAGCCTTCATTAAAAAAGGCACAACCTACGGCTGGGAAAACCTATCAAAAGTACCATATACAACAAATCAATCAACGTCATCTTCTAACACAAGTACAGCAAACAACACAGCTAACACAAATACATCAACAGCTTCAACAGCAAATACTACAAATACAAATGCAAATGCATCAAACCCATTTGTATTAACTAAAAAATCAGTATAATACAATATGATGTATACATTCTTAAAACATTAACAAAAGACGGCAAAGTAATAATCAAGTTAAAACATATGCTTTCCAAATATAAACACTCTCTCAAAAAAAAGCTCCGTTTAAATAAAACGGAGCTTTTTTATATTATATTGAATGATTAATTATTTAATAAGATCCTGAAACATCTTTCTGATTTGTTCTCTGTTTGATTCAACATGGCTTTGAGCATTCTGGATATTCTGGTCATTTGCTACCGCCATAGCGTCTAAAGCATCTGTCATATTCAAATACTGTGTATTATCATAAGAAATTGATAAAAACGGATTTGCATTGCTGTATGTTGTTGTTGCTTTTGTTTCAGGTGTTTGATCTTCACCGGAAGCAGAACCCTGAATATAATCATTTATATCAAACTTATCATTTAGTTTGTAGTTATTATCGAATTTTTTAGTTTCATCAATTGTTTGCTGGATTGTATTAATCTCTGCTTTTACATTTGCAATATTTGTATCAATTGCAGCAATTTCAGAATTTACAGAATTGATTTCTTTGTTGACTTCTTTTTCCTGAGAATTCAATTCATTTAACTGTTCTTGCAAAGGTGCATTTTTTTGTGCTATCTGTGTATTTGCATTGATTGCATTTGCAATATTTGCCTGATAACCTGCAATTTCTGTTTGTTGTATACTCATTTGATTATAAATATCTTTTGCACCGTTGATAAGTGCTCTCAATTGAAGATTCATTGAAATAACTGCTGCAAAATCAGCTGTTGATGCAGATATGGAAGAATTGCCGACTTTTTGAGCTACATATTGAGAAACTTCGCTTTCTTTAATTTCGCCTGATGCAACTTTTTCTTGAGCTTCTTCTGTTGCCTGTCTGATTTTTTCGGATAATTCTTGTACATCTTCATCAGAATCTGCAATAATTTTTGAAATTTTATCATTGATTTGCTGATTTAATTCTTCAGCTTCTTGATTTTTTGCATTGTATTGTTCTTCGAGCTCTTCTATTTCTTTTTGAGCTTTTTCAATATTTGCTTCGTTTTGTTTGATTATTTCTTCGTTTTGTTTAATTTCAGCTTCGTTTGCTTCAATTTGAGCTTCAATATTACGTTTTTGTGCTTCGATAGCTCTTTTTTGAGCTTCTAATTCTTTTTTATAAGCTTCTTTTTCTGCTTTGTCAGCTTCTAAAGTTGCAAGTTCTGATTCTAACTGTGCAAGCTGTGCTTCAAGTTTAGTTATATCTGCATTTGATGTATTGTTAGTTTCTTTAACTGCAGTTCCTTCAAACAAATTAATTTCATCAATTTTATTTGCAGCGGAAGTTGCTGTTGAAGATTTTACTATAAATAAAGTTTTATCAACTGATAATGACATACTGCTCACCTTTTTAAATACACACATATATATAAAAACATTTTTTTATATACGATTTCAATATTTGTTATATCTGTTACATTTCTTTACAATGTTTGTAAATCATTGTATAGCTGTATAGCAATATATATTGCTATATTCCCAATATTAAGAAAAATTATTCTTCAATATCTAAAACCCATCTCTCCAGTACACTTTCATCTATACCATCCAAAAATCTGGAAGGCTTAGACAAAACCATGCCTGTAGCATGATCAAACATGTCAATCGGGTAAGTAATATAAAGATAGGTCTTTGCTCTTGTGGCAGCTACATACATCAGCCTTAATTCTTCATCCAGTTCTTCTTCGGAATTGAAAGAATAAACGCTCGGGAATCTTCCGTCTACAGCACCTATGATAAATACAGCTTTCCATTCAAGCCCTTTTGCACTGTGTATCGTAGATAATGTGAGACATTCATCGGCATTTGCTCCGTCTTCTACCTCGGATACAGAACTGTCAGGCGGTTCAAGAGCAAGATCACTCAAAAAATCCTCCAAATTTGAATACTGTTCTGACAAATAATGGAAGTGTTCCAAATCCTTGAGTCTTTTAGGATAATCATCATATTTTTCCATCAAGATAGGTTCATAATAAGCAAGAATGTTGTCTACTATTACTGATGGTTTCATAAGATACTGGCGCTGCTTGCCGACTGTTGTAAAAAGTTTTTTAATACTGTCGGAACTTTTTGCGGGAAGCATAAGTTTTTCCGTATCAAGGTTTTCTTTTGCAACAAGCGGTAAAAGTTTCATTGCTGTTTGAGCACCTACACCGTTTAAAAGCAGCAAAATTCTGTTGATGCTTATAATATCATTCGGATTCAAAACAACACGCAAATGTGCAATAACATCTTTTACATGGGCTGTCTCAATAAACTTTAGCCCGCCATATTTTCTATACGGAATAGCACGCTTAGAAAGCTCAATTTCCAGATTGTAAGTCATTCTGGCACTGCGGCACAGCACTGCAATATCATTCAGCGAGATATCTTCTTCCTGCAGTTCAAGCACTCTTTGTGCCACAAATTCCGCCTCTGTCTGCATATCATTTGTGCAAATCAATGCAGGTTTTTCCGGGCTTTCTATATCGGAAAAGAGCCTTTTCGTATACTTTTCTTTTGCTTTATCAATTATTTTATTTGTCAGAGCAAGTATATTCTGCGAGCTTCTGTAGTTTTGCTCTAGCTTGATAATTTTTGTGTTTGGAAAAATTGCGGGAAAATCCAGAATATTTCTGAAGTTTGCACCTCTAAAGGAATATATGCTCTGGGAATCATCCCCTACAGCCATAACATTGTTATGCTCTGAAGCTAAAAGCCGTATAATATCAGCCTGCAAAGAATTTGTATCCTGATACTCATCTATCATTATGTATTTATACTGATTAGAAAGTTTTTTTCTTATATTTTCATTTGACTGCAAGAGTGCTCTTAAATATAAAAGAAGATCATCATAATCAAGAAGGCTGTTTTCTCTCTTATACAAGGCATATTGCTTGGAAATTTCATTTATCTTATCCACGCAGTGCACAAATTGGTTATACTCAGATTCGATAATCTCCTGTGCTGCCATATTTTTGTTTACGGCCTTTGAATAAATATCCAGAATTGTTCCTTTACGGGGGAATCTTTTTTCCTGTTTTGTAACTATCTGCGAGCGTATATGGTTTATAACATCTTCCGCATCGGCACGATCAATTATTGTAAAATTGTTTCTTAATTCCAGAGAATCGGAATATTTTCTTAAAATGTAATTTGCAAATGAATGAAAAGTACCGCCTGCAACCTTTTCACATCTGGAATCCAGAATCATAACAGCACGATTCAACATTTCATCGGCAGCTTTTTTTGTAAAAGTTAAAAGAAGAATGTTGGAAGGGTTTATGCCGCTTTCAATAAGTCTTGCCACACGGTAGGTAAGAGTTTTTGTTTTGCCGGAACCCGCACCCGCAATAACAAGAACAGCACCGTCTTTTGTTTTTACAGCTTCTAACTGCGCCGGGTTCAGGTCTTTTTCATAGTCAATTTTGTACTGCACATTCGTATTCTGTACAGTATTTTTTTTCAGCACATATTTTTTTACAGACGGCAACATAGTATTTTCGGAAGCTTTTTCCGGCAGTTTTTCAGGTGTTAAATTCTCCATAAGAATATTATACAGTACGGAAAGAAAATTAAAAAAAGATTCTTGCAAAATACAAGAATCTTTTTAATCTAATAAACAGATATATCCAATCAATATTTACCACTGAATAAATACAATACCGGAAGAGCCTCTGCCGCCTGCGCCTATTACATTTCCGTCAGAAGATCCGCCGCCGCCCCCGGCTCCGGCACCTATCAATTTATTGAACAAATCAATATCAGCACCGTTTACAAACAGCGGTCTCGTATGTCCATTGGCGCTGTTATTATTTACATAACCATTATCGGCCATCGTCGAATAACCGCCCGCACCGCCCACGGGTTTCTTAGCCGTATTAATATTTGCAAGTTCTCCGTCGCCGCCTTTTACAAAGCCGTTGCTGGAGTTAGAATTGCTGTATGTTGTGTCATCATTGTAATTCAAAACAATAGCGCCTCTACCGCCAATTGCCTCCGGATAATTCTTTATATATGACGACTGACCGTCATCAGCCTGTACAAGATTTTGATAGAAACTATTTAATTCATCAAAATCAGTTGTACCGGAACCGTTACGGGTACCGCCCAAGCCGCCTTTGCCCGGGAAACACAGTGTTTTTTGAGGAAGCTGTGCAAAAGGTATCTGCAACACTTTGCCGGCACTTCCGCCCAAACCGCCGTATGCCTGTTTCCATTTCAAAACACCTATACCTGGGGTTCCTTCATGCGGACCGTCATTGCCGTCACGGTCGCCTCTGCCGCCTGCACCGTAGTTGCCGCCGTATCCAAAATCCGCATTGTATGTACTGTATTTTTTATTTACGCAATATGCATTATTTGAACCATGCGGGCAATTAGTTTTATATACCGTCCTAGATCTTCTTGTTCCGGGCTGACTGATTTTTTCAGTTGTTGTTATATAGTTAGAATTTAGAATCACATTTCCGCCAGCATCGGAATATATCCAGTTAGTATTAGTTATAGCAGGCAGACCAGCAGGATTATCTTCAGGATATTTACTTGACCATACAAAACAGTTATTTGAATATTCTAAAGAAGGACTGTTAGTAGAACAATTCTGTTTCCAAATAAGACCGTTCCAGTTAGGATTTCCACCACCAATTCTTGCGCCACGGCCGTAGCCAGCACCGCCTCCGCCGGCATAAACTGCCTGTTGCCCGTTAAGAAAAATTTTAGACGCACCGCCGCCACATCCCATTTCTCTGTCACCACTTCTTGAGCATCCGCCGCCGCCTATTTCAAAGCTTAGGGTATCATTTTTATTAAACATCTGATTTTTAAAACCTGCAATACCTGCAGAAGAACCTCCGCCTCCGCAGTCAGGATCTGAGCAGCCTCCTTTTGAGCTGCCGCCTCCGCCGCCGCCTCCGATAACTA
Organism: Candidatus Gastranaerophilales bacterium; assembly: GCA_944325575.1. Lineage (GTDB taxonomy): Bacteria > Cyanobacteriota > Vampirovibrionia > Gastranaerophilales > Gastranaerophilaceae > Limenecus. The sequence goes on along the minus strand of CALVAR010000012.1, from coordinate 24,022 downwards.
TAGCGTTATAATATCCGTTAGCAGGTACAGTAAAAGATCTTGAACCTTGATAAAATACTTCTCTAAAATCCTTATAAAATCCGGCTGCACCGCCTCCGCCGCCGCCAACTACCGTAACTACAAAGTTTTTAGCATTTGCGGGCGGATTAAATACACATCCGTTTCTATTTTCGCCTGTATCCGCTGTAATAGAACCATCAGATGTTACTCCATTTATATAGTATTTACCGACAAGTCTGGAATTATCTCCTTCATGTACCCAATAGCAAGCGAAAGAACCATGGCTTTGGCTGGTCATTGTTCGTCTTTTTTTCGTTAAAACAGGTACTGATGCAAGTACTATTAAGCAAACTATCAACAATGTGATAAGTGCTTCCGCTAAAGAAAAGCCATCTTTTTTGTTTACAAATTTGTTTTTCATGTATGCTCCTTATATAGACAATTATTTCTTATAATACTATTTATATTCGGTTCATTTCATTATTTCTTTATGCCTTCCAATATTCTGTATTTTACTCAGACTTGTGAAAAAACTTACAATGTTTAGATTCCGACAGCAAAAAGTTCCTCTTTACACTTGTTTACATTATCTTTTTTTATTAATTTATATTACATATATTCCGTTTTTTATACACTGTTTCAATTTTTCAGTGCATCTTCGTATGCTTCTACGTATTTTTGAGCACTTTTATTCCAGCTGAAATCCGCATTCATAGCATTTTTGATTAGCTGCTGCCAGTCTTTTTTGTCTTTGTAAATATCAAGAGCATAGCGTATACAATCCATCATTGCATAAGGACTGTAATTCCAGAACTTAAAGCCGTCGCCGTTGTCCATAGGATAGCCTATTATGGTATCTTCCAGCCCTCCCGTAGCTCTGACTATAGGAATTGCTCCGTATTTAAGCGCAATCAACTGGCTCAAACCGCAGGGTTCAAATGCCGAAGGCATAAGAAACATATCTGCACCTGCATACATCAAATTTCCGAGTTCAGCCGAAAATTCCAATTTAGCTCTTATGTTAGAACTTGTATTGCTGAGGTATCTGAACATATCTTCATAATGCTGAGCACCCGTGCCAAGAATAACAAAATTTGCATACAGACCTTTCAATTCTTCACACACAGGTCCGAAAAGGTCAAATCCCTTTTGTTCAACAAGTCGTGACACAACCGCAATGAGAGGTTTGTCCTTTTCATATCCTTCTTCATATGGCAGTCCAAATTCTTTCAGTACGGCTTTTTTGTTAGCTTCTTTATTTTCAATATGATTGATGTCATAGTTCTTGGCAATATTTTTATCTGTTTTGGGGTTATAAACAGAATAATCAACACCGTTTAGAATACCGAGCAGCTTATGCGAATTATGGTTTAATGTCCAATCAAGTCCCTTGCCGCCTTCGTAAGTTTTTATTTCGTTAGCATAATTAGGCGATACTACTATGACTCTGTCACTGTAATTTATGGCGCCCTTCATCCAGTTGAGCATTCCAAAATGCTCCAGTCCCCAGCAATTCCATACGTCTTTATGATCAATTTGTGCAAAATAAAGCAAATCATCAAACCACTGTCCCTGATAAGCTATGTTATGTATAGAAAAGAAATTTTTTGTATTTTTAAAGAAGGGATCATCTTTGTAATTTACTTTCATATAAACCGGTATCATAGCTGTATGCCAGTCATTTGAATGAATAATATCAGGTTTAAAATTCAAAAGCTTTGCATATTCAATCGCAGCATGAGAAAAAGCAATAAATCTTTCATGCTCATATCTTGTATCAATATATCTGGGGTAAACTTCTTGAAACGGCGCAAAATATTTGCTGTTATCAAGAAAAAATACATTAACGTTTTTTGTATCCGGCAGTTTTGCCATTTTGAGATTGAAATAATACTGACCGTAGCTATAGTCTATAGTCAGTTTTGAATTTTCAATTTCCGTAATGCCGTATTTCTGTTGATCTATGCAACCGTGCAAAGGTGTAAATATGGCCACCTCATGCCCCATTTTTTCTAATACTTTGGGCAAACTTCCGACTACATCGGCAAGTCCTCCGACTTTAGAAAAAGGTGCAACCTCTGCAGACACAAACATTATTTTCATAAAACGCCTCTATAAAATTTATACTTTTTACATAACAATTATAGCATTTAATTTTTATGTATTGATAATATTTTTACGGGCTCTCAAATTTGCTGCGTTACTGCTGAGTTTTTTCTTTTATCATATAAGTCATAATTGCTGACAAGAGCAGTACAAAGGCACCTATAAAGAATGTGTATTCCCAGTGATAATTAAGTCCTTCTGCCGATTGGAATGCGCATTTTGAAATAATCCATGCGACAAGTGTACATACAAGAATCTGAGGTCCTGCAATAAAAATATTAAATATACCCATAACAGCACCTTCAGAACCTTTTTTAATATATTCGGACAACATTGCAAAAGGAAGTGAAAGGATGCTTGACCAGCCTATTCCTGCTAATCCCATAAGGAGCATAACGGCTTTTGAATTGTTAGTAAAACCTATCAAAAGGTATGATAGTGCCATTATTGCGAGAGAAAGCAAATGTACTTTTTTGTTGCCGTATTTTGTTGAAAAAATACCTATGGGTATTGATACTAAAAAACAAACAAGGTTTAAAACCGCAAAACATATAGATGAAAAATTAGTTGCCTGTGCAACGGCATTTTCATAATTATCTTTCATTGTATCCGATACCACTGACAAATCCGGAACACCGTATACAGTATGGATTGCAAATTGTGTAAAGAAAATAAACATACACATAACACCAATCCAGGTAAAAAATTGCATAATACAGATTTTATATACTTCAGCAGACGAATTCATAAATGTTTTTAAATCATCTATAAAAGTACGTTTTTCTTCTTCATTTTCAACATTTTCATTATCTCTGACTTCCGGTTTTTTTTCCGAAAAAGTTATACAAGTCCACGTCATACCGAGTAAAAATGCCAGTGCGGCCATAACAAACTGTGCTTCGATAGACATCTGGTAATTAAAAATCCATTTTAAAAACGGTGCTGTACCGGCAGCAATAACAGATCCAAGCCCAATGGCAAAACTCAGATAAGAGTTTGCAATTGAATGCTGTTCGGGAACAATATTATCCGGAATCAAAGCTCTGTAGGGACCTTGTGCTGCGTTAACACAAGCATCTATAATCCATATCATAACTGCAGCAACCAAAAGCCCGCCCACAGCAGGTAAAGGAATATGCAGCTGTTGTGCAATCACACCCGCTATAGTTTCGGAATTCGGGAAAGCCCATAATGCAATTGCAGCAAGTATTGCGCCTAACATAAGATAGGGTCGTCTTCTCCCAAACCTTGTATGAGTTTTATCGCTAAGTGCGCCTATAATCGGTTGTACAACCATACCTGTAACAGGGCCGGCAAGCCATATAAGACCAAAAATGAAAGGTGATGCACCTAAATCCTCTGTTACGGGGCCTGAGAGGATAATTCTCATCTGCCAAGCAAATTGTAATCCAAAAAAACCCAGACAAAAATTTAGAAGCTGAAAAGTCGTTAATCTTCTTAGGTCATTATTTTGAGCTGATGTATTCTCATCCATTATAAAAATTTTCCTCTCGTAATATGTAGATGCTTATTCATTATATTAAGAAATTTAATTAAAATCAAAAATAAAATATCTTGAGAATATTTTTTACTTTTTATATAAATTTATTATGGACAGCACAGGCTTCTACTGAGTTTGAATTTGATGAGGTATTGAAACAGGCTGAGAATAAACAAAAAACAAAAATGTGTTATATTGAGATTTTTGCTGATAAAATGGATTTGCCGGAACTTGCTCAAAGAACAATCAAAAATCGTCTTGCGGGCAAGCCGGCTATAGCATAATAAAAATGTCGGAGCAATAATGGAAAAAGTAAAAACACTTTTTGATGTAATAGGTCCGGTCATGATAGGACCGTCGAGTTCTCATACCGCAGGAGCTGTGAGAATAGGTCTTTTGGCGGGTAAAATATTTGGCGAAATTCCTCAAAAAGTATGTTTTAAGCTCTATAATTCTTTTGCCAAAACAGGTAAAGGCCACGGAACGGATAAGGGGCTTCTTGGCGGAGTTTTGGGTATGGATGTGGACGATGAGTCTATTAAAAAAGCTTTTGATATAGCTAAAAAATTGAATGTTGATTATAGTTTTGAATATTTAGAAAGTTATAACAAGCATCCTAATTCCGTTGATATTATTCTTGAGGGCAAAAATATTCCAAAAATGAAAATCAGCGGTATATCAAAAGGCGCAGGCGAAGTTGCAATTACAAAAATAAACGGTTACAGCTTTAATATAAACGGCGACTATGACACACTTATTCTGATATACAAAGACAAACCCGGCATGATTTATAAAGTAACAGCACTAATCCAGTCTGCAAACCTTAATATTGCCACCATGCACTGCGATAGAAGTGCAAAAGGGCAGGAAGCATCTATGGGCATTTGTCTTGATGGTGTAATTTCAGATGAAATACTGGACAAGCTTACAAAAATAGAAGAAGTATACTTGATTAGAAATATAGAGATGTTGAAAAAATGATAAAACCGGATACATTTAGAGATATTTTAGAATTATCGGAAAGAAGAAATAAGAAGCTGTATGAAATTTGTCAGGAATGCGAGGCGGATTCTCTGGAAATTTCGCAGGAGGAAATAAGAGACAGGGTAAAAGTTATCCTTGATGCAATGAAAGAGGCAATCAAACAGGGGCTGAAATCTAAAGAAAAGTCTTCAAGCGGTTTGAGCGGTGATGATTGCGCAAAACTTGTCAAGAAATACAAAAGCGAAAAAACTCTTTTCCCTGAAACTCTTCAAAAAGTTCTAACCTATTCTCTTGCAACAGTAGAACAAAACGCAAGAATGGGTAAAATTGCGGCCTGTCCTACAGCAGGTTCATGCGGCATTGTCCCTGCTGTGATAATTGCAATGTCTGAGGCGTTGAATCTTGATGAAGAAGCGCAGATAAATGCACTAATTACAGCAGGTCTCGTAGGCGAAACCGTATCTAACAAACTGGCACTTGCAGGAGCAGTAGCCGGATGTCAGAGTGAGTGCGGTGTCGCTGCTGCAATGGCGGCCGCGGGACTTGCACAGATGTGTGAAGGAACAAATGAACAAATACTGAACGCAGCTGCTCTTACGCTCAAAAATATTATGGGGCTTGTTTGTGACCCTGTTGCCGGACTTGTTGAAGTTCCATGTGTGAAAAGAAATGCTTTCCTTTCTATTTATGCTGTTACCGGGGCTGAACTTGCTCTTGCCGGTATAGAATCAGTTATACCGGTAGATGAAATTGTTGATGCAATGAAACAGGTGGGGCAGATGATGTCACCCAAGCTGAAAGAAAGCTCCGAAGCAGGTCTTGCAACTACTACAACCGGTACCAGAATTACAGAGGAGCTTGCCCAAAAGTGGCAGGAGGATTAGTTTATAGCTAATTCCATTATAAAAGTTGTGTATTCGTGATCCTTTGATTCTATGAATATTCTGCCTTTATGTGCCTGTATAATTTTGTTCGAGAGATACAAACCCAGTCCCGTGCCTACTTTACGGAATTTTTTTGCGGTAGTGTAATATTTGTCAAAAACGTGTTTCAGTTCTTCTTTTTTAATTCCTTTTCCGTAATTTGTAATTTTTATATATATGTTTTTGTCATCATTGCAAAGCGCTACATCCACTGCGGAAGAAGGATTGCTAAAAGATATTGCATTCAGAATAAGGTTTTTTAAAACCCTTTTCATGTAAAATTTATCTAGTTTTATTTTCCTGTCAAATTCCGTCCAGTATTTTATTTGTATAGAATCAGTATCCGCTATGGGTTTCATTTCTTCTATGGTTTCTTCAATGAGGCTGTTTACATTTGTTTCTTCGAGGTTTAGCTCTATTTTTGTCTCGTTGAGTTTATAAGTCTCAAGGATAATCTCGACCAGCTCAACAAGTTCTTTGTTAGAATTTTTCAGATGGAGAAGTGCTTCTGTCTGCTTTTCGTTAAGCTCGCCGAATCTTTTGTCCAGCAGGAAATTTAGCATGTTTTTTTCCGCAAGAATCGGCACTTTTAGATCATGTGTCAATGTTGCGACAAAATCTTCTTTTAGTTCTTCGATTTCTTTTAAAACATTAATTTTTTTGCTGAGATCATTTTGATACTCTTTAATCATGTCTTCTCTGTCAACAATGGACTCTATCATAGAGTTTACGCTCTGTGCAAGATTCGGAAAGGTTTGTGATATTTCATCATTCACTCTTTCATACAAATTGCCGTATCTGACAGAATTAATGGTCTTTGTAAGACTTCTTAAAAGCTTTATGTTTCTGAGATGTATTTTTTTTATTCTGCGGTATTTTACAAACAAGTAAATCTGTGCAGCAAATAATACACAGAGCAGAACTATTAATACTATTACTAATAAATTATGCAAAAGATTAATCCTGTTTAGTAACCGTAGTGTTCATGCTGTATAAGGTATTCACGTACATGGTTCAGCGCAGACTGAACTATTCTGGTAATACGTGAAGAAGACAAACCTACCTGCTCTGCAATCTCTTTTACCTGCATGTTTCTGTAGAATCTGTATTCTACAACGAGTCTGTCTTTTTGGGGAAGTGTTGCAATTGCTTCTCTTATTGCTTTACCGAGTTCAGAGATTTCTGCTTTTTCATCAGGCAGAGCATGAGGATCTTTGATAAAATCAAACGGTGAATCGTTATCTGAAGAAGCCGCAGCAATAGAATCTATGGACAGGATAGTTTCATAGATAGCTTCTCTAACCTTGCCCGGAGATACATCAAGACCATCTGCACCTGTTTCTGCATCATCCTCTTCCGATTTGTTATGTTTTAGTGTATACCATTTATAACGATTTCTCAGCTCGTTTCTTATAGCCCATCTTACGGCAGTGCCTATGTAGGAACTGTTGTATTTTTCAAGCTGTTCCGGTGTTTTGTTTTTAATCATTGCCTGAACAGCAATAATACCTATGGACACAAGCTCTTCATAGTCGACCATGTGTGACGGAATACGTCTGTGTTCAACCTTGGCTACCTTTTCAACAATTGAAATATATTCTTTTATTTTATTTTGAGAAACGTTATTAATCATGATTATTTTTTATCTATCTTAGTATTTATATTACTAGGTTTTTGTGTTTTTCGCAAATTGTATACAAACAATAAAATTTCCGCAACGGCTTTATAAAGATCCGGCGGGATTTCACGGTTTACATCAACAAGCCTGAAAAGTGCTCTTGCAACCGGAGGATTTTCTATAACCGGTACACCGTGCTCTCGAGCAATATCTATAATTTTTTTTGCAAAAAGCTCTGTTCCTTTTGCAACAAGCTTTGGTGACTCCATTTCTTCCTGATCATATTTTAGTGCACAGGCAATGTGTGTAGGATTTGTTACGACAAAATCCGCATCAGGTACGGCATCCATCATGCCCTGCTGCATCATCTGCTGTCTGCGCTGTCTCAATGCAGCTTTTACATTCGGGTCTCCTTCTGTATTTTTATATTCATCTTTCACCTCTTTGAAGGACATTTTTTGGTCCTGCAAGAATTTCCAGCGTGTCATCCCGTAGTCTGCAGCAGAAATTATTAAGAAAGCAATACTGGCCTTGATTACAAAGTCCATAATCAAAGCGCCGAATTCCTGCATTACGGCAAAGTTATTGTCAATTGCAGCAAGGCTCAATATTGTTTCAAAATGGCTGCTGTATACCGACCAACCGACATAGCCAAGAATCAGCACTTTTATAATATTTTTTACAAGTTCAAAAAGTGTTTTTATGGACATAAGGTTTTTAAAATACTTGGTAGGGTTGAGTTTATCAAGCTTTGGCGCCAGAGGTGTGGTTGTAAATAAAGGCCCGACCTGTATAAAGTCTCCTATTATCGCAATAAACATAGCGAGTGCAAGGATAGGAGCAATAATCAATATGGTTGGAACCAGCGTGATAAAAAGCAGGTAAGGAAGTCCTATGGTTTCTAAGCTGTGATTCGGTATTTGTTCATAGCAAAGTACAAAAAGCCTTGATATCTGGTCAAATATAAACGGAGCAAGTTTAGCAATAGCAAAAAACATTACTATCATTGCAAGAGCAGTTGAAAAATCTTTTGATTTTACAACCTGGCCTTCTTTTCTTGCTTTTTCCAGTTTCTGGTGGGATGCCTCAAACTGCTTGTCTTCATCACCCATGGGGAAGGGGTCCTTAACTTTTTATCTAACCAAACTCAACGACAATATTCTATCATGAAATATTTTTATATAGTCAACTGACTCCGAATATATCTATCTTATTTGTATTCTGATGTGTTCAGAATCTTACCAGCCTGACATGCAACAACAAGGCCTTTAAGATCCTTCGGTCACTTTGTTCCCTCAGGATGACAGATAATCGTCATTCTAAGTAATGTAGGTTGGGCATACTTGCCCAACGTAATAAGTCTCAGGACGATGAATGAATGTCATTCTGAACACTCTGCCGAACAAAATGATTAAGTATCATTTTGTGAGAGGGAGTTGTAGGTTGGGCATACCTGCCCAACACAATAAGACTTAGGACGACGGACGAATGAGCGTCATTCTGAAGTATCAAACATGCTTTGCCGTAAAAATATTGCTGTGTTCAGAATCTTATACACTTGATGTGCTATAAAAGAGCCGGTAAGATCCTGAGCTCGCTTCGCTCCTCAGGATGACAGATAATCAATGTCATTCTGAAGCGCCAGACGTGCCTTGCGAAATGAACGTGTGTGTTCAGAATCTTATATATGGACTTGTTCTAATAATTTGCGGGCATAAAAAATTACAAACAAAGCCGGTAATATCCTCGCTCCCCGGACTTTGTCCGTACGGTCACTATTTACAGACCCTTACAGCTTTAAAAATCCTATGTATATCCGTGACGCCATTTTCTTTAGCTCGCCTCAGCTCGCTAAGAAAAGAAGGCAAATCCGCTAATGTCCGGCATGGATTAAAAAGCGGAAATAAATATATAACGAACTCATAACAAGCGAAACAAAGGTGATAAGCACACCGTATTTTAAATATTTCATAAACGAAATAGGCTTTCCGTGAGCTGCTGCGGTTTCCGATACTATAACATTGGCTGCAGCGCCTATTATTGTCATATTTCCGCCAAGACACGCTCCAAGCGACAGACACCACCAAAGAGGATGTGCATATGCTGCGCCTTCTACTAGCTGTATCTGATAAATCATAGGCGCCATAGTAGCTGTATAAGGTATATTGTCAACCACACCGGACAAAATGCCTGATGCCCAAAGAATAAGCATAGCAGTGGCGCTTTCATTGCCTTTTGTTACATCAAGAACCCATTGCGCAAGTATTTTTATACCGCCTGCCGCTTCAAATCCCCCGATAATTATAAACAATCCTATAAAAAAGAAAATCGTGTTCCATTCTACGCCGTTTAGGACTCTTTTGGGGTTTTCAAAAATCATCAAAAAGCTTGCACCCGCAAGAGCTATAACATGTGATTCAATATGGATTAAATCATGCAGGATAAAGCCTATAATAACCAGTATAAGTACAGTACAGGAACGTATTGCCAGTTTCTTATCCGTAATTGTAGTGCTGTTATCAAGATGTGCAACCGCATCCATTTTTTCTGCGGAAGCTACAAGATCTTTTCTAAAGCATAGCCATAAGATAAAAAGAGTGACTATTAGTATTAAAAATACTATATCCGTAAGTTCTGCCAGAAATGTCATAAATGTAAAACCTGCTTTGCTTCCTATGATGATGTTTGGAGGGTCTCCGATAAGAGTAGCCGTACCGCCTATATTGGAGGCAAGAATTTCCGTAATCAAATACGGCACAGGGTTGATATCCAGATATTTTGCAACAAGAAACGTAACAGGCACCACAAGGATAACCGTTGTAACATTGTCAAGAAATGCAGAAGCAAATGCCGTAAAAAATCCGAGAACAAGAAGGATTTTTACAGGGTGTCCTTTTGTCTTTTTTAACAATGCATTTGCAATCCAGGTAAAAATTCCGCTTTTGCTTGCAATACTTACTATTATCATCATGCTTATTAATAAAATAATTACATTAAAATCAACAAAATTGATAAAATAATGCGGGTCAATCACTGCATCATGACCTTTTGACTGGGCAAGCAGTCCGAGTATCAAAGTTAGAGCAGCACCTATCATTGCAACTGTCACTTTGGAGATTTTTTCCCAGGCAATAAAAATATATGCAATTATTAAAATGCTTGATGATATTACAAGCGCATTGTTCTGTACAAAATTGTGTATAAGTTCCATGCAGTATGTCCCCCTGATAAAGGTATTAAATATAGAGACAATTTTAACATAAGCAAACTGACATTTGTAATCGGTCTTTGTTTTTGGGATAATTTAATTTAAAAGATTTATTTAAAATTAAACAGAGAGTGAATTTATGGGACTACTGGAATTTTTTAAAGAACCGGCAGCAGCTGAACCGATAAAAGATGAGGAACAAATAAAAAAAACATATGCACATTTCAGATGGAGAATGTTCTACTCTTGCTTTATAGGATATGCAATGTTTTACCTTTGCAAAAAGAATATTGCAGCGGCACTTCCTTCCATGAGCAAGGAGCTTGGTTATACAAACCTTGAGCTCGGTGTTATCGGCAGTTCTTTGTATTTGACTTATGCAATAGGCAAATTTGTTAACGGAATGATTGCAGACCGTTCTGATGTGCGCAAATTTTTGCCGACCGGTTTGATTCTTGCAGGTCTTGCAAATATCTGTTTTGCATTGAGCTTTTTTGTTTTTACTCCCGGAAAATTTACTTTCTTCGGACTACCCAGTGCAACTATACTCTTATGGGTGCTTGCATTTTTCTGGGGATGTAACGGATGGTTCCAGTCCATGGGTTTTCCTCCTGTTGCAAAGAGTTTGACATACTGGTTTTCAAATTCCGAAAGAGCTACAAAATGGGCTATGTGGTCAACATCACATCAGACAGGTACGTTTTTGGCTGTTATACTGTCAGGTTTTGTAATAGCAAAATTCGGCTGGCAGGCAGCATTTTATATCCCCGGAACACTGGCTATTATTATTGCTTTATGGATGTTTAACCGTTTGAGAGATAAACCGCAGACCATAGGGCTGCCTGATATTGAAGAACACAGAGAACCTGAAAGGGCTAAAGAGACAGCAAAAACTGAAGACGAAGATGACGGTATGACTTATATCCAGATTCTTGTAAAAAATGTTTTGACAAACAAAGCTATCTGGGCTCTTGCTATGGCCTATGTATTTGTTTACGTAATAAGATTCGGTACGGAAGACTGGATTATCAAATATCTTGTGGAAGCAAAGGACAACTCTCTGGAGCTTGCTTCCATGAAACTTGCCTGTCTGCCGTTGTTTGGATTTTTCGGAACAATTTCTGCCGGTGTAATATCGGACAAAATTTTTAAAGGCGCAAGAGCTCCTATAAATGTTATATTTCTGGTAGGTGTAATAATCTGTATGACCGGTTTGTATTTTAACGGTACCGGCCCTAACTTTATAGACAGTGCATTTTTAGCTTTAACCGGCAAATCCCTCGTTGATGTATTTAAAATTAACGGTTCTGGCGTAATAGACATATTGCTGATAGGATTTTCCGGCTTCTTTACATACGGACCGCAGATGCTCATAGGCGGTGTATGCGCGATAGAATCAAGCTCAAAGAAAGTTGCTTCAGCTGTAACCGGCTTTACCGGAACTTTCGGATACGTAGGCGCAATGCTTTCCGGTCTTGGTACAGGGCTTGTTGTTGACCATTTCGGCTGGAACGGAGCACTTGCCTTCTGGGGCTTGTCAGCACTGATTTGCGCATTGATTTGTTTACCTATGTGCTTTAAAAAGAAAGCTGCGTAATAATTTCTTACAATAATATTATGTCAAAAGAACATAAAAACAGGCAATTTTTCAGCGAAGGACTGCTATAGAAATTGCCTCATAACACAACCGTTTCTAATCAAGATTCTGTCGGTTGGGCATACTTGCCAAACGCAATGGAAATGTGTCATTCTGAAGTTCGTAGGTTGGGCATACCTGCCCAACGCAAAAAATGTCATTCTGAAGCATAAAATATGCTTTGCCGTAAAAATATTGCTGTGTTCAGAATCTTACACACTTTATGTGTAATTGATATATGGTATATTGTTATACCGAAAGGAAGAAAGGGCTTAATGATAGAGTATTACAATGTAGAACGTGCTTCAGAGGCAAAAATTTACCAGTTGAGATTTTCGACTATGGCATCATAAGCAGCCTGTGCATCAGTATTGGAAATAACTTTCATCTTGCGTTTTGGCCCGTTAATAATGCAGGCATTTTCACCGCAGTTTTGGAATAAAAAGTTCTGGATACAATCCGTTGTACCTGGTTTTTGACATGTAACGCTTGTTGAGGATTCCTGCGGGTCAGGGTAATAGTAGTACTGTGCTTTAATCTCCGGATTTTGCGACATCAGGCTTTCAAGATTTTTTAAATATGCATTTGCCTCGGGACAACTGCCAAGATAAGCATAATAAATAACCTTTTTATTTGCATAAAGCACATTTGCGAGTTTGTCGATACGAACTGTATTGTCAACAACTCTCTGAGGAATATCAAATGTCATCGGGATATTTTTTATATTTAAATACTTAAAGCCCTTAATCCTGCTCATATTAGGATTTTTTTTCATATAACTAATATTGCTGATAAATAATGAAATCATTATGCAAATCATTGCCACGACCATAATAGGACCCGTCAGTAGGTTTTCCGGCTCCTCACGGTCATAAGTACTGTTTTCATTAAGTTTTTTATCAAATAAATCGGGTCTCATTTGCTGCTCCAAATATCCGCCGGCTTTGAATACTTTAGCATTTTTTTAGTACTAATTCAATTGTAATAATTTCTTTACTTTATCTTTTCCTTTTGCCATGAAATAGACTTTTTTATGGTAGAGTGGTTGTGTGTGCCTTTTTTGTGTATACATAAAAAACACTGTTATTTGAAAGGGAATTAAGATGAGTAAATTCAATTTGTTGGCGTATATTCTTCCTCCGGAGGAAAAAGTTTTTTATACGCTTTTTGAAGAAAGTGCAAAAGTTTGTAATGATGTGGCAAATCTATACAAAGAAATTGTCACAACTTCCCTGACAGAAGACCACGTTATAAATGCAAAGAGATTAAAACACAAAAGCAATGATCTTTTAAAAGAAACTCTTCACCAGCTGAATGTTACTTTGATTACGCCTATAGACAGAGAGGATATTCAGGCAATAGCTTCTTTGCTGAATAAGATTACAAAGAGAATAGTAAAAGCTTCTTTAAATTTGAAAGTTTACAGACTGGAAAATTTTACGGAAAATATGCAAAAACAGGCAGAAACACTTTATAAAGCTACGGAAGAATTAAAAATAATTATTCATAACTTTAAAAAATCAAGTTCTATCAAAGAAATGACTGAAACAAACCTGAAAATGAAAGAAATAGAATCCCACGGGGATGAAATTCACTATCATGCAATTGATGAACTGTTTTCCGGAAAATACGATGCCTTGACGGTTATAAAATTGAGAGACATTCACAAGGATATTGAAAATGCTCTTGATGCCTGTTTTTCGGTATCAGATGCAGTTGTAAATGTTGTTTTAAAACAGAGTTAGACTTATCCTGAATTACTCCACATTTTATTAGATAAGAGAAAGATAATTATATGACAGTTTCTATAGTATTGTTGGTTTTGGTAGTTGGCGGTGCACTTGTATTTGAATACATAAACGGGTTTCATGATGCAGCAAACGCCATTGCCACAGTTGTTTCAACAAAAGTACTCACTCCGCGTCAGGCTGTTGTATACGGTGCGGCATTGGAGTTTACGGGTGCCTTAACAGGTACTCACGTTGCAAAAACAATAGGAGCGGGCATTGTTGACCCTTCCACAATTACTCTTCACGTAATATTTTGTGCATTGTGCGCTGCTATTATATGGAACCTTATTACATGGTTTTTCGGACTTCCTTCAAGCTCCTCGCATGCATTGATAGGCGGGCTTATAGGTGCTGCTGTTGTAAATGCGGGCTGGGGCTGCGTAAGATTTTTGGAGCTGGTTGATAAGGTTATTGCACCGATGTTTATGGCTCCTGTTATAGGCTTTGTCACGGGGCTTATTGTTATGGCAATATTGCTGCGTATATTTTACAAGGCTAATCCGGACAAGGTAAACAGAAGATTCAGAAGATGCCAGATATTTTCGGCAGGCCTTATGGCACTGAGCCATGGTTCCAACGATGCTCAAAAAACAATGGGTATAATAACACTTGCACTTCTCGCAGGCGGTATTGTAAAACACAATGCGCAGGGCAGTTTTGATATTCCTATATATGTAATTCTTGCCTGTGCAACGGTTATGAGTTTGGGTGTTATGTCTGGCGGATGGAAAATAATCCGTACAATGGGCAGTAAAATTATTAAGCTAAAACCTATTAACGGCTTTGCCGCAGAGACTTCGGCCGCATCCATTATTTTGCTCGCATCGCATTTTGGTGTACCTTTGAGCACAACTCACGTTATATCTACGGCGATTATGGGTGTAGGGACAACATATAAAGCACATGCCGTAAAATGGGGTGTGATAGGCAACATCGTCTGGGCATGGGTTTTAACTATTCCCATTTGTATAATGATTTCCGGTACAATTTATTTTCTGTACAGAACATTCATTATAAACTAAATTGTACTTACAAACTCCTATATAAAAGATGCATGAATTTTTCATGTGTCTTTTATTTTTAGCATTAGTCCGCCGGAGCGCATTCTTGAGTCAAAAACTGAAAATAAAAATTATAAGGAATATTTAAAAACAGGTTAGATATTTTTCAGTTCACGTATAAGGTTATAAACTATTTTTAGTTTTTCTTCGGAAAGATCTTTTATTGCATGCTGAATTTTTTGTACAGCAAGGTCTTGCGAGGAATCTTCGTCCGTGAAAAACGCTGACGGAGGTACGTCTAATGCCTTTGCCAGTTTTTCCAAAGTAGCAAATTTTATACCACCTTGACCTTTTTCAAGTCTTATAAGTGATTTTTCACCAATCTCAGCTTTTTCAGAAAAGTTGCGTTGACTTAAATTAGTTGCTTTTCTTAGTTGTTTAAGATTTTTACTAAATATTTGTGAAAGATTTGCCATAAAATTATTTTACTTTTTTAAGTTTTACAAAAATATGGCACTATATGATACTAAAATACTCCCTCATATGATACTTTTATAATATAATTATTGTGTAAAGAAATTATATAAAATGCCATGAACTCAATAACAGAACTAAACAAAATACTCACGGACATTGAAAAACCGGTAAAAAACATGCCGGAGTTTCGAAGTATTAAAATAAAATCCGATAACCCCAAAATTACAAATTCAGCGGATTATTTTTTAGCAAAAACCGCCGAAATCAGAGCCTGTCTCATAAAATATATAACAGCAAAAATGGAAGATAACAGAAAACTGCAAACGTGTGTTATCGGACAATACAAGAAATACAACAAAGAAACAGAAAAGCTGTCATAGCTTATGACGCCTCAGACAATTTTTGTGTTCTTTTAGAGTACAGCTTTTTAATAAACATGAGTTCAGATATTTCTTAATAATAAGAAGAAATCCGGAGTATTGCCTGAATCTCCGGATTTTTATTATCCCTTAATAACCTTATGTTAATAAGATTTGTATTCTTTTTCAAAGCCGAATAATGAACTTACGGATTCATTATCATGGATTCTCGAAATTGCCTCTCCCAGAATAGGAGCAATGCTCAACTGGGTAAATTTTGAAGATACTTCTCTGTCAAGAGGGATAGAGTTTGTGATAATGACTTCCTCTACAGGGGCATCTTCCAATCTCTGTATTGCAGGACCAGAAAGTATACCGTGAGCCGCACATACATAAACTTTTTCCGCACCTTCTCTTATAAGAAGCTTGGACGCTTCGCAGATTGTACCTGCTGTATCAATCATGTCATCAACAAGCACGCAAATTTTGCCCTGAACATCGCCGATAACATGGTCCGCAATAGCTTCATTGTGTTTGTCACGTCTTTTATCCACAATTGCAAGAGGGCAGTCTAACTGTTTTGCAAAAACTCTTGTTCTTTGAACGCCGCCTGTATCAGGGCTTACAGCAACAAGTTTGTCTGCCGGTATATTCAAATTTTTGATATATTCGGTTAAAACAGGAGTTGCATAAATATGATCAACAAGAATATTGAAAAAGCCTTGAATCTGGCCTGTATGCAAATCCATTGCAAGGATTCTGTCAGCACCTGCTGTTGTTAAAAGGTCAGCAACAAGTTTTGCCGTAATAGCTTCTCTGCCGGAAGTCTTTCTGTCCTGTCTTGCATATCCGTAGTAAGGAATTACCGCTGTGATAGATTTTGCACTTGCTCTTTTAAATGCATCTATCATTATTAAAAGTTCCATGAGATTTTCATTAACAGGGTTTGACAAAGGCTGGATTAAAAATACATCATCACCGCGGATGCTTTGCTGAACCTGAACATAAATTTCTCCATCCGCAAAATTTTTGATAATCATAGGGCCGACACTTGTACCCAGATATGCTGCAATTTCTTCGGCAAGTTTTGTGTGTGCACGCCCTGCAAAAAGTTTTATGTCATGTGTAGGGTTTATTACTCTTTCACGCTGGGGAAATTCCATAGTAAGTTCCATTTTTAATTCCTTCCTTGCCTTTTATTTTGCATACAGACCTTTAAATTATAGCAGTAAAGTCATTTATTTTATACATGCAATTTTACAATAATTAAACTTGTTAAATTGTATTATGCACTAAAAATCGTAAATATATTTTTTGTTACGGCAGAATAAGAGATTTTTTAAATTGAAATAAAATGTTACAAATGTAATGTTTTTCGTACAAAATAACAGTTTGTAGCAAGAAATATTTAAAAATGTCTGAGGCGGCCTCGCTTGTACTCAGGAGTATCCTGATATGTACGGCTCGTAAACTCGCCTACATCTCAAGCTAGAAGTGGTACACACTCTGCCGAATAAATATGCCGGTGGTATATTTATGAGAGGTAGCGAGGACGCAAAAGTATAAATTTTACGGAAGTGACCCCATGCACTTGTTGCCTGTGCTGGACTTGCTGATAAAAACGGACTTGTTTATTGCACAGGTTCATCAAGTAGTCGGAGTCAGTTGACAATATGAAATTATTTCTCACTGTAAAGTTTTAATGCCACATTTTGCAAAATATTGAAAAATCCACAGTTTTACTTTGCACAATGTCTGTTATATTATTCGAATATAAGGTTACAAACATTAATAACAAAAACAGGTATAAATATGGACAGTTCAAAATTAAGAAATATAGCCATCATCGCCCACGTTGACCACGGCAAAACAACGCTTGTGGATTGTATGCTCAAACAGTGCGGTGTATTCAGACAAAATGAAGTCGTTCAGGAGCGTGTGTTGGACAGCAATGACCTTGAAAGAGAAAGAGGCATTACCATTCTGGCCAAAAATGTTTCCGTACATTATAACGGTTACAAAATTAATATTGTGGACACCCCCGGCCACGCAGATTTTGGCGGTGAGGTAGAGCGTGTCCTCGGTATGGTGGACGGTGCTTTGCTTATCGTTGATGCAGCGGAAGGCCCGATGCCGCAGACAAGATTCGTTTTGCAAAAAGCTCTTGAGCTTGGCATCAGAGTCATTGTTGTAATAAACAAAATTGACAAACCGGCAGCTGACCCTGATGAAGCACTTAACAAAGTGTTTGACCTGTTTACGGAACTTACCGATGATGAGTATCTTCTGGATTTCCCTGTTATATATTCAAGCAGCCTCCAAGGCTTTGCAAAAAAAGAGCTTGAAGATGAATCCAAAGATATTATTCCGCTTTTAGACTGTATTATAGAAAATGTAAAAGCACCTATAGCGGATGCTTCACAGGATTTGCAATTCCACGTAACAACTCTTGATTACAATGAGTATGTCGGCCGTATTGCAATAGGCAGAATCGTTAACGGCTCGATGAAATCTCAGGAGCAGGTCAGCCATATACATACTGACGGTACGATTACAAAAGGCAAGATTATAAAACTATTCGGCTTTGAAGACCTCGGCCGTGTGGAAATCAAAGAAGCACATGCCGGCGATATCGTAGGCATAGCAGGCTTCCCGGATATTCAAATTGGAGAAACCATTGCAAGCCTTGAAAATCCTAAGGCTTTGCCGTTGATAAAAATAGATGAACCCACGCTGCAGATGAATTTTTCCGTAAATAACAGTCCTTTTGCCGGACAGGAAGGAAAATTTGTAACCTCAAGACAACTGAGAAAAAGACTATATCAGGAACTTGAAAAAAATGTATCACTGAGAGTGGAAGATACAGACTCAACGGATGTTTTTAAAGTTTCAGGCAGAGGTGAGCTGCATTTGAGTATTCTTATTGAAACAATGAGAAGAGAAGGTTACGAGTTTCAGGTTTCCAAACCGGAAGTTATTTATAAAACAATCAATGAAGAAACTTATGAACCTTTTGAAGATTTACTCATAGATGTTCCGGAAGAATGCGCAGGCGGATGTATTGAAAAACTTGCGGGCAGAAAAGGCGAAATGTTAGAAATGCAGGCTGTCGGAACCCGTTCAAAAATGAGATTTCTCATTCCTTCAAGAGGTCTTATCGGCTTCAGGGGCGAGTTTATCAGAATGACACGCGGCGAAGGCATTATGAACCATACTTTTGCGGAATACAAACCTTATGCCGGAGATATAAACCGACAGAGAATGGGCTCTTTGATTGCACACGAAGAAGGCGAGGCTGTTCCTTATGCACTTGCTCAGTTCGAAGACAGAGGCGTCTTCTTTATTACTCCAAAAACAAAAGTATACAGAGGCATGATTGTCGGAGAATGCAACAGAGCACAGGACATCCCCGTTAATGTCTGCAAAACCAAGAAACTTACAAATATGAGAACAGCGACAGCAGATGTTATGGTTACCCTTCAAGCACCCAGACTCTTGTCTCTTGAAGAGTGTCTTGAATATATCTCTGATGATGAACTTGTGGAAGTTACGCCTGTTAACATCAGAATGAGAAAATATGATCTGGTTAAATTAAGATAGTAAATTTAATTTATAAATAAAAAGAGCTCTTTGATTTTTAAAAGAGCTCTTTTTATTCCATACATTTTATTAATATGTTATCTTGCCTTCTTTAATTACTCTTGCCGCACAGTCCTTTCCGCTGGCACCTGAGGTGCAATTCACATACTCATTATCAGCACCGCCGGGCAAAACACCTCTTGTCGGGTCTATTACAAAGGAAAATACGTCAGACCCTATCTGATTTGGCTTTTTATTTCCGTTAATATCTGCCCATACAATTATGCTTCCTTCCGGAGCATCGTCAACACCTACTGATTTAGGATCTCCTCCGGATATAGACCAGTGCATACCGTCAGCTGTTGTAAACGAAATTGCATTTTCTTCTATACCATAGTCATTGCCTGTGTCTTCTCCTGCCAAAGAAGTAGACTGTTGCCAGCAGCCGCTTGTATTAGCAGGGCAATAATTAATAATATTCATTTTTTCGCTATAGTAATCATATATTTTTTGAAGGTTTTTTTGTTCTTTATCCAGTTTTCCCCATCTTTTTACATCACCGTGTTCCATCTCTGCCATTTTTGTAGCATTAGATATTGTAGAGTATGCTTTTTTACATCCTGCAGCATATTCTTCCATTTCAGCATGTCTTTTAAGAGTAGGTACAGTCATAGCAGCTATAACACCGATAATCATCAGTGTTACCAGAACTTCTGCAAGAGTAAATGCAGTTTTTTTGATTTTATTTGTTAACATATAACTCTCCTTACAAAATTTCATAATTTATTATATATTTTTTTATAAATGTTGTCATTAAAAAACAAGATTAAAAAATACATTATTTGATGGATATTCCCGATATTAAAAATGTGGAATGATATTATCGTAGGCATTATTTGTGCCCAAACAGACCATGGGGATGTTTAATAATTGAGAGGTAAGTTTTGAATTTTTCGGCAATAATAGCAGTTTTTGCGGCTGTATTTTTAATACTGGCATCGCACAGAACAGAAGGCGCATCTATGGTGTCATTGCTTCAGCCGTCAGCGATTATGATAGTATTAGGCGGAACATTCTGCGCTGCCATAGTCAATTTTAAACCTTCTACATTAATGAATGCCCTGAAGTCTTCCGTAGACGTATTTTTGGATAAACAGCCATCGCATATGAAAGTTATTGATGAGATTATTTATTTATCCCATCAGGCAAGGGTAAAAGGACTGTTTGCACTCAACAATCTTGTGGACAGTATTCAAGACCCATTTTTGAAAAGAGGAATACAGCTATCCATAGATTTTAACAATCCGCAAATGATATATGATATTCTGAAAGCGGAAATATCCTACGACGAAGAAGAAGAGCTGATAAACTCCAGAGTATTTGAAGCACTCGGCGGTTATGCACCGACATTCGGCATAGTAGGTGCTGTTTTCGGTCTTATCCAGATTATGGGATACATACAGCAGCCTGATATTCTTGCACAGGGTATTGCGGTGGCTTTTGTATCAACATTATACGGCGTTGGCTTTGCCAATCTTTTATTCCTGCCCGTTGCAGGAAAACTTAAAATGAACACAAGAGAAAAAATTCTTTTAAAAGAAGTAGTTCTTCAGGGAATTGTCTCCATACAAATGGAAGAATCTCCGATGGTTATAGAAGAAAAACTGCTTGCGTATTTAAAATATCATAACGGACACCACTCAATTGGACACAAAAAGACAGCGGGGTTATACGGAACAAGATAAATGAGAAACGATTACTACTCAAATTCTAATGATTATATAAACCGCTGGGTAATTTCTTACGCAGACTTTGTAACAATGCTTCTTGCATTGTTTATGGTTATGTTTGCAACAAGCTCCATGGGTGATTTAAAAGTTAAAGATGTAAACAAATCCATACAAAAAGTATTTTCTTCCGCTTCTGTTAAAACAAATATTGAAGAAACAGAAAATGTTAAGAATGTTGAGGCGGAAAAAACACCGGAAAGTCAGTTTGATAATACCGGAAAAACTATACTAGACGGCGGTGACGGTATACTGGACGCTCAAAAGATTGCAGAACAGATAGAAAAAGATATAGATGTAAATACCTCTGTAAAATTAATAAAAACAGACAGAGGAGTAGTAATCAGGCTTAATGATACTATGCTTTTTGACCCCGGTTCTGCTATAATAAAACCACAGGCAAAAGCTACACTGGATAAAATTTCGCTTTCTCTGGCAAAATTTCAAAATCCTGTTCTGATAGAAGGTCATACGGATTCCATGCCTATAAGAAGCGAAAAATATCCTTCTAACTGGGAGTTGTCTACAGCACGTGCAACAAACATCATCAAATATCTGACAGAAGCGCATAAATTCCCGCCAAGCAGGCTCTCTGCAGTAGGTTACGGAGAATATATGCCGGTCGAAGAAAATACTACACCTCAAGGACGTGCAAAAAACAGAAGAGTGGATATAATAGTATTAAGCTCTGAAAAAAATAACTAAAAGCTTGGAGATATGAAATGGCAAAACCGACACAGGCAAAAGAGCCTGAAATAAAAGAAAAAGATGCAAAAACAGGCAGCGGAAGCTCTATATTAATCAATATAATTACAACAACCATTGTTTGTATAATTTTTATAGGTGTTAACTATTTTCTGCAGTCGAATCTTTTAACAACCCAGTTGCAGAATGTAACTGCAGACCAGAATGAAACAACGGAAGAACAGCTTGATAAACCGGAAAAGGGTATAGTGCTTGATCTGGGTGATTTTACAATGAATTTAAGCGACATTGACCCGAGACGCTACCTCAAGGCTAATGTTGCAATAGAAATAACAAATCCTGAGCCGTCCGCACAGACTGAAGAAGAAAAGAAATCAGGCGGTCACGGCGGACACGGTGAAACTGCACCTGATCCCAAAGCAGCTATAGTTGCGGAAATGGAACAATACAAGCCCGCTATCCGAGATGCTGTTATTACTGTTTTAACCAGCAAAACATCGGATGAGCTTTCTACCACTGCAGGCAAAGAGCTTGCAAAACAGCAGATAGCAGAATCCGTTAACGGTATATTTGACGGAGAAAGAGAAGTTATAAGGGTCAGCTTCGGCCAATTTATCATGCAATAAACACATAATTATAAGGGGAGAAAAAATGTCTGCTTCGGATAGACATTCAAAAACAGAAAAAAATAACGATTCTTTTCCTATGGAATATGAGGACAAGAATATTTTTGTGAACTCTCTTGAAGAAGGCGATGAGCATAAAAAGGGCTACAAACTTTATAACTTCAGACGTCCTGACAAATTCTCCAAAGACCACCTGAGAGGTCTGCAGGATATTCACAAAGAATTTTCAAGACAGCTGGCGCTTGTGTTGACAGCATATCTCAGAATGCATCTTGAGGTTGATGTAGTATCGGTTGACCAGCTTACTTATGACGAATTTATGCGTTCCGTGCCAAACCCTATATCAATAGCCATTTTTGAACTTAATCCGTTACCGGGGCAGATACTTCTCGGTATTAGTTTTGAGGTTCTTTCAAGTATAGTTGACAGAATGCTCGGCGGTGTAGGCACAGTGGAAGTAAAACCCAGAGAGCTTACCGACGTAGAAGAATCTCTTGTAAAAAAGATGATAGAACGCACTATCCAGACTCTTGCCGAAGCCTGGTCTCATATTATACCTGTCGAATCCAATTTGATAGGTCTTGATAACAATTATTCCGGCATTCAGGTTGCAACACCCGGTGAGATTGTTGCTCTGATTACTCTGGAAGTTCATATATCAGGCAAACATTACGGGCTTATAAGTTTATGTTTCCCGTATCCGGTGCTGGAAAACGTACTGTCACAATTAACAACGCAGCATATTTTCCAGACAAAAGGTATTATTGCAACCAGTGAAGAACGCCAGAAAATGATAGAAAAACTCGATACTTCACTTGTTGATATCAATGTTTTGTTCGGACAGACAGATATAACAATGCAGGAATTTCTTGATTTAAAAGAAGGAGATGTATTAAAATTAGATAATGCCGCCACCGAAGATTTGATAGTCAAAGTAAACGGCGAAAGAAAGTTTTACGCACGTCCGGGCAGGATAAAAGACAAGATTTGTGTCAAAATAACAGACAGATATGATTACTATGTAGATGCCCTCAAGCGTTATTTTTAGAAAGGATTTTCCATGGCAGAAGATAATATAAACGACAATGAATTTAATCCGGAGGGAATTCCGCCTCAAGATAACGATAACAGCAGTATAAATCCTGCGAATTTTGATTTGGGTAATACGGATGCAGAAATTATGCAAAATGCTGCACAGGAACCCCCCGCAGATGCAGCAGGTGAACATCATGAAAATGTTTCTGATTATAACTTTGATGAAATGCAGGGCAGCAGTGTTAATGAAGTTCATATAGAAAATAATGAACCAAATGACGGCCCCGTAACAGTCAGACCGGTTGAATTTACTCCGTTTGACAGTTATACGCCTACAAATACAGATACAAACAAAAACCTTGAGCTTTTAATGGATATTAAGCTTGAGCTCACTGTAGAACTCGGACGCTGTCAGCTTCCGGTTAAAAAGGTACTTGAACTTACAAGAGGTTCTATTATTGAGCTGGATAAAGTTGCCGGAGAATCCGTAGAGCTTTTTGCCAACGGAAAACATGTTGCTAACGGCGAAGTTGTTGTTATAGAAGACAACTTTGGTCTGCGTATAACAAGCATTACTGATCCTGAGGAAAGAATTAAGAGCCTGTAATAAAATTTTCATATAGTCAACTGACTCCGACTACTTGTAGAACCTGTGCAATTGGCAAGTCTGTTTTGTTCAATAAGTCC
>CALVAR010000011.1 GCA_944325575.1 Candidatus Gastranaerophilales bacterium | reverse complement strand
TAGATTCTTGCTTGAGATGCATGCGAGTTTACGAGCAGTACATATCAGGATGCCCTTTAGGGTACGCTAAAGTTGTCTGAGGCGGCCTCGCTTGTAGAAGTGGTGCACGGAGTGCGAGTGACGCCAAGTCTAGCATTTTACGGAAGTGACCCCATGCACTTGTTGCCTGTGCTGGACTTGCTGATAAAAACGGACTTGTTTATTGCACAGGTTCATCAAGTAGTCGGAGTCAGTTGACAATATGAAATTGTTTTTACTGTATTTGTTATTGATGGAACTTTCATATTATCCCTGCCTTTTTATCATTTTATCACTTTATACGCTGTTTTCAATCCTTATTGCAGTACCGTTGCCCACAGCTCCCAGATGTGTTTGTCTTTGTTGTAGTTTGCGTTATTTATAACCATTCTTGAACCTCTTTGCAGTAAAAGTTCTGCCTCTGATGCACGTTCTACGTTGTAACACTCTATCATTGAGCCCTTTGTACCTTTCGGTATATCCAGATACCACATTGCAGATATTTCTGTTGTCATCCTGAAAGATTAGAAAAACGAGCTGCAGCGTAGTTTTTCAATCTGTTCTGGATCTTACCGGCTTTGGATTTTTATATCAGGTTTGTAAGATTCTGAACAGAGCAATATCATTACAGCAAAGCACATTCGATGCTTCAGAATGACAGGATGTTTTAGATTCTTCGGCTAAAGCCTCAGAATGACGGGGTGGTTAGATTCTTGCTTGAGATGCATGCGAGTTTACGAGCAGTACATATCAGGATGCCCTTTAGGGTACGCTAAAGTTGTCCTCAGAATGACGATTATTTGTCATCCTGAGGAAGTGTAACGACCGAAGGATCTCACAGGCTTTTGGATTATTTATAAAGTGTGTAAGATTCTGAACATAATCGTTCTTTTCGCAAAGCACATTCGATGCTTCAGAATGACAGTATACATTTGTGTTGAACAGCTATATCCAACAGCAAAATTAATCTTTTCCAGTAAACAATTTGATAATTTATAATATTTTAAGTATTAAAATTTATTTCTTTTCAAATAAGCAATTGATTCTATATGGTACGAATGGCAGAACATGTCTACAGGCTGGATATATTGTGTTTTAAAACCGTTTTCATGCAGATATTTTAAGTCTCTTGCCAGTGTGGACGGATTGCAGGAGACATAAATAATTGCTTTTTCGCTCAGTTTTACTGCAAAATCAAGAGATTCTCGGCTACAGCCTTTTCTTGGCGGGTCCAGTACGGTAACATCAAACTGTTCTCCTTTTTGCACTAGCTGCTCAAAAATCTTGCCCGCATCTCCGTTTAGAGGTGTAAGGTTTTTCGCATTGTTGAGTTTGATATTTTCCAGCGCGTCTTTTGTTGCGGACGGTGCTTCTTCTACCGATACAACTTCTTTTGCAATATCACACAGCCATATCCCGAAACTGGAAACACCTGAATATGCATCCAGAATCCGTGCATACGGATAATTTTCTTCTATGATTTTTTTTACATTGTCAAAAATATTTTTGGCCGAACCTATATTGACTTGAAAGAAACTGTTTGCGGAAATTTTAAAAATCTTGTCATCAATTTTTTCCGTTACGAAATTTTCACCCAGAATTTTTCTTGTATCGTTTGTCATAATAAGATTTGTGCGTTTGGTGTTGTAGTTTATCAAACAGCCTTTTACATGGGCGAATTCTTCCATGATTTTTTTTGCGAGTTTTTTAAATTTATCGGAAAGTTTTGTGTCATTTACCACAAAAATTACCATGCATTCGTTTTCTGACTTGCTGTAGCGGTACACAATGTGCCTCAGTTCACCTTTGTGCAGTTTTTCATTATAGCCGGAAATGCCTAGCTCCTGTGCATTTTTACGTATAAATTCCGTAATTTTATCGATAATTTTCGGCTGTATAGGACAGTATTTTATATTAACAAGTTCATGCGAGCCTTTCTTGTAATAGCCTGCAATCAGGCGTTTTGAAACTTTTGTCTGCGAAACCGGATATTGAATTTTTGAACGGAACGAAGTTGTTTCAGGACTCTTTATAACGGGTTTTACATCAATTTCTTCACCCGTAATTTTTTTTACCGTTTCAAAGACAATATCTCTTTTTTGTTCAAGCTGAAAATCATAGTCAATATGCTGCCAGCCGCAGCCTCCGCATACATTATGCAGCGGGCAGAACGGTTTTACTCTGTGAGAAGACGGCTCCAAAATTTCTTCTATAACAGCAGTTGCAAAGTTTTTGTGCAGTTTTGTTATTTTTATTTTCAATTTATCCTGAGGGCAGCCGCTCTGAATAAAAACAGGAAAGCCATCTATTTTTGCAAGCGCATCCCCTTCATACACAAGCTTTTCCGGAATAGCTTCAAGAATATCTCCGCATTTAAAATGTTTTTCGGTATTCTTTGTCATATTTATACCGGCTGTTCTTCCTGCTGCATCATCTCTTCTTCCGGGTTGTTTTCAACCAGTTTTGTCACACCGTGGGTAGTTTTGCCCCAGTCCATTGTCTTTTTAAAGAAAATTATTTTAAATACAATAAATACAACTATGGGAAACCATACACAGCAGAGGAAAATGCCTGTTTCTATAGCTTGAACAACACTTTGCCATCTGGAAAGTTTGTTGTATTTTCTGACACTGAATAAAAGTCCGACTGTAAAAAATCCGCAAACAAGAACAGACACAAGAAGCGAAGAAGAAATGCAGTTGGGCGAATCTTTTACATACTTGAATGCCTGAAAACAGAGCTCTGATATCAGCCAGAACGGGAGAATAAACTCTGTTATATAAGCAATCATGTCTATGCTTACACGCAGAGACATGTCTTTGGAAAAAAGTACACCCCAAAAATGTTCGAGGTATCTTCTGATACTGCCTTCTACCCAGCGTCTGCGCTGTTTTAAAAGTGGAATAAATTTTACAACAGCCTCTTCGTATACACAAACATTCTCGCAGAAACGCACATCCCAGCCCTTTATATGCAGGCGTGTGGACATATCCAGATCATCGGTAATTGTATAATTATTCCAGCCGTTAATATCTTTTAGAGATTCTCTTTTAATAAGTTCGCCGTTGCCTCTGAGTTCTACTGCTCCTTTTATGGAATTTCTTCCTACCTGAAAATGTGTATCAAGGGCATATTCATTGTCCTGACAGCGTGTGAGAAAGTTTTCTTCTCTGTTGATAATAACCTTTCTTGCCTGTACTGCACCTACATTGTCTTTTTCAAGATGAGGAACTAGCTGTGTTAAAAAATCCGGATTTACTCTTGCATCGGCATCAAAAACAAGTATGGCATCTCCTTTTGCTATATTCATTGCTTCGTTTAAAACAGCCGACTTACCGGGGAAAGCATTTTTGTCTCTGATAAGTGCCGTAACTTTATCATATTTTTGTTCGAGTTCTTTTAATTTTTGTGCGGTGTTATCGTCGCTTCTGTCATCAATAACAATTACTTCAAATTTTTCATAGTCCATGGCAAGGATGTTTTCGACTGTTTTTTGTATAACATCCTGCTCGTTATGGGCGGGTATCATTACGGAAACAAACGGTTTATAATTCCAGTTTAGTTCTTCAGGTCTTTTTTTGAGTTTAATTTTCTGGTGCTTAAGGGCGATTTGCATATAGACACAATACAAAACCATAAACCCGCACAGAAAAAGAATTGCCCAGAATGTTGACATAAAGTTTTGAAAAATGAACAAAAACAGCCACAAAGCTGCTATCAAAACCGTTAACATTATTCTCTCAATCAAACCCTTGACCCTCTACAAAAATTATTTAATGACTACATTATAACAGAAATGTTTAATATTTTTGTAACAATAATAAACATTTCTTTTCAAAATCGTAATATTTTAAATTTACGATTATATAATTATACATGACATACCACACAGGCAAATAACACATGGGAAAAACAGCAATATATCCGGGCAGCTTTGACCCGATAACAAAAGGACACTTGGACGTTTTGGCAAAAGCGTCAAAAATGTTTGATAAAGTTATTATTGCAGTGTTAAAAAATGACGCCAAAAAAGGTTTTTTGCCGGTAGAAGACAGGGTATCATTAATAGAAGATGCATTAAAAGAAATGGATTTGCATAATGTCGAGGTGGACAGTTTTGACGGACTGACTATCGAATATGCAAAAAAAACAGGTTCTGATATTCTCATAAGAGGGTTGAGGGCTGTATCGGATTTTGAATATGAAATGCAGCTTTCCCAGACCAACAACGCACTTGCTCCTTCTGTTACCACTGTATTTTTGATTACAAAGCCCAAGTACAATTTTATTTCCTCAAGTACGGTAAAAGAAATAGCAAAATACGGGGGCGATATTTCGAAATTTGTTCCCGAAAGTGTGGTAAAATATTTTAATAAAATTAATTAATTATTTAATCAATCAATTGAAAGGTAAAAATCAGACATGACACAGCTTAGAATCAAAGAACTTTTAGGAAGAGCCAATTTGATACTGGACAAAGGTTTTCACTTTCTGCCGGGATTTGTTATGGTAAAGAGCTCTGAAATGGAAGCACTTCTGGACAGAATTGATGCTTCTATCCCCGAAGATATTAAAGAGGCGGAATCTATCCTGAGACGCCGTGAAGAAATCCAGATTGAAGCCCAGCAAAGAGCAGAGCGTATAATTATGGACGCAAGAAATGAAGCGGAAAAAATTCTAAGCGAATCTGAACTCTTAAATCAGGTTCAAAGAGAAGCTGAAAAAATAAAAGAACAGGTTCTCTCGGAATGTCAGGAACTCAGAGACAGAACAATAGAAGAGGCAAAACAAATTAAAATTCAGGCAGAAGATGAAGCGCACAGAACAAAAGAAGGCGCACAAAATTATGCCGAACAAATTCTTAATAATATCGAAAGCGACCTTTCACAGCTCCATACGATTGTGAAAAACGGCCAGCTTTATCTTGAAAAGTTAAAAACATCGGGTAATGAATACCCGCAAACACAGGACCAGTATCAGGAACAGGAAGACTATACTTCCGCAAACTATCCTATGTAGGCCTGTATAATTGATTTTTGATTAAATAATTAATTGTGATAAACCTCTTTTCAAAAAAGAGGTTTTTTATTTTGTAATAATGTTGAGGCGGCCTCGCTTGTACTTAAGAACATCCTGATTCGTATGGCTCGTAAACTCGCCAACGACTCAAGCCAGAAGTGGTACCACTCTGCCGAATAAATATGCCACTGGCATATTTATGAGATGCAGCGAGGCCACATAAGCATAAATATAGCTAAAGTGACCCCACGCACTGTCTTGAAATCTGACGTTCGGGAAAAGCGTGGTTTTCCCTCACAAGGGGCGTTCCTTTCAGTCAGCCCCGTCTGATTCCGCTGTCTTGAAATCTGACGTTCGGGAAAAGCGTGGTTTTCCCTCACAAGGGGCGTTCCTTTCAGTCAGCCCCGTCCGATTTCGCTGTTGCCTGTGCCGGACTTGTTATAAATAATTGGCTTGTTTATTGCACAGGTTCATTAAGCGGATTTTCGGACGGACAAAGTCCGGGGAGCGAGGTACGAAGTGAGCACAAGCGAAGCAAAGCGAACAACAGTACCGAGCGTGAAGAAAATCCAAGAAGTTATCGGAGTCAGTTGACAATATGAAATATATTCAAAATAATACATAAAAATAGCAAATTTTTTCGTATTCGGGGTTTAATGCTGTATAATATAAAAAATTGATAAAAAGGCTTTGTTGAAATACAGTTTATTCATATTTTTTCACAAGTCATTTACATGATTGATTTTTTCTAAAAATACTTGTGCTGTGGGGGTTTTTATAACAAAAACATTTGTAAAAAACACATTTTTGTGGTAGTGTTTCATTGTGAAATTAATGGTTTCGACGTATTTAACAATACACATATACTCAGTTTATTTAAAAGGAGAAAATTATGACAGAAAAACGAGTATGGTTATTCGAAGAGGGTAACGCAAACATGCGTAATCTTCTCGGCGGTAAAGGTGCAAACCTTGCTGAAATGACTAATTTGGGGCTTCCTGTTCCTCCGGGATTGACTATCACTACAGAAACATGTATGGATTACATCAATCACGGCAACAAAATGCCTGCAGGTGTTATGGACGAAGTAAAAGAAGCTTTGAAAAAAGTTGAAGAAAAAGCAGGCAAAAAATTCGGCGATCCCGAAAACCCGCTTTTAGTTTCAGTTCGTTCCGGTGCAAGACTTTCTATGCCCGGTATGATGGAAACTATTTTGAACCTCGGTATGAACGACAAAACTGTTGAAGGTATGATTAAACTTACTAACAACCCGAGATTCTGCTATGACTCTTACAGAAGATTCCTGACAATGTTCGGCTCTGTAGCATGGGACATTGAAAGAATGAAATTTGAAGAATATATTGATAAAATCAAAGCAGAAAAAGGCTACAAACTTGACGTAGAACTTTCTGCAGAAGATTGGAAATCTTTGATTGAACCTTATAAAGCTCTTATTAAAGCAGAAACAGGCAAAGAATTCCCTCAAGATCCTTATGTACAGTTGGAAGAAGCTATTGAAGCAGTATTCCGCTCTTGGAATATCCCCAGAGCCGTTGCATACAGAAACCACTACAAAATTGACCACAACTACGGTACTGCCGTAAACGTTCAAACAATGGTATTCGGCAACATGGGCGATGACTGTGCTACAGGTGTATCTTTCACAAGAAACCCGTCTACAGGTGAAAACAAATTCTACGGCGAATATTTGACAAACGCTCAGGGTGAAGACGTTGTTGCAGGTATCAGAACTCCTCATCCGATTGCTGATTTGGAAAAAGAAATGCCTGAACAATATAAACAATATGTAGAAATTGCTAAAAAGCTTGAAGAAGGCTACAAAGATGTTCAGGATATGGAATTTACAATCGAAAGAGGCAAACTATACATCCTGCAGACAAGAAACGGTAAAAGAACTGCAAAAGCAGGTGTAAGAATTGCCGTTGAAATGGCTGAAGAAGGCATTATTTCAAAAGAAAGAGCTATCGAACTCGTTGATGCAAATCAGTTGTATCAGGTATTGCTTCCTGACTTTGACCCTGCTGCTAAAAAAGAAGCTCACAAAATCGCTCAAGGTCTTGCAGCTTCTCCGGGTGCAGCTGTTGGTAAAGTTGTGTTCGATACTGAAGAAGCTGCTCAAAGAGGCAATGCAGGCGAAAAAGTTATCCTTGTTCGTTTGGAAACTTGCCCTGATGATATCCACGGTATGATTGCTTCTCAAGGTGTATTGACACTCAGAGGCGGTATGACATCTCACGCAGCAGTAGTTGCAAAAGGTATGGGCAAACCATGCGTTGCAGGCTGCGAAGACTTGAAAATTGACCTTAAAAACGAAACATTGACTGACGCAAGCGGTCAGGTTTACCACAAAGATGATATCATCTCTCTTGACGGCGGTACAGGTGAAGTTATGGCCGGTTCCGTACACCTTATTCCACCTAAGATGGATGAAAACTTCCAGAAACTCTTCCAGTGGGTAAATGAAGTTAAACAACTCGGCGTTCGTGCTAACGCAGATACACCTGCCGATGTTGCAAAAGCTCTTGAATTTGGCGCTGAAGGTGTTGGTCTTTGCAGAACAGAACACATGTTCATGGCTCCTGAAAGACTGCCATGGGTACAAAAAATGATTATTGCTGAAAATCTTGAACAGAGAAAAGAAGCTTTGAGCCACCTGTTACCTATGCAGTATCAAGACTTCTATGATATGTTCAAAGCAATGGGCGAAAAACCGATGACAATCAGACTTCTCGACCCGCCGCTTCATGAATTCTTACCTTCTAAGGAAGAACTCATTGCAACAGTTGCAAGAAAGAAAGCACTCAACGAAGACTGCAAAAAAGATGAAGAAATGCTTCACCTCGTTGAATCTATGTCAGAATTGAACCCGATGATGGGCTTAAGAGGCTGCCGTCTCGGTTTGACATGGCCTGAAATCAACGAAATGCAGGCAAGAGCTATCTTCTCTGCAGCTTGTGACTTGAAAAAAGAAGGTCTTAACGTAAAACCTGAAGTTATGATTCCGCTTGTAGGCCACGTTAACGAGCTTAAAGAAGCCAGAGCTGTTGTAGAAAAAGTAGCTAAAGAAGTTATGGAAGAAAAAGGCGTAACTGTTGAATACAAAATCGGTACAATGATTGAAATTCCTCGTGCCGCTTTGACTGCAGACAAAATTGCTGAGTACGCTGAATTCTTCTCCTTCGGTACAAACGACCTGACTCAGATGACATTCGGTTATTCAAGAGACGATGCAGAAGGTAAATTCCTCAAAAAATATGTTGATAACAAAATCCTTCCCGCTAACCCGTTCTCTACTCTGGATCAGGAAGGCGTCGGCCAGTTGATGCAGATTGCTTTGGAAAAAGCACTTCCTGTTAGACCTGACCTGAAACGCGGTATCTGCGGCGAACACGGCGGCGACCCTGCTTCTGTTAAATTCTGCCACAGAATCGGCTTGAACTATGTTTCTTGCTCACCGTTCAGAGTTCCGCAGGCCAGACTTGCTGCAGCTCAGGCAGTAATTGAAGAAAAACAGGCTAAACAAGCTTGCACATGCTAGTAAGCTTTTGGCATAAAACAAAGACCTCTGCTGTTTAGCAGGGGTCTTTTGTTTTGTTTGCTAAATAAAATTTTAAACTTTTGCCAAACATATTGAAAAAAATTATAATTAAATAACTATCACTTGAATTTTTATTAGAAAGACTTGGACTATTTTATGAAAAATTTTTTGAAAATTGCGGC
The DNA here is from genome assembly GCA_944325575.1 of Candidatus Gastranaerophilales bacterium. Lineage (GTDB taxonomy): Bacteria > Cyanobacteriota > Vampirovibrionia > Gastranaerophilales > Gastranaerophilaceae > Limenecus. Next base: position 54,256 of record CALVAR010000011.1, on the reverse strand, counting down.
CAAAATTTTTACTTTTGCGTTATTTGTTTTGTTTTTTACAGTTGAGCCGACAAGGGCATTGCAGATAGTGTACCCTAAAAGCCCTAATACAGAGGTAAGTGCTGCTTCTACATTTTTTGTCGGTAATACAAAACCGGGTTCTAAACTCAAGATAAATGACAAAGAGGTAAAAGTTTATGAAAATGGTTCTTTTGTCGAGGTTGTGCCGTTAAAAGACGGATTTAACAGAATAATCATTGATTCGCAAAATGACACGGAACACGAAGTTTTTACTTATATTATAAAAAAAGTGCCAAAAGCTAATCTGATGGTAAAAGAGCCGGAAACAGAAGACTTTGCGCCAAATCAGTATATTTATGCGGCAGTTGTGAAAGAAAATACACCTCTAAGAGCACAGCCCGATGAATTTGCACAGAGAATTACACATCTTGATAAAAATACAATGCTGATGCTGAACGGTAAAAAGGGTGATTATTACAGGGTATATCTCTCCCCGTCCAAAACAGCATGGGTAAAGGCGGAAAATATTGTAAACTATTCTACAATAACGGGCAAAATGCTTGCATCTGCTACAAATGTTTCTTTGTCAGAAGATAAGTTATACAGCTATATAAGGACTGATTTGTCTTTCCCGGTGCCTTTTAGAATTACGGAAACAGAGAAGGGATTAAATGTTGAGGTTTATAATTTAAAAGAAAATGCTGCTGATACCACAGTGTTTAAGCCATGCGGAATAATAAGCAGTTTTGCAATAAATTCTGTTGCACAGGATATGACATCTACGTATTACATAGAATTAAATTCTAAACTGTGGGGTTATAGCGCATATTATGAAGGCAATACCCTTGTTATTAAAATAAGAAAAGAGCCGCAAATCGAGGCAAATAATCCTCTAAACGGGATAAAAATAGCCGTTGATGCCGGTCATGGCGGTGAAGACTACGGCGCAATAGGACCGACTGGTGTTAAAGAAAAAGATATCAATCTCAGTATTGCAAAAAAACTGCAAGCTGAATTGGAAACGCTCGGTGCAGAGGTTGTTATGACAAGAACCGATGATACTGATATTGCACTAAAAGCAAGGCCATATATTGCTCAAAAGGAAGATGCTCTCATACTATTGAGCATACATGCAAATGCACTTTCTGACGGAGCAAATCCATATGAAAAACACGGCACATCTACTTATTATTACAATGCACAGGCTGTAAATCTTGCCAAAACATTAAGAGATACATTAACAAAAAGTCTCGGCACAAGAGATGACGGCGTTTGCAGATATAGTCTTGTTCTGACCCGTCCGACCATGCCTTTGTCAGTTTTGATTGAGGTTGCTTATATGATTAATCCTCAAGAGTATGCAATGCTTATTGATGAAAATTTTCAACAAAAAGCTGCAAATGCAATAGCTAAGGCTCTTGAGACTTATTTATTAAATTCTGTTAATCCTGCTTAACTAACTAAATATAGTGTTGACACATTGCACATGCGGTGATACAATATAAAAAATTTAAATAAAGATCTTTTTTTTTAAGGTCAAAACCTTACGTATCGGGATCTTTAATAATTTTTTAGAAGGGCTTTTTTAAAGTTAAAGAAAAGGTAGGATAAGTGCAAGTTTGTGTAGTTAAAAACACGGAACCAAAAAATGCAAGCATACCTCTGACTATGGCGGCAGGCGGTGTGGCAGGGCTAGGCTTGCGCTATTTTATGCCTGTTTACAAGCCCGAAATTGATGCGGTTATGTTTAACCAGTCGGATGCAATAAAAAGAGATAATTTTGCAGCTGCAAAAAAGATATTTATAGACAAAGCAAAAAACCTCTTTAAAAAAGAGCCTGGCAATGAAGCTTTAAAACTGTTTTTGGAAAGAATGGAAGCAAAAACAGTACAGGAAGCTAAAGTAGCAAAAGAAAAAATCAAAAATGCGCCGCAGGCAGTAAAAGAAAATATTGATAAACTTAAAAGCGTGATGTCTGCTCAAATTAAGGCTTCAAGACACCTTACGGAAGCAAATATTAAAAACGCAGTCAAACAGGCACGACCTGTATGGGGTTATTTGCTGCCGGGTCTGGCGTTGGGTGCTCTTGGCGGATATTTTTATAATGTAGTCGGAACAATAAAAGAGGACTAATTTTTAATTATTCAGACTGTGTATAGGAGCCGGTATTCTGCCTCCTCTTTGCACAAAGTTTGTGCTTGAAAGAGTGTTTACACTCATTATCGGTGCTTCGCCGAGCAGCCCGCCGAATACTACCTTGTCTCCCTCTTTTTTGTTTGGTGCAGGGATTATTCTGACCGCTGTAGTTTTTTTGTTAATCATACCGATTGCCATTTCATCTGCGATAATACCGGAGATAGTGTCAGCGGAAGTGTCGCCAGGAATTGCTATCATATCAAGCCCTACCGAGCATACGGATGTCATTGCCTCGAGTTTGTCAAAGGTCAGGCAGCCTTTTTCTGCTGCTTCTATCATTCCGGCGTCTTCGGAAACAGGGATAAAAGCACCTGACAAACCGCCTACGTGAGAGCTTGCCATAATACCGCCTTTTTTAACAGCATCATTGAGCATAGCCAGAGCTGCCGTTGTTCCGTGAGCGCCGGCATGTTCCAGACCCATTGCCTGAAAAATACCTGCAACGCTGTCGCCGATTTCCGGTGTCGGTGCGAGTGACAGGTCTATAATTCCGAAAGGTATACCCATTTTTTTTGCCATTTCTCTGCCTACGAGTTCTCCTGTGGAAGTAATCTTGTATGCTGTTTGTTTGATTTTATTTGCCATTTCGCCAAAAGATGCGTCTGCCGGCATGGATTCTATTGCCGCACGTACCACGCCCGGACCGGAAACACCGACATTCAAAGCGCATTCTGGCTCTCCGTATCCGTGGAATGCTCCTGCCATAAAAGGATTGTCCCCCGGTACATTACAGAAACAAACAAGTTTTGCTGCGCCTATGCCGTCACGGTCTTTAGTCAATTCTGCTGCATTTTTGATTGTTGTACCCATTTTCAGCACTGCGTCCATATTTATGCCGGCCTTTGAGCTTGCTACATTTACGGATGAACATATTCTTTCCGTTTGTGCAAGTGCCTGCGGAATGCTTTCTATAAGCGCAATATCCCCTCTTGTACAGCCTTTTTCCACTAGTGCGCCGAATCCGCCTATAAAATTGACCCCCACATCCTGCGCTGCTTTGTCCAGAACTTTTGCAAGATAAACATAGTCGTAATCTTTGCACGATTCTCCCACAAGAGATATCGGAGTTACGGAAATTCTTTTGTTTATTATGGGTATTGAGTATTCATCTTCTATCTCCTGTGCTGTAGAGACAAGATTTTTTGCGTATTTTGTTATTTTGTTATAAATCTTTTCTCCGACAGCTTTTACATCAGTATCACAGCAGTCACGCAAACTCAGTGCAAGAGTGATTGTTCTGATATCAAGGTGGTGCACACGTATCATGTTTATTGTTTCTAAGATAGAATCCGCATTTATAGAAGACATATTTTCCCCCGCATTGCCGTATATATGCTAATTATAGCTAAAAAATTTTTAAAAGCTTGAAAGTTTACATTATGTGTCAAATCAAATAACTGGACTTATATAACAAATTTCGCCCCAAAATTCCCAAAATCGTGACATACTGAGAGTTAGTGTACCCTAAAGGTCATCTTGATATGTACGGCTCGTAAATCTTTATACAGAGGTCTTTCTCAACAAATATCTGAATAAAAGATTCTTCGGGCTAAAGCCCTCAGAATGACGGACTTTTATAGTATCTGTGGAATTTGCTATATAAGTCGACAAATAACTTTATCCGCAAGGATAAAACTATTTTGTTATAGTGAGATTGTATACTTCGAATTTTGACTGCCCCGGGATAATGTTTGTCAAAATTCACAAAATCAATAAGGAGACAAAAATGAAAGAAGCCATACGCAAAGGTGCATTGAGCAATACTTTGATAGATACATCAAGTGACGAGGAGATAAATACCAAAGCACTAATTAATCAAATTCAGAATAATTTAGGAGGTTTAAGATAATGGGGAACTTTACATTAAAGGGGCATGTAAGTTATGCGGTAAAAAGAAAGTACAAATGGATAGCAGAATTTGGAGAAAACACGTGTGAAAAATGTGCAGCATTAGACGGAAAAGAATTTGAAGAAAACGAGGTACCGCCAAGACCTCATCCGAATTTTCTTGGAATACAGGCGTTCGGGAAAAGCGTGGTTTTCCCTCACATGGGGCGTTCCTTCTCTGCGTTCAGTCAGCCCCGCCTGATTCCGCTGCAAAGTTGAAGAAATCAGTGTAGTAGATGAAATAGAAGCGGAAATCAACGAGTACAAAGAAGAGATAGAGCAGCTGAAACTTCAAGCAAATGAATTGCTTGGAGACACAAGTGTGTTGAGAGATCAGATAGAAAGACTGATGAAAGAGAATAAAGACAGTGAACTGAATACACTTGAGAACAAGCTTGCAAGAACAGAGTATGATGTTTACGGGTTGTTAGACAAGATAGACTCACTCACCCGAGACACGATTGACAAGTTTGTGATTAAAAACATAGAAAAAAGAATTGATGAAATTAAACAAACTTCTTTAAAAAATATAAAAAAAGTTATTGACAAAATTGTAAGCACAACTGAAGAGATCAGACCGGATTTACGTGACGGTGCAGGCTTTTGGCAAGTTTCTTCAAGTTCTGACACAAAAGGCAAGAATTATTTAAAACAGGAAAATGCAAAAGTTGTTAAATCTTTGGACAATTTAGATTCTAAAACATTAAAAGATTTTGTAAGTAAAAAACTTAAATCTCAACATATGTCACAAAACACAGTTGGTATGATTTATAAAGCAAACAGTTCTGTAGCCAGAGCGATTTCTGGCTCCAAAGAATTTAAGGCGTTTATACAAGATAAAAAAACTCAATTAATTAATAACAAATCAATAGCTAATAGTAGCTTTTATTTTGCCTGGAATTCTAATTTAAATTTGAACTTAGCACTACGAAATGCAGATATTATTGATATTCACCTGGATTCAAATAATACACTACATGCTAAAGTTATTGATACTTATGATTTTAACTATGGAGAGATAGACCCTAAAATAATTATTCCACGAGTATTACAACAAAATAATGTTATTATTCCTTATTACACTATAATAAATATAGAAATTCCTGAACAATTATGGAAAAATTATTGATTAAAACATACAACAAACCTATAATCAGTATATGACTAAAAAACAATTCCTATGGCTAAATATATTAATGAGCTCTAATATTCTGCTAATCATAGGAGTTGTTTTTGCGGTCATTATTGCATTAGTTGCAAGTTTCGTGTTTTTTATTGAGTCTAATACCTTTTATATCTTATTATACATTTTTTATTTAGTACTTTATGCTTTATATATAATAGCCAAAGTATTTTTGTGTTTTATTTTAACAATAAATAAATTTAAGAACACATTTTCTTATAAATTATTAAAAAGAATGTTAAAAAATTATAGTTTCAGAAGAAAAGTATTATGCAAAGCATTTATTTGGGATTTAATTTTTAATTTTTTTGTATTAAATATTTTCCTAGTATATTTATTTAACTTCAACGAACCTTCACAGTTGTCTTTTGGTCACTATTTTTTGCTAGACTTAATTATATATATTATAGCCGGAGGTGGAATTTTTTTAAGTTATTTAATTTATATTGGATATTATGAAATAATTGAAATTTTAAAAATCAAGATATTCTAAAACTTGTAAATTACGTAGAAAAAAGATTATTAAACATTGTTAATATTAGAGTAACGGTATTTTACGAGCAACTGTGATTGATACAGTTGCTTACAATCCAAATAATATTAAAGTAAAACTGCCCAGAGATTTACAAGAAGTAATGCCATAGAAAATTTTTCTTTTCAAATATAATGTCTTTCTTTTTATGGGTGGCGGTGTTACATTGAGCTATTTATCTTTGATTATCTGGTACAAAATTAGTAAAAAATTATCAAAATCCTGTGAATAATCTGTGTGTAGCAGATATGAGGCCATAGGATTTTTGAAAAAGTTTTATGTTTTGCAAAATTAGCAAAAGTAACGGCAGACGCTTTAGCAGCTTCGGAATATTTCCGGCTTTTTGGGGCTTATATATTATGCATTTTGTCAAAAATCTGTTTTTTCTGCACCCAAATCTCCATTTGCAGTTCTTCACCGGCTTTTTGCAAGGCTTCTTTTATTTCTTTAAAAGATTTTTCTGCCTGAGAAATGTCGCCCAGCAAAAACATTACAAAATAATCCTGCATGATTGTCTGTTTAATATCTTCTATGTTCACCCTGTAATCGGCAAGAACATTTGCCACACGGGCAACAATACCTATCCTGTCCACGCCGGATACTGTTATAATTATCTTATTTTCGCTTCTGTTTTCCATATTTACCTCAAAATTTATTGTATAGCATTTATAAAATTATGTCACCGGAAAAAATAGTTTTCTCCTTGCCGTCATTGCCGATTACTACAAGATTGCCGTTGTCATCCATTTTTTGTGCAAAGAAATTTTCTTTGATGTCATTGTCTCTTTGTTGAATATAGACATTTTTGCCGAGAAAATTATTCCGGAGAATATAATCCTCTTTAAACGATGCAAATCCGTTTTGTATAACATCATCATAATTGTTAAAAAATTCGTTAACAAGTTTGTTAAAAAATTCCTGCCTGTTTATATTTTCCCCTGTGATGATATTTAAGGATACAGCCGGCCTATCTATAGTGTTTAATACTGATTGCGGCATATTGAGGTTTACCCCGATACCGAGCACAACACCCTGAATAATATTATTTTTCAAATAACTTTCACAGAGTATCCCGCAGATTTTTTTGTTATCAACAAGCACGTCATTGGGGTATTTAATCTGTGCTTTAACATTATATGTCTCGATTACTCCGGCACAGCATACGCTCATATACTGTGTTATATTCGGCAGGAAATCTTTTTTGGTGGGTTTTAATACAATTGATAAATAAATATTCTCACGATTTTCAGAAACCCAGACCCGATTAAATCTGCCCCTGCCTTTTGTTTGAGACAACGCAGTAATAACCGTTTTGTCTTCGAGATTTTCAAAATGCTCCAGAGCGTATGTGTTTGTGGAGTCAATTGTATCAAAGTTTATTATATTACTGTGCATTTTTTCTCAACATCAAAACATTGCCCTGTGCGTCATAGCAGGCATTGTCCACCCAGTGGCCCATTAGTTTTTTGTTTGCGTCATACAGATACTGTTCGTCTTTTGAAACAACGTATGTTGCATTTTTAAATGCGCCGTATTTGTTGTATGCAATGGAACGATGAGGATAGACATTGAAGGGTTTATTAAGCACGTCAACTTTAAAAAGTTTTCCGTTCTGGTCGTAATAATAGTTGTGATACGGGTCATTCATATATCTTACACCGTATGTTCCGTCAGAAAATAAAGCAAGATATCTGTTTGCAACTTTGTTGTTGCCTACCTTCAAAGCGCTGTAGTTTGCAAGATGATTGGGGTCTGTCCAGTAATCTTTAAATTCATTCGGTCCCAGCGCATAATTTACATTGCTGAAAGTTTCTTCTCTTGCAACTTCGGCGTTGATTTCCGCATTGCCCTGCAAAATCAATGCGGAAGCAGGCAATGCCAGAAACAGTGTAAGGATTATAAATAAAAATTTTTTCATAATTCAATAATATAATAAAAATACCCCGAAAGTCATAAACCTTCGGAGTATTTTGTTACTTTTTTTAAATCAGCTTTCTTATGCTTTTATCTTAGCCTTAGCAGATTCTACAACTACAGAGAATGCTTCCGGTTCGTTTACGGCCATTTCTGCAAGCATTTTTCTGTTTACCTGAATATCTGCTTTTTTAAGAGCGTTCATGAATTTGGAATAGCTCAAACCGTGCTGTCTGACAGCAGCATTGATTCTTACAATCCACAAACGACGCAGGCTTCTTTTTTTGTTGCGTCTGTCTCTGTATTGATATTTAAGTTTTTTCATTACAGCAGTATTAGCAACTTTAAAGATTCTGCTTCTTGCGCCGATAAAGCCTTTAGCTAACTTTAATATTTTTTTATGTCTTTTTCTTAAGACGTTTCCGCGTTTTACTCTCATAGTTTAACCTTCCTTATCTTGAATATTTTTTGTACGGTAATTCTTTTGAAACAAGATTCAAATGTGTTTCAGAAACTTCTGTCATACCGGACAGTCTTCTTTTTCTGCTGACAGACTTGTGTTGAAGCAAGTGCTTTTTGCCTGCAGAACGTCTCAAGATTTTTCCGGAAGCTGTCACTTTGTAGCGTTTTGCAGCTGCGCGGTGTGTTTTCATTTTTGGCATAGTTTTCTCCTTTCATCGGACTTACGGGCGTTTCCGCTTTGTGCCGCAGCCCTTATCTTAACTTGTTTGGAGTTTCCGGCTTTTCCCTTTACCGGAGCCCCCGTATGACCACTGTGACATGCCGTCCACAGAGTATCATGTATAGTTATTGTAAAACAAAAACCCCCGCATGCAAGGGCTGATAAACTTTTGTAAAATTATTTTGTATTATTTAACACAGAAAGCCCGCTCTGTACCGGGATAGCTGCCTGCTGAGGGATAAAGAACCAGAATTTTGAGCCTTTTTGAGGACATGATTCGAAATCTATTTCCCCGCCGTGAAGATTGATTATTTTTTTGCAAAAACTGAGCCCTATGCCTGACCCTTCTGTATTATCAATATTTTGGTTTTCTATATGCGAAAAGAACTCAAAAATTTCTGTTTGTTTTTGAGGTTCTATGCCGCAGCCCGTGTCTTCTATTTCAAAGTAAAATTTTTTGCCTTCGCAGGATGTTTTTATTTTAATTTTACCGTTTAGGCAGTTAAATTTGCAGGCATTACCGACAAGATTGTACACAAGCTGGCGGAATCTTCTTTTATCCGCACGGATTTTGGCGTTTGTAAGCTTTTTGATAACTTTTATATTCTTTTCTTTTATTTTTTCTTCAAGCACTGCCAAAACTTCTTTTATTATGGCTGCCGTATTAAATTCTTCAAAATACAGAGTAATTTTGTCTGATTCCGCACGTGCTGTTTCTATTGTATTTTCCAGTATTTGACAAAGATGTTCCGATGCTTTTATGATATTTTGGCAGAAACGCAGGCGGGTTTCTCTGGGCAGTTCGGTTTCGAGCATCAAGGAGGTAAAGCCGTTTATTGCATTGAGCGGTGTTTTGAATTCATGCGAAAGATAGCTGATAAACTCGAGTTTTCTTTTGTTTGCGATTTCCGCTTCAAGTAGTTTCAAATTCAGCTTTTGCAGTTCTTTTTCGTTGTTTTCAATCTGCTGTTTCAGCTTATTGATTTCTGCTTTAAAAATTTTTAACGATTTTTCAAAATTTTTTTGCTTTTTATCTTCTTCATATGCCATATATGTTTCAATTTAGCATTAGTTGAAGAGAAAAAATTTACTGTATTTTCCGTTTTGTAATATGACAAAACTTCGGTTATAATTTTTACAATATGAACAAGCAGCACGGCAGATTATTTGTAATATCAGGATGTTCCGGTGTCGGAAAGGGCACCCTTCTGGGGCTGCTTTTAAAACAGCATCCCGAATTGAAACTCTCTATATCGGCAACCACACGTGCTCCTCGCCCCGGTGAAAAAGACGGTATAAACTATTTTTTTATAGACAGGCAGGAATTTTTAAAAGAAGTTGATAACGGTGAATTTCTTGAATGGGCGGAGTTTAACGGAAATTGCTACGGAACAAAAAAAGCCTGGGTCGAAAAAATGCTCTCTAATGGCGAAAATTTGATTTTGGAAATTGAGACAAACGGCGCATTGCAAATAAAGCAAAAGCTTCCGGAATCCGTTTTGATTTTTATATTACCGCCTTCGATAGAAGAGCTTGAGCATCGTCTGAGAGGAAGAAACACCGAAGATGAAGCTGCTATACAGGGCAGGCTGCATGAGGTCAGAAGAGAAATCGAATGTTCAAAACAGTATGACTACCGTATTGTCAATGATAGTCTTGAAAGAGCTTTGGGCGAGCTTGAGTCAATAATTTTCGGCTGATTTCAGGTTTCTTACGGATTAATCAGGTATTTCAATTTATTTAGAATACTTCAAAAGATAAGGATCTCTTACGGGATTGAGCAGATTGGAATAAAAACGGCTTTTGCTGTAGTTGAAACCGTTTATTTTATCAAGATATTTGGATTTTACACCCATTGCCGTAAGCCCGACCGGAGCCTGCGGTATGCAAAAAAAGTCTATTAGTTTATTGTATATTTTTTTTAAAAACGACACGATACACTCCACACATAATTTTTAATGTATAATCTTATTAATGAAATTTATTACAAAGTCAAATTCTGGACTTAAGAAAGGATACACACATTATGGCAGGTAAAGTTACAAAAGACATGGGACTAATTGAGATAGTTCAAAATCACCCGGAAGCATTAGAAGTTTTTGCCAAATATGGTCTTGGCTGTATCGGATGTGCTGCTGCTAGATTTGAAAATCTTGAAGCAGGTGCAAAAGTTCACGGCGTAGATCCTGATGTTATGGTAGAAGAAATTAACGCTTTAATAGAAGCTAATGCATAATTTGCGATAGTTTTGCATTTTTGTTTTAATAATAAAACTGCACGTGATATGCGTGCAGTTTTATTATTTTTATATTGTCGTTTGCGTGTTGAAAATCAGCACGCAAATTAGCAGTATTTGTTAACTGTTTTGTCCAGCAAAGTAACAAGAGTATCTTCGTAATGTTTGCAGTTTTCTTGAGATTTTGCCTCAAATCTCAAAGTAAATACAGGCTCTGTATTGCTCTGCCTAATCATTGCAAATCCGTCTTCCAGAATAATTCTCATTCCGTCCAGCGTAATGATATCTTTTATCTTTGTACCGAACAAATCCGGATTTTGTTTAACAGCTTCCGTCATTTCTTCAAGCACAGGCTTTTTATATTCATTCGGACAGCGGAACCGGACTTCTTTAGAGGTGCAAACCCCTTCAAAAGGTTTAAGCATATCTTCTATTTTAAAATCAGGATTCTGCATTTTATGTTTTGCAATGATTTCTATAATCCTGCAGCCGGCGTATACCGCATCATCAAAACCGTAATATCTGTCTTTGAAGAAAGTATGTCCGGACATTTCGCCTGCGAGTATTGCATTTACCTCTTTCATCTTGGATTTAATATAACCGTGACCGGTTTTTGTCATGATTGCATTACCGCCAATGGCATTTATCGTATCATACAGAACCTGTGAGCATTTAACCTCGGAAACTACACACGGACATTCACCGCGTTTTGCAAGCGGTTCTATAATATCCTGTGCGTATATCAAAAGGAGTTTGTCACCTGTCATGGCGTTGCCTTTAGAGTCTATAACACCTATTCTGTCGGAATCTCCGTCAAAGGCAATACCAATATCCGCATTTTCACTGACAACTGTATGTTTTAAAACCTCCAGTGTTTTTTCATCACTGGGGTTCGGATGGTGGTTGGGGAATGTTCCGTCGGGTTCCGTAAACAGTTCCACAACTTCACAGCCAAGGTCTCTGTATAATTGCGGAGCCACAACCCCTGCGGTTGCATTGCCGCAATCCGTTACAACTTTGATTCCTCTGCCGATTGATGCAAATTTGTTTACAATACTTTCGGAATACTGTTCTATAATATTATATTTTTTTATAATCCCGTGTCTGTTTCCGGTTTCTCTGGCGTTGACTTCTTCCATGGAATATTTTTTTACTTCTTTAATCTGTTCTTCTGTTAAAGAACTCTTATCAAAAGTCATTTTTAAACCGTTGTACTCGCTCGGATTGTGGCTTGCGGTAACGATTAATGCGCCGTTTACTCTGCCTTTGCTTATAACATTATCCGGAATTTGGGCAAACTCTGAATAATACCCGAGAGGCGTGGGCACCATACCGATATTGAGTACGTTTGCGCCTGTTGATGTGACACCTTTTATCAAAGAATCAGTCAAAGACGGAGAGTGTGTTCTTGCATCGTGAGCAACACTTATCCACACGTCTTTTACATCTGTTTTTTTATCCTCAGGTACGTTTTTATTCAAATTTTCGACCACAAATTTTACGTAGCCTTTACCTGCATAATAAAAGAGTTCTTCTGTTACGTCTTCGCCGTAGATACCTCTTATATCATTTTTTCCAAATGCATTAAAATCCAAATTTTCTGCCATATCTTCCTCTATTTTTTACTCCATTATTCCACAAAAAATGATAGAGGTAAATTTTGTAACCAAAAGCAGGAATATACAAAAATTTTGTTATAATCGAATTGTCATGAAAATATCAGAAAAAATTACAGCGGATAATTTTGCGGAAAAAATTTTTATTCTTCCGGCAGTTACGGGGACTTTGGTGTTTATATTGATTCCTGTGATTTTTTCTTTTTGCCTGAGTTTTTGCAGCTGGGATTTGCTTTCTCCAATAAAATTTGCTGGTCTGGAAAATTATAAAACTCTTTTAACGAGCCCTTCTTTCTTTCTGATTTTAAAAAATACATTTGTTTTTGCGCTTTCCACATCATTTATTGCACTTGTTATACCTCTTGTCCTTGCTGCGATAATAAACAGCAAAATAAGGGGCAGTGAGTTTTTTAAAACAGCTTATTTTTTGCCTTTTATCACTCCCATGATAGTAGCGGCGATAGCATGGGAGTGGATTTTTGACCCTAATAACGGGCTTTTGAATTACATATTAAAAGCACATATAAACTGGCTTTATGACACACATACGGCAATGATTGCGCTTATAATAGTCTCTTCGTGGAAGCTTATCGGATATAACATGGTGATTTTTTTGTCCGGCTTTAGTGCAATAAACAACAATGTTTTTGAGGCTTCAAAAATCGACGGTGCAAATCCCGTGCAGACATTTTTTTATGTAACACTTCCTCTTTTGAGTCCTACCGTGTTTTTTGTGCTTGTAATCACAATTATATCTTCATTTCAGGTTTTTGATTTAATTTATTTGATGACGCAGGGCGGGCCTTTGGACTCCACTAATGTGCTTGTTTACTGGATATATAAAAATGCATTTGAATTTTTTAATATAGGCGAAGCCTCTGCGGGTGCTTATATTCTGTTTTTAATTATACTTTTATTGACGGCAGTGCAGTGGAAAATACGTAAAAAGTGGGTATTTGGTGAGGAATAATCCTGTTTTGGCGCAGGTGCCAATAATGTTTTCCATATATATTAAGTTTTGTAAAGCACTATAGCCCTTTAGGGTCAAGGTTTTTAAAAATTGATATATATTTTGTAGATAAATTTTAGCAATAATTTATTTAAAAATTACTTTATATAAGAGTAAGGCAAAAACAAAAAAGCCGAAACACATACCACAAAAGAGATTACAAGATTTATATTTGGAGGAAACAAACATGGCAAGAGTTTTAATTTCAATGCCCGAAGAATTTTTAAACAAAATTGACGGAGTTGCAGAAGTAGAAAATCGTACAAGAAGCGAACTTATCAGAGAAGCACTCAGAACATATATTCATAAACAAAAAGTAAGAGAAAATTCACTTGCATCTAAAAACGCAAGTATCTTAGAAGCACTGCTTGACTAGGCAAAGGCTATCAGATTTGGGGATTAAGAGACTTAAGGCAAACGACTAATAGAGAGTATGGATATACAAAGACAAGACGGACAATAGAGGAAAAACAAATATAATTAGGCAATACTGGATTTGGGGAAAATAAAAAAATCGGCTTCTTAATTAAAAGCCGATTTTTTTATGAATAAATTTTGTTGTTAATGAGAAGTGCCGCAGAAAGCAAAGGATCAACCGCAGTAGAAAACGGCGGAGCATAAGTCATATCAAGATGCAAAAACTCATCTACCGTTTGATCCGCCTGAATGGCTGAGGCAACGGTATTGATTCTTTTGTCCGCATCTCCGCTGCCTATTGCTTGAGCACCGAGAATTTTTTTGGAACGTTTGTCCGCAACAAGTTTGATTGTTATATTTTCGGCAGACGGCATGTATCCGGCACGGTCTTTTTTTGTCATGGTAGAAGATATTACATCAAAACCGAATTTTTTTGCTTCTGTTTCTGTCAGACCGGTCAAAGATATTGTAAAACCGTCATATCTTGTGACTGCAGAACCGAGTACGCCGGGAAAAGCATCATATTGCCCCGCAATATTGATTGCGGCACATCTGCCTTCTTTATTTGCTGTTGAGCCAAGCGGTATCCAGGCATAATTTTTTGAAACGAGATGAAAGTTTTCTGTACAGTCGCCTGCTGCATATATGTCTTTTATGTTTGTCTGCATGCGGTTATTGACACGTATGGCATTGCTTACACCGAGTTCTATCCCTGCAGCTCGTGCAATTTCCGTATTTGGTGTTACTCCTGCAGAGATGATTACCATGTCAGTGTCTATAATCTCTCCTTTTGCTGTAATCAGCCGTTTTACACGCTCGTCTCCTTCAAAGGCAATGACTGCGTCTGATGTGGTAATTTTTACTTTGCCGTTACTCATACGGAGAATTTCATCTCTAATCATATCGCTGATTTCCGGATCAAATATAGAAAGAATATGATTATCCATTTCAATCAAATGTGTTTCTATACCATTAAGATAGAAAGCCTCAAGCATTTCTATACCTATATATCCTCCGCCTACTATAACGGCTTTTTTTGTTTGTTCTTCACGCATTTTATTTCTTATATCTATGCCGTCTTGGACTTTTCTTACGGTAAAAATATTTTTTAAATGCAGATTTTTTATGGGCGGCAAAACAGGACGTGCACCGGTGGTGATTGCCAGTTTATCATATTCTACCTCCTGAATAATATCGGTTTTTGTATCCTGAATCAAAACTTTGTGTTCATCGGGAAGGATTTTTATACATCTTTTATTAAGGTGTACATGAGCACCCTGTTCTTCAAACTGTTCCGGTCTTCTTACTATAAGTTTTTCGGGGCTGTCTATAAGCCCTTCTATAAAATACGGAAGTCCGCATGCGGAATAAGAAATCATATCTTCTTCCGTGTACAGATTTATTTCGCAATCAAATTCTTTTGTGCGTAAAAGTTTTGCCATTATTTTGGGGCCTGCTGCCACCCCGCCTATTATTACAACCCGTGTTTTCATAAATTCATGTTAAAAACAGATGATAAAATTTTCTATTGCCTTTGTGCGTTACCACGGTATTGATTTTTTTAAACTAATACATTTGGAGGATATTACAACTTTAGTTGTAAAGTTTTGTCCGGACATATCGATAGTTAGTGTGAGAGGTCTTAGAGAACATGATAAACAAAACATCAGTACTATTAATACAAAATGATATTCAAGCACTGTCCGAGCTGACAGAAAAGTGTCTTGAGGCAGGAATTTCTGAGAGAAATATTTTTTCCGTAACAGAAGCGGAGTCTGCCGAAAGATACCTTGAAATAGCCGGAATATCTTATGTAATCATAGATGCTGATATGTACAATTATGTTGTAGCGACTATTATAAACAAATTCTCCGAATATTTCCCCATTCAAACCGTGATAACAAATGCAAAACCGGAACAAAAAACGCTGAGAATGCTAAATGACAAAACGCTTACATTCGCAGGCTCTTTTGATGAAATACCGGATATATTGCATAGAAGGGAAACAAAGGTTATTTCTTACGGTTTTTAAAAGAACTTAAATCAAAACTCATAATTTTATTTTATCATCCCTGTTTAGACTGTGCTGTTGAACCCCTAATTCAACAGCTTTTTTTTATGTTAATGCAGAATTTCATCAAGCTTTTTTGTTTTGTACATATGCTCAAGATCATCATAACCGCCTATATAGCAGTCGTTTATGATAATCTGTGGGACAGTGGAGATACCGGGTTTATTGTATTTTTGGCTTAAATTTTCGCACATTTCATCAAAACTGTCATCGCAGTTTGTTTCTTCAAAATTTACATCAAGCATTTTTAAAAGTTTCTTTGCTTTTACACAGTACGGGCATGTCGTGAGTGTATAAATTATTGCTTTATTCATATAAATCTCCTTATTTTACAATACAATACTAAAATATTTTTTACGGTTTAACAATATCCGGCAGGAACGGAAAAGGTTTATTAAAACCTATTGTAAAAGTCTGCAGTGCGCAGATTATACAGAAATATTTTTGGTCAAAATAAGGATATATCAAATAATTCCGAAATAAAATATATTACCAACAAATAAAATATTTACGTTTCTATAAAATCTGCTGAAAAAGATTTTTCCCTGTGTAATAATTGATTTACGAGGGGATGGATTAATGCAATACGTACCGCTACATTTACATACAGAAAACAGTCTGTTAGACGGTGCAATCCGTATAAAAGAACTGTGTAAATTTGCAAAAGAAAATGACATGCCTGCTGTTGCAATAACAGACCACGGCAATATGTACGGTGCAATCCAGATGTATGAAACAGCCAAAGAAATGGGAATAAAACCGCTCATAGGCTGTGAATTTTATGTGTATGACGGAGATATTACGGAAAAAAATCCCGCAAAAACGCATCCCTACCATCTTGTGCTGATTGCAAAAGACCAGATTGGATACAAGAATCTTGTAAAACTTGTTTCTATTGCAAAGTGCAGGGGCATGTATTATAAACCCAGAATTAACCATGAACTTATCGAAAAACACCATGAAGGGCTTATCTGTCTGTCAGCCTGTGTTCAGGGTGAAGTTGCACAGGGCTTTATACAGGGTAACAAAGAATCTTCTTACGAAGCGGCTAAATTTTATAAAGAACTGTTTGGCGATGATTATTATATAGAACTGCAGGATCACGGGCTGGAAAAACAAAAAATGTCCAATCCGGGGCTTATTCAGCTGGCAAAAGATCTTGATATTAAAATGGTTATTACAAATGACAGCCATTACCTTAAAAAAGAAGATGCCGATTGGCATGACACGCTTCTTTGCATCCAGACAAACTCTCTAAAAGACAGTAATGACAGATTCCGTTTTCCTAATGATGAATTTTATGTAAAAACACCGGAACAGCTTCGGGATGCTTTCAAATGGATGGAAGCGGATATGTTCGAAGAATGTATAAAAAATACGGTAGAAGTAGCGGATAAATGTCATCTTATAATCGAAATGGGCAAATACCATATCCCGTATTTTGAACTTCCGCCCAATTTTACATCAGAATCTTATCTTGAATATCTGACATTGGAAGGTATAAAAAAACGCTACGGCGCATTGACACCAAAGCTCAAGGAACGTATGGATTACGAACTCGGCGTAATTAATAAAATGGGATTTGCCGAGTACTTCTTAATTGTATCTGACTTTATACATTTTGCAAAAAAGAATGATATACCTGTAGGTCCGGGCAGAGGCTCTGCTGCAGGCAGTCTTATTTCTTATGCATTGGAGATTACGGATCTTGACCCCATAAGGCACAATCTGTTGTTCGAAAGATTCTTGAACCCGGAACGTGTTAGCATGCCTGATGTGGATATAGATTTTTGCGTAGAACGCCGGGGCGAGGTTATCGACTATGTAACCCAGAAATACGGTGCTGATAAAGTCTGTCAGATTATTACTTTCGGTACACTGGCAGCAAGAAACGCTATGAAATCCGTTGCAAGAGTATACGATATTCCGTTTGCACAGAGCAACCAGTGGGCACAGCTGATACCTGCAGAGCCTAAAATTAAAATTGATGATGCTTTAAAAGAAGGCATGGAGCTTAAGAAGCTGTACGACACAGACCCCACTGTTAAGAAACTTGTCGATATGGCAAAGGCTATTGAAGGTTTAAAAAACAATACCGGTATGCACGCAGCAGGTGTTATCATTTCCAAAATGCCTTTGGAAGATATAGTGCCGGTTGAACCCTCAAAAGAAGGTTTGATTGTTACAGAATACACCATGATAGAAGACGAGCACATCGGACTTTTGAAAATGGACTTTTTGGGGCTGCGCAACCTTACAATTATCCATAATGCCCTAAAAATGATTGAAAAAAGAACCGGCGATAAAGTGGATATAAACAATATTCCGCTGGATGACAAAGCTACTTTTGACCTTCTTCAAAGAGGAGACACAGACGGTGTATTCCAGCTTGAATCTGCCGGTATGAAAAAGCTTGTAAAAGACTTAAAGCCTTCCGTGTTTGAAGATTTGGGCGCTCTTGTGGCACTGTTCCGTCCGGGTCCGTTAAACTCCGGCATGGTGGATGACTTTGTACAGCGTAAACACGGCAGACAAAAAATCGAATATGCGCACCCTGATCTGGAGCCGATTCTTAAAGATACATACGGCACAATCGTTTATCAGGAACAGATTATGCAGATTTTCCAGACTCTTGCCGATTACTCTCTCGGACAGGCAGACAATGTACGCCGTATGATGGGTAAAAAACAGCTGGAAAAAATGGCGGAACAAAAAGGTTTGTTTGTCCAAAATTCCGCTCATCACGGCATGACACAAAAACAGGCGGAAGATTTATTCGAACAAATTGAAAAATTTGCCGCATACTGTTTCAATAGGAGCCACTCTGCGGCATATGCTTTTGTTGCATATCAGACAGCATATTTAAAAGCACATTATCCTGTTGAATATATGTCTGCATTGTTGTCCAGCGTTTCGAGTGATCAGGAAAAGACACAGCTTTATATTGCTGAATGTCAGAAAATGGGAATAAAAGTTCTTGCGCCTGATGTTAACAAATCAAATGCAAAATTTACTCCTGACGGCAACAACATTCGTTTCGGACTTGCTTCCATAAAAAATGTGGGAGAAGGAGTTATAGAGCTGATTGAAAAAGAGAGAGTCTCAAAAGAAGGCGAGTTTAAATCCCTGTACGATTTTTGTACGAGAATAGACTACAAGTCATATAATACCCGTACTTTAGAAAGTTTGATAAAATCGGGAGCTTTTTCAAATATTGAAAAAAGCAGAAAACAGCTTATTGAAAACTTAGAACCGCTTATTGCCTCCGCAAAAAGACAGAGTGAATCAAAAATGCTCGGACAGGCAAGTCTTTTTGCCGGCATGACAACAAGTGCCGGTGTTGAACTGGATACATATCAGCTTACAGGCAGTGATGAAGAGTTTGATGACAAACAAATACAGGCTTTTGAAAAGGAATATCTTGGATTCTACGTTACAAGCCATCCTCTATCGAGCATTGCGGACAAACTGCCGTTTTTGACAACGCATAATATTGCGGATCTTAAGGATATGCCAAATGACAAACCCGTTACTATCTGCGGTTTGCTTACACAGGTGCGCCAAATACCTACCAAAAAAGATCCTACAAAGTTTTTAAAAGCCGGTATTATAGAAGATTTGACAGGAAAAGTTGAGTTTGTTGCATTCCACAAAACTTTGATAAACTGCAATTCTTTTATTGAATCGGAAAAGAAAGTTATTATGTCGGGTAAAGTTCAAAAACGTGATGAGGACCAGTTTAATATAATAGTAGACTCCGTAAAACCCGTTGATAACAGCAACATAGTAACGGTATCGCTCAACGATGAAATGAAATTTGAAGAACTTGTCGGGCTGAAAGATATGCTGGCACATTTTAAAGGCGGAGATCCTCTTGTTATGAGCGTCAAAGAGCCTGACGGCAGCAATGCGAGAATTCTGTGCGATTCTCATTTCTGGGTTGAGGCGTCCAATGAACTTGTACACGCAGTAAACAGCAATTTTAATGACAGGGTCGCCATCAGTGTAAAATCACTGGACGAATAATGTTTATAACTCATTTTTTCGGGGAATTATTCATGTGTGTGGAAAGGTGCGCGTATGAATATTATTCTTGCAAAAATTAAAGAAATTATTAAAATGGCGGCTTTTATATGTCAGAGAGGTCTGTCGACAATGTTCGGCACATATTAATAATCCCTTTAATAATTACCTGCTATATTGAAGATAATGTTACTGCAGTATAAGACCTGTTAAGCTGAATATTACTGCTTGTCCTTTGGCATGATTATTTTCTTTTTGATGTATTCCTGCACGTTAGAGGATATTTGAACATTCTGGATACCGAGATTATACTTTTTCAGCTCGGCAAGTTTGTCCTGCTCATCCATTAAATCTTTTTTGGGAATTTTTATAGAATTTTTGACATCTTCAAACTCGTGAGATTTGCCCTTGTTTGCAATTTTAAAAATAATCTCGTCTATATTGGAAGAGCTAATGCCGTGTTTCTGGGCAAGTTCGCTGACAGATATACCATATGGCAGCTTGTACAACCATTGCAAAGACAATGCATCTCTTTGAGAAATACTGACTACACCGTATTTGTGCGGCGTGTACATAATATCGGAATCATAAGGACTGTGCCCCAATCCGAGCGAGTGTCCTATTTCATGCAGAATCGTGTGATAAACTTCATTTTCATCCTGATATTGCTGGTGCAAAATACCGTCGGACAGACCTATCTGGACTTCTGCAGAGTATAGACGCCCGTTGTTGTCAAAATGGAAATAACAATGCCCGAGGGCCTTTCTGTCCACACGTTTCCAGTCCAGATTCACCTGAGATTCGTTTAATGTATGCACAACTTTAAATCTGACTTTTCCGGCAGAAACTTTTTCCCATTCCTGCAAGGCTCTTTGAACAAGAGACTGATATTTGTAAGAATCATTATTTGTACGAGCATACCATCTGAAAGGTGCTATATAAAATTTTAGCGGAAAACAGTTGTCAGGCCACCTTATTACACGATTTTCTTTTAAATTGTCCTGAAGATAAGTTAAAAGCTGCATATTCTCCTGTCTCAAACCCGTAGCAGTATTGCCGTGAGTTTGTTTTATATCTGTTTTGTTACTATGGCAAATATGTCATTAAATATTAATACCATCATCAAAATGATTAAAAGCAGGAAGAAGAAATTGCTGACTTTTGCCATAACTTTTTCATCCACGGGTTTGCCTTTAATTTTTTCAATGATTAAAAACATCAAATGTCCGCCGTCCAGCGCCGGTATGGGCAGAAGGTTCATAACGGCGAGGTTAATACTTATTATAGCAGTAAGAAGTATACCGTTCAAAATTCCGGAATGCTCTATCATATCACCGCCCATCTTTGTAGCTGCGACAATACCCCTGAGCTCTTTTACCGGTATTTGTCCTGTTATAAGTTTTTCTAAGCCGAGAAGCGTGTATTTTGTATTTATCCAGGTATACTGTAATGAACCTGTTATTATGGTTGCCGGAGACGTTGTGTGTATCAAAACACGATTTCCGTCACGCTCTATGCCTATCACACCTTCTTCATTTGAATAAATTGGTTTTAAATCTATAATTTTATCGCCTCTTTTAACAGTAAATATCATTGGCTTTCTTGTATCGGCAATAGCCTTTGCTATATCGCACAGTTTTGTTTCTCCGTCCGTAACAATTTCATTTTTGCCCTGCATGGAATTTCTTAGTGAAATCTGCTGTGCGTTCAGTTTTATAGAATCATTTTTGATTTTTTCAATCCCCATAAGTGCCGCCGCGGAAAGTTTTATGGGTTCTTCGTCAGCAGGTTTTATAAGAGTAATCTTTGTACCCTTTTGTATAGGCGCATATACATCTTTTACAGAGGGATTTTTTGCCTGCAAATCTTTTAAAGCTTTGTTATAGGAATTATTGGAAACATATCCGTCGAACTTTTTGCTTGCTTTTGCATAAATATTTGTCTGGAAAGGCTGGATAATTTCAGAACCGTTTATTTTAAGGATTATATCATCCTTTTGCAGGCCGGAAGCAGCTACTGAAGCACCCTTGGCCTCTTTTATCGCCTTTACGTATACTATTGCCCTGTCAGTAGGCAGTTTGTGTGTAATAGCTGCCGTAAACATAACAAGAGCTACTGCACACAACATATTTGCTGCTACACCCGCACAGAGAACAATTGCTCTTTTCCATATTGCCTGATTATGGAAAAACTCGGGAGAGTCTTTTGGCAGGTCGGGATTTTCCTCATCATCGGGAAACGATACGTAACCCCCCAGAAGAAATGCATGAACAAGTATCTCTATATCGCCTATTTTGCCTTTAAAAAGCGTCGGACCTACAGGCAGACCGAAACCGAATCTTGTAACCTTAAAACCCAGCATTTTTGCAGTCAGAAGATGACCGAGTTCGTGTACAAGGATTAAAAAACTTATAAGTAATATCATTATTATGATGTTCATAAATGCATTCTTTCATTGACTGTTACTTCGTATCTATTCTATCATATACAGTAATTTATAAAAGTATTACAGAGTCTAATCAGCTGTGATAAAAATTCTTTTAAAAATTTTAAATCTTTTATACAAAAAACGCTGTTACTTCTGCGGAAAATCCGATGATGACAGTGTAATGTGCAGCAGCTGTTACAACAAAGTGAAATTTCTGCCCTGCAAAAAATTTTCAACGGCAAATGCTGCTGATGTCTACTGTGCAACGGTATACAAAGATTTAATCAAAAAATTGATAAGGGGTGTAAAGTATCATAACCGGAGAGAACTTGCTTATTTTCAGGCAAAAATCATGTACGAATACTGGAAGAATCTGAAAATATCAGCTGAAGATTTTGTAATTGTGCCTGTTCCGTTATTCCCCAAGCGGGAAAAACACAGAAAATATAATCACATGCTGCTTGTATCAAAGGAATTTGAAAAACTGACAAACGGCAAATGCAAAACCGAAGAGCACATCATAAAACGTATAAAAAATACAAAACCCCAGTATAAACTTACAAAAAAAGAGCGTGAAGAGAACCTGAAAGATGCTTTTGAGCTTGTTGCAGGTTTTGAAATGTTTAAAGACAAAAATATTCTCATTCTTGATGATATTTTTACAACCGGTGTAACACTTAGAGAAATGGTAAAAACTTTTCAAAGCCATGGCTTTGAAAATATTGTGTGCTTTACAACAAGCTGCAGCGAGCATGCTATATAATAAGCGGCATGAATAAAAATTCATACCGCTTAAATAATATCTATTATTTTAAAAGTCTATTCATTAAAAGTAAGAAAAGATTCTTTCAAAAATTCATACCCTTTTAAGAAAGATTCTATATTCACCATTTCATCGCTTGAGTGCATGTTATAAATATCGGCAAGCCCGAGCAGACATGGCTTAAACACCTGTCCGTGCTTGTTTTTTTCATGTGCGTAGATATGAGTTTCCGCACCGGCATGGAAAGAAGATACCTCGCCTTTTATCCCCGTTTTTTCACAGGCTTTTGTACATACTTTCGGGATTGTATCATCATCTGATTTTTCAAAAGCTTTCATTTTTGTCTGCGCAATAAACTCTGCCATGGCAAGACCTTCGTACTTTTTGTTAAAATCTTCAACAATATTTTTTATATCCTGTATAAGCTGCTTTTCATTGGCTTCTTCAGAGCTTCTTATAGAGTATTTTGCCATTGCTTTAGTATTAATAATATTGGTAAGACTGTTGTTTGCCACATATTCAATATAGCTGTCAGCTTCAATGCCTTTTTGTGCAATTTTTTGTATTGCCGGTTCCACGCCGCCGCCGATGACAGCACCTATATTGATTGAAGTAACCGTGCCGTACTCATCACGTTTGTATTCACCCTGCGGAATTTGTGCAATAAGTTCGCCTATAAGCTTGGCAGCATTAACTCTTGTTTTGTCTCCTATATCAATACCGGAGTGACCGCCTTTAAAAGCATTTACTATCAATGTGCCGTTTGTATAGCTTGCGCCGGCTATCTGTATTTGTCCGAGTTTATCGGCGTCAAGAACCATTACATATTCAGATTCAATTTCATCAAATTTTACATTATGAATACCTGTCATATTTTGCTCTTCATCTTTTGTAAAAACAAGCTCCAGCCCGCCGTGTTTGATTTCGGGGTGATCTTTTAAATAAAGTGCAAGATAAATTGCGGCAGAGTCTCCCACTTTGTCATCAGAGCCCAGTGTTCTTTTTTTATCGGTTTCAATAAACTGCCCGTCATCGGAAATTCTTATATTCACAGGCGATTCATCCCCGACAACATCCATATGGGAAGAAAGAAGCAGCGGTTTTTTAGAAGAATCCGTTGCAGGAAGTTTGGCAATAACATTGCCAAAATCATCGTGCTTGGCATCGATACCGGCTGACGTTAAAATTTCTACGATTTTTGCGGAAACTTTATCTTCTTCTCCAGACGGAGACGGGATTTGTGCCAGTGTGCAAAACAGGTCTACAAGTTTATTCTGCTGTCTTAATTCTTCAATATTTTTTGTCATGATTAAACTCCTTTTTAGAATTCCAAGCACTATTGCCGTTTATAAAAATTGACAAAAGTACCGTCACGATAATGATAGAAGTTTTGACGGTATTTGTAAATCAGTTATTTTTATTAAATCCTGTCATTCTGAAGCATCAAATATGCTTTGCTGCAAAAATATTGCTGTGTTCAGAATCTTAGCAATCTGATATTTTTAGAATAAAATTTCTTCATTTCATAAACCTTGCTCACATGGGCAGCTTCGTGCCCGCACAAAATCCGCTACAGAATAAATATTATCAATATATAAAAACGTTATATGAATTTAGAAAAAACTCACTATGCATAGTATTGCAAATACTGCGGCGAATTTTTGTACATTATTCATTGCACTCATAAAGTCTTTTTCGTCTTTAATCTCTTTATATATATATTTCTGCAGCCTGTTAACAGTGCTCAAAGCAGGAAATAAAGAAAGAAAAATTATTGCATACTTTACGGAAAAAACATGAGAATGAATACCGACAAACAGATTTGCATAAATCATAAATATTATAAAGATATAAAAATAATACGCATTTTGTTTACATCCGAATAACACGGGTATCGTCTTTTTTCCCGCAGCTTTATCCGTATTGTAATCAAGATAAAAGTCCGTATACAAAAGACATATTGTAACCAGTGCAAAAGAAATTGAAAGCCAGAGCAGTTTTATGCTGATGCTGCCCGTCATTACGTAATATACCCCCGTAAATAAAAGCGGTGAAAATATCGTGCCTATAATAATCTCACTTAGTCCCAGATATGCGGAACGGGGATATATTAAACACAAACAACCTGCTGTTGCCATAAGCATTAAAACAGGCAGGCCGTAAATCTCTATAAAAAATATTCCTGCAGCAACGGCAATACCAAAAAGCAAAAATGAAAGTTTAAGTGCTCTTTGTAATGTAATATCACCGTTTAAAAAACACTTACACTTGCCTTTTTTAAGATTAATTTTTTGTTCTTCTTTTTGAGATTTAAGATATTTTTTGTAATCAATAACATCATCAAAAAGATTTGCTCCAAGATGAGCACATATTATACCGGCAAGAGCAATTATGCCGTAGAGAATATTTCCTTTATTTGAAATACCAAAGGCAAAAGCCACAACCCAGGCCGTAACGGACATGGGCAGTGCATATGCACGGGTACATTCTAAGAAAAACATAATTTTTTTCATAAATATTAGAATATCATAAAAAAGTTAACTTAATATTTGTTAACAAAACAGCAAAAGAATAGCAAAAAATTTTTTAACGGGATTTCATGCACATGTAAACTCCTCTATAAACTCCGTAATACTAATTCTATCCATCTCGGCTGACTCTTGTAAAAGAAAAGCCGATTTTTTTTGTTTATTATAAAATTTTGTATGGAGAGAGCATATTTATATAAGAGTGTACAATGTTTAAAAAGTTTTTAACAATACTGTGTATAATCACGGCTTGTACTGCACCGGTTTTTGCGGTACCGGCAAACGGCAATAAAATGGTAAAAGTAGGCATCAGCGATGCCAAATTTCAAAATTATTATTTTACAAAAACAGTAGTATCGGCAACTGACAGGTTCAGACTCATTGATAAGAGTACAAATTCATTAGTATCAGAGTTTGATGCCGATACAAAAGTAAAAATAGAAATTAAAGATAATCTCTTTACTGTTTCACAGGAGGATGAGTCTATTCTTGCAAAAAATCTTGCAGGTCCGATTGTTGTAGAATCCGCTAACGGTTATGTGACTGTTGCGGATTTAAAACGTGCAGGAAAACCCGCTTATTACAGAGGCGTTTTTGAAATTACCAAAGTTCCTAAAAAGGACAATCAGTTTAATGTAATAAATATTCTGGATGTAGAATCATATTTAAAAGGCGTTGTGCCTAACGAAATGCCGGTACGTTTCGGCCTTGAGGCGCTGAAGGCACAGGCTGTTCTTGCCAGAAATTATGTACTGAAGCCAAGAGAACGTAATTACCACAACTTTGATGTATGCGATTCCGTTGCATGTCAGGTGTATTACGGAGCGAATACAGAGCAGGAACTCTCGGACAGAGCTGTTTTTGAAACAGAAGATATTGTTGCAATGAATGAAGGTGAACTGATTCTTGCACTATACAGCTCTACTGCCGGAGGTTATACGGAAAGTTTTGAAAACGCTTTTTCAACAGACCTTTCTAACGGTACAAGACTTTTCCCAGGTGCACCAAAGCCATACTTAAAAGGAGTTCCGGACAAAAAAGATATTCCTGTTTTGAGTGATGAAAAAGCGGCAAGGGAGTTTTATACTACAGAGCCCAAAACTTTTGACAATGCATCACCGTATTTCAGATGGAAAAAAGAATGGGAAAAAACAGAGCTCGAAAATATTCTGAAAAAAACATTAAAAACACAATCAGCAGCCGGATTTGTTTATCCGAAATTTACTAATCCGGAGGATTTCGGTTCTTTAAAAGACATTAAAGTCTCAAGAAGAGGTGTGTCCGGAAAGGCAATGTGTGTTGATATTTATACTGATAAAGGTAAATTCAGCGTTCAAAAAGAACTGCCCATAAGAAGAGCATTTCAAAAGAATAATATATCTTTGCCTTCTGCCAATGTTGTTTTTGACTTTGTGACAGAAAAACCCGACAGCGTAAACAAACACGCAAAACCTGTGACAAAAATAATCGCCCAGGGCGGAGGCTTTGGTCACGGTGTTGGCATGAGCCAGTATGGTGCGGGTGAAATGGCAAAACAGGGCTACGGGTATGAAGATATTATTCAACACTACTTTACAAACACAGCAATAACAACCTTCCCTGTTGAACTTTCCAATAAAACCGGCAAGGATACTGCTTCTCAGATTTTTTATACAAAAGAAAAAAAGGCGTTTCTTGTTGTTGAAAATAAATTCCAGTTCACAAAGCTGACTATTGTTTTAAACGGCAAGGAACTCCGTGTGGAGATGATTCCCAGCCTGTTCGGTTGCGAAAAATTTGATATAAGCAAATACATTAAAAAAGGTGAAAACAAAATTACTTATATTTTACCGTATTCTGATTTGCACAAAAAGCCTGTAAGGGTGTATGTTGAAATAAGAGAGGCTGCAAATGAGCAATGAAACATCCCTGAAAAATAATACTGATACATCCAAGGCAACAAAGACCCAGAGCCTTTTAAAAGCTGCATGGATAATCGCTTTTGTTACTATCATAAGCAAACTTATCGGTTTTTTGCGTGATGTTGTAATTGCAAACTATTACGGTGCAGGCATGGTATCGGATGCATATTTTTATGCATATCAGATTCCCGCAATATCAATAATACTTTTGGGTGGTGTAGGCGGGCCTTTCCACAGTGCAGTAGTGTCGGTATTTTCTAAAATAATACCGAATTTGGACGAAAAAGCCCCTGCTGATGTAAACAAGCTTTTTAATACATTTTTAACCAGTTCATTCCTTGTATTCCTTGTGCTTGGTGTTCTGGTTTTTGCTTTTTCGGATATTATTATGAAAATAATAATAGCAAACGGTTCGCCTGAGTTGATACATCTTGCAAGCGTTCACCTTAAAATTATGGCTCCTGTTTTGACTGTAGGCGGTGTGGTCGGGATTTATTACGGTATTTTGATTGTATACAAGGAATTTTTGATACCGAATATTTCGCCGATTCTTATGAGTGTTGCGATAATCGCAATAATCTCTCTTGTCCGTCATGACAACTCCGGTATTGTACTGGCAGCTGCAACTACTGTCGGTGCTTTGTGCCAGTTTGTGTACCAGCTTCCAAAGTTGAAACAGCTGGGTTTCAAATTCCGTCCGAATTTGGATGTGTTTAACAACCCGAGATACAAAAATATTCTGGAGCTTTTATTCCCTGCTATTTTGAGCAGTACTGTCGGTCAGGTTTATATCTATGTGGATATGTTCTTTGCTTCACAATTGCAAGAAGGCGCATGGTCTGCTATCGGTTATGCAAACAGGCTGTTCCAGTTCCCCGTGGGTGTACTTGTTACAGCGTTTCTTGTTCCGTTATTTCCGATTTTTTCCAAACTGGTCGGAGAGAAAGACTATGACAACATAAGATATTACTTTAACAAGGGTGTAGGCTTGCTAAATTTTGCGGCTTTCCCTATTCTTGTGCTTATAATTTTACTTTCAACAAACGCAATACAGCTGATATTTCAGAGAGGTGCATTTAACGAAGTCGCTACAATGATGGTATCAGAAGCCCTGTGCTATCTATCTGTATCAATCATATTTTATGTTTTCAGAGATTCTATAACAAGGGTGTTTTATGCGTTTAATGATTCCAAAACGCCGTTCCTTGTTGCATTGTCTTCTATTGTAATCAAATTTGTTTTGAACTTTATGTTTGTAAAACAATTAGGTATAGGCGGTATCACTCTTTCCACATCTTTTGTAACGCTAATAAACGGCTTCTGGCTCGGATTGTTGATTAAGAAAAAGATGAGCATGGATTACGGAATATACTTTAAAAATCTTTTAAAAATGGCTGTAATCTCTGTAGCAACATACTATGTATGCCTCGGTGCATATAAACTGTGGGATGCACATATAGCTGTTACACAGTTTACTCTGATTGTTAAGATTATTGTTATAACCTTGCTCTGTGCTGTTGTGTACAGTATTTTTGCAGCTATTGTGAGAATTCCGTATGTGTTTGAATTGTACGGAAGAGCAAAAGGCAGGCTTATGAGATTCAAAAAGTAGCTCTTGCAAAATATTTGCGGATATTTTAAAACCGTATTATTTTCTCTTATAATGAAATAACAGGATTATTTTTTAAGGATAGTAAATTGAAAACATTAATAAATGAAAAAGATATAAAAGATTCCGTTAAAAGAACGAACCTTCAGCATGTTGCCATCATCATGGACGGCAACAGACGCTGGGCAAAAGAAAAATTTCTTCCCTCTGCTATGGGACACCAGAAGGGTGTTGATTCTTTGCGCAGCACAATGCGACTTTTTGACAAATACGGGATTAAATACCTTACTGTATATGCATTTTCTACGGAAAACTGGAACCGGAAAAAAGAAGAAGTGGAATTTTTGATGAATTTGCTGGCAAAAACTCTGCTTGGCGAACTTGATGAAATGCACAAAGAAAATGTAAAAATTAAATTTCTCGGCGATCTCACAAAATTAAATACAAAGCTAGTAGAAATTATAGAAAACGCAGAAAACAAAACAAAAAATAATACGGGTGTAAATCTTAATATAGCCTTTAACTACGGCTCACGTGACGAAATAACAAACGCTGTGAAAGCTATTGTAAAAGAGGGGATATCAGCAGAAGAAATAACAGAAGACACAATATCTTCGCATCTTTATACAAAAAATATCCCTGACCCTGATCTGCTCATACGTACCGGCGGGGAAAAACGTATCAGTAATTACCTTTTATGGCAGATTGCATACTCTGAAGTATATGTGACAGATGCTTACTGGCCGGAGTTTGATGAAGAAGAGCTGGCAAAAGCTATCACGGAATTTGAACACCGTAACAGAAGGTTCGGAAAATAAAATGTTAAAAATTGCACTCGGAACATCAAATCCGCATAAATTGGAAGAAATAAAAGATATGCTGAAGGAAATTCATCCGGACAGCGTGGATTTTGTATTGGTAGAAGGTGAATTCAATCCCGATGAAAACGGTGCAACATTTGAAGAAAATTCTTATATAAAAGCTGCCGAAGCAGCTAAAATTATGGGAATCCCGGCACTGGCTGATGATACAGGGCTGTGTGTAAAAGCATTGGACGGCAGACCGGGAATACATTCCGCAAGATATGCACCGGATCAAAAGTCTAAAATAGCAAAACTTCTGGGTGAAATGGAAAATGTGCCGAAAGAGGAACGTGAGGCGTATTTTGTATGCACCATGACACTTGTTGCTCCGGACGGCAAAATACTGCATGCACAAACAGGGCGGATAGACGGATATATTGACACAAAACCTTCGGGTGAGCATGGTTTTGGATATGATCCTTTGTTTTTTATACCACAGCTCAACAAAACAATGGCCGATATGTCGATGAAAGAAAAAAATACACTTTCGCACAGGGCACGGGCCCTAAGACCCATGGTCGAATGGATAATGAAAAATTTAGCCTGATTATAGCTGTTTTCCGTCAGCAAAAGATTAAAAAAATCAGACCTTTCGGTCTGAAATTACTGCATCTATTCAAAATAAAAATGTGTTAACGGGGAAAAGTTTTATAATGTTTCGGTCTAAATATATTATTACGCATTGTATAATATATTTTTTGCTGAATCATAGCGGTCAATTGCTTCTTGAAGCTGTTTTGCTTTTCTTGTTGTTTCATCAGAAAAGAGAACATCTCTAAAGTAATTGATTTTGCTCATAAAAAGATTTCTGTTCTTTTTATCGTTAGCCGATTCAACCAAAGTTTCTATAATAGCTGTCGGGATAACATTTTCCTGCTGAGCCTGTTTAAAAACAGGTCTTGTAGCATATTGTTTATCAGCTCTGTTTATATTTTGATAGCTATATGTATTTATGCTATTAACTTTCATTTTTTTTGCCTTTATGTTGTGAGTTGCTGTATTAAGTGTTTCAACTACACTATTTAGTACATTTTTATTATGTACTATAAACTTTTCTTTGTCAACCCCTCTTAAAGAAATCTTAATATCTGCCAAAAAAGCTTGTTATTATTGGATTTTACATTAAGTGCAATTTGTACACTTAATAACTGATTTTGTACTATTTTTATTTAGTTTGAATAAAAATCACAATAAATTTTAAGAAATACCCAACCGGGTAATTGTTTCTGTTCAAATTTTAGAGTTATATATAATTAAATCTTTTTCATACTTCCAACTATTCTTAATTCCAGACAGCTAGGGCTTTTTTCCATACTAAGCCCTATTTTTTTTGATTAAAATTTCAATAAAATTGCTAAATTAAAAGTGTATTTTTGACAATTATTATCAGAATATTATTTGCATAGCATGCCGGCATGGTGCATACAGCCTTAAATTAAAAAAAAATAAACTAAACAGCCATTTATTCCCTGTTAATAATCGCAGAAGCAACAGCTTCGTATTTACCGGTAGCTTTCAGTATGAAGTCACACATCTCTCTGACTGCACCACGTCCTCCGTTTTTAGAAGCAATAAACAGGGCATGCTCTTTAACTTCGTCAACTGCGTCATTAGGGCAGCAGGGCAAACCCACGGTTTTTAAAACGCATATATCGGGCAAATCGTCACCCATGTATGCAATTTCTTCGGGTTTTAAGTTGAACTCTGCCATAAACTCCCTTAATGCAGCGATTTTATTCTTACATCCCTCAAAGAGTTTTGTCATGCCGAGATTTTTAAATCTGTGCCGCACAGTGCCGTTTTCTCTTGCCGTGATTATTGCGGTAACAAAGCCTGATTTACCTGCCATTATAACGCCCTGACCGTCTTTTGCATTAAAAGTTTTATACTCTGCGCCGTTTTCATCAAAGGTCAAAGATGCATCTGTCATAACGCCGTCAACATCAAAAACAAGGGCTTTTATTTTGCTTGCTTTGTATTTCAAATCCAAATTAGTATTATCTGCCATTATGCAACACCTGCTTTCAAAAGGTCATGGATATGAATCAATCCTGTTGGTCTGCCGGATTCATCACATACAGCGAGTGATGTAATAGAATGTTTTTCCATTATATGCAGGGCTTTTGCCGCAAGATCAGTAGGCAGAATAACCTTGGGATTTCTTGTCATAACATCTTTTGCCAGCAAAGAAGAAGTGTTTTCGTACTTAAGCAGTGTTCTTCTTATGTCTCCGTCTGTCAGTATACCTGTCATCACGCCATTTTCATTTATAATAACGGCACAGCCAAGTTTTTTTGCGGATATAAGCTGTATTGTATCGTGGAAACTGTTATTTTCATTAACAACAGGGATTCTGTCTCCCGTAATCATTAAATCCGAAACATGATACAGGACACCTCGTCCAAGAGCCCCTGACGGGTGGAACATAAGAAAATCTTCTTCCGTAAATCCTCGTTTCTTTAAAAGGCATATTGCAACGGCATCACCCATTGCAAGAGTAGCAGTAGTACTTGCTGTAGGGGCTTTACCCAGAGGGCATGCTTCTTTTTCTACGGAAATATCAAGGACAATATCAGCTTTTTTGCCGAGTGTAGAGTCTTTTTTGCCTGTCATTGCTATCATTTTGACTCCGAAACGTTCAATTAAAGGCAGGAGATTCAAGAGTTCTGCTGTTTCTCCGCTGTTAGATATTGCAATAACAACATCTTCTCTTGTAATAAGTCCGGAATCCCCGTGGGTGCTTTCTGCAGGATGCAGAAAATAAGACGGTGTCCCTGTAGAAGAAAGTGTAGCTGCAATTTTTTTGCCGATGTGACCGGATTTACCCATGCCTGTGACAATCACACGCCCTTTGCAATTGTATAAAATGTCAATTGCCCGTTCAAAATCAGCACCTATTCTGTTTTTTAACTCAAGTACAGAATCCGCTTCTATTTGCAAAACTTCCTTTGCAAGATCACACACGGAATTAATTTTGTTAAGTGTTTGCAGCATACATACCTCACCCGTTTATCTTATTAAATTATAAGATAAAATGAAGGTTTTATCAAAGAAGAAGCATTTCCGTAACAAAATACAGGTATACGCACTATATGAAGTTATCTTGTTTCGTAAATCTGTTTTTGGAGATAGCTGTATTTGGGGTAATAAGTTTCAGGATCTTCTTTTGCTGCTTTGATTTCATCCGAACATTTAATAAACAGGTCAGCAAGAACTGGGTCAAACTGTGTACCCGAGCATCTTTTAATTTCTTCCATAGCTGTTTCGTGCGACAGAGCCTGTCTGTATGAACGTGTAGATGTCATAGCGTCATAAGTATCAGCAAGAGCAATAATACGACCCGAAATAGGGATTTCTTCACCTTTAAGCCCTTTCGGATATCCATGTCCGTCCCATCTTTCGTGGTGGCAGCGCAGCCAGTTTGAAACAACTGTCAGTTTTTTTATACCCATAAGCATTTTTTCCGCCTGCTCAGGGTGTGATTTCATAACCTCGTATTCTTCATCCGTAAGTTTGCCGGGTTTGCATAAGATACTCTGCGGAATACCGATTTTGCCTATGTCATGCAAAAGTCCGGCTGTTTCAATTTCTTCCAGCATTGTGTCATCAAGATTCAGATGTTTTGCAAGTATCAATGAGTACATTGTTACTCTGAGAGAATGACCGTGGGTGTATGGGTCTTTTGCATCCAGTGCTGATGCAATAAGCTTTATTGTTTTATAAAACAGTTCTCTTAAGTCTTTTAATATAACGGTTTTGTTATTGACGAGATCAAATTTTTGAATACCGGTTTCAATAGTCAGCTTTAATTCTTCCGGATCAAACGGCTTTACAATATACTGATAAAGATGACAATCGTTGATGGAATCGACTATTGCATCTACATCAAGATGTCCGGTTAAAAGAATTTTTATAATATCCGGATATTCTCCCGCAACACGTTTTAAAAACTCCGTGCCTTCCATCTCGGGCATTTTCTGGTCACTGACAATAAGAGCAATCTCATCGCCTTTCCCTTCAACAATCTCAAGTGCTTCTTTGCCGTTTGAAGCTGTTAAGATATTATAATCGTGCCTGAGCGTTCTGCGAAGCAGCTGAAGGTTGTTTACTTCATCATCGACAAGCAGAATAGTATGTTTTTCATTTTTAGGATTCAATTGAAGAATTTCACCTAAGCTTTCTTCAAAGGAATCTTCCTTTAATAATGCAAAATTGTCCATACATACACCATATTACTATATCTACTTCGACAGTTTCCAATCAAAACTTTATAACTTTTTTTATAAACTTTACAAAAGTTAAAAATAAGTTACATCTTGGACATTATATATTATTTTATAAATAATTAAAATACGGCATTCGAAGCAATATATTAAACTAAGGTGCGGATTATGTATTTGAAACAATATGAAAATGGAAGAACTTACATAGCAAAATTAAATTATCAGTCTGATTTGCTGGAAGAAATAAATAAAATATGTCTGGATGAAAATATAAAAGCGGGCTGGATAAACGCAATCGGTGCTGTATCAAGCCTCAAATTAGGCTTTTATAATCAGGAAACAAAAGAGTATGTTTATACCACATATGCCTATGACGAAGCTATGGAGATAGTCTCCTGTACGGGCAATGTATCAATAAAAGACGGAAAACCCTTCTGTCATATCCACATTACTGCAGCGGATAAAAAAGGAAAATGTATTGGCGGGCATCTTGTCGGCGGTACAGCAGTTTTTGCCGGCGAGGTAATTATTCAGGAGCTTCTCGGTGAAGATTTAATCAGAGATACGGACGAAGAAACAGGACTTTCTCTGTGGCAATAAATAATAAAATGTCTGAGGCGGCCTCGCTTGTAGAAGTGGTCCACGGAGTGCGAGTGACGCCAAGTCTAGCATTTTGCGGAAGTGACCCCATGCACTGTCTTGAAATCAGACGTTCGGGAAAAGCGTGGTTTTCCCTCACAAGGGGCGTTCCTTTCAGTCAGCCCCGTCTGATTCCGCTTGTTGCCTGTGCCGGACTTGTTTTTAAAAACGGACTTGTTTATTGCACAGGTTCATCAAGTAGTCGGAGTCAGTTGACAATATGAAATTAAAAAATCCCTGAAAATTTTTTCAGGGATTTTTTACCGGTATAAATTTTATGCTTTATGTTCTTTGACTTTTGCCAGAGCTTTTTCAAAAAACTCATCAAGAGACATTTCTTTAGCTGCTTTACAGTTTACCAGTTCGTTTTTACGCAGCAAATCGAGTCTGCAGGCAGTATCTTCAAGCGGAAGATGTTTGTATATAGACAACAATTGTTCATCTGCCATCATATTGTCAAACAATGCGTTAAGTCCTGATTGAGTATTACCGTCTGTTTTGATAAATTCTCTTATATATGATTTTTCGAGTACATCTGCTGCTCTATGATATCTGTCAGGTCCTCGTCCTTCATCAGCAGTAAAGTCATTAGCAACACGTCTCATCTTGTCAAAGAGAATATGCCCGTCCTGCGTGTTTTCACCAATAATTCTATTAATTTCCGCTTCGTCCGTTTTTTTGTTTTTATTAATTTTTTCAATTATCTCTTTATTATCAAGATTTATTGCCTGTGCAGCGTTTTCCTGCGGTTTTTCTGCAGGTTTAGCTTCTACCTTTTGCTCTGCTGCCGGGGCAGGTTTTTCCTCTGCCTTTGGAGCAGCATTGTCAGCAGGTTTAGCGTCTGCTTTTTGTTCTGCTGCGGTTGGTTTTTCTTCTGCCTTCGGAGCAGTGTTTTCTGCAGGTTTTGTTTCCGCTTTTGCCGCATTATCGGCCGCTTTTTCTTCAGCCTTTTGCGCAGCGGTTTCTGCAGGTTTTTCCTCTGCCTTTGGAGCAGCATTGTCAGCAGGCTTGGCTTCTGCTTTTTGTTCTGCTGCGGTTGGTTTTTCCTCTGCCTTCGGAGCAGTGTTTTCAGCAGGTTTTGTTTCCGCTTTTGCCGCATTATCGGCCGCTTTTTCTTCAACCTTTTGCGCAGCGGTTTCTGCAGGTTTTACTTCAGATTTTGCTGCATTAGCAGCAGCTTTTTCTTCAACTTTTTGTGCAGCGGTTTCTGCTTTTTGTTCTGCAGCTTCGGCATTACTTGCAGCTTTCTGAACTGTTGTTTCTGCTTTGTTTGCTGCATTAGCAGCTTCTGTTTTTACACTCCCTGCCTCTTCTGCCGCTTTTTTACCCGCTTGAGAAACCTCTTCCACAACCTCATTTACTGCCTTTTTATTTATCTTTTTGCCTCTTAGTGCATAATATCCGAGCCCGGCAAGTACAATCGCACCTGCAACATAGGGTATAGCTTTTTTAAAGCTTTTTACGGAATTTTTAGATGTTCCCTGATTAGTATCTGCATTTGCTGCTTGCGGTTGTGAAGCTAATACTGCCTGTGATACCGGTGCAGTTTGCGCAGGAGCGGCAGGAGCAGCTGCCTTTGCTGCAGCGGATGCGGCCATTTTAGCCTGAGTTGCAGCAACGAGATTGCCTGCTTTTGGCAAAGTCACAGTACTGATTGAGTTGATGTCCATATAAATCTCCCTTATCTATAAGTTGATAACACACTATAATCTTAAATCCAAACAAAATAATTTTTGCTATTTGACAAAGTTATATTTTACAATTTATAACAATTTAAAAATTCCCCCGAAAATTCAAATATATGGCAAATTTTTAAACTATTGCATATAGCATAAATTCCCGTTATTATATATATTGTTAAAAAAATAAGGATAGAAAATGTCATCTGACAGTAATAATATAGACGTCAAAACCGGTGAAGATATTAATAACAACGAGAGTACAAAAGTTTCT
The DNA here is from genome assembly GCA_944325575.1 of Candidatus Gastranaerophilales bacterium. Taxonomy (GTDB): domain Bacteria; phylum Cyanobacteriota; class Vampirovibrionia; order Gastranaerophilales; family Gastranaerophilaceae; genus Limenecus. The sequence continues at coordinate 17,583 of CALVAR010000011.1, read as the reverse complement.
GTATCTATTGAAACAGTAAATCAGGAAAAAGTGGATAATTCCAAATTCATGGCCGTAATTAAGGCTTTGATTGCAAATCTCGGGATAGCACTTGTAAAATTAATCTGCTTCTTCTTTTCATCAAGTTCTGCAATGCTGGCGGAAGCAATCCACTCAGGTGTGGATTCTTTTAACAGTATTTGTCTGCTTGTAGGAATAAAAAGAGGTTCAAAACCTGCTGATAATGCACATCCGTTTGGCTACGGGCTGGAAGCAAATATCTGGGCAATGTTTGCATCTATACTGATGCTCGGAGGTACATTTGTTGCGTTATATCACGGGTTTGAAAAACTTATTACTGGACATTCCGCACAGGACTTGCTTACACATTACAATGCCATAGCTATTGCTCTTATATGCAGTATTATGTTTGAAGCTTGGGCGGTAGTAAGCGCCTCAAAAGCGGTTTTGCACGAAGTAGGTATTGAGGAAAAAAATCCCGTAAAGGAATTCTTCCGTTCCATAAAATATATAGGACATGTAAAAAGCCCCACAACAAAATTTGTATGGTATGAAGATACAGCAGCGTTTACCGGTGTAGTTATAGCATTTATTGCGCTTACTCTGGCGAAATTTGTTATGCCGGAAAAAATTGCTTATGTGCCTGATGCTGTTGCATCTATAATAATCGGTTTTATATTGTTTTTCCTTGCTATTTATCTTTTGAAAAACAATGTAAGCAGTCTTACCGTGCAATCGGCAGAACCTGATGTTGAAGAGAAAATAAGACAAGTTGCTTCTACTATTCATGGTATTACGGATGTTGTGGAATTAAAGACAATTGATCTTGGCTCATCGGGTTTGATTATCAACATGACAATAGAGGTTGATCCCGAAACACAGATGAAAGATGCCGATGATATTGCGGATATGCTCGAGCGTAAAATAAAAAAAGTTATAAAAAATATTACGCATATCACCATAGAATTGCAGGCTCATGATGCCGAGGACAACTGGGAAGAAAAGTTCTATAAAATCATAGAAGAAGGCGAAAAGATAGAAACAATAGACAGCCATGAAGCAAAAATGCTCAAGAATTTCTTTGGTTTTGCAAATACAGTTGTTAAAGAAATTATGATTCCGAGAACGGAAATCTTCATGATTAATGTGGAAGAGAATATAAATACCCTTGCTGATTTGATAATAAGCTCCGGACATACAAGAATACCTGTCTACAGAGACAATGTGGACAATATTATCGGCGTTATTAATGCAAAAGATGTTTTGAAAGTTATAAAAAACAACAATATAGACGACAGTTTTTCTATAGAATCTCTTGCAAGAGAACTCTTGATTGTACCGGAAAATAAATTTATTTCGGATCTTTTAAGCGATTTTACATCCTCAAAAAACCAGATTGCAGCTGTCGTGGATGAACATGGCGGTATTGCAGGTATTGTTACAATAGAAGACATTCTTGAAGAAATTGTTGGTGAAATATATGATGAGTTTGATAAAGTAGAAACTCCCGAGGTTGTCAGAATAGATGACTGCACATTAAATGTTTCCTGCAAAATGGATATTGATGACATAAATGAAAGATTCGACCTTGATATACCAAACGAAGACTTCCAGACAATAGGCGGTTATGTCTTCGGCCTTCTCGGAAGAGAACCGGAGCTTAATGATGTTATAGAAGATAAAAATATTACTTATACAATTCTTGAGATAGACGGCAGAAGAATTTCACGCATTAAAATGCATAAAGAAACTCCTTTTGTCGATGCGGATGAAGTTTCAAAAGAAACAACACAGGAAGAGACTCCCGAGGAATCCGAAAAAGAATAAGACCGCCCGCAGCTTCGCATAAATTTTGGCAACGCTGTTGGAAAGAATAAAAAAAAGGGCAGAACTATTGTGTATATCCCTAGTAACGCCCCTAAATTAAATAATGGTAAGATTAAACTTTTTAAACTGTAAGATATATGTTTAGATATAATCTAACAGTGACTGGTTAGAAATTATGGAATATGCCTGCATAGAAGCCTGCAGTGCATAATTTTGCTGCACAAGCTCTGAAATTGCGGAAGGAAGATCAACCTCCGATATTTCCGCTTTTCTGGATTGCATAGTAAGCTTATTTGAATCTAACAGTTCAGATGTCATTGTTAATTTGGAAGCAGTAGTACTGTGTTTGGATTGAATTTCCGAAATATGTTTTATTGATTCTTCAATTTTGCCGAGATGCTCACTTACTGCCTTGTTGTCCATAGGCTCTGCCGTCATAATTTCTTCCAGTTCACCGATTACGCCGAAAAGACCGGAAGAGTTTGCCGGATCATTAGGATCGTAAGTTCCGAAGATAGTGTCACCGGCACTGTTTAATTCTATATAAACACCGTCAGAGATTTCTATTCTTCTCTCATAACCTGCAGTGTTGTTTTCAGGGGTTCCGTTATAAGTAACAGAACCGTCATCTCCGAGTTCAAAAGGTTTTGTGGTAACATTTGTACCGGCAAAAATATATTTCCCGTCATATTGTGTATTTGCAAGATCAACGATATTTTCCTTAATCTGTTGAATTTCACTTAACGCAGCTTTGAATCCGTCTTCACCGCTCGGAGTGTTTGCAGCCTGAACTGCAAGTTCATAGAGTCTTTGCATTCTTTTTACTATAGTAGAAAAAGTTTCTTCCTGAGCATTTATCTGTGTTGTTGCATTCTGGATATTATTCAGATAAGTGTCTATTTCAGAAAGCTGTTTGTTTATTTTTACAAGATCAGCTGCTGCGAGAGGATTTTCCGAGATATTTGTATATTTTTGATTCGCATTAATCTTGTTGTACAAATCATACAAATTATTTTGCTGGTTTGTTATTTGACTAAGCATGCCGTTTGTTGAATAACTTGAAATTATAGCCATTTTTATTTTTACCTCTGGTTATTTATTAAGTTCCTAAATTTATAATTGTCTGCATCATTTCATTTGCCGCATTAAAAAGTCTTGCTGATGCTTCGTAGGCTCTTTGATATTTAATCAAATCCGCAAGCTCCTGATTCAAGTCAACTCCGTAGAGTGCATCTCTTTGTGCTTGAGCCTGCTGCATGACAGCATCCTGCGCATCCGCAGCATTTTGTATGGAAGCAACTCCTGAGCCTATTTTGGAAACAAGGCTTGAAATATAATCCATGATAGATGTCCCCTCTCCCGGAGGATCAGAAAGACTGAGCCCCGTGAGTTTTCCTTTTGCAAGATTGTTAAACAGTTCCATGTTGCCAGTGTTGCCGACAGCCTTGTCATCAAAATCCGCTGCATTGGGGTCAAGACGTGCTGTTGCAACAAGTGTAGGATCATCAATCAATGCCTGATTGATTGTTATATTGCCTGCCGTAAAATCAGCAGATCCGTCCTTTGTCACAAAAAACGGTGTTGTTGATTCTACAAGTGTTCCGTCCGGTCCTATATACATAGGTGTGCCGTTTGCATCAACCTGAGTTTGTATTCTGTTCATTTCTTCCGCAAAAGCTGCAGCAAGTTTATCAAGATCATTTAATATTGTTTTATAACCGAAAGACTCTCCGTCACCTGCCTGCAAAATTGCGGTTAAGCCGCAGTCTGTTAAAGAATCTGAAATATCATCGCTTTTTATATTTCCTTCATCATCTACAAGCTGAATTTTAACCGGATGATTTTCATCATCACCCTGAACTGCCTGAATTGTAAGACGTTTTTCTCCGCCCTTTACAACAGTTTGACCATCGATAATTACGTTTACCGTGCCGTTTGCATTGGTTGTTGTATTTAGCGGAATCATTGAAGAAATTTCATCAAGCAATGCATTTCTTTGGTCAAGAATAGTATTTGAATCGGGGTTTTGCGCAATCTGATTGTTTAAGTCGGCAAGCTGCTGGAGTTTTGAATCCAGATTGTCGGTTTCTGTCTTTATCAAAGAAGTTTCAAAACTGTCCGGATCCCCAAACGTACCTACTGCCTGCGACATATAGCTGTTAACAGTGTTAGACATGTTGTTTAGCATATCTGCAACGTCCTGTGCGGCATTGATAAATGCTATTTTATAAGCATTGTTTGTCGGATCACCGCTCAATGCCTGAGATGCTGCAAAAAAGTCGGAAAATTTTTGTTGCAATCCGTTTGCGCTCAATTCATCGTTCAACAAATTTTCCATGTTGTTGAGCATACCGCCAATCTGGTTGTAATATCCGTTTGGACTATTCTGGCTTCTGTAATAATTATCCAGCCATTCGGATCTTTTTGTGGAAATTCCCGTAATCTCAGCACCCTGACCGATTAGCAAATTTCCGTTTGTTGAACACCATCTGAAGCTGTCATTTGGAGGTATTGCCGCAAAATCTACTGTCTGTCTTGTATAATTTGTTGTATTAAGGTTTGCTATGTTATTACTCACGACATTAAGTGCAATCTGGTTGTTGTTAACAGACTGCTGCGCAATATTCATTATTCCGTTTAATGTATACATTAATTATTTCCTTATGTTTATTTTGTTAAATTATTCCGGTTTATTTTATACTGCATTTTCACCGGATATTTAATATTTAGGCTTCTTCCACTATTGAAGACATCTCAAGCTGATTTTTTGTAATATTTTTACCCTTCTGGTTATATTCTTCCGTTACTGGTTTAACGCTTTTAAGAATAATTTCCATAGTTTTACCGGTAACATGGATTCCATGTTTAAGCAGTTCAAGGTTTACTTTTTCAAGTTTAAATATATTTTGTGCAAGCACATTTACTTCCTCTTTTTTTTCTTCAAACTTCTTTGCCGCTTCCGCATCCTGAGTTTTGATTTTGTTGATAATATCCGTCAGAGAAAAACCCTGTACTTCCATATTGCGTGCCATTTGTTTTCTTGCTTCGGAGCAATCGTTTATGTTTTTATAAGTGTCTGTAATTTTTGCATCAATATTAAACAGATCATTTACTTTGCCATGGATAAGCATTTCTTTTTTGTCGGCATAGAGTTTTTCTATGTTTTTGTATCCGTCAATTTCTTTGTCCACTATGTTTTCCAGTTTTTGAATCTGTTCTTTTATCATAATCTCTCTCCCGTAAGGTTATTTAACATCTTTTTTAAGCAAGGTATTCAACTATTACACTTCTGCCATAGCTCAGTCCGTATTTTATATCGTCTTCTGTCAGTTCATTTTCACCGGCCATTTGTGCAAATTTTTTGATTTCTTCAACATCCTGTGATTTTAAAATTGAATCATCATTTAAATCAACGCCGCTGCTTGTTTGTGCAACATCCGGCTGTAGTGTTTCTGCCGGTCTTGCAGAGTTGTTTTTAAAAGCGTTTGCCGCATTTAAAAGCTGTATTGCACTAACGTGTGATGTATTTATGTTACCTAACATTTAGACTATATCTCCTTATCGACTTTGATTTTTTTTACCCCTAAAGCGGCATTAGCGCCTGTTTCATTAACATTTTCCGCCAGAACTTCTTTTGGCAGAGATTTTTCCATCTGTGTATAAATCTGTTTTGCAAAACCAACCGTAGAATTAGGATTTTTGGCAATCTGACGTCCTACTTCATCAAATATAAAGGACTTAAACTTATCCATGTATTTGTCATCACTGCCGAATATACCGCCTTCTCTGTCAACTGTTTTGTCCATTTCATTCAGCATTTTTGTTATAAAAATCGCTTCAAATTCTGTAGATACCTTTTTCAGCTGTTCTCTTTGAGACGGCAGTCTTTTTATACTGTCCAGTGTCTGAACATTTGTATTTATAATATCCGGTGATAATGCATTTGATTGTATTGATGAGTATGTCATTTTTCCTCTTGTTATTTATTGGTTTTGAATTTTCTTCGGTCGTGTCGTCCGTACGGAAATTCGCTGTCTTGAATTTCCTTCCCGCTCGACACTGTCATTCGCTGCGCTTTCGCTTCTGCTCATTTCGTGTCTCGCTCCCCGGACTAACTCCCTTCGGTCGTGTCGTCCGTACGGAAATTCGCTGTCTTGAATTTCCTTCCCGCTCGACACTGTCATTCGCTGCGCTTTCGCTTCTGCTCATTTCGTGTCTCGCTCCCCGGACTAACTCCCTTCGGTCGTGTCGTCCGTACGGAAATTCGCTAGATTACCTGTATTTCTGCCTGAAGGCTTCCTGCTTCTCTTAACGCCTGCATGATTGATATTAAGTCAATAGGTGCAACACCTATAGCATTCAATGCTCTTACAAGGTCATTAAGCGTGCTGTTTGCAGGCATTGTGACAAGGCTGCCCGAGCCTTTATTAACAGATACGGCACTGTTTGCAAAAGCTGTTGTTGTACCGCCCGCAAACGGTTCAGGCTGTGAAACCTGATTTGTTGTCTGTACCGTTACTGTTATGTTTCCGTGAGCAACAGCAGCAGGGAGTAGTTTTACCTCGCTTCCTATTACAACTGTTCCGGTTCTTTCATTTACAACTACCCTTGCTTTGTCTTTTGCCGCATCAATAGTCATATTTTCCAGTATAGAAAGAAACGCAATTCTGTCATTGTTAAATTTAGCAGGGATTGCAACTCTTATGCTGGAACCGTCTTCTGCTTTTGCTGCTGTAACATTTCTGCTTATTGCATTTGCAACTCTTGTTGCCATTGTATAGTCTGATTTGTCCAGAAGAAGTGTAAGCGTATTTTCGTCTCCTATCTGGGTATTTATATCTCTTTCTACAATACCGCCGTTAGGGATTCTCCCCGTAGTTGTAATAGCGGTTCTTGTGCTTGTTCCGTTAGAATCTTTTGAAATACCGCCGACTGATACAGGTCCCTGACCTATTGCAACGATTTCTCCGTTCGGTGCTCTTAACTGTGTCTGAACAAGTACACCGCCTTCAAGACTTTTTGCATCGGCCATTGTTGATACTGTCAAATCAATCTGGTCACCGTTTTTTGCAAACGGAGGAACAGTTGCCGTTACCAGTACTGCTGCTGATGAACCTTTCTGGATGTAGTTTGATTGTTCAATTACCGTACCGAGGTTCTTTAAAAGCATCTGGTTTGTAATCTGTGTAGAACGTGAGTTGTCTCCTGTTCCCGGCAAACCTACAACAACACCGTATCCGACTAACTGGTTATTTCTTACGCCTTTGACATGAGCAATATCTTTGATTCTCACCATTGTGGACATTGCATTTGACGAAACCAGTCCGGTTATCATTGTTATTACAAGTATCAGTTTTAAAAGTTTCTTCATATCCTTATCTTCCGTATTAATTTTATTTATTAGAACAGGTATTTTACCGCTCTGTTTATGATACCTTCGTTGCCTGCTCTTGTAACAGTACCCTTGCCTGCAAGTGCAAACTGGAAGTTAGCAACATTTCTTGAGTAAACCTGACCGTTCTGGTCAATAAATCTCGGGTCAACAACGCCGCTTACCAGAAGGTCTACTCTCTCACCGCCATTAACCAGTGTCTTTTTACCCTGAACCATAAGATTGCCGTTTGGCAGCATCTGTACAACCTGTACGGTTACATAATCATTGATACCCATTGTTCTCTGGTTAGAAGTTGTACTGTCTACAGAGTTTGAACCTCCAAAGTTATTAAACTGGTTGTTCAAAGGTGTTCCGGGTAATATTTTGTTGAAAAAGTTTGTAAAGTTATCAACAGTATTTGAAGAACGATCCGATGTATAGTTTAAAGAATCGTTGAAATTTATATTTTCGCTCAAAACGATGGTAACAATGTCGCCCACAGAACGTGCCCTTACTGCGCCAAAGAGAGATTTTGGCTCTGCGTAAAATGATGATGAAGTACCGAGCACAAACAAAGATTCAGCTTTTACACTCTGTACTCCCTGTACAGCCATCAGCATGGCTGCCAGAACTATCAGTGTTTTTGTTAAAACTTTTTTATTAACTTTTGCCATTTTTATTTTATCTCTCCCCTAATTTTTTGTTTTTCCGGACATCGCCGGTTTAGAATCGTTGTGCCCGTACGTAATTCCTGTAAGGCATTTTTATATCTGTACAAGCACCTGATTTACACCTATTACCTCGCCTGTATAGATTTTATTGAATCTTTTGTTTTTAACCTGAATCATGTCACCCTTATTACCCTGAGAAAGCGCTATGCCTTCTACTGCAATATTAATTGCGGAACTGGTTCTGAAATTAACTGTTACCATTGCATTTTTTACAACATCCGGTTTTGCAATCGTATATCTTTTTGTAATCATATTACCGGGGTAAAATGCTTTTGTTGCCACGAGTTCTTTTGTAATATCCTCAAGACTTACCGTGTTATCAAGGTTGCCTATTACATCCATCTTTTTAAATTCAACGGCCTGAAGAGGAATAACCTTGTCTCTCGGTATCATTTCTTTTGCAACTGCAACATATTTAAAAGCTTTTGTCTCAAGCGGTACATAGTATGTTCTGGCATAAGCGCCGTTTACTTTAATATTTACCTTTTTAAATTCTTTTGCTGTAAGACTCTGGTATCCGTTCGATACTATTTCTACAGTCACCTTTCCGTCAGGAAGAGTAAAGCTCTGTACCGGCATGTGTCCTACTGTAACTTCACAATCATCGAGATTGTACTTTTGCAAATCTTTTTTAGCCTGAGCAGCAACTATAGATTTAAATTTTTCAACAGAAAGCGTCTGGGCAAAACATTCTGCGCCTGCAGAGACAAATGCCGCTCCGGTAATAATTGTTGATATTAATAATGTTTTAATTAAGTTTTTCATTTATTCTTTCTGTTAATTCGTTCTGGATTTTCTTCACTCTCGAACTGTCGCTCATTTTGTTTTCACTGGTTATTTTCGGTTCTCGCTATCCTGACTGGATTCGGCTATGCCTCACGCGGCGTCCGTCCGGAAATCCGCTGTCTTGAATTTCCTTCTCGCTCGACACTTTCATTCGCTGCGCTTTCGCTTCTGCTCATTTCGTGTCTCGCTCCCCGGACTGGGTTCGGCTATGCCTCACGCGGCGTCCGTCCGGAAATTCGCTATGTTACTATCTGGTTTGTTGTTCTCAGGATATCTGATGCTGCTGTTATGATTTTTGAGTTTGTTTCAAAAGCTCTTTCCGCTTTGATAAGGTTAATCATTTCATCAACAATCTGAACATTAGATCCTTCCAAAAATGCCTGCTGGATAGAACCGAGTCCGTCCTGATCCGGAGTTCCGGGGATTGGAGTACCCGATGCCGGTGTTTCTACATAAAGGTTATGTCCGATAGAAAGCAAACCTGCAGGGTTCTGGAATCTTACCAGCTGAATCTGTCCTACGATAGTCTGTGTGTTGTCGTTGCCGACTTTAACGGAAACGTTTCCGTCAGGAGTAATGTTGACCTCTGTGGTGTTTTGAGGAATTGTAATTTGCGGCTGCAAGAGATAACCGTCTGATGTACAGAGCTGACCTACTGCGTCAGGAGCAAACGAACCGTCTCTTGTATAAGCAAGCGTTCCGTCAGGTCTTACTATCTGGAAAAAGCCTTCGCCTTCGATTGCCATATCATATTTATTGCCGGTGCTTTGCATAACACCGCCTGTCATAATTTTTCTTGTTGCGGATGTTTTTACACCGAGACCTATTTCCACACCAACCGGCTGGTAGGTACCCTGTGTAATCATTGCACCCGGTGTTCTTATTGCCGTGGACAATAAATCCTGAAATTCTGCTCTGGATTTTTTAAATCCTGTTGTGTTAACGTTTGCAACGTTGTTAGCTACAACATCCAAATTGTTCTGTTGTGCTATCATACCTGTTGCTGCTGTCGTTAGCGATCTTAACATTTTATTTTATCCTCCCCGGGTTAAATTTCTCTTTAAACACTCAATCTGCCGAGGCTTATTGCCTGAGACAGCTGGCTGGATTTTTCTCTTACCAGTGTGCTGAGTGTTTCGTAGTTTCTTGAAACATTTATTGAATTAATCATTTCATTGATTATGCTTGCATTAGACAACTCTATTGCACCTTGCTGAACCGTGAATTTTTGGGATCTCAATTCAGGATTTGTTGTTATATCTTTAGGAACATACATAGATGTGCCTACTGCCATCATTTCATCTTTGTTTGCAAAGTCAAAAATACCCAATCTTTGTAAAGCGGTTGCGTTTTCATCTCTCATTGCAACAAATGAGCCGTCCTCGTTTACAACAATATCTTTGGGTGAATTTACGTTTAATTCTGTTAAATTTAATCTTATCGGCTGGTTCTGGTCATCCATAACAAGGTTGCCCTGCATGTCGGTCAGCAGGTTTTGCGAGTTTATACAAAAAGCACCGTTTCTTGTATAAGTATAACTTCCGTCAGGCATTCTCAATTTGAAGAAACCGTCGCCTTCTATACCAAGATCGAGCGGGTTTTCCGTTCTTGAAAGAACACCTTGAGAAAATTCATGGACAAGTTTGTTTGTCACAGAGCCCATGCTTATTTCGCCTACGAGTCTGCCGTCTTGATTTTTAGGGTTGTTTCTTTCTACAGGCTCTTCTATAAGCGCATTGTATACATTTCTGAAGGAAAGACCTTCTCTTTTATATCCTGCTGTGTTTACGTTTGCTATGTTGTTGGCAATAGAGTCCTGAAAATCAATGAGGCTCATCATGCCTTTTGCTGCTATTTCTATGCCTCTTGATATCATAACTGAGCGCCTCCCGAATATTGCTGATACATGCTCATAATGTTTTTAACATAATTTTGTGTTTCTTTATAAGGCGGTATGCCGTTATATTTTGCAACTGCGTTTGGTCCTGCGTTGTAAGCTGCAAGCGCAAGAGATTTATTCCCGCCGAATCTGTCCAAAAGACCTTTTAAGTATTTTGTTCCGCCGGCAATGTTTTGTTCCGGATCATATGCATCTTTAACGCCCATAGAGCTGGCTGTTGCAGGCATGAGCTGCATAAGGCCCATTGCTCCGCAATGAGAAGTAACATCAGGCTGAAAACCTGATTCCTGCTTTATAACAGCTTTTACAAAAGCACTGTCAAGACCGTTTTTTGCGGAATATTCTTCTATCAATGCATCTATATCTGCGTTACAACCGGATTTAGCAGCAAGATTGCTGGAAAAGATTTTGTCCGCAAAAGGGGTATCCTGCGTTTTTGCGGGTTTTTGTGCATCAAGAATTTTTTGGAAATCCTGATTGGACTGGGTATTATCCATGCCAAAAGAAGCCAGACTGTTGAACGTGCTTTCAATAGCCTGCATACGTCTTAGAGTAATATCTAATCCAGTGAGTTCCACTATTCTTTTTTCCTACCCAAGTTTTCTTACCATTAATCCTGAAGAGCTAGTTTTTTCCTATTACTCCTCATCTATAAATTACTCTATCTAGAGTATTTTCTCATCATCCCTATGGTTGAATTTTTGGACAGCATATTGACCATGTGGTCAATATAAAATTTTCATATTGTCAACTGACTCCGACTACCAAATGAGCCTGTGCAATAAACAAGTCCGTGTTTATCAATAAGTCCGGCACAGGCAACAAGTGCATGGGGTCACTTTAGCTATATCTATGCTTATGCGGCCTCGCTACCTCTTATAAATATGCCACCTGTATATTTATTCGACAGAGTGTGTACGTGTGTACCACTTCCATCCTGAGTCGTTGGCGAGTTTAGGAATCATACGAATCAGGATGTTCTTAAGTACAAGCGAGTCCGCCTCAGACAAATTATCTTATTTTTATGTTTCGTGCAATTTCTCTGTCAGCGGTTTTCTTGGCAATAGCCTCACGTTTGTCGTGCAGCTGTTTACCTTTTGCCAGTGCAATTTCTATCTTTGCCCATCCGTTTTCCAGATAAACGCTCAATGGCACTATGGTATATTTTTCTTTTTTTACTTTGCCGAGCATTTTTAAAATTTCATTTTTGTTTAAAAGCAGTTTTCTTTTCCGTTCAGGATCGGGGTTGTATCTGTTTCCCTGTTCATAGGGGTTTATATGCACGTTATAAAGCCAGGCTTCGTTGTCTTCTATCTTTGCAAAACCGTCTTTTAGATTTATTGCGCCTTTTCGTATCGATTTAATCTCGGTACCTGTCAAAACAAGGCCCGCATTAAATTTTTCAATAATCAAATAATCATGAAAGGCTTTTTTGTTGTTTGCAATAACTTTCCTGCCCATAATACGCTTTCTAGTTAAAAAATTCTTTTAATGATTCTATTTTTGATTTTTCATCGCTTTCAAAATAAATTCTCAAAAGCGGCTCGGTACCGCTGGGACGGATAAGAACCCATGTCCTGTCATCGTCAAGATAGTATTTTACACCGTCTTTTGTATCTTTTGAAGATATGTTAAAATCAGCAATATTTTCAAGTTCTGAATATTTTTTCATTAAAATTTCAAGCTGATTTCTGTCCTGCAATTTTACATCAATTCTTTCATTAATAAAATTACAGCCTGTTTTTTGTTTTAGCTCTTCTTGCAATTCCCAAAGCGGTTTATCCTCATAAGCCAGCATTTCCAGAACAAGCAAATCGGCAAGTATACCGTCTTTTTCAGGAATATGCCCTTTTATGCTCAGACCGCCCGATTCTTCACCGCCGATAATGGTGTCATACTCTCTCATCGCAGCACCGACCCACTTAAAACCGACCGGTGTCTCCACAACATCAATATCATACTGCTGTGCGACAATATCAAGCATTCTGCTTGCGCCTACCGTTTTTACAAGTTTCCCGTCCGCACCTTTGTTTTTAATCAAATGCCCCAATAAAAGTGCAATGATTTCATTCGGGGACACATATTCGGCTTTTTCGTTTATAATACCGAATCTGTCTCCGTCTCCGTCATTGCTTAGTCCTATGGCACTTGTTCTGCGTGCAATAAGGTCTATAAGCTCATGCAGATATTTTGCTTTTGGCTCGGGCATTCCCCCGCCAAAATTAGGGTCATGATACATGTGAAGAGACTCAAAGCTTATGTTGTTGCGTCTCAGCAGCTCGTCAAAATATCCTATGCTTGCACTGTAAAGGCCGTCATAGATGATTTCTCCGTCATCGTCTTCACGTGTAAAATAATCTCTTATTTTTTCAAAATCAATCAATGCTTCAATATGTTTAAAATACGGTTCTTTAAAACATTTGTACTCGATTTCATAAGTCTTTGAAGGGTTAAAGCTTATACTGTCTATATTTTTAATATTTTCGACTATGGCATTTGTAATCTCTGTTGTAGCAGGGCCTGCGTAATCAGGTATAAATTTGATGCCCAGATATTCAGGCGGATTGTGCGAAGCCGTGAACATAAGAGCATCCGCATCCAGTTCTTTTGCATTATAAGCGAGCACCGGAGTAGGAATAATTTCTGAAGAAACACTAACTCTAAAACCGGCATCAGACAATATTTTTGCACTGAACTTTGCAAATTCGCAAGCCATGTTGCGAGGGTCATAACCTATTATGACTGGTTTATCAACACCGTCTTTATCTATGATATATTTTGCAATTGCTTTTGTAACAATTTCTACGTTTTCAAAATTAAAATCCTGCCCGACAATAGCTCTCCAGCCGTCTGTTCCGAACTTTATCGCGTCAGCGTTATTTGTCATTTCCTCAACCTTTTTGTACAATGTTTTAATAAATATATATTTTACCAGAGAAACGGCACATAGCAAAATGATTGAAATAAATAAAGAAATCAAAGAACTTCTTTTTCTGGGGCCTTCAGGATCCTATTGCGAAGCTGCAAAAAACCAGTTTATCACCTTTTTCCCTTCAAAAGATATTGGCCAAAAACCTTTTTCTACGGTAAAAAGTATTATTGAATATGTAAAAGCCAATGAAGCTGCTGCGGCTGTAATACCTATAGAAAATTCTATAGAGGGCATTGTAAGAGAAACAATGGATAACCTGCTTAATATTAATGATTATGCACTGCAAATTACCGCAGAGACAGTGATACCGATAAATCATTGCCTTGTTTCAAAGGCGGGAAGCATACAAAAAATAAAAAAAATTATTTCCCACCCGCAGGCACTGGCACAGTGTCAAAAATTCATCGGCAGATATTTCCCATCTGATATAGAACAGATAGAAAAAGCTTCCACAAGCAGAGCAGCACAGGAGCTTGCAGAGCTTGATGATTCTTATGCAGCAATAGCAAATGCAAGAACGGCGGAAATATTCGGTCTTAATATTCTTGCAAAAAATATTAATGATGAAAAGGACAACAAAACAAGATTTATACTTTTGTCCGGCTGGACCACCACTCCTACAGGCTCTGACAAGACCAGTATTGCATTTGCCACTAAAAACCAGCCGGGGACGCTTGTTAAGGTGTTAAATGTTTTCGACAGTTTAAATATAAATCTTTTATATATAGATTCCCGTCCTTCCAAAAAGAATCTTGGCGAGTATGTGTTTTTTACGGATTTTGAAGGTCATATAAAAGATGAACCCACACAGAAAGTTCTGGATTTAATTAAATTAAACACAAATTACATAAAGTTTCTCGGTTCATACAGAAAATTTTAAAAACATAACAAAAAATTTTTTTTACGGGGTTTAAAACCCATATGAAAATTCCGTCTTTAAATCCAAACATTATAAAACCTCTTGTGAAACCGCAATGGAAGAATTTCAGCGAAAATGACACAAGAAGAGTGTTTGAAGATTTGCAAATTCAAAATAATATTTTAGGACAACTGTCACTCGGGATAAGAGATTATAACGACGGTTTTAACAGGCTGGTTATAGAAATCAAAAATGCCATGGGTAAAATTTTCGGCAAAGAAATTATATCCATAGATAGTCATAATAAATCTATGACGGGTTACAATATAATTGTAGAACCCGAGTACAGACAAAAACACTTTCGCTTTGGTGAATTGTTGAGACTGGCCAGTATCATGGAAATACTCGAAAACAAATGCCCTTTTATCTATATCTTTTCTAAAGATACTGCGGTTTATTTTCATGGTAAATATAAATTTGAACCTGTAATCAAATCTTTTGGAGAAAGAGATTATGCGCTGGAAACAATAATCAATGATACATCGCTGCATTTCAGGGATTTGGCAATAAAAGCCAAAATTATTCAAAACCAAGTTAAAGCGAATAAAAACAACGCGCAAAAACAAAGAGAACTTACACAAAAAACGAATTATATTGTAAGAGAATATATAAGAAGATCGCTCGAAGAAAAAAATCCTCAAGAAAGTCATCCTTTTAGAAGAGGAATGGATATGATGCTCGATGCCGAAACAATACACAGGAACAAAGATTATTTTAATAGTCTTTTTGCAAAACACGGAATAGATTATAAAATATAAAAAGCTTCATGAATGAAGCTTTTTATTTCTGTTTATAAAGAGATTTTCAAAAGGTGCTTTGTGTCCGCATCCGCTACACTGTACCTGAATTCCAGCTGTGCAAGTATGCTTCTTGTTCAGGAGTCAATGTATCAATTTTTATGCCCATAGAATCGAGTTTAATCTTTGCAATTTCAACATCAACTTCGTGCGGGAGAGTATACATTCTGTTTTCAAGTTTGCCCTGATTTTTAACAATGTACTCGATACCGAGAGCCTGATTTGCAAAGCTCATATCCATAACGGAAGCAGGATGTCCTTCTGCAGCAACAAGATTTACCAGTCTGCCTTCTGCAAGAACATAGATTGATTTTCCGTTTTTCAATTTATATTCCTCCAGTGAAGGTCTGATTTGTCTGATTTCCGTTGTTTCTTTTTTCAAGCCGTTTACATTAACTTCAACGTCAAAGTGACCGGCATTGCATACAAATGCTCCGTCTTTCATTGTAAGCATGTGATGAACATCAACAACATTTTTGTCACCGGTGATAGAAAGGAAGATGTCACCGACTTTTGCAGCTTCGGCAATAGGCATTACACTGTAACCTTCCATAGCAGCTTCGAGCGCTTTTAGCGGGTCAACTTCCGTTACGATAACATTTGCACCGAGACCTTTTGCTCTCATTGCCGCACCTTTGCCGCACCAGCCGTAACCGCATACAACAAATGTTTTGCCTGCCAGCAGGATATTTGTTGCACGGATGATACCGTCAATAGAGCTTTGTCCGGTACCGTATCTGTTGTCATAAAGGTGTTTTGTTAGGCTGTTATTTACTCCTACTGTCGGGAATTTAAGACTTCCGTCAGCTTCCATTGCCTGCAAACGGATAATACCGGTTGTTGTTTCTTCCGTAGAACCGATAATATTAGGGATAAGGTCCTGTCTTGTTTTGTGAATAGTAGCAACAAGGTCGCATCCGTCATCAATTACCAGATTAGGTTTGTGATTTAAAACGATTTCAACGTGTTTTGCATAAGTTTCGGGAGTTTCGCCTGCATAGCCGTATACAGGAATACCCCAGTATTTTACAAGCGCTGCCGCTACATCATCCTGCGTGGACAGAGGGTTTGATGCAGCAAGAACTGCGTCTGCTCCGCCTTCTTTCATTGCTATACAAAGCGCTGCTGTTTCTTTTGTTACATGTACACAGGCTGTGAGTCTCAAACCTTTGAAAGGTTGTTCCTTTCTGAATCTTTCTTTGATTCTTTCAAGAACAGGCATGTCCTTCATCGCCCATTCTATATTATTTTTGCCCTGTTCGGCCAGAGCCATATCTTTTACATCGCATTTTAATTCCGTAGTAGTCATTTAATTCTCCTTATGTTTCAGACTTTGCTGTTATGCAAAATTTTAACATATAAATATGACAAAGATAATAATTTATATTCCGAATAGATTTTTCTTAATATTCGAGATTTTGTATTTTTGCTTTTGCAGCATTTCCTCAACAGTAACGGCAAGATAAATTATATCCGGTTTGTTTATATTACTGCCGTATTCCAGAGAATCTTTAAGTATTCTGGCGAGACTCGCCGCAGTCCATGCCTGATGCGCAAAATTTTTTAGGTCTTTTTCAATTTGTTTGAGGTTTTTGTTTGACATTTTATTTCCTTATGTAAAGTTTTGTAGTGGTTTGTGGGATTATTATTCATTTATATGAATTATAGTCATATATATTATCATTTTATGGAAAATATGTCAAATAAATGACAATACAGTACAATTAAGGAAATTAAATCATAAAACTTTTGGATTATTGTATGTTAGTAAAAAACAGAATTAAGTCATTGTTGGCATTAGAAAATATTAAAGTAAAAGAGCTGGCTGTACTTTTGAAAGAAAAATATAATAAAGATATCCTGCCAAATACTTTATCTAAACAGATAAATAATGAAATTATAAGATTTAAAGATTTAGAAGAGATCCTTGATGTAATGGGCTATGATATTGTTTTTAAAAAAAGGCAGAAAGACGCATGATTGGCTCTCCTGTCTTTTTGTAAATTAACTAAAAAAAGCCCGGTACTTATTGTACCGGGCAAGTTGCCATCACCTATTATTGTAAATAATCTATTGTTTATTTTTGAATCTTTATTTACTAACCGCCGATTAATGTCAATGCGAGTGACGGTAAGTTGTTAGCCTGTACCAACAATGATGCTGATGTTTGCTGCAGAATCTGCTGTTTAGTATATTCTGCAGATTCTTCCGCAATATCTGCGTCCATAATTGTTGATTTTGCAGCAGTAGCGTTCTCTATAGTAGTTGTCAATGAACTTGCCGCAGCATCCAACCTGTTCTGTATAGCACCGATTGT
>CALVAR010000010.1 GCA_944325575.1 Candidatus Gastranaerophilales bacterium | reverse complement strand
ACTTCTAGCTTGAATCGTTGGCGAGTTTACGAGCCATACGAATCAGGATGCTCTTGAGTACAAGCGAGGCCGCCTCAAACAACTTTAATTTGCTATATTTATTAAAAATGTCCGTGTTTTTTTACACGTCCGCCGTCCACTTCGTGAACATTTTCTATTGTTATAAAAGCCGCTTCATCCACATTTTTAACAAGCTGTTTGAGTTTTGCAATCTCAAGCCTGTTGATTACACAAAATATTATTTTCTTTTCCTGTCCCGAGTATCCGCCTCTGGCCTTTAAGTATGTGACGCTGACATCAAAGTTTTTCATTATGGCGTCACCGATATCAGTATGTTTTTCCGTAACAATACGTACCGCTTTTGATTCATTCAGACCTTCTATTACTATATCGATTACTCTGTATGCAATGAAGTATGAAATCATTGAGTACATGGAGCTTCGCCAGTCATTGTATACAAAACCTGCTGCAGTAAAGATAAACAGGTTGAAAAACATAATGAATTCACCAACGGAAAATCCCCATCTTTTTGAGAGTCTTATAGATAAGATTTCAGTACCGTCAAGTGATGAATTACTCCTCAGAACAAGCCCTACGCCTACACCGAGAATAAGACCGCCGAATATGCATGCAAGAAACGGATCCGAAACATGTTTGTGGTTCAGCCACACAGGCATAAAGGATACGCCCAGAGACAAAACCGTTACAGCATAAAATGTAAAAGCAACAAACGCTTTTCCCATTTTTTGCAGTGCAAGAAAAATAAAAGGCAAATTAAACAAAAATATACACCAGCCAAGCGGAAAATTAGTTTTATAATTTGTCATAATCGAAATACCGAGAATCCCGCCGTCAATAATTTTGTTGGGGATTAAAAAACCTTCTAGTGCAAACGCCGCTATCATAGCACCGAAAGTCATTACTGCCAGATTGCTTATTACCTTTTTCATGGGTCAATCATAACATATTTGTTTCATTCTTTGCAAGAAAACTATTGTTATTTTATCGATTTTGTGTATAATTTTATTAGCAGCTGTTAATAAAGGTTTTTGGCTGCGGTGTTTACTTTAAGCAAAAGAGCTGTTTGGACTTAATCTTTTTTAAGCTTTCTCTTTTGTTTATATGTTTGTCAGAATGGCAGTTCCTCCCTTCTGATAGGATTATTAATATTTTACAAAATGAACGTTTGCAAATTTAATTACAAGTATATTAAGGATAAAGCCACCCCCGGAAGCTGGAGAAGGGGATATGAAGGCTATCAAAAAGGTATTGTAATGTCATACGATACCAAAATTGCCGGTGTTGACGCACAGGTGAAAGGCAATTTTAAAGATGCCTACGAAACCAGCCTTACTTTTACAAAAACCGGTGTAAAAGCTGACTGCAGCTGCCCGTTAAAAGAAGAATGGTGCAAACACGCTATTGCAGTCGGATTAAAGGTTATAGAAGACAAAGTTTATGATGAATATCTGGAACGTGTACACAAAATTCACCTTGATTATTCCGATGAATATGTTCCTCCTGTTGAGCATCCTACGGGCAGATATGTTTTTCATTTTAACCCGAAAAGAAGGCAGAATTTCTTTTCCATACTTGTTATGGACAGAGAAACAGGCAAAGTTATAAGAGATCTCGAAGCTATATTAAGAGCAATAATAGAGCTTCAAAGAACAGACAAATCTTTTGTTCTGAATGATGAAGAAAAAATCGATATTGCAATATTCCAGCTGCTTTTGCAGCGTTCACGCTTAGATAAAAAAGCAGGCTGGTATGATGTGCCTATTGCAAAGTTTGACGGATTTTTCCAGCTTCTTGCAAAGGCAGAAGAAGTTATAGACGGCAAAACAAAAGAGCGCCTGCGTTTTGATGATCAGGAATGGCAGCTTGAACTTTCCGTCAACTTCTCTATGGTAGGAAATGTTCTTTTATCCCTTACATGGGAGCGTCCGGACGGAAGCGACTCTTATCCGTTTGAAGAAATCAGGTATTTTTCAAGACAGTTGAAATGGGGCAGATACAAAAACGTGATTTTCCCTACTTCCACACCTGTTTCTGCACTGCCTCAAACTCTTATTAAAGCAAGCTTTACAGATGTAAAAGACGCTGACGGGGCAAAGTTTTTGTACGAAGAACTGCCTAAACTTCAAAAGGTTATGAAGGTAAATGTCTCGGAAGCAATAGAAAAACTGTTTTTAGAGCAAAAACCTCCCATAAATGTTGTTACACTGGGTCTGGATTATGACGGTTCGCTAAAAGCGGAATTGGAGTTTGAATATGACGGTACACGTGTTCCTTATTCCAAACACACTGAAAAGACCCCCTATGTAACAATTAAAAAACCCGAACAGGATTTATTGTACTGGGTAAAACGCAACCCGCAGCACGAAGAGCAGGCATATCAGATGCTTCTGGCATGCAAATTTGCTCCCATGCAGACCAACAACCTTGCGCTGGAAAAAGAAAACGCAATAGATTTTTACAACTATTACATACAGCAGGCGGGCGAAGGCTGGAAGTTTGAAGAAAAAGACGATATGTCCTTTTTCAAACTTACAAAAGATCCTTTTGAACTCTGCGCTGATATAGATTTTTCCGTTGATTCCACAGACAGTTTTGATATTGAGCTATACGGCAGAGTGGGAGAAGAGATTATTCCGTTTGATGATGTATATGCTCTTACACTGGATAACAGCAAATATGTTAGGATTAAAAATCTCGGGTTTGCTGAAGTTCCTACGATGGATGTTTATTCCTTGATGAGAGCTTTCAACACTTTTGACGTATACAAAAATGATGACAATAAATACATTGTAAAAACCTACAGAGCGGGTCTTTTGTCGGAAATGGAAAATCTCGGTATGAAGATAAAAATGAGCCGCAGATTTTCAAAATTCTGGAAACAGATTTCTACATTTTCCACAATGGATGTACCTGCACTGCCGAAAGGTATTAATGCGGAATTCAGAGAATATCAAAAAAGAGGTTTCGGCTGGCTGTGGTTTATGTACCAGTATGGCTTAAACGGTATTCTTGCTGATGACATGGGGCTTGGTAAAACTTTACAGGCACTGGCATTGCTTCAAAAAGCAAAAGAAAAGAACAAAAAAGCGCCAAACCTTGTTGTATGCCCGACATCGGTTGTATTTAACTGGGAAAATGAAATTGAAAAGTTTGCCCCCGGTCTGTCATGCCTGAAATTAAGCGGTACCGAAAGAAAAGATTTGTTTAAAGAAATACCTAAATATGATGTTGTTATAACAAGCTATGCATTGATAAGACGTGATATAGCAAAGCTTAAGAAACATGAATTCAGATATGTAATACTTGATGAATCACAGAATATAAAAAATGCTGATTCTATAACTGCGCAGAGTGTAAAACAGCTTAACTGCAAACACAAACTTGCACTGTCAGGCACCCCGATAGAAAACAGGCTGGAAGAATTGTGGTCTATTTTTGACTTCCTTATGCCCGGCTTCTTGTTTGACAAAAACGAATTTAACTACCGCTATGTAACACCTATCATGGAGCGTGAGGACAAAACGGTTGAAAAACGTCTTAAATCACAGATTTATCCGTTTATCCTGCGCCGTATGAAAAGAGATGTTGCAAAAGACCTTCCCGATAAAATCGAAAACGTTGCATACTGTGAACTTACACCGGAGCAGAAAGATTTTTATCTCGAAGTTATGGATTCTACAAGAGAAGAACTTTTCAAATCCATCGAAGAAAAAGGTATCGAAAAAAGCAGAATGTCCATATTCTCTGCTCTCTTGCGCTTGAGACAGATATGCTGCCACCCGAGACTATACGACAAAGAAAATGTAAAAGGCATAAAAGAATCAGGCAAATTCGAGCAGCTTAAAGTGATGTTGGAAGAAATTATTTCTGAAGGACACAGAGTCCTGTTATTCAGTCAGTTTGTTGATATGCTTGATATTATTAAAGAGTGGCTGGTTAAAGAAGATATCAAACACGAATACCTGACAGGAAGTACAAAAGACAGACAGGAAGTCGTGGAACGATTCAATTCTGACCCGACAATTCCGATTTTCTTAATCAGTTTAAAAGCCGGCGGTACCGGTTTGAACCTTACGGGTGCGGATTATGTAATCCACTACGACCCGTGGTGGAATCCGGCTGTAGAAGATCAGGCAACAGACAGAGCTTATCGTATAGGCCAGACCAAGAAAGTATTTGTATACCGTATGATTACAAAAGGTACGGTTGAAGAAAAAATTCAAAAACTTAAATCCAGAAAAAGAGACCTTGTTGACAGCGTAATTTCTGTTGACAGAAATATCGGCAAGTCTCTCACTTACGAAGATTTGAAAGACATCTTCTCATTGGATTAAAAAACCGCATGAAAAGAAAAAGTGTATGACCTAGTTACTTTGTCCCGCACGGTAACCGCACCAAGCAAATATTGCCGGCATGATTTTTTCAAGATGCAGGTCTTTTACAATCGGTATTTTTGCAACTACAAGAGCCCCGAGAGCATCATCCATATTTATAACGGAATCTTTCAGCGTCAGTTTTCTGTCAGGTTCTTTGTCTTTAGGGTCATTGATTATATTTGATATAAAAGCGGCAAGCGGCATGCCTGCTATCAAAGATGTAACTATAGCAGCAACTTTCACGGGTTTTGAATCTTTATACTTGACGTTATCTTCAATTAATTTCATTGCTCCGCCTACAAGAGCTGTAGGAATTGTTGCGTTCATAAACTGGAAAACACCTTCTTGTATTTTGCGTTTTTTGTTCGATTTTTTGTCAGCAATAATACCGGAGATTACACCGCCTGCTATACTTGTTGTGCTCAAAGCAAGTACTTCTTTAAGCTCATAATCAACTTTAAAAATATCTTTTATTCTTTTTAGACCGTGCTGTTTTTTTGCAAAAAATATCATAGGCAAAAGTGTCGCTATAACAGAACCCGTGCCTATAGCTATTTTTGTCTTTTTATCAGCCTCTTCCACCCTGTGATTTCTTTTATAACGCAATGTTGAGTAAACATTTTTTGTGTGCGCCGTGTTTTGAAAAGAGCTAAACACATTTGAGTTAGAGGTATTTACTTTATTATTAATAGATAACGGCATTATAATCTTCCTATTACAACAATATAAAAACACAGAAGTTAAAATTTTGCTATAATCTTTGTAAATAAAAGTTAAGGGAGAAGTAAAGTGATTAAAGATAATATTAAAAATGCAAAGAACTATTATCATCTGGGAGAGAAATTTCAAAAAGGTTTTGAATATCTGGAACATACGGATATTTTAAATCTGGCAAACGGCAAATATGAAATTGACGGCAAAGATATTTTTGTATCCGTGCAGGATTACCAAACAAAACCGGTTGAAGAAGGAAAATTTGAGGCACACAAAAAATATGCGGATATTCAGTTTATTGCAAAAGGCGAGGAAAAGTTAGGTTACGGCAGTATAGAAAATTTCAAACCCGTAACATTCTATGATGACTCAAACGATATAGTTTTTCTGGAAGGCAAAGGGGAATTTTTAGAAGCCAAAACCGGAGACTTTATCGTTTTTATGCCGGAAGACGCACATATGCCATGCATTGAACAAGACAGCTCCTCTTATGTAAAAAAAGCCGTTGTAAAAGTAAAGATATAGTTTTCCTGTCCGTGAAATATTTCATATTGTCAACTGACTCCGACTACTTGATGAACCTGTGCAATAAACAAGTCCGTTTTTATCAGCAAGTCCAGCACAGGCAACAAGTGCATGGGGTCACTTCCGTAAAATGCTAGACTTGGCGTCACTCGCACTCCGTGCACCACTTCTACAAGCGAGGCCGCCTCAGACATCTTGTAAAAGAAATTTTTTGCATGTAAAATAATTATTAAGTAAAGACTTGTGGATTAATGTTAATGGAATTTTTCAGAAAAAATCAAAAAATTATAGTAGGATTAATTGCCGTATCATTTTTATTGTTTATGTTTGCACCGATATTAATTGCATTCATAGCAAAATAAAAACCGGTAGATAAAAGGATAGTTGTTTACCCTGCCAAACAGGCAATCGGGAGTCGGGATAAAATAAATGCCGCATACAGCAAGCGTTTTTACATATAAAAGCTTTGGCATAAATATAATAAAAGCTTTTTTTATATTTATTTTAATCTTTTCTTTTTCACAAGAGGCGTTTTGTACACAAAACCACATTGAAAAAAAGAGAAAAGAAACGCATGCAAAAGTTCTTAGGCTGAAAAGACTCGAGTCTATTGAAACAAACAAACTTTATCGCAACCAGCAAAAACTGGAAAATGCGACAAAAAATCTGAATACTTCAAAAAAACAATACCAGTCTGCGGAAACTCAGCTTGCAGAAGCTGAAAAAAACCTGAATGATACGCTTTCCGAGTTTTCTGCAACCGAATTTCAGGCAAAAAACAGAATCAGACAAATTTTTAAAAAACAGAGAAAAGGTATGTTTCAGTTATTGCTGGCAACTACTGACATAAATACTTTTTTGGACAGAATATATTACCAAAATATACTGACTAAAAAAGATAAAAAGAAAATGGCATTTCTCAAAGAAAAATCAAGAAGAATTGCCCTTTTGCGCAATCAAATAGAACAGCAAAAAACAATAATTGCATATTCGATAAAAAATATAAATGCCCAGCAGCAGTATATTCAAGGCGCAATAAGCAAAAACGAAGTTTCCATCCAAAAATACAGAACGGACAGAGCGTATTATGAAAAGGCCGAAAGAGAACTCGCAAAACAATCCGAAGCCCTCGGTCGTATGATTAATAAAAATACCAAAGGTTCTACTGTAAAGGTCGTTTCAGGATTTATGAAACCTATCGCCGGACCTATTACATCTCCTTTCGGATACAGAACCCATCCTATTTTTAAAAGAACTATATTCCACTCCGGTATTGATATAGGAGGTATAAACGGAGGGAAAATCAGAGCGTCAAATTCCGGCAAAGTCTTGTACTCAGGCTGGTACGGCGGTTACGGCAAAGTTGTTATCATAGACCATGGTATAATAAATGGTAAGTCTATTACCACCCTTTATGCGCATATGTCCGGCTATATTGTAAGCCCGGGTCAAAATGTTCTGAAAGGACAGGTTATAGGTTACGAGGGCTCCACGGGCTACAGTACGGGGCCTCACTGCCACTTTGAAGTAAGGGTAAACGGAAAACCTCAAAATCCGTTAAATTACATTTAATTAATAAAAAGGCATCTTTGTGAAAAAGAAAATTATAACAGCATTAATTTTAATTTTATCACTGACGGCAGGCATGGGTGTTTATGCGGCAGAAACTCTTGATGTCCCGCAAAATACAAGTCTTGAAGATGCAGTCATAAACAACAAAGACAATGATAACACCGATAAAGAAAAAGAAATTTCCGATAAAAACGATACAAAACAGGATGACAATGCTGCAGTAAAAGACGGGTCTGATAAAGAAACAAAAGCAGAGAAAAAGCCTGAAAAAACAAAGAAGTTTTTTACAAGAGCGGAAAAAGAAAAACAATCCGGCAAAGAGACTGATGCCGCACAGGAAGGTCCGACTACAGATGTTCTTGTCGACAGCGAAACTATAGAGTATTTCCCAGAACGTCACGAGTTTGAAGCAGTTGGCAACGCTAAAGTAACTTTTCCGGAAGAAAATTCCACTCTTCTGGCTGACAGAATTATTTTTAACCATGACACAAATTTTATAAAAGGTTACGGCAATGTTGTCCTTATAAAAGAAGGTCAAAGGGTCAACGGTGACTATATTCAGGTTGATTTAAACGAAGACAATGCCATGATGACTCATCCTGTGTTGAATCATGTGGCAATTAAAATCAGAGCAAAAAATGTACAGGTAAGTGATGCAAAAACAGAAGCGATGGACGGCATTGTTACCTTTAACGACAAGGTTACATACAAATTTACCTCAAGACCGATTATGGGTTTTGATAATCCAATGATGGAAGACGCAATTCCTCAAAATTTTTATTTTAAAGAAAAATATGACAACAAGTGGAAGCTTAAGGCAAAAACAATCACAATCGACAGCTACAAAGACAGAGATATCGCAACTTTAAAAAATGCCGATATGTATATTAAAGATACAAAGCTTGCATCGGCAGGAAAAATAAAACTTTATACTGACAAAGAACAGGGCTATATCGAAACCAATATGCTTGAACTCGGTTCTATGAGAAACTTGGGTGCATATATTTCACCCGGTATAGTCTTGCAAACACCAAATGCATCAACTTTAAAAATAGGTCCTGCCGTTACATACAAGAGTGAATTCGGTGTGGGTGCACTGGGTCGTTTTTTAACGGATAAAAACAGAACCGAGTTTGGCTGGTCAAGCTCGAAAGACAAATTTGTTCTTCAGGGTGATCAGGAAATAACAGAAGACCTGCATTTGGAATACGGTATAAATACATACATGAGCAACTACTTCCTTGGCGGCAGAATGCCGGAATACGGTGCTCAATTGGTTCATCACAAAGCTTATGATATTGAAGATCTCGGGGTTAAATTTAATAATAGATTTGTCGGCGGTCTTTACAGAGACTGGGGAGATACTTCCTTTTCAACAACAAAATTTGCATGGCAGACCTCTTCATCAAAATCCCTGTTTAAATACACAAATAATGAAGCAAAGTTTGCACTTGATTTTGGCGTAAATGTACAAACACACGCTGCAGTATACGGTACGGGCGATACAATGGGCCTTGTCAGAGGCGGTCCGTATTTACGCACACAGTATAAAGCATGGCAGCAGTATGTCGCTTATTTTCAGGGCGGTCAGGCAGGTGACTCTCCGTTCTATTTTGACAAAAACTTTTATGGTAAATCAAATGTTGTGCTTGGTGAATCTCTAAGACTCAGCAAATACCTGACACTTATGTATACCGCTACAGTCGTTTTATCAAATGATTCTCCGGATGACAGAATGCTTCAGGAAAACAGAGTATATTTTGCAATAGGCCCTGATGATTTGAAGTTTTTAATCGGATATGATATATACAGACAAAATGCTGCTATGGGTATAAGCATGAATGTTGGTGCTGAAAATTCCGAAGTTGAATTTAACAGGCTCATACTAAACGACCCGCAGGCTATAGCAAAACACGACAAAGCTGAAAGAAAACACGAAGCTGCTCAGAACAAAAAAGCGGCTGAAGCTAAGAAAAAACAAAAAGAATCAGACCCGATGAATCGTTCCGTTAAAGACTATCAGGACTATATGCCCGGCTTTAACATGATGCCCGGCGGTACAATGCTGACTCCGTCTATGATTAGACCTCCGGGAATGTAAGATTTTCATTTTAGTATATAGTGAGCCCGTTGTACGGGCTCTTTTTTTATATAAAATTTTTAGTTATTGTGTTGGGCAGGTATGCCCAACCTACGATGCTTCGGTGCTAGAAACTAAAGACAAAGTGCGGTTGTTACAAAAATTTGATGAATCATACAACAAAGCGGAACAATTCTACAGAGAATATTACCCTGAATGGTGTGATATTCAGATTGTGTTTTTGTTAACATTAGGTCCGTAATATTATTACGGACTTTTTTGTATATTAGTATGTTAATTCAGGGTTTGTAGTATAATGTTAAAAAATAGAAAAAATAGATTTTTGACAAGGGGTATAAATATAAATGACATTAAAAGATTGGTTTGAAACCAGAAAAGAAGAACAGCACGCTGCGCGTCCTATTGACCCTAAAATCGATGACTATGTCGGCAAATTATGGGTAAAGTGTTATAACTGCAACGCTCAGCTGCCAAGAAAAGAACTCGAACATCACATGATGGTGTGCCCTCAGTGCGGATACCATTTTAGAATAAATGCAAGAACAAGAATCCGCCAGCTTTTTGATGAAGGTACTTTTCAGGAATGTTTTGAAAACATTGCTCCTTCCGACCCTCTGGAGTTTTTTGACACGGAAGCTTATACTGACAGACAACAAAAAGCAAAAGAAAAAACAAATCTAAATGATGCTGTTGTCACAGGTACGGGAAAAGTTGACGGCGAAGAAATTGCCTGTGCAATTATGGATTTTGAATATATGGGCGGTTCTATGGGAAGTGTTGTCGGTGAAAAAGTTACAAGAATCATGGAACTTGCCATAGAAAAGAGAATCCCTGTTGTGACCATTACTGCTTCAGGCGGTGCAAGGATGCAGGAAAGCGCTCTTTCTCTTATGCAAATGGCAAAAACAAGCTGTGCTGTTGCAAAGCTGAATGATGAAAAAATTCTTTACATAAACATCCTTACAGACCCGACATACGGCGGTGTTACTGCAAGTTTCGGCACAATAGGGGATATTATTATTGCAGAACAGGGTGCACGTATAGGCTTTGCCGGCAGACGCGTAATCGAGCAGACAATCAGGCAGAAACTCCCTGCGGATTTCCAAACTGCAGAATACCTTATGAAACACGGACAGCTTGATATGATTTGCAAAAGGAGCGAATTAAAAGAAACTCTGGCAAAAATATTGAGACTCCACAAACATTAATATATTATTAGGATAATTGGTGATATGAAACTGGATTTTGAAAAACCTATAACAAAAATAGAAGAAAAAATAGAAGAACTGAAAAAAATGAGTGAAGAATCAGGCATGGATCTGTCTAAAGAAATAGAAATCTTTGAACAGCAGTCTCACGAATACAAAAAAGAATTGTATGAAAATCTAAAACCTTCGCAAAAGTTACAGATTGCAAGGCACCCTAACCGTCCGAATTTTTTGGACTATGTAAATCTGATTACATCTGATTTTATTGAAATGCACGGTGACAGAGAAGGTACGGACGACAGAGCCATAATCGGCGGTATTGCAAAAATAGGCGACAAACCGGTTATGCTAGTAGGTACTGTTAAGGGTAAATCTACAAAAGAAAACCTTGTATACAATTTTGGTATGCCCCAGCCGGAAGGTTACAGAAAAGCACTCAGATTGTTTGAACACGCAAACAGATTCGGTCTGCCGATTGTGACTTTGATTGATACTCCCGGTGCATATCCGGGTATAAAAGCTGAAGAACACGGTCAGGGTATTGCTATTGCCGTAAACCTCAAGGAAATGGCAAAACTTGAAGTCCCCGTAATAGCTGTTATTACAGGAGAAGGCTGTTCAGGCGGTGCTCTTGGTCTTGCTGTTGCAAATAAGGTTCTTGTGCTTGAGCATGCTTATTATACGGTAATTTCACCGGAAGGTTGTGCGTCTATCCTGTGGCGTGATGCATCAAAAGCCGCAGAAGCTGCCGAAGCCCTCAAAATTACAGGGCCCGATTTATTAAAATACAATATTATTGACGGAATTGTAAAAGAGCCCCTTGGCGGTGCGCATTATGACTATGAAGCTATGGGCGATGAGCTGAAAAAAGAAATTTTAAAAGCTCTTGATGAATACAAAAATATGACACCGCAGCAGCTAAAAGACGACAGATATAATAAATTCAGAAGAATGGGTGTATTCAATTCTTAAAACAATTTAGTATAAGCTGTTTTACTTATTCGTTCCAAAAAACCCTCCCGCAGGGGGTTGGGTTTTAAGTCACTCTTAAGTAAAGCAGCTTATACTTACAGGCCTGCAGGAGAAAAAATGAAAGACTATTTTGAAGTTTCCGTAAAAATTAACCCGTGTGCGATTGAACTGGCAACAGAAATATTTTTTGAACGTTTTGAGTGCGAGGGTGTTGTTCAGGCGGAAGAAAAATATAAAAATCTTGAACTTGTGGAAACAACCAACAATATTGCAAAAGGCTACGTTCTTTTTGAAGAAAATGAATGCAATCCTGCGGAAATCCAGAAAATTTTTACAACCGCTAAAGAAGAATTAAAAGAAGAAGGCTTTACTGACGAGGAACTCGGCGAGTGGACAATTTCTGTTAAAAAAATAATAAATCAGGACTGGTCTCAAAAGTGGAAGGAACACTGGAAACCTACAAAAGCATCGGAACACGTTATAATCTGTCCTTCCTGGGAAGAATGTGAAAGAAAAAAAGATGACATACTGATTACTCTGGATCCGGGTTCTGCTTTTGGCACGGGGACACATGCCACTACACAGCTTTGTATTCAGGCTATAGAAAAATACCTTAAAAAGGGCGACGAAGTCGCTGACATAGGCACAGGCTCAGGTATACTTGCAATTACGGCAATAAAGTTCGGCGCGGTACACGCAATTGCCATAGATAATGACCCTCTTGTGATTGATGTTGCAAAAGACAATGCACAGATGAACTGTGTATTTAACAAAATAGACTTTATGCATGCCACTGCTGATATGCTTACGGAACAGTATGATTTTGTATGCGCAAATATACTCCACAACGTACTTGCGGAGATTATGGGAGACTTGAAAAATATAATGAAGCCGTCTGGGTATATGGTCCTGAGCGGTATATTGGACGAGAAAAAACCTGTTGTCCTTGAAGCAATTGAAAAACATAATCTGAAACTTGTTGAAACAATGAATCAGGAACAGTGGGTTGCTCTTGTTGTACAAAAAGCTTGATTATTTTGTTAAAGAATCCAGAATGCTCTGATCTTTAAACATAAGTTTCAGCTCTACACGTCTGCTTTTTGCATAATCTTCTTTGCCGTTTA
Organism: Candidatus Gastranaerophilales bacterium; assembly: GCA_944325575.1. Classification (GTDB taxonomy): domain Bacteria; phylum Cyanobacteriota; class Vampirovibrionia; order Gastranaerophilales; family Gastranaerophilaceae; genus Limenecus. The sequence continues at coordinate 54,874 of CALVAR010000010.1, read as the reverse complement.
CAAACACAGGTTCTGACGGACCTTTACCTTCTATTGACAGAAGTTTAAACAGGTCTTTCTGGTATGCTTCTTTGCCTGAATATTTTGAAAAAACTATATACTGTGCTACCGCCGAGGCTCTTTTAAGGCTCAAATCCATATTTCTGTAATACTTTTCTTCTTCCGATTTTGCACCCGCAAAGGTTTGTGAGTCCGTATGCCCTTCGATAATAATACCCGTGATATTTTCTCTTATTTTCTTATCTTTCATAATGGTATTAAGATATACGGGCACAAATTTTGACATATATGCTTTGCCCTTGGGGGAAAGTTCAGAGCTGTTCAGTGCAAAAAGCTCTAAGTCAGAGATTTTTATCCTTCCCGAAAATTTATCCACATCAACTTTTATATTATTCTTTTGTAATTCTTCTGCTATTTTCTCAGTTACTTCGTATTGTTTTTCCTGTTCGTTTACTTTGTTTTGCGTAAAACCGGTAATAGCAAAAACAAATAAAACCAAAAATACAACAACAAGCCCGAGTAAAAGGTCGCTCATCGTAACCCAGAAAACATTGCTGTCTTCGCCCTGTGAATCTGTTTTGTACTTAATATATTTCATATCCTACTCTTCGTCGTCGCTGCCAAACAGGTCATCTAAGATATCTTTTGATTTATTTTGTTTAAGGTTTTCCTGCAGTTTATTCACTGAAAATATAAGGTTGTCCAGATACGGCACAAGACTTTCTTTCAAACTTTTATCAAAAGCTGTTTTCATCAGCATAGGAAGAGTTTGAAAAGTCTGGTTAAGGGAGCTGTTTTGCAGTTTTGATTCTTTTAAAAGTTCTACAAGAAATTTTTCTGATGTAATGCTGTCAAAAAGCTTGTTCATTTCAAGCTGAAAAGCTTCTAACGGAGTTTTACAAAGATTTTTATAAAGGAATTTTTCCGTAATTATAAAAAGTATGGATGTTCCCACTGCAACTACCGAAATCATTGCAGCAACTTTCATAGAAGCCAGCAGTGATGAAACAGAAGCAATAGTGGCCTCCTGAGTGGCAAAATTTACTTTTGAAAAAGCCAAAGATATATGCAAAAACGTAAATAAAGGACCGAGACCGGTCAATATCGTAGGTACGGCCGAAATAAACTTGTAATTTAATTTGCTGTTTACAAGAGTTTCTTCATTAAAAAAGTAACCGGAGTCTACAGTACACTGTATACTGGAATTGTCTATACCGGCACCTTTTAGCTGTATACCTTCATTAAATACGAGAGTGTTTTTAAACTCTATCCAATAGCTTGAAATAAAAGGATTGTTTGAAAATAAATCATCCAGCTCTTTGAACCGGTATGCAATATTCCCTTTTTTAAAATTACTTAGAATACCTGTCAAATAAAGCAAAGATGCATTTATATATTTTACTTTTGTAATGTAATAAATAACAACTCCCGCAAACAGCACAAGAATAGCTATTATTACCGGATCCAAAAAAAGTTTAAAATCTATCATGATACTTCCTGTTTTATTTAATTAATATATTTATATCATTTTTTGTATAAAAATACATCTTATTTATCTCTGCCGCAGCAGTTTTTGTATTTTTTACCGCTGCCGCACGGACAAGGGTCATTTCTGCCTATTTTGTCGCCTTTTTGAACAGGAGCATGGGACGGTTCTTCGTCGTCAGACGGAGCTTTAAAGTCTTGTGCTGCCTGAGAAAGCTGTGTTTGTATAACATCGTCGTCTCTTCTGTTTACAATCTGCACCCCGAAACGTGTTCTGAACAAATATTTAACCGTCTCGGACTGAATCTCATACATCATGTTGTTAAACAAATCATAGGCTTCTCTTTTGTATTCTATAAGAGGGTCTTTTTGTCCGTAAGCTCTGAGCCCGATACCGTCACGTAGCATATCTATATTGTGCAGGTGGTCAATCCATTTGTTGTCGACGACTCTTAAGAGTATGTCTTTTTCAATATTTCTCATAACATTTGTGTGAGAGAATGGTTCTTCCGGAGTATAACCTGTTTCATACTGCTCTTGAATGCTGTTGTAAAAGTTTATGGTTTCTTCTTCATGTTCTCTGTATGCATCTATTGCGAGTTTTTTAAATTTTTCAAAAATAGATTCATAGCTCAAACCCTGTATATCTTTTACTTCAAGATATGATAACTGCGGCACAAGAGAGTGTACCTCTTTTATCATTCCCTGCAAATCTTCATAAATGTATTCCTGAGGGTTTTGACCGGGAGAAATGTAGCTTTTTATTATTCTGTCCATTTCTCTTTCTATCATATAGTAGATATCCGGCGTAAGGTCTTCGCCCTTGAGTACACGGCGTCTCTGGCTGTAGAATTTTTCTCTCTGGACATTCATAACATCGTCGTATTCAAGTACGCTTTTTCTTATGTCAAAGTGGTAAGTCTCTACTTTTCTCTGCGAAGCCTGAATCTGTCTTGTGATAAGGTTTGATTCAATGGCCATATCTTCTTCTACATTAAGTGTGTTCATAAGATTGATAATATGCTGCCCGCCAAAGATTCTCATCAGATCATCTTCCAGAGATAAGAAGAATCTGGTGGAACCGGGGTCGCCCTGTCTTGCTGCACGGCCTCTGAGCTGGTTATCAATACGGCGGGATTCGTGTCTTTCCGTTCCTATTACGTGCAAACCGCCGGCACGAACAACTTTTTCGTGTTCCGCTTCGGTTACGGCTTTTGCTTCTTTCAGCGCAGCATCTCTTTCCTGCTCATAATTCGGGCTTTCAGGCGTTATTCCCTTCTGATCAAGCATATCTTTTGCGAGGTATTCCGCATTACCCCCAAGAAGAATATCGGTGCCTCGCCCTGCCATGTTGGTTGCAATGGTCACAGCTCCCCATCTGCCTGCCTGAGCAATAATATAAGCTTCTTTTTCATGGTGTTTTGCATTTAGCACATTATGCTTTATTCCTCTTTTTTTCAAAAGAGCTGACAGATATTCGGATTTATCAATACTTATTGTACCGACGAGAACCGGTCTGCCCTGTTCGTGCATTTTAATTATTTCTTCCACAACCGCAAGATATTTTTGCTTTTGTGATTTATAAACAACATCAGGAAGATTAATTCTTATATCCGGCTTGTTTGTGGGGATTGTTGTTACTTCCAGATTGTAAATTTTACCGAACTCGGCTTCTTCCGTCATTGCAGTACCTGTCATACCTGCAAGTTTTGGATACAGCCTGAACAGATTCTGGAAGGTAATACTTGCAAGAGTCTGGGTTTCATCCTGAATTTGTACGCCTTCTTTTGCTTCTACAGCCTGATGAAGCCCGTCTGACCAACGGCGTCCTTCCATCAAACGTCCCGTGAATTCATCAACGATAACTACCTCACCGTTTTTGATTACATAGTCAGTATCTTTTTGATACAATTCTTTTGCTTTAAGGGCTTGAAGCAAATGGTGCGCATACTGGTTGTGAACATCAAACAAATCTTCTATACCCAGAAGCTTTTCCGCATGGTCAATACCTTCTTCTGACAGAATAACGTTCTTATTTTTTTCATCAACTTCGTAATCAAGATCTTTTTGCAATTGCGGAGCAACTTTTGCCATTGTCTGATAAAGCTGGGCGGATTGCTCTAATCTGCCTGAAATAATCAAAGGTGTTCTTGCTTCGTCAATCAAAATAGAGTCGACTTCATCGATGATTGCGTAGTTGTACGGACGCTGTACGAGCATGTCCATGCTGCCCGCCATGTTGTCTCTAAGGTAATCAAAACCGAATTCGTTGTTTGTTCCGTAAGTAATATCGCAGGCATAGGCAGCTTTTTTGCGCTCAAAATCATCCAGACCCCGTTCCTGATTTGAGAGAATAACACCGACACTGAGCCCGAGAAACTTGTATATTTTGCCCATCCATTCGCTGTCACGTTTTGCAAGATAGTCATTGACCGTGATTATGTGGACTCCTTTTCCTGTCAGTGCGTTTAAATAAGCGGGAAGAGTGGCAACAAGCGTTTTACCTTCACCTGTTCTCATCTCCGCAATATGTCCGTTGTGCAGAAAGATGCCGCCTATGAGCTGTACATCAAAGTGGCGCATATTCAAGACACGTTTCCCGGCTTCTCTTACAACTGCAAAAGCTTCCGGTAGGATTTCATCCAGCGCTTTTTTCTCAAGAACCCTGTCTTTTTTAAAGTCCGAAGAGGTTTCTCTGTTTCTTAAATGTTCCCTAAATTCTTCTGTTTTAGCCCTGAGCTCTTCATCCGTAAGTTTTTCCATTTCCGGCTCGAGCTTGTTTATATGTTCGACTATGGGCATCATTCTTTTAACTTTTTTTTCATTCGGATCGCCCAAAAGCTTAAATAAAAAATCTAACATTATATAAAATTTCCTCAAATCTAGTGTGTGATATAGTTCTGCGCTTTGCTGCCGCTTGTAATCCTGCAGTTTATGCATTCAACTTTTAAGACGATTTTACCACGCACAAGGTAATTTGCACAGTATTAAATCGTCGGACAACTGTCCGATTTAGTAATTACGTTTGTACAAAACAGATTTTTTATAATAATGTACTGGCTTAATATACATATTGATAATTAATGTTTAAATATTTATAATATGAGGTATATTAATCTTATAAGTTAATTATTTTTACTGTCTTAAAGCATAACTATATTCAGGAGTTTGTATGAAACAAGAAAAATATGCTTTTTCACTTGCGGAAGCATTGATTACCCTATTAATTGTTTGTCTTATTATACTTGCATCCATACCTGTCTTGACTAAGAAAAAGCGTACGCTTAATACTACTCACGGGTCATGGATATGTACAATAGATGAAAATGACCAGCATGTAATTTATTCATCAACAACAAATGCCTGGACTCCCTCGGGGCAGACAAACAAGTGTACATTTGTTCCTCCCATAAATGCAAGGAACTTTGAAGTTACTATAGTTGGTGGCGGAGGCGGAGGAGCTTCCGGTTATACAGAACGTAATAAAAAATTATACAGCAGCAACTCCGGCACTGCACTTACTGATTATTTTAAAGCACAGGCTGACGGGCAATATGAATTTATTGTTATCGGCGGCGGCGGTCAAGGCGGAGACAGACAAAATGATAAACCAAGATGTCAAGAAAACCCGGGTGGTCCCGGTGGCTCCGGCGGGTTTAACCATGGATTTTTGAATCTTGTGAAAGGCAGAACCTACACAATTGTTGCCGGTGCTGGTGGTACCGGCGGTAACTTCGGCGGTGATGTAGGTGATACTTCTTCTGTAAAAGACGGCAGTACAGTACTTCTTAGCGCTACAGGAGGCGGCGGCGGTGGCGGGCGATACAGACCGGCCTGTGCTAAAGATGCCGGCGGTTCTTTTAGATATAGTTGCGGCAATAACGGCAAACACGGTGCAGCAGGTTCACCAAATGGTTCTACCGGTATGATTATAATGCATTTAGGTGACTGTGATAGTAATACAAAATATTCATATCCGGGCTTACTTTGTAAGGTTCTTGTCGGAGAGCAGTATCATGCATCAGTAAATCGTTATACCAAGAACAATATTGATAATAGTTTAAAAAGCAGCAGAATTGGTGATCTTACCTGCTATGACTTGTATTATAAATACTTTGAAGGAAATGGTTTTATAGAAACGACTTTTAAGACAAATCTAAATGACGGACATATGTATAGATATATGTCTCTTTCTTATGGAGCTGGGGGCAAGGGTCGTGACAGTGAAGGTATAAATTCATCTGCTATAGATGATAACGATACAACGTGTTGTGAGAAAGACGCAAATGGCGAATGTCTGACGGAGATTGTTGATGGAGTGGAAAAAATAAAAATAAATCAAGACTGCTTGAACGGTGATAATGAATATGCTGATTCCGAAGTTGAAACACCTGTTCCTGCTATGGATACAAATAAAAGAACGAATGGTATGCCTGGTGTAGTGCTTATGCGATACAACATGCTCTTTTCCGGAGGTGCAGGCAAAGCATCTCAACCGGTAAGACCTGCAGTTGTTCCGAGTATGAAAAAACTCGAAGCAACAATAGGCCGCGGCGGTACCGGAGCAACAAACCTGAATTCTAACGGAGGCCGCGGCGGTTCCAGCTATGTCACCATATATGCAAGTGACAGAACAACTCCTTATACGGCAGCAGGCGGTTCCGGTGGTGTGTCACAGTGGAAAACTACTGCTTCGGCATCAGAAACGGGAATACTGTCCGGCCAGATAGGGGAAACATCTCTTGTAAAATTATTGAAATCAAATGCAACAGGAGGAATCCCCGGATATTATAACAATGATGGCGGAAAATCTCCTGACGGCCAAGCAATGCCATATAAAGACAGGAATTACTTTGGCGCCGGAGGCGGAGGAGGAGGTGCGAAAGGTTCTTCCGGTGCGGCATCCGAAGAAATCTGGGGTAAAGGCGGTAAAGGCGCTCCGGGGGCAGTAATTATCGAATGGTAATTAATAAAAGGATTTCTAAACACGCTCCTTATATAGATAGATATTAAAATAACATATATTTAGATGTTTTTAGACCCTTGCAAAAAACAAGGGTCTTTTTTTAATATTTCATATTGTCAACTGACTCCGACTACTTGATGAACCTGTGCAATAAACAAGTCCGTTTTTATCAGCAAGTCCAGCACAGGCAACAAGTGCATGGGGTCACTTCCGTAAAATGCTAGACTTGGCGTCACTCGCACTCCGTGCACCACTTCTACAAGCGAGGCCGCCTCAGACAGTTACTTATGATTACAAATTTATTCGTCATTCTGAAGGAGTGAAACGACTGAAGAATCTATTTATTATTAAGTCAGTAGGTTTGGCTTACCTGCCCAACGCAGATGAATCATGTCATTCTGAAGCATCAGTCGTGCTTTGCGTAAAGAACGGGTGTGTTCAGAATCTTATAAATGAACTTTTTAATAATTTGCGGGCATAAAGAATTACAAACAAAATCGGTAAGATTCTGAGCCCGCCTCTTGAAATCAGACGTTCGGGAAAAACGTGGTTTGACTGCTTTTCTTAGCGAGACATAGTCGAGCTAAAGAAAATGTCCCTACTCGGTCCCTCACAACGGAACTGGGTTTGCTTCGCTCACACGGCGTGCCGGTCTGATTCCGCGCTCCTCAGAATGACAAATGACCGTCATTATAAGGCTTTAGCCGAAGAACCTGTTTATTATTTGTCATCCTAAGCACATAACCTGTAGTTATCATTACTCTTGCGTACAAGCAGTGCAGCCCCAGACAATTTATTGGCACAGGTCTTTTTTTAAATGCTTTAAATGTTATAATTATTTTGCAAATATAAATTTTAGAACAATGTTAGAGGGATAAGATGAAAGAAACATTAGAAAAAATTCACAAAAGTGCTCTGGAAGATATTGAAAAAATTCAATCCACAGCAGACATAGAAGAAATCAGAAATACTTATTTAAGCAGAAAAAGCGAGCTTAACAACATAAAAAAGAACCTGAAAGATCTCTCTAATGAAGATAAAAGAATCGTAGGCTCTTTATCCAACCAGATTACAAAGGATATAGAAGAAAAATTAAATGAAAAATATCAGACTTTTTATCAAAAAGAGCTGAACGAAAAACTGGAAAATGAAAGAATTGATATCACTCTTCCAGGCTCTTTTACTCCGTACGGAAAAGTTCACCCTCTGACACAAACAATAGAAGAAATAACAGAAATTTTTCAGGGTATGGGATTTTCTGTTGTACACAACGAAAATTCTCCTGAAGTTGAAACGGAATATTTTAACTTTGATATGTTGAATACTCCGAAAGACCACCCTGCCCGTGATATGCAGGATACTTTTTATACTGAGGTTGCTAAAAATGTTGTTTTAAGAAGCCAGACCTCAGGCGCACAGATTCACGAAATGCTGACAAACAGACCTCCTATAAGAGTAATCGCTCCGGGTCGTGTGTACAGAAAAGAATCCGTTAGTGCTCGCAAAAACAACCTTTTCCACCAGATAGAAGGCCTTATAGTGGACAAAGATATAACCTTTGCAGACCTGAAAGGGGTTATGAACGAGTTTTTGAGATTATATTTCGGTGCTGCACGTCCGACCAGATTCAGAAGCAGCTTTTTCCCGTTTACGGAACCATCTGCAGAGGTGGATGTACAGTGTATTATGTGCGAAGGCAAAGGCTGCCGCACATGCTCCGGTACAGGCTGGCTGGAAATTCTCGGCTGCGGTATGGTTGACCCGAATGTATTGAACAATGTAGGTGTTGATCCGGAGGTATATACGGGATTTGCCTTTGGTATGGGTGTAGAAAGACTCGCAATGCTCAAATGGGGCATTGATGACATAAGACTGTTCTTTAATAACGATGCAAGATTCTTAAAACAGTTTTAATTTTGTTTTGAAATGTCCGGAGCGCTCCTATACAGCCTAAAAACTGTTATTATGCACGATTTCACGCCGGTTAAAAATAAATAAGGATTATAATGCTTGCAAAAAGAATAATACCATGCCTTGATGTAAAAAACGGAGAAACCGTTAAAGGTGTAAATTTTGAAAATCTCAAATATGCCGGAGATCCTGTTTCACTGGCAAAAAAATACAGTGATGAAGGCGCTGATGAGCTTGTTTTTCTTGATATTACAGCAACAAATGAGGGAAGAAAAACCACTCTCAATATGGTTGAACAGGTAGCAAAGCAGGTCTTTATCCCTTTTACGGTCGGAGGCGGTATAAAAACAATAGAGGATATGCGCTCTATTCTGCTTGCCGGTGCGGACAAGGTTGCTGTTAATTCTCAGGCTGTTAAAAATCCGCAAATTATAAAAGATGCTTCGTCCTATTTTGGCTCCCAGTGTATTGTTGCGGCTATAGATGCAAAACGAACTGACAATGATTTTTATGTTTTTATCAATGCAGGGCAAAAAAACACCGGCATAAAACTTTTGGATTGGGTAAAAGAAGTACAAAAACTGGGTGCAGGAGAGATTCTTTTGACTTCTATGGATGCTGACGGCACGCAAAAAGGTTTTGATATAGAAATGACAAAACTGGCTGTTGAAAACTCCGGTATTCCTGTTATTGCATCAGGCGGAGCGGGGGCAGAAGCATCACATTTTGTTGATGTTTTTAAAAAAGCAAAAGCCGATGCCGCACTTGCAGCCTCTATTTTCCATTTTGATACTCTGCCGATTCCCCTGCTCAAACAACAGCTGTCACAGAGTAATATTATTGTAAGATAATTTTATACTGTTTAGAACAAATCATACAGGCACTAAAAAACTCCGGTTATAAAAATAACCGGAGTTTTTTTATAGCTTAAAAGTCTTACTTGCCGCAAGAACAGCATTCAGAACCGCAGCCAAAGTATTCTTTAACTTCGTCAACTCTTACTTTGATACGTCCGTCAACTGCAATGCCTTCGCCGGTTTTTTCAGAGATAAGAAGCGGGTTAATATCGAGCTCGTCAATGAATTTGAAGTCATTAACCATCTGAGACAATCTCAAGAGAGTTTCTTGAATTTGAGCCATGTCAGCAGGTTTTGTACCTCTAGCACCTTTCAAGAGCTCGTATGCTTTTACCGATTTAATCATTTCATCAGCATCAACATCTGTCAAAGGAGCGATTCTGAAAGTAACATCTTTCATTGTTTCGATGAATACACCGCCTAAGCCGAACATCATCATAGGACCGTATTGCGGGTCTGTTGCAATACCGCAAACCATTTCACGGTTGCCTTTAACCATTTCTTGAATAATAACACCTTCAAGACCGTCAATAAGTCCTTTTTCTGTCAATTTTGCAATGAGATCTTTGTATTCAGCTCTCAACTGTTCTTCTGACTGGATGTTTACTCTTACACCGCCAACATCTGTTTTGTGAGAAGTTGTTTTTGAAGTCATCTTCATAACAACAGGGTAGCCGATAGAGTTACCGAGGCTTACAACTTCTTCTTCGTTAGTTGCAAGGCCGTATTTGCAAGCTCTGATGCCGTAAGCATCGAGAACATCGATAGATTCTAAAGTAGTCAGCTGAGCACGTCCGTCAGCTACAGCACCTTTGATTATTCTTTCAGCTTTAGCTTTATCTACGTCAAATACAGGGATTTTACCTTCTGCTCTTTCCATCCACAATCTCTGCTGGTTAAGTCTGTTAAAGCCGTCAGCAGCTTCTTCCGCATACATAAAGAACGGCATATTAACATCCATGTTAGAAAGTTGTGTAAAGAATTCGTTCTTTGTCATGAAAATACCGATAATCGGTTTTTCAGGGTTTTTAGCTTTGATTTCCATCAATGCTTTAGCAACATCAATGTCTTTCAATCCTAAGAACGGCAGGTAAATAACTGCAATCATATCAACATTTTCATCTGCAATAACAGTTTCAAGTGTTTGTTTGTAGTGTTCGATAGGAGCAGAAGCAATCATATCGATAGGGTTTTTAACACTTGCAGCTGCAGGTAAAAAGCTTCTTAATTTTTCTTTTGTTGCATCGGAAATTTTTGCCATTTGCATACCGTATTCACATACAGCATCTGTAGCCATGATACCGGGGCCGCCTGAGTTTGTGATAATAGCTACTCTGTCGCCTTTCGGTATAGGAGAAGTAGCAAATACTTTAGCGGTTGCAAAAAGGTTTTTCAAAGAATATTCTCTGATAACACCTGATTGCTGTAATAATGCGTTAGCAGCTTTGTCAGCACCTGCCAAAGAACCTGTGTGAGAAGATGCTGCGGAAGCACCTGCTGCTGAACGGCCTGCTTTAAGAGCAAGAATCGGTTTTTTCTTAGTGATTCTTGTAGCTAATTTTCTGAAGTTAGCAGGGTTCTGGATAGATTCCATGTATAACAAAATTTGTTTTACATCATCTTCATTTTCCCAGTATTCCATAGCTGTTTCTGCATTTATATCAGCCTGGTTGCCGATAGAAATAAACTGTGCAAAACCAAGGTTGAGGTCTTTTAAAATATTTAAAATACCGCCGCCCAGAGCGCCTGATTGAGAAACGAAACCGATGTTTCCTCTTTCGGGAAGAGATTCTGCAAAACATCCGTCCATTCTGATATCCGGAGCTGTGTTAACAACACCGAGGCAGTTAGGACCAACGCATCTCATACCGTATTCTTTTAATTTTGCAACAAGTTCTTTTTCTGCCTGTGCACCTTCCGCACCTGCTTCTTTAAAGCCTGCAGAGATGATACAAATACCTTTGATGCCTTTTTCGTGGCATTCATCGATTGCATTCAAAACAAATTTTTGAGCGATAACGATGATAGCAAGATCAACTTCGCCCGGTATTTCTTTTACGTTTGTATATGCTTTGAAACCTTGAATTTCTCCGCCTTTAGGGTTTACAGGGTAGATATTACCAGTAAATTGATATTCTTTTAATCTTTTCATGATGTCGGAACCGATAGTGTGTTCCTTTGTAGAAGCGCCGATTACAGCGATTGCTTTCGGACGCATAATTTTGTCCAGTTGTTCTTTTAGCATTTTTTTACCTTTCTTTTTGGTTTTTATAGCTTTTCACAATTAATTTTAAAAATTATAACCAGTTAACAATTTGTGTAATCCACCTATATAATTATCATACGAAAAAAATTTTTGTACAAATGACGCATTTATTAGTAAAAAAATACAATATATCGATAATATTTATTGTTAATACATAATAACCAAACAAAAATTACATGTTAAAATATCTTTAGAAATAAATTCGGAGAAATCTTTTGCCAAACAGCATCACTTTGATAACAGACAACGAACAGACAGAAACTGAGGTCAGGGCTAAAATTCTGCTCCTCAGAAATTCTGATGCTTTTGAATCTATCAGGCACGATTACTGTTTTGAAAAAGTTAAAGAATCACAACCCGCAATTGTTTTTTATCACTACATTGAAGGCAATGAAGAAAAACTTCTTAATTTTCTGCAAAAAGTAAACCAGACAAAATCACTTCAAACAACACCGGTTATATTGTTGTTTGAAGAATTTGACGAAAATATCCTTTGCAGCGCTTTTGAAAAAGGAATAACAGACTTTTTGACAGTTGATGCCACAGAGACGGAATTTACAATAAGAACACTGTGGAGTCTAAAAAAAAGAGAAAAAATATACGAAAGCGAAAATAACAAAGACATACTTTCACAGCTAAAAATAATAGACAAAACAAATCATGTTTATACTGAAAATTATACCTATACAATTTTAAAAGAAGAAAGCAAAAACAACTGGGGAACATTTGTCGTGGTAGCACCTGATATAAATGTAAGGAGCAAAATATCACCTCAGACTCTTATGAATACAATAAAAAATACCGTGAGATCCTGCGACATTCTCGGTTATGCAAGTGATTTTAAAATATATTTGTGGTTCAGAAAAACAGAAGCGCAAAAAGCGGCAAAAGTTCTGGAAAAAATCCGGCAGGCTTTGTCAAAAGATTTTACAATCTGCGCCGGATACATTGATACAAAAAATCTCGAGTTTGACAAAGCGGAAGAATACGCAAACAAAGCTCTCTCTAAAGCTTTACTAAAAGGCAGTACCTTTATCCACGCTCAGGAACAAAAGAAAAAAGAGGTAAATTTAGAAATTAATATAAAAAATTTCAAAGCACAGAAAGAAAACCTTTCAAAACAACTGGATTCAATATTATCTCCTCTTTTTTACAGAACACAAAAAATATATGAAGAAAAACTTTTCCAGACAAAAATTATTCAGAATGTAGCTAACGGAAAAGGTCTTTTTAAACTTGAAAACGAAAAAGGACAAAGCACTATTACAGTAAGCTATCCCGGTTATACAAAAATAAATATAGAAATAATACACAATATAACAGGAGAAGACCTGAAAGCGGAAAAACTGCATGTGGAAGCACAGGAGCTGGATGAAAAAAAACTGGAGTATCTGCTAAACTCTTTTATAAAAGATTTTCAAAATTATACACAAAACTAAGAGGAAAAATATATGACAATAGATATAACAACACAAAACTCGGCTTTTTTGTTTATTGATGTACAGGAAAAACTTGTCGCTATGCTGACAAAAAACAAATGCGCAAAAAAAGCAGAAATACTGGCAAAAGCAGCAAAAATACTAGGAATAAAAACAATCCTTACGGAACAATACCCGAAAGGTCTGGGTTCAACAATTCCGGATGTAAAATACTGTCTGCCGGACAATGCTCAATATTTTGAAAAAACAAGTTTCAATGCATTGGAAACACAGGGGGTAGAAGAAGCCATTGCCGGCACAAAAAATGTATTTATATTCGGCATAGAAACTCACATCTGTGTATACCAGACAGCAATTTCTTTACTACAGAAGGGATACAATGTTTTTGTTGTAAAAGATGCCTGCGCATCAAGAGAAACAGATGAATTCAAAGCAGGTATAAACCTTATGGAAAAAGAAGGGGCAAAAATACTCACAACAGAAATGGTAATTTTTGAAATGCTCAAATCATCTAAACACCCTAATTTTAAAGAGGTTCAGGCATTAATAAAATAATATGATTTTAAAAGAATTTTCTGATTTTTTAAAAAATAACGAACAAAAACCTTCTGTTTCGCTTCTTTATGCGTGGCTCAAAATGAAAATTGAATCCCCCGCAAAAAGCAATGTAGACAGAATTTTGCAAAAAGAAATATACATTGCAAAAAACAAAGCCGGAAACTTTTTGTTTATCGGAAATTCCCCGTCAGGAAGGAATTTGATGGAAAGTTTATACAACTTTGCATTGAGTTTTGAACAGCAAAAAATGGCACGCTGGCTCCACGATAAAAAAGCAAATGATTTCAAAAATTATTAAGTAAAGTTAAAAATAAGGCATGGAAAAGGTTTTGGGAATCACCCATGCTTTTTATTTGTATTATCATGTAAAAATTTTTATTTTCTTCTTGTAGAAAACCTGTTCAAAACTCAATTTTTCCTGTTCAAAATCTGTTTAAAAAGTTGGGGTTTTGAACAGAAAAAATAAAAGACAAAAAGTTATCTACAATTTTGAACAAGTTTTATACAGAAAATTTACAAAGTTTTGAACAGGCTTTGTGCTTTATATTGTTTGATTTATAATAGTTTTATACAGTTTTTTGTTTCTTTATTATTATTATTATTTTATATATTTATATATTATTAATATTATAAATAAGAACTTTCATTCAGAAAAAGATTTATCGGGAGAAATATAAAAATGGCAAACATGGAATTTACGATAGAAAAAGAATCTCTTCTTACTAATTTAAAAATTGTAGAAAAAACTACGGTAACAAGAGGTATCCAGCCGGTACTTTCCAATATATTAATAGATGCATCATCTGACAATTATATTACATTTTGTGCAACAGACCTTGATATAAATATTGTGTCAAAAACTATTGCATCCGTAAAAACTCCCGGAAAAATTACACTCCCTGCCAAAAAACTTTCTGAAATTGTATCAAAATTGAGCAACAAACCGATTGTTTTTTCTCTCAATGAAGAAACTAATGCTGTTAATATCATCTGCGGAAATTCAAAATTTGAACTTATCGGTATATCCGCTGACGAATTCCCCGAAACAATAAATGAAGAAGATTTAAAAACCGTTCAGCCTGTAGAAATTGATTTGAATCCTTTTATCAAATGTATAAAATATACGGCATATTCTGCAGCAAATTATGAAAGCAGAAATATTATAAGCGGTGTTTTGTGCACTATTTCGAAAGATGAACTTGAAATGGCAGCAACTGACGGAAACAGACTTACAAGAATTGTTGAAAAAATATCAAATGCAAATACAAATACTGATGAAATTAACTGTGTAATTCCGTCCAAAACATTGCAGGAGTTTTTAAGAATAGCTTCTTTTGTAAAAGATGAAAAACTCAATCTTTATATAGAAAAAACAAGAATTATATTCAAAACGGCATCTATGATAATGTCATCAAGACTGCTGGAAGGCGAGTATCCTCCGTATAAACAGTTGATTCCTCAGTCTTGCGAAAAGAACGCACTTATCGTAAGAGAAGATATGATATCTGCTCTTGAGAGAGTTGCTGTTATGGTTAACGAAAGAACAAATATTGTTAAATTTATATTTGGAGAAAATACGCTTTTCTTAAAAGCTGATACACCTGATGCCGGACTTGGCGAAGATTCTATACCTGCACAGTATACTGATGAAGAGCTTACAATTGCATTTAATTACAGATATGTACTGGATTCGCTCAAGACAATGGAATCTCCAAATGTAAAAATAGGTCTTGGCGGCAGTCTTTCCGCTACACTTTTTAAACCGGACAGCGGTGATGATTATCTCAGCTTGATTATGCCTATTCAGTTGAGATGATTTTTCATATTGTCAACTGACTCCGACTACTTGATGAACCTGTGCTATAAACAAGTTCATTTTTGCCAACAAGTCCGGCACAGGCAACAAGTGCATGGGGTCACTTCCGCAAAATGCTAGACTTGGCGTCACTCGCACTCCGTGTACCACTTCTACAAGCGAGGCCGCCTCAGACAAATTTAATACTGCACAATAAACTAATTGCAAAAGTCTGTCTGTTTTGTAAAATAGTTGTATGCAAATATTTGTTTATATACTAAAAAGGCTTATTCAGGCAATACCTTTATTGTTTCTGGTCTCTGTTATCAGTTTTTTTATAATAAGATTGAGCCCTGTGGATCCATTGGGAGAATTAAGGCTGAATCCTTCTATTTCGCAGGAAACTTTGAAAGCGGAACAGCAGAGGCTCGGGCTTGATAAACCAAAGATAGTCCAGTACGGCTTGTGGCTGAAAAGTTTTTTGAAGGGAGACCTCGGGGTCACTGTTACCGGTGAAAAAGTCAGCACAAAACTGATGGAAAGGATACCTAATACTCTTTTGTTAACAACGGTTGTTATCCTTTTAACCTGGCTTGTCGGTATACCTCTTGGTATATATGCGGCGTTGAACTGGAAAAAGCCTGTGGATAGGATTTTGACTGTTATAACGAGTATCGGTATGGCAATACCTTCATTCTTTTTTGCATTGTTGCTGCTTATCTTTGCCGTAAAAACGGGGTGGTTTCCGACAGGCGGTCTCACGTCTTTTAATTTTTCAGGACTTTCTTTGTTTGGAAAAATTACGGATATTGTTCATCATCTGGTGCTTCCGGTTATAGTTCTTTTTACAATTTCTCTGTCCGGTCTTCAAAGACAGATGAGAGGGAATCTTTTGGATGTTCTTGGGTCTGATTATGTAAAATTCGCCAGAGCAAAGGGTTTGAGCGAAAACAAAGTTGTATATAAACACGCTCTAAGAAATGCAATAAACCCTATGGTTACACTTTTGGGA
Source organism: Candidatus Gastranaerophilales bacterium (assembly GCA_944325575.1). Taxonomy (GTDB): domain Bacteria; phylum Cyanobacteriota; class Vampirovibrionia; order Gastranaerophilales; family Gastranaerophilaceae; genus Limenecus. The sequence continues at coordinate 38,585 of CALVAR010000010.1, read as the reverse complement.
TTTGAGTTTGCATCTCTTTTAAGCGGGGCGGCTTTGACAGAGTATGTTTTTCAGTATCCGGGGCTCGGGCGTTTGATATTGGAAGCCGTTATGAAATCCGATATAAATCTTGTTATGGCATCTTTGATGATGGGTACGGTGATGCTTGTTTTGGGGAATCTTCTTGCCGATATACTGTTAAAGTTTGTTGATCCGAGAGTGAGTGTGAACTGATGGATAAAAATTCTGTTCTTGCTCAAATATTTAAGGATAAATATGCCGCAACCGCTTTTGTGGTGCTTTTGATTTTGTATCTGATGATTTTATTTGCGGATTTTCTCGCGCCTTATTCAAAAGAGTTTTCTGACCGTCACAGGGCTTATGTTCCGCCTTCTCAGATTTTTACGATTGATGAAAACGGCAGGCTGTCAAGACCGTATACTTATAATTACAAAAGATATTTTAATCCGGAAGAATTAAAAATAACGTATAAACTCGACAGAAGCCAAAAATATTATCTGAAATTTTTTGCAAAAGGAGAGAGGTATAAGTTTCTGGGTCTTATTCCAATGGAAAGGCATCTTGTTACCGTAGATAAAGACGGGCGGTTATTCCTGCTCGGAACGGATATAAACGGGCGTGATATTTTTTCACGTATTTTATTTGGCGGAAGAATTTCATTGACAATAGGTTTTCTTGCTTTATTTATATCTTTTCCTCTCGGAATGCTGTACGGAGGGATTTCCGGATATCTGGGCGGAATTACGGACAACCTTATGATGAGAATTTCTGAGGCAATAATGTCTATACCGAGTTTTTATCTGCTGATTATTCTTGCGGCTATACTGCCTACGAACATGACCAGTATTCAAAGGTTTACCTTGATTACTGTAATACTTGCATTGATAGGCTGGGCAGGTTTTTCCCGTGTAGTAAGAGGGATGGTTTTGTCCGTAAAAAATCAGGAATTTGTTCAGGCAGCGGAATCCATAGGCGCTTCAAAACTCAGGATTATAGTAAAGCACCTTTTGCCACAGACATTGAGCTATGTAATAGTTGCAATGACTTTGTCTGTGCCGTCATATATACTTGCGGAATCGGGTTTGAGCTTTTTGGGACTCGGTATACAGCAGCCGGATGCCAGCTGGGGTAACATGCTGAAAGAGGCGCAGGAATATGTAAATATTATTTACCGTCCGTGGCTTTTAACTCCGGGTTTCTTAATTTTTATTGCGGTGTTATCTTTTAACCTCATAGGTGATACAATAAGAGACATATTAGACCCTAAAAGCAAGATAAGATAAAATAAAAACAGGGAAGACATAAAAAGGATAGTATGGAAAATATAGTTTTGGATAATCTTGTTATAGAGAAAAGTATGTTGCTTGACATACTGCTTGCAATAGTTCTTGGTTTTGCAATCGGATTTGAGCGTGAAATTACAAACAAATGGGCGGGACTCAGGACGCATATGCTTGTTTGTCTTGGTTCTTGTATATTTACGCTGCTTTCTATACATGCTTTTCCTGTTTTTGCACACAGTCCTCAGGCTGACCCTGCCAGAATCGCGGCACAGATTTTGACAGGTATAGGTTTTATAGGCGGTGGTACTGTTTTGAGGCACGGTTATTCCATATACGGTTTGACAACAGCTGCTACACTGTGGATTACTGCAAGTATCGGTATGGCTTGCGGATGCGGTTTTACTTCGCTTGCTATTGTTTGTACGGTTTTTGCTGTGTGTACACTTGTTTTAATCAGAATTTTTGAAAAACAGTATATTCATAAGGGCAGAAAAATTTTGAGAAAGTTTAAAGTAAGCTTTTACTCTCCCGTTTCCGACGCCGAGGGTGTGTATTCAAAAGTTATAGAAAAATTTAATTCTATATTTGAAATAAACAAGTCGGTTTCTTCTTCCGATAATAAGCTGATGAAAATAAGTTTTAAACTTGATATAGCGGAAAAAAATCCTGTGCAGGCATTGCATAACGAGTTGAATAAAATAAAGGGAATTGAATCGGTGGCAATACAAGAACTGTATGAATAAAGTAGAAATTCTTGAATATTTACGAACAATTTTTATAGCATTACTGGTGGCATTGTTTCTGGCAGCGGTTGCAACGGGGTGTTCAAATATTGTTGCGGAGCATCATGCAAGAATGCTGGCAAAGATTTCCAATACGGCAAAAGATAATGAACTAATCGGATATTTGATTACTGTTTATCTTGACGAAGCCAAAAAGAATCCCGGAGATTACTCTATCAATGTCAGACTGGGTAATTTGTACGAACTTATGTTTAGTTACAAACAGGCTGAAGAACAATATATAAAAGCAATAAATAAATCTCCTTACGGAGTGTACAGCTCTTATCTCGGGCTGGCAAATTTATATGTGAAACAGGGCAGGTATTCAAAAGCTGTAAATATTGTAAAACGGCTTAAAAACACCGATCATAAACCTCTGCTTATTGCAAAGGGCGATTTTTATATGAATCTCGGGGATGCTCTGTGGCAGAAAAATAAATATGAGGCTGCCGTAAAACAGTATAAAATTGCATTTTTCTACTATAAAAAAGTTGATTCTCAAAAAAAGGATATGGCGGTTTCCGGCATTCTTGACTGCTATAATGAAATTGCGGATAAATATTATAAACTGCATCGCATAGACAGAGTCATAGAAAGTCTTGAGACTGCGCTTTTGTATAAAGAAACACCTGTGTTACTGTATAAACTTGCTATTTTATATAAAGATTTTGACCCTGTAACCGCAAATAAATATATGGAAAAAACTTATAAAATGGATCCGGGGCTTATCAACTATGATTTGTATGAAGAATTGCTGATAAAACTTATAAAATTCTATTACGAAAACGGTGATGACTTAAAAACGGAACTTTATAAACACAAGCTTAAATCAGTAAAAACTTTCCAGAAGAGATACGTTATAACAGATAAAGATGTTGCAATTGATGTTGAAAAATTAAAGGTCAGCAGCAGTCTTTTAAAAACAAAACACAAAATAAATATAAAATTCAGAATAGAAAATAACTCAAAATATGATTTTAATACGTTATATCTTGTTGTTAAACTCCGATATGATGATAAAAGCAAAACAATACTTGAGCAAAAGTTGTTTTCCAAAAAACATCCTCTAAAATCCAGAAAAGTCTCGGGTCTTATTGATTTAAAATATTCATATACTGACAAAGATGAGATTTATGCGGCAAAAGATTTATGGATAGATTTTTATGCAGGCAAAAAAGATAATATGAGAAAGATTCCTGTTCATTCAATAAAAATTAATCAGGAATTGTAAAAAAAATATTAAATTTCTTTAAAATTTTGTAATTAGAGGGTAGAATTACAATTAAGGAGTTGCAAACTTTGGGAACTTTACTACACAAAGAGAATCAGCAATTATATTCGGATGTGCCGCCTACAAAGCTGCGCAACAAGGACGAAAAATTCAGGGCGGCAAAGCCTACGCCTTTCTGGCGCTGGGTTGCCGATCAGTTTTTTTATAAAATGCTGGAACACAGATTTTTTTCTTTGAAAATTAAAAACAAAGAAAATTACGACAAAAGAGATCCGAATTTTGCAAACATTATATATGCCCCGCATAACAACTGGTGGGACGGTATAGTGGGGTACAATCTTTGCCGCAGGATTTTTAAAACAGACATCAGAATGATGATAGAGGAAATGAACAGATTTCCTATTCTGGCAAAAGCCGGAGCTTTTCCTGTTAATAAAAAATCCGCACAGGCGTCTATGAGAGCATTGCAGTATTCCGTAGATGAATTGTGCGATAATAAAAAGTCTTTGTGGATATTTCCGCAGGGGATAATAAGACCGCCTATGTACAGACCGATAGAATTTCAAACAGGTCTTGCTTATATTGCAAAAAATGTTGCCAAAAAAGCAGGCGGCATAAATCTTATACCGGTTGCGGTTAATTATCCTTTCTTAAGAGAAGATAAGCCGGAAGTTTTGTGTGAAGTGGGCGAGCCTATAGTCATTACTGATTATAACTTTGATAGAAAAGAATTTACCCATAGACTGGAAAAAGGTTTTGAAATGCTTTGCGATCGTCAGTTTGAAGATATCAGACACGGCAATATAGAAGAGTATGAGTATTTGTACAAACAAAAATTAAAATGGTACAAAAAACTTGAAAAACGTCTTAAAAAGATAGATGTAAAACCTGCATCCGGTGTTTAGATTTTTAGTTATTCAAGAAAAGTATAAGAATGATTTTGAGTAATTTTGTATATTTTACTCAGACTTTTTGCAGATATTTTTGTAACAAAATTTAAAAAACACATGAAATGTAAACGAATGTAAATTCGAATTATTTGACACAAAAAAACAAGTCCCATAAGCTTTTCTGTAAGGTAAGTGACGGTGGATTGTGGTCAAGCGTTAGTGAAATGTGCCGAATATAAATATATCATAAGAATATGTTTATTTATTAAGGAGCACAAATGAATAAGATTTTTTTAACAAAAAGATTCGGTTTTTCACTTGCGGAAGCATTGATTACACTGCTTATAGTGTGTTTGATAACACTGGCATCCATACCTGTTTTGACTAAGAAAAAGAGAATATCCTCATCTTCTGTCCATGGCAAGTGGATATGTACTCTTAACAGTGAGAATAAACATGTATTCTGGTCTTCGAATACAAGCAGCGGTGACATTGATAATGTTGATACATGGAATCTTTCTAACGGTGGCAGCTCTTGTACATTTGTCCCTCCTCAAAATGCAAGGAACTTTGCTGTATCTCTTTCTGGAGGAGGCGGCGGCGGAGCCGGAGCACAAGTTTCTGATGAGAGCTCTACAACTTGGTATAATAGTTTTCCGGTAAATGTCCCCGGTTACTACGATTTTTTGGCTGTAGGTGCAGGCGGTACCGGAGGCGGTACAACTGATAGCGATGGTAAATCCAACAGCGGTGCTCAGGGCGCTGCTGTTGCTATGCGTGTATATTTGGATGACTCTGTTGAACGTGTAGAGTTGATAAATGGTGCTGTTCAAACAGGAGAAGATGGTGAAAATAATAACGGCAAACCCGGCGGGGCTGCCATGGTAAAAGTTTTTGGCAAAGATAAATCTACTGGTCAAAGTTATGAAGACCTTTTGATACATGCCGGAGGTGGTAATGGCGGTAAGGGCGGCAAAAGAGGTAATGACGATGTATCTGATAATAATAGAATGGCAACTGCACCCGGTACAGGAACTGTCTCTAAAAACCGTTTTAGCCCTAATTATAGATGTATTGGGCTGTCAGGCAGTGGAACTATATGTAGTAGTTATGCTAATATGTATGGCGGCTTTTCCCGAGACTCTTATAGCAATCAGCAAAAAAGATGTACAAACGGTTATCTTGGACTTGTAGAACAACAAGAATTAAATAAATTTTTTAAAAATAAAAACAATTCAATTCTTGCAATATTTCCGGAACAAAATTGTAGTAACACTTCTGCAGCTTTTGACAGGACTGTAGATTACAACCATCTAACTACAACGCAGCGAGAAATAAGACAAAAATTTTGTGCAATGCCCGGTATGGGCGGAGGCGCAAGAGAGTCTTACAGCCCGTGTACAGCAGGCGGTGAGTCTAAAGAAGGAGGCAGAACCGGTACGAACGGTGTAGTTATGGCTTCTACAAAATATTTTAAAACCGGCAACGGTGGAGAAGCCGGTGAAGCTGCGAAGAATTTGTTTTATCCAAAGTTTGAGACACAAAAAATAACAGTATACATAGGCGCTGGCGGTAAAGGCAGTGAATCTGGCCCTGGAGAAGATGGCGGTACAACAAAAATTGATGGTAAAAACATAGCCATAATGCCTGTAAGCGGAGGTAAAGGCGGGAAAATGAACTCTGCAAATCAGTCGGCAATGCAGACTTTAGCTGGTGGAAACGGCGAAAAATCAAGATTATATTTTGACAAAGAACCTGAATTGCCATTAGGCGGTTTAAATTATGAAGATCCTGAAGATAAAACAGGTGCATATAATGAATCCGAAAATGGTATCAAATCTACAATAGGCTTTGGTTCCGGCGGTGGAGCCGGTGCAATAAGCTTTGATTCTGTTTACGGTAGATATACAGCAGGTAAAGGTGCAGATGGTACACCGGGTGCCGTGATTATCGAATGGTAATTTATAAGAACTTTTCTAAACACATCCTTATATAGATAGACAGTAAAATAATTAATGTGTGTTTAGATTTTTACAGACCCTTGTGCAGAAAGGGTCTTTTTCTTTATGTAATGATTAATATTGTTATGTGAAACATTCATCTGCCGCAATAAGTATTATCATGATGTTGAAACCATAAAATCTTAATGTAATAGATTCTTCGGTCACTTTTTTCTCAGAATGACATGTTTTACTGTCATCCTGAGGGTGAAACCCGAAGGATCTATAAAATCAGGACTTCTTTCTTAATCTTTATTCAAAATACCCTACATACGGAAGGTTGCGCATGTAGCCTTCATAATCCAGCCCATAGCCTACGACAAATTTGTCATCAATGTCAAAACCGTAGTAATCGGGTTCTATTTCGGTTTTTCTTGCCATTTTTTTGTTTAACAGAGTGACTACTTTCATGTTTTTTGGTTTGTGTGTTCTGCACAGAATATCCATAAGAAACTTCATTGTGCAGCCCGTGTCTATTATGTCTTCAACAATTAATGCATTTTTATTTTCTAAATTTGGCAGGGTTAAATCCATTGCCTGAACATGTCCTGATGATGTCTGGGAGTTTCCGTAGCTGGATACTCTTATAAACTCCATTTGAACGGGCATTTTCAGGTGTTTTGACAAATCACAGAAGAAGATACTCGAGCCTTTCAGCACACAAATAAGCGTCAGATCTTCTTTGGTGCCGAAGTCTTTGTTTATTTGTTCGCCCAGTTCTTTTGTTCTTTTTTCTATTTGTTCCTGAGTAAATAAAATTTTTAAATCTTCAACTTTTTTATCGAGCATTTTTTATACCTGTTTTGTAACGGTTAATATATGAGAAGGAAGGTTTTGAGCCCTTAATTTTTCGCTCAGGCATACACCTGCAGCCCAGAGTACTTCACTTTTTTTACATAAAAGAAGTATATCGTCTCTTTTGAATTTTTCCAACCCTTTGTTTATAAAAAGTTTTTTGAGCTTCATTGTTCCCTGCATGCCGAACGGCTGTATAATATCGCCGTGCAAACGGGTGCGCAGGGTTAAGTTGAAATTGTCCTCAAGAAAAACAAAAGCCTTTTTTTCTGAGGCTCTCGGGTATTCCGGTGCCGATGAAGCAGTATATTTTTCTATTGTAAAAATGTGATTATGAAAATTGTATGAACCGCATTTTGTGATTGTTATTTCATCTTCTGTTTTTACGGGTTCGAGGTCATCTATTGTGCAGATTTTTTCTTTAGAAACAAAAAGCCACAGGTCTTTTGTTAAAGACAGGGTTTTTCCGGATTTGTATTTTGCGTTTTTATTTATAAATTCATAAATTTCGTCTACTTTTTTTGAATCGTAATCAAGATTTTTTTCTATCAAAAAGTCGAAGATAATTTTTCTCTGTACATCCTGTGACAGGTTTATAAATTTTTGGGTCAGTATATGTCCGGATGAGGTTATGTCTTTTCTTATTTTATCCAGATATTCTTTTATAATATTTTGTTCCGATATTGCAATTTTTGAAAGGTTAAGGATTACATCGTCTATTTTCGGATTAAGATTTTTCAGCTCCGATATTATCTGATGTCTTAAAAAATTGCGTGCATATTTTGTGTCAAAATTGCTGGAATCGTTGTTTGGTACGAGTTTATTGACAGTGCAGTAACGCATGATATCTTTTCTTGAAAAACTCATAAGAGGACGGTATATAGTACAGGGTTTATAATTCGGCAGGCATGTTTTTTCCGGTATACCGCACAATCCTTTTACACCCGTGCCTTTTGTAAGACGGTATAAGATAGTTTCCGTATTATCTGATTTTGTATGAGCAAGAAAGAGCCCGTCTGCATTATATTTTTTAAAGCATTTTTTAAAAAATTCATGTCTTTTTTCTCTTGCTGCTGTTTCTGTTTTTGGGACACCGTCCGGAAGGGTTTCCGTATAAAATTCTATATTTTTTTCTTTGCAGTATCTCTCGCAGTTTTCCTGTTCTATTTCCGCTTCACGTCCCCGCCAGTTGTGATTCAGGTGCAGTGCAATAAGTCTGAAAGGTGTTTTTTGGGATATCCTGTGCAAAATATCGAGCATGCACATAGAGTCATAACCGCCGGAAAATCCGACGATAAAGGTCTTGTTTTCATCCAGAAGTTCATATTTTTTTAAAAAACTTTTAACTTTGTTAATCATTTTTTGCAGGATTCTATAAGTTTTTTTGCCTCTATAATTGCATCATCAAGATTTTTGTTTCTGACTATTTTTCTTGCATAAGAACCTATTCCTATCCCATTATACCTGAGACAACACATTTTTGCTAACTCGGCAGTTTTTTCGTTTGTTCCGCCCGACATAAATATATAAGTGCCGAAGGGCTGGACAAGATGCGCCATGGCAGCAGCCTGCAAAGTTGAGTTAAAAGTATTGTCCCCCCCTGACATGGGAACACCGTCCGCCTGAATAATAAAGTTTGTATCTCCTTTCCATTTTATGACTTTATTTATGAGTTTTTTAACTCTTTCGTTGCTGTAATATTTTCTGTCAAGGCAAAGGCTTAGCATTCCTTTAAAATTGTTTAGAACATATTTTATTTCTTTTTCCGGGATTTTTTTTACGGAAAGATGAAGTTCTATACAATCAAGATTGTAATCCTGCGCTATTTGTACAATATTTTCTATATTTTCTACATTATAGTCGCAGAAACTTATTGCTTTGCAGTCATCGCATTTTTTGCAGCCTATGCATTTTTCTTTTATAACGGACGGATATTTATCTTCCCATACAATTGCCTGTCTCGGGCATTTTTTTATGCATTTTCCGCAGCGTTTGCACTTTTCCGTATTAATAAAACATTTTTGTACGTGGCTGTCCCCGCTTACGCCCGTGCTTATTGTATAGAAAAAGTCATCTGTGCTTCTGCCGGTTTTTTCAATTGTTCTTAATACCGTTTCCACGGCTTCTTTAGAAGGATTTATGTCGAACATATCAGCGCCTGCGCAAGCATATATTTCAACAAGATTTTCTATCTCTTTAAAATCCTGATTTCCGAGACCTAAAACCAGTTTAAAAATTTTGTTGCTTTCAAGAGTTTGTGCAAGATTTTTTTTCATAGGCTAAAAATTGATTCTTTCTTTTTCAACAACAATCGGTTTTTTGTTTACTCTTGTGTAAATTGCGCCTATGTACTCTCCAAGCACTCCCATGCAGAAAAGCTGTATGGACGCAAGAAAGAATATGCTTATTATGATAGGAGCCATACCGAGAGTAAATTCTTCCCAGAAAATAAGTTTTAAAATAAAGTACATTACCGCAGCAAGAAAGCTCAGAAAAGAAAAACCAAACCCTAAAAAAGCCATAAGCCTTAATGGAACTTTGGAGTGTTTTACTATGCCTATCATTGCATTGTCGTAGAGTGTGTAAAAATTATTTTTTGTAAAACCTCTTTTTCTTGCGGGCTGTTTAAAATCGACAAAGGCTTTTTCAAACCCGATTTCACAAATCAGACCTCTTATGTACGGGTATGGATCGTCGAGGCTTTTTATAATGTCTATCACCTGTTTGTCAAAAAGACCGAAACCTGTGCAGTTTTTGACAAGGTTTGTATCATCATCCGCTATACGCGAGACAAACTCGTAGTATAGTTTTCTTAAAAGGAAAAACAGAAAAGATTCTTCGCTGTCCGTTTTTCGGCCGAGAACTATTTTGTAGCCCTGTTCCCATTTTTCGATAAAGTCTTTTATAAGTTCCGGCGGGTCCTGCAAATCCGATGCAAGATAAATAACAGCATCACCCGATGCCTGAATCATCCCGTAGTAGGGCGAGCGTATGTGACCGAAGTTGCGGGCGTTTAGGATTACTTTTATACGTTTATCTTTTTGTGCAAGTTCTCTGAGTTTTTTTTCTGTTCCGTCAACAGAACAGTTGTCAAGAAGAATGTATTCAAATTCATACCTGTCACAAAAAGGCTCAATTGCCTTCATTGCTCTTTCATACAGGGTGTCAAGATTTTCTTCTTCGTTGTAACAGCTTGAAACCAGACTGATTTTTTTCATAAAACCCCTCGTAAAATTTTCTAAACATTATTATAACACGCGCTCTTTTTTAGGATAAACTATATAAAGATGGGAATTATTCAGCAAATTCCACGAAAATTTTCAAAACGGTGTCATACTGAACGTTAGCGTACCCAAAGAGCATCCTGAGATGTACGGCTAGTACCTCGCCCGCATCTCAAGCAAGTATCTAAATAAAAAAGATTCTTCGGGCAAAAGCCCTCAGAATGACGGGATTTTTATAATATTTGTTGAATTTGCTGTATAAAGTCCATAAAGACCCATGATAAAATTTTGTGATAAACAAAGTTAAAATGCGGGGCGGAAATATTATTTTTTATATCAATTTGCGGGAGTTTTGATGGAGAATACCTGGTTTAAACCGGAAAAAGTTTTTTTAATATTGTGTTTATTCTGGGGATTTTTGTATCTTTTTATTTCTCCTCCTTTTACCGCTGCTGATGAATGCTGTCATTTCTGGAAAATTTATTTGATTTCTGAAGGAAAATTGAGTGCAAAAAAACTAACCTCTCCCCTTGCAAACGGTATCGTAAGAGACAGGGTGCTTTCTATGACTGGTGAGTATGTGCCTTTGGGGATGTACAAAGCGGGGTATAAAAATATAAGAACAAGATGGAGAGATTTTGAAAAGACAAATTTTTCGCAAACAAAAGAGATTTTGTCTTATCCTCTGGAAAAAGATAAACAGATATTCAACACTTTTCCAGTGCCCGTGTATACGATTTTTTCTTATCTGCCTTCTGTTGTGTTGATGAAGATAATGACCCTTGCAAACATAAACCCTGGGGTTATGATGTATGTTTTAAGACTTGTGTCTCTTATTACATATACGGCTTTAATATATGCGGCAATAAAGATAATGCCTTTTAAAAAATGGCTTTTTGCTTCTCTTGCGCTTTTGCCTGCGGCTGTTTATCAGGCTTCTATGATAAATACGGACGGTATTACTATTGGTACCGGATTTTTGTTTATTGCGTTTACTCTTTATTATGCTTTTGGGAAAAATACCGGAGTAATCGGCAAAAATCAGCTGTTTGTCTATCTTGGTATCGGATTGTGGTTTTTGGTGTGCAAGTTTGCTTATGCGCCTGTGTTATTGATTTATTTTTTGATTCCGAAAGAAAAGTTTGAGTCGGAAAAGCTAAGATATAAGGCTTTTGCGTGGGCTGCAGTTATTCTTGTTTTGTTTGTGCTGCTGTTGTTTTATGTAAACAGCCGGATAACGGCGCATACGGATGATGTTTATATGAGGCAGGCCGCCTTTGCATTTTTGATAGAAAAGCCCGTTATATTTTTCAAGGCTTTATTGTATACGGTTATTGTAAAAGGCAGGGATTTTTTTACCGGTATTATAGGGAGTTTTGGCTGGGGTGAGGTGAAGCTTCCCGTTTCTTGTGCGTTATTATATTATCTTTCTCTGATTTTATTTGCTTTGTTTAATTTTAAAGAGGATGTACAAGAAAAGATGCTTGGGCTAAAAGATAAAATTTTATTTTTATTTATTTTTGTATCATATTTCTTTTTGCTTTTTGTTGTTTTGTATTTAAATTTTCAAATCTCACAAGACGGTACAATCGGCGGTTTTTGGGGCAGGTATTTTATTCCCGTTTTGCCGCTTTTGTTTTTGTGTTTACAAAATAAAAAGTTTTTTGTTAAAACAAATATATTAGCGTTTGCGAATTTGTTTTTTATAAATTTTGTTTTGTTTGTAAGTTTGATAAGGATATTGTACAGATTTTATGTATAGACAATGTTTAAAACCGCAAAATATTTTTGCTTTTATATGTTTGGTTTTCGGATTATTTTTTGTATTTTTTAATCCGCCTTTTCAAACGCCTGATGAGGCCCAGCACTTTTTTAAGATGTGGGGATTTACGCAGGGTACTTTTAATTTTAAAGTTTTAAACGGATACTCCGGTGATGTGCTGCCTGACAGTGTTATTAAAATAAGCAAGTTTGACAGATTGTGCCGTCATCCGGAGTTAAAAACCTCGGCAGGAGAGATTTTTTCCGCTTTGAAGATTAAACTGGAAAAAGACAAAACATCTTTTTATGTTTTTACACCTACATCTTATACGCCCGTTTCTTATTTTCCGGTGTTTTTAATTTTGTGGGCAATGAAGCTCGTAAGCGTTCCGCCGTTAATTATGCTTTATATAATGCGGTTATGTTCTTTGTTTTTGTATACGGGGCTTTGTTATCAGGCGATAAAAGTAATGCCTTTTAAAAAATGGCTTTTTGTTCTTCTGACGCTTTTACCCATGGCTGTATATGAAGGATCCTCCGCTACAGTAGACCCGTTGACTACGGGAACGGGCTTTTTGCTGGTTGCTTATACATTGCACCTTGCATATAGTGACAGTGTAAAAAATATCGGCAAAAAAGAGCTCTGTGTTTTCGGGTTTCTTGTCACATTGCTTTTGCTTTGCAAATACGCTTATCTGCCGTTTTTGCTTTTGTATTTTGTACTGCCAATGAAAAAGTTTTCTTCCGCAAAAATTTATTGGAGTGTTTTTGCTTTTCTGGTGCTGTTAAATACAGCTGTGATTGCCCTGTTTATCTATCATGTAACAAATGTATCGCAGGGAATTGTAACAGGAGCACCTGGATATGACAAAAAATTTATGATAGCTTTTATTTTAAATCGGTTTCACTGGTTTATGGATTTTGTTTTTAAAACGGTTTATGCATACTGGCTGTCTTATTACTATGCTTTTATAGGGCTTTTGGGCTGCAATGATGCACCTTTGCCTATTTTTGCATTAAACTTTTATTCGGTTATGCTTTTTGGCTCTGCATTGATAAAAACAAATAATGAAGAAAAAACATTATCTTTAAAAGATAAGATAGTTTTTGTTTTGATATTTTTATTGACGGGACTTATTATACTGGCTTCCGTATTTATTTTATTTCAGTGTTATCCGTTATTTTGCGGGGTGCAGGGCAGGTATTTTATCCCTGTTATGCCTTTATTCTTTTTGCTTTTTGATAACAAAAAAATTGTCTGGAATAAATATCCGCTGCTTTTGATTTTATGCATTTTGATATTGATTCCGTTTTCTGTTACAACAATACTTGGCAGGTTTTACTTGTGATGATGAGAGTGTTTTTAAAAAATAAATTTAATATATTAATCCTGTTTTTATTTGCTGTGATTGCATTTGCAGGTGTCTTGCATCATGAAATATGGAGAGACGAAGGACAGGTCTGGCTAGTTGTAAGAGATTTAAATCTCTATGGTGTTTTTGACCATGTAAGAAATGAGGGACATCCTCTGTTGTGGTATTTGCTTGTTATGCCTTTTGCAAAGCTCAAACTGCCCGTTCTATCAATGCAGTTATTGAGTTTAGTTTTTATGACGGCTGCAGCGGGTGTGTTTTTGTGGTTTTCTCCTTTTAGCAAGGTTAGTAAAGTCTGTGTAATTTTCAGTGCGGGTTTTTTGTACTGGCTCACGATAATTTCAAGAAGCTATTCTTTGATTCCTTTATTTTTATTTTTAATTGCAGTTTTTTATAGCAGACAAAAAGAGCATCCTTACTGGTATTGCGTTTTTAATATATTACTTTCAAATACGCATATGCTTATGTTTGGTTTTTGCAGTGCAATTGCTCTGCTTTTCGGGTATGAAAATATTATTAAAAATCCTGAAAACAGGAAAAAATATACCGCTCCTTTTATAATTACGCTTGTTTGTCTTGCGGTTACTGCATTGTATGTACTGACAAGACCGGAAGAAAATGTGAGCGCAGCGGTTGCTCCTTTGAGTACAATAAATTTTGCCGATATATGGTCTTCTGTCAGCGGATTTTTTGTAAATATTTATGCGGAATCCACTTTGAATGCAATAATCGGCGGAATTTGCATTCTTGCCGCCGTGGTATGGCTGTTTGTAAGAGATAAGAAGCTGGGGTTTGTTTTTTGTTTCAGCAGTTTTTATCAGTTCTATATATATGTATGCGTCTGGAAATCTTCTCCGGAAAAGGCTGTGCTTGTTTTATTGACACTGGTTTTTTGTTTGTGGTGCGTTCTTATTTGCAGGACATTTACAACAAAGGAAAAGGTTTTTGTTAATCTGCTTGTTGTTTTGATTTTCGGCTTGACATTAAGACTCGGGTATCAGCTTTATAATAATGATATTTTATACAAATACTCGGGAAGCAAAGAGGCCGCAGTTTTTATAAAAAACAATATAGAAAAAGATGCAGTCATAATATCCAATATAACTCTGACTACAGCGGGGTTACTGGCATATCTGCCAGACAGGCAATTTTACGTTACCGTGTTTAATGATTACTATACATACGGTTATAAAAAATTCAGTATGAAAAAAGAGCGGAATTTTGACGGCCGCAAGATTTATTATATATATTCTGCTATGGCAAAACCTGACAAAAACAAAGAGATTCTTTTTGTCAGTGCATCGGACACTCTTATTCCGACAGAGGTGTTTTATATTGCGAGAGATAAATAATTTATGATTAAGAAGATTTTTAAAACAGAAAATATTTTTTTAATTTTTTGCCTTGTATGGGGAGTATTGTTTTTGCTTGTAAATCCGCCGTTTCAGTCTCCTGATGAACCCGAGCATTTGTTTAAAATGTGGGGATATACGGAAGGCTCTTACAATCATAAAATCAAAGACGGCTGGGCAGGTCAGGTTCTGCCGGAAAGTTTTGCAGCAATGTACAAGGTGTATGATGCATACAGAATGTCTAACAATCCCGTTCCTTTTGATGTTACGCTAAAGGCCTCAATGCTTTCTCTGGATAAAAATAATACGGAGTTTTTGCGCTTTACGCCTTCTTCTTACACACCTTTTTCTTATTTTCCTTCTTTTATTGTTTTGTGGATATTGAAGATATTAAATGCAGCGCCTCTTTTTATGATGTATGTTCTAAGGTTTTGCTCGCTTCTTGTGTATCTGGCTTTGTGTTATTTTGCCATAAAAATTACGCCCGTAAAAAAGATACTGTTTTTTATTTTTGCAATGCTGCCCGTTTGCGTGTATCAGGCAGCTTCCGTCAGTACGGACGGAGTGACCTTTGGAGTGATATTATTGTTTCTGGCATATACTTTCAGGCTGGCTTTTGACGATAATGTTGAAAAAATAAGCCGGAAAAGTTTTCTTTTCTGGGCGGGGCTTGTTGTTTTAATCGGAATTTTAAAGTTTTCTTATATGCCTTTGTGCGCGGTTTATTTTTTAATACCGCAGAAAAAATTTTCTTCCAAAAATGAATATATAAAAAATTTTTTGATAACTCTTATTTCGGGCTGTATTGTTTCTATGGCTGTTGTCCTGCCTGCAATGAATTCGGACGGGCTTATCAGATACAATTATGAAAACAATCTGCTCTCAAGCGGTGAAGTGATTAAAAATATTATTCTTCATCCGGTTATTTATATGCAGAATATTATAAAAACCGTATGGCACCTTGCTTATTTTATGAGCCAAAATATGATTTCCAGTATCGGCGTGACTTTTGCGATGATTCCGGCGTCTGTTTCTTATTTTTGCTGGTTTTTGATTTTTGCGGGAAATTATTTTTACGAAGAAAAAGAAGAGTTTGTGCGGATTGATTTTTTACGGAAAATTTTTATTGGTGCCGGTGTAATCATTTCTTTTTTAATTATGATTACGGCCGTACATATTATTTATCAAACAAAAGTTTATATACTGGGGCTGCAGGGCAGGTATCTTACACCGCTGATTCCTTTTGTAATGCTTTTGTTTGCATGCGGATTTGTTAAAATTAAAGGTGTCGTCATAAAACTTCTGCTTATATTGTCTGTTCAATATGTGCTTTTTGTAAATTTGATGACGGTTATAAACAGGTATTATTAGTCTTTAAAAACGGGAAAATCCAAAAATGGAAACAGAAAAAATAAATAAAACACTTGTAAAAAACATAATATGGACTTTTGTATATGCGTTGTTCACATTGCTGATTGTCCTGCACCATGAAATCTGGGCAGATGAGGCACAGGTCTGGATGATTGCAAAGAATGTTTCTTTTTTGGGTTTGTTTAAACATCTGGTCAATGAGGGGCATCCGTCTTTCTTTTATCTTGCTATGATGCCGTTTGCAAAAATGGGGTTTTCCGCATTTTTTATGCAGATAGTGTGCTGGGCATCTATGTGCTGTGCGGTGTTTTTGCTTTTGCAGTTTTCGCCTTTTAACGGATTTGCAAAGTTTGCGGTTATAACAAGTGCGGGGTTTTTGTATTTTTTTCCGGTAATTGCAAGGAGCTATTCTATAATACCCCTTCTTGTTTTTGCACTTGCTGTTTTGTACCCGAAAGCTAAAGAGAAGCCTTTTTTGTATGCAATTTTGCTTGTTATACTTGCAAACACTCATGTCATAATGTTTGCATTTTGTGCTTTGCTGGCTGTGTTTTTCTTTTTGGATAATGTTTTAAAAAATTCTGAAAATGAGCTGCAGCAGGCTGATTGTGTAAAAAATAAAATTTCTTTTGCAATAATGTGTGCCGGTCTTCTGGCTGTTATATTGCAGCTGGGCGGAACAACTTCGAGCAATGCGTTTATTAAATTTGATTTTATAAATTTAATTGCAAATGCTGTGAAAGTTTTTAGCGAATTTTTTATAAACGGTTTTGATGAACAGTATGCGGATACCGCACAGATTATGCTTTCCGACATTGGAACGGTATTGATATTGTTGAGTGTTATTTTATACATTTTTCTTTTTGTTTGTCTTTTAAAACGTAATAAAAAAATGTTTTTGCTTGCGTTTTTGGCAGTAGGGTTTCAAATAGCGGTTTATATCGTAGGGTACAATCACTGGATTTTTGTTACGAGAATTTTCTGCGCTCATTTAATAATGCTTTTTTGCTTCTGGATTGTTCTTGGTTATAAAAAACCGGAAACAGAATCAAAAGGCTTTTTTGGTACAAAAACGCTTAATACTGCCGTAGCATGTTTCTTTTTAATAACAATACTCAACGGGCTTAAGTTTGCCGTTCTTGATTTGTTTAATCCGTATTCCGGTGCAAAAGAGACCGCAGAGTTTATTGAAAAAAATATAGACAAAAACAATTCGATAATTGTAACGGACAATGATCCTTATGCTATTGCTCTTGTATATTATCTGGACGGAAAATATGATATTTATTCCGCCAGAACACAAAAGGTTCTGCGATACATAATCTGGGATAAAAATTTATATCATGTTCTGGACGGCTCAAAATGGGCGGTTTATGCCGACTATATGAGAGAATATAATGATGATTTTAAAGGCAAAAAAATTTATGCCGTTGTGTCTGATTTTAATCTTTACAAATTAAATGTAAAAAATATAAATGGTTATAAATTGTTGTTTAAAAGCAAACCCGCCGTGAAAAAATATGAAGGTTTCAGAGTTTTGGAGTACAGCCGTTAGTGTTGTTATTGCTTTAAGTGAAATATTAATTTTTCATTAATATTTGAAATATTTGCACAACAAAATGATATAAAAGAGTAGTAAGTTAGTAGGTAAAATGGATAAATAGAAAAAGAGAGATAATAAAAAAGGAGGAATCTATGTCAATCAGACCTTTAGGAGACAAGATAGTAATCAAAGTTATCGAAGATACAGAAAAAACCGAAGGCGGAATTTTTATTCCTGATTCTGCAAAAGAAAAACCGCAAAAAGGTGAAGTTATTGCTGTAGGACCCGGCAAAACTTTGGAAGACGGTAAAAGAGAAGAAATGGAAGTTAAAACAGGCGATATCGTTTTGTTCGCAAAATATGCAGGCACAGACGTAAAAATGAACGATGAAGTTTTGAAAATTATGTCTGTTAAGGATGTTTTGGGCGTTTTGGAAGCGTAATCAGCTTTTTGCTTGTTTTATAACAGAAATTCAATTTCAAATCTGATATTACGCTTTTAAAACAACTAAACTCAACTTAAGGCTCGCAACTCGGGCTTTTTAAATTTTATTAATTTCCAAAGCTCTCAAACACACTCGCCTTGATGTTGTTTTGTTAAGTTGTTCTAAAAAGCTTCATATATGATTTTCAATAGAATTTCTGTCTAAAACAAATTTAAATAAAAAATAATATTAACTAAGGAGAAAATAAAATGGCTAAGAAAATTGTATTTAATGAGGAAGCCAGAAAGAGCTTGCTCAAAGGTATAGATGCGGTAGCCGATGCCGTAAAAGTAACACTCGGACCAAAAGGAAGAAATGTTATTCTGGAAAAGAAATTCGGCGCACCTCAAATAGTTAACGACGGTGTAACTATTGCAAAAGAAATTGAACTGGAAGACGGACTGGAAAACGCAGGTGCTCAGCTTCTTAAAGAAGTTTCATCAAAAACAAACGATGTAGCGGGCGACGGTACAACAACAGCTTCCGTACTTGCACAGGCTATTGTACGTGAAGGATTGAGAAACCTCACTGCAGGTGCTAATCCTATCGGTATGAAACGAGGTATGGACAGAGGCGTAGAAATGGCTGTAGAAAAAATCAAAAAAATGTCTCAGCCGGTTGATTCAAAAGATAAACTTGCTCAGGTTGCTACAATTTCTGCTGGCAACAATGCACAAATAGGTGATTTGATTGCAGATGCTATGGAAAAAGTGGGTACTGACGGTGTTATCACTGTTGAAGAATCAAAATCTTTCGGTACAAACCTCAAAGTTGTAGAAGGTATGCAGTTTGATAAAGGTTATATCTCTCCTTACTTTGTTACTGATGCGGAAAGAATGGAAGCAGTCTTAGAAGATGCTTATGTTCTTTGTGTTAACAAAAAAATCAATTTGATTTCCGACCTTGTACCTATATTGGAACAGGTTGCACGTGACGGACGTTCACTTCTTCTCGTTGCTGAAGACGTAGAAGGCGAAGCTCTTGCTACTCTTGTTGTAAACACAATGAGAAAAGTTTTAAGAGCTGTAGCTGTTAAGGCTCCGGGTTTTGGCGACAGAAGAAAAGCAATGCTTGAAGATATCGCTGTATTGACAGGCGGCCAGATGTTTACTGAAGAACTCGGCATTAAACTGGAAAATATTACCGTTCAAATGCTGGGCAGAGCAAAACGTGTTACTGTTACAAAAGACAATACAACAATTGTTGTCGGTGACGAAACAAAGGCTCAGGTTGCAGACAGAATTAAATTAATCAAAAAACAAATCGAAGCATCTGACTCTTCTTATGACAAAGAAAAACTTCAGGAAAGACTTGCAAAACTTTCTGGCGGTGTTGCCGTTATCGAAGTAGGTGCAGCCAGTGAAGTTGAATTGAAAGAAAGAAAATTGAGAATAGAAGATGCTCTGAATGCTACAAGAGCTGCTAAAGAAGAAGGTATTGTACCGGGCGGCGGTGTTGCTCTTGTAAGAGTAATGCAGGAAATGGCAAAATCGCTTGATACTTGTACTTACAGCTCAGACGATGAAAAAGTCGGCTTCAGAATCCTTCTTGATGCCCTGCACATTCCTCTTAAACAAATCGCTGATAATGCAGGCGAAAAGGGCGATGTAGTAGTTGAAGAAGTTAAAAAACTTCCTGAATCAGAAGGTTTTGACGCTTTGACAAACGAATACGTTGATATGTTCAAAGCAGGTATCGTAGATCCTGCAAAGGTTACACGTTCAGTATTGGAAAACGCTGTATCAGTTGCTTCTATGTTATTGACAACAGAAGCTGCCGTTGTAGACATTCCGAAACCTGAAGCTCCGCAAATGCCTCCTATGGGCGGCGGAATGGGCGGTATGATGTAATCCGTTTCAATTCTGAATAAAAAGAATAAACAATATAAAACAGAGGGAATTTTTCCCTCTGTTTTTGTTATTAGTTAAATTACGCTTATTACCCCAAACGGAAATTACATATATGTAATATGTCAAATTTTAAAATAAATATAATTACGTATATGGAACGAGATGAGAAGAATCTAATGAAGCTTTTGGGCAACTCCCTTAAGTCATTGAGGCTGAAGCAAAATAAATCTTTGAATATTTTTGCCTACGAAAATGACCTCACGACTGCAACGGTGAGCCGTGTCGAAAACGGGCTTGTTGACACAAAGTTTTCTACTCTCATCAAATACGCAAAGGGTCTTGAAATTCCCCTTGATATAATAATAAAAAATCTGGATATTGAATACAAAAATGATGATTAGCCTTCGGGCTTGTTTTGACTGTTATATTTTACTGATAATACCCTTGTGTAAGGGTTAATTAGTGTACATAAATAGTATATTTTTAAAAGAAATAAGAGCCCGCATACGCGGGCTCAGAAAGAAGTGAAATAAATAATTTATCGTTAACTTGAGTTTTATAATTAACCTTGAACAAGGCTGATTGCGATTTGAGGCAGTGCGTTTGCCTGTACCAAAAGCGCGGATGATGTCTGTTGCAGAATCTGTGCTTTTGTATATTCCGCAGCTTCTTCCGCAATATCTGCGTCCATAATAGTAGACTTAGCAGCTGTGTTGTTTTCGATTGTTGTTGTGAGTGAAGAAGCAGCTGCATCGAGTCTGTTCATAGTAGCACCGATTGTTGCTTTCTTGTTAGAGATATCGTTGATAGCTGTATCTAACATGTTGATATACTGTGCAGCAGCACTTGCGCTTGCAAACGCTTTCTCTACGTTTTCAAAGTTTGGACCGCCGGATAAACCTTTTGCTGCAGTAATACCTGAATCAGGCTTAATACCTTCTGTAGTTAGTGCACCAAGTGTAGAAGAATTCAATTTAGCGAAGAATTCTTTTCCAATTTTAATACAGTTACCTGCTTCATCAGCGTTTGCACCTACCTGAAGTCTCAGGCCCTGTTCTGAAAGTTTAGAGTCTCCGTTTAAAAGATTCAATCCGTTAAAGTTAGAAGCTTCTGAAACTCTGTTAATTTCTGCCAGACGCTGTTTAACTTCATCTGCCATTGCGTCCATGGCGTCTTCACTATATACGCTGTTTGCGGCTTGTACTGACAGGTCTCTTATACGGTTAAGGTTGTCTAAGATAACGTCTAAGTCACCTTCCATAATAGAGAGAACGTTGTTCCCTGTTTCTACGTTGTTTTGTGCTACTTTTGAACCCCTAATTTGTGTGTTCAAACCTGTTGCCACATACAAGCCTGCAGCATCGTCACCGGCTCTGTTAATTTTTAAACCGGTTGACATTCTTTCTAATGATTTTTCAAGAGTGCTAGTTGCACTGTTCAAACTTTTTTGCGTTTTTAACGCGGTAACGTTGGTGTTTACAATAATAGGCATAGTAAAGCTCCTTTCTGAGAGAGTTTATGTTAACTTCCGTGTATACTCTGTGTGCAATCTTAAATAAGCCTTCTGACTTGATTACACAAAAATCAGATTGCCTAAAAACATTGCAACCAGTATCATTAAGGGGGATGGCGTTCCCTTTACACATATATACTACGGCTTTTTCCGGGTGTTATATATTCTCAAAAAGTTAGAACTTTCCAAAACTAAAGTATGATATTTTGTTATTTTGCTTTTATCACGACATGCCCTAAATATTCAATTTTTTTATCGGCTTGGACTTGCATTAGATTGATAAGATTGTCTGAGGCGGCCTCGCTTGTACTCAAGAGCATCCTGATTCGTATGGCTCGTAAACTCGCCAACGATTCAAGCTAGAAGTGGTGCACGGAGTGCGAGTGACGCCAAGTCTAGCATTTTACGACTCTGCCGAAGAAACAATTAAGTATTGTTTCTGAGAGGTAGACCCCATGCACTGTCTTGAAATCAGACGTTCGGGAAAAGCGTGGTTTTCCCTCACAAGGGGCGTTCCTTTCAGTCAGCCCCGTCCGATTTCGCTGTTGCCTGTGCTGGACTTGCTGATAAAAACGGACTTGTTTATTGCACAGGTTCATCAAGTAGTCGGAGTCAGTTGACAATATGAAATTCTGGACACATTCTTTATAAATCGAAAAACAAAAAATGTTTAGATTTGTGCAGGTCCTCGATAATCAAGGGCCTTTTCTTTTTATGTATTATAATTTTTTTTGATGATAAAATATTCATAAAGCATAATTAAAAAGGAATTGAGAATGTCAGAAAATAATCACACTCCAACCATGAATGCACCTACGCTGAATGCAATCAGAAATACAAGAATTCAAAAATTGACGGAACTTGCCGATAAAGGTATAAATCCTTATCCTTATTCATATGACAAAAATGCATCGGCGAAAGCTTTGCAGGAAAAATACAAAGACCTGCCTGCAGGAGAAGAAACAAATGACGAATATAAAGTTGCCGGCAGAGTTATGGCAATGAGAAATACCGGAATGTTCATTGACTTGCAGGACGGTTCGGGCAAAATTCAGATTTTTTCACACAAGGAAAATATGGACCCCGAAAAAATTAAAGCAATGAAACTCATTGATATAGGCGACATTGTAGGATTTCAGGGAACAATCAGAAGAACACCGAGAGGCGAGCTCTCTATAAAAGCTACTGATTACAAACTGTTATCAAAAGCGCTGCTTCCTCTTCCGGAAAAATTTCACGGTCTTACGGACGTAGATACAAGATACAGACAGCGCTATGTTGACCTGATTATGAACGAAGATGTTCGTGATACTTTCAGGAAAAGAAGCCTTATTATCCAAAAGATAAGAGAATATCTTGCTAAAGCCGGATTTTTGGAAGTTGAAACTCCTATTCTTCAAACAACAGCTTCGGGAGCAAATGCAAGACCATTCACTACTCACCACAACGCACTTGATATGGATTTGACTTTGAGAATTGCTCTCGAGCTTTACTTAAAAAGACTTATCGTAGGCGGTGTGTCAGAAAGAGTTTATGAAATCGGCAGATGCTTCCGCAACGAAGGTATTGATACACGTCACAATCCTGAATTTACAATGATTGAGCTCTATCAGGCTTATGCGGATTACAATGACATGATGACTCTTACTGAGAACATGGTTGCTTATGTGGCACAGGAGGTTCTCGGTACAACAAAAATTACATACGGAGAACATGAAATAGATCTTACTCCTCCGTGGGACAGAAAAACAATGCTCGGCTCTATCAAAGAAGCTACCGGCGTTGATTTTATGGAAATATATGACGCAAAACAAGCTGTTGAAGCAGCTAAAAAGCTCAATGTTCAGGTGGATGATGATATGAACTGGGGTCAGGTTGTAGAGGCTGTTTTTGAAGACAAAATCGAGCCGTCTTTAATTCAGCCATGCCATATTATTGACTACCCGAGAGAAATTTCTCCTCTTGCAAAAGTTCACAGAGACAACTCCAGACTCACTGAACGTTTTGAAACAAGAATCAACGGCTGGGAGCTGGCAAATGCATTCTCCGAACTTACTGATCCTATTGACCAGAGAAGCCGTTTTGAAGCTCAGGCGCTTGCAAAAGCAAACGGAGACGAAGAAGCAATGGAACTGGATGAAGATTTTATTACTTCTCTTGAATACGGTATGCCTCCGACAGGCGGTATGGGTATGGGTATAGACAGGCTCGTTATGCTGCTTACAAACTCTCAGACAATCAGAGATGTAATAGCATTCCCGACTATGAGACCGCTTGAGAAATAATATATAAAAATTAAAACTGAAACCTCTTTTATTGAAAAATAAAAGAGGTTTTTGTTTTTTGTTCATACGGTCGTGATGTCCGTCCGGTCACTATTTACAGACCGTAGGTTGGACATACCTGTCCAACGCAATAAAGCCCGTCATTCTGAGGGTTGTAGGTTGGGCATACCTGCCCAACACAATAAGACTTAGGACGACGGACGAATGAGCGTCATTCTGAAGCATCGAATATGCTTTGCCGCAAAAATATTGCTGTGTTCAGAATCTTACACACTTGATGTGTTATCAAAGAACCGGTAAGATCCTGAGCTCGCTTCGCTCCTCAGGATGACAAATAATCAATGTCATTCTGAAGCGCCAGACGTGCCTTGCGAAATGAACGTGTGTGTTCAGAATCTTATATATGGACTTGTTCTAATAATTTGCGGGCATAAAAAATTACAAACAAAGGCTGTAGGTTGGGCATACTTGCCCAACACATATATCTTTTGCACTTCCTGTCACTATTTACAGAACTTTACAGCTTCAAAAATTCTATGTTGTCTGAGGCGGCCTCGCTTGTAGAAGTGGTGCACGGAGTGCGAGTGACGCCAAGTCTAGCATTTTACGGAAGTGACCCCATGCACTTGTTGCCTGTGCTGGACTTGCTGATAAAAACGGACTTGTTTATTGCACAGGTTCATCAAGTAGTCGGAGTCAGTTGACAATATGAAATATATCCGTGACGCCATTTTCTATAGCTCGCCTCAGCTCGCTAAGAAAAGAAGGCAAAATCCGCTACTCAAAGATTCGTCTTAGAACGCCCTGATGCTGTTTAAGAAGCATATCAGCTTCTTTGAAGTCCAGACCGTAAAGAATAAATAATACTGCGTGTTTTGTTTTGTATCCGTTAGATTCCAGTACATTTCTTGCCGTTACTTCTCTGCAGCCGCATATCTCGGAGACTATAGTCACGGCTCTTCTTTTTAATTTGGCGTTAGTCGGGTTAACGTCTATCATCAAATTGTGATAGGTTTTCCCGATTTTTACCATGGAACCTGTGGAAAGCATATTCAAAATCATTTTTTGAGCGGTACCGGCTTTCATTCTTGTGGAGCCGGAAATTGCTTCTGCTCCTGTTTCTGCACAGATAAAGCAATCCGCATAAGCTTTCATTTTTGCATTTGGATTTGAAGTAATTGCTATTGTTTTACATTTTTTTAGTTTTGCAACCTGTAGAAATTTTGTGACGTATTTTGCGTTGCCTGATGCGGAAATACCCACAACAGTATCGTTGTTGCAAACATCATATTTATCAAAATCAGCAAGAGCCAGTTCTTCCGAGTCTTCTGCTCCTTCAATTGCTTCTCTTAGTGCTCTGTCTCCGCCTGCAATAATACCGACCACCATGTCATTTGGCGTGCTGAAAGTCGGAGGGCATTCCGATGCATCCAAAACACCCAGTCTGCCGCTGGTGCCGGCTCCTACATAGAAAAGTCTTCCGCCGTTTAAGAAGTTTCTGACAATAATGTCGACCCCTTTTGTTATATCGGGGATGCATTTTTCTACTGCATATGCAACTTTTTTGTCCTCGTTATTTATCATAACAAGCATGTCGTGTGTGCCGACCAGATCAATATTAATGGTATCGCGATTTATGTGTTCGGTTGCTTCTTTTTTTATCATTTTAATCTTCCAAAATTGAACAAAACTGTTATTAAGGGCAGGCCGTTATACCCATAATAACTCTTTTTTTCGCTCCTGTACAGTGTGTAAGGTTGGACGGAATTTTTTCAATCGTGCAAAATCCAAGCATAGCAAAGGCAAGCGCCTCTTTGAATTTATCATTAATATTAAAATCATTGTGCGTTTTGATTTCTAACCTGTTTTTAAAATAATGCTCTAAAAATTTTATCAAAGTACAATTATATGCACCGCCGCCGCCCAGCACAATTTGTTCTATATCTGTTCTGGGAAAGACAAATTTTTCATACGCATCAAAAATTGTTTTTGCAGTCAGCGCCGTAAGTGTTGTTATCACATTGTTTTTATTGTCGGGAGCTGTTTTATAGATTTTTTTTGCATAATTTTCGTTAAAAAGTTCTCTTCCCGTTGATTTTGGCGGTTCAAGAGAGTAATAGGGCTCTTTTAGAAGTTCATTCAGCCACTTTTCATCAACATTGCCGCAGGACGCAATTTCGCCGTTTTTGTCAAAAGGTTTATCAAAAAGCTTTTGTACAAAGTAATCTATGAGCATATTTCCCGGCCCCGTATCAAAAGCAAATGTGTCACACTCCTTTGACAGTACGGTTACATTACCTATGCCGCCTATATTTTGTATGGCTCTGTTTTTATCTTTTTTAAAAATTAATTCGTCTGCAAACGGAACAAGAGGAGCGCCCTGCCCGCCTGCTGCTATGTCTTTTGAGCGGAAATCTCCTATTGTTTTTATACCCGTTAATTGTGCAATTACGGAAATATTGCCTATTTGAAGGGTGCTGCCTGTTGATATACCGCCTATTTCTTGAGGTTGAGGTGAATGAAAAACAGTCTGCCCGTGAGAGGCTATGTAATCTACTTCACCTGCTTTTATATTCGATTTTTCCAAAAGCTCGTTGGCGCATTGTGCAAAAAGTTTGCCGACCACAAAATCCATAAAGCATATATCGGCAGTGAGACCTTTGTTGTTTGCTATTTCCAGCAGTTTTTTACGGATTTCCTGCGGATAATCGAGAGAGTGTGTATTTAGTATTTCAAAACTAAAGTCATTAAATATCCGCACCAGTGCGGCGTCAATACCGTCCATTGATGTACCGGACATCATTCCGATTGCTGTTTTGTAGTTTTTGTCCATAAATTATATTAGTTTTACAACTTCGTCAAGATTTATTTTAAGACACTTTAATTCTTCGCAGGTTGTCTGTCTTTTGTCCCACAGGCACGGTCTGCAGTCGCAGTTGTTTTTTATTGCAATATATTTTTCGTTGTTCGGAATAAGCTTCTTTTCATCTGTAGGGCCGAATAATGCCAGTGTTTTTGTTCCCACTCCAACTCCTATATGCATTGGTGCGGAGTCAGAGCAGATAAGCACTTCGGCTTTTTTTGTAAGACGTGCAAGATCCATGATATTTTTTGTTGTACCGTAGAGGTTTGTAAAATTCGGTACGTCTCCTATAATTTCCGTTATTTTTTCAATACACTCTTTGTCATCCGGACCGCCTATCAGATAGACTTTTTTGCCTGCAGAAAGAACTTTTTGTACAAGTTCCGCCCAGATTTCAGGTGTCCATGTTTTAATCATGTGCCGCACAACGCTCATCTTGCTGACACCTGGGTGAATCAACACGGAATTTGGTTCTTTTTCTACTTCTCCGGCGTCAATTTCCGGATAATCAGTTTTATAATCCGTAACCGGCGTGACCAGCTCGTGGTACATAAATGAGGCATATTGATTCTTTTTTAGTTTTACTGCTTTTGTCAGTAATATACGGCTCAAGGCTCCGCTTTCATATCCGTAACGGTATGTTATGCCCGTCAAAAACAAAAGCAGCGGTATAAGGTTATTTGCACCGGAAGAAAATACCATGTCAAATTTGCCAAATCCTGCTTTGAAAAGAAATTTTATAAGTTCCCAGTACTTATGTTTGCCTTTGATATCAACGCATATTACATCGTCTATAAGGTTTGTTAAATTTTTGACTGATTTGCTTCTGGGTTCCAGTACGAGCGTGATTTTTGCTTCCGGATATTCTTTTTTAAGGCTTGAAATTGCAGGCAGAAAAAGGATTTCATCTCCAATTCCGCCAAAATTTATCATCAATATTTTTTTCGGCTTTTTCATATTTATTCCACACTAAACTAAGCCCTTAAAAAACCTATCCGGCATAAAAAATACAGATTCTTCTAAGATTTAGAATGGTTTTGTATGGCTCAATTTGTTTCTTAATTCTCTAAATCTTGCAATGTCTTCCTGTGCTTTGGAAGATTCTTTGAACACAACCTGAGATGACGGGTGAACCATCAAAACATAGTCCATGTGAATTTCCAAAAAGTTGTATCTTCTGGGCGGCTGGTTTGAATTTCTCGGATAAATTTCAACATTTGTAACCGCAAGGAATCTTCTTTCCTTATCGTTTAAAAGGTCTGTTAATTCACGGTTAGTATTTGTGTACTTGGAAACGTGCACAGTACCTTTTATATCGTGGTCTACCGTTAAAATACATACTTCTATAGGAATTGTATCGTTATGTTTTGCCATATTTTCACCTGATATTGTGTATAACGAAATTATATTATAATTTTTGCCTTATTACAATGCTTATTTTTCTGTTACCGATGTATTCAAGTTTTTGACTGCCATTACGGTTGTTTCAAACTGCTGGAAAATATTTTCCATATATTCTATGTTGTCAAACTTGTCGTCAAAATTGAACCAGCCGTTTTTTGCATAAGATTTGTCGTTTTCAAAACTGTTCAGCGCAATATAGAGGTTGTTTTTTATAATCCCGAAGGACACAAAACAGTTGTATTTTTTGCTGAACATAAAGAGTTTTTTGCAAAATTCTTCGTTCAAAAAGTTTTTTTCATCCTG
Source organism: Candidatus Gastranaerophilales bacterium (assembly GCA_944325575.1). Lineage (GTDB taxonomy): Bacteria > Cyanobacteriota > Vampirovibrionia > Gastranaerophilales > Gastranaerophilaceae > Limenecus. The sequence continues at coordinate 10,277 of CALVAR010000010.1, read as the reverse complement.
TTTTTTTGTAAACATAACCTGATAATTCTGCTTTATAAATTCGGTGTAGGACTCGCCTTTTTTCAGTTCATTAATTTTGTCAAAAGTGTTTTCCTGTCTTTTATCCAGTATGGAGTTTACAATGTTGCCTGCGTTGATACTGGTGTCATATTTTCTAAAAAGAATATTTCCTGCTGTTTTTTCGTTAAACTGGGCAATAATCAGCATTCCCTGCCAGACAACGATATTTTTTCTGCCTGTATTTTTAATAAATTTCAGGGATTTTGCATCAAAGGCATTGCCGTATGCCTGCCCCTTAAAACAGGCAATGTATTCTGCTTCGAAAAAATCGGGAAAAAAATGTAATGCTTTTAAAAAAGCAATATCATCTTTATCCGGTTTTGTTTCGTATGGTTCAAAGCCTCGTATTGTAGTGCAGACAGCATTAAAAGCTTTTTTTGAAACGGCTTTTGTAAACGGTTTTAGCGGCACCGGAATTTTGGCAGCGAGCGGCTTTAAAATCGGGTGTAATTTTTTTTCAAAAAATTTATTAAATAATTCCAGATTATATGTATAGTTAAAGTTACTCATAAAATCGCCTGCTAAATTTTATTTTGTATTTTATACAAGTCAAAAGTATTCTGCATCAAAGAGCAGATAGTCATCGGGCCGACTCCGCCCGGTACGGGTGTGATGTAAGAAGCGCGGGGTTCTGCTCCCCAAAAATCAACATCTCCGCATAGTTTGCCGTCTTCTTGTCTGTTGATTCCCACATCTATCACAACAGCGCCGTCTTTTACCATATCAGCTTTAACAAGATTCCTTTGTCCTGCAGCGCTGACAAGGATATCCGCCTGCTGTGTAATTTGTGAAAGATTTTTTGTTTTGCTGTGGCAAACGGTTACGGTTGCATTTTCATTCAAAAGCATTAATGAAAGCGGTCTGCCCACAAGGTTGGAACGTCCTATTATTACTGCATGTTTGCCGGCAATAGAAATATCATAATATTCCAGAAGTCTTATAATACCTTTTGGTGTGCAGGGGTAAGCATGGGGTTTGTTGCCGGCAGCTATTTGTCCTAGGTTATACGGATGCAAACCGTCCACATCTTTTAGAGGGTGTATTTTTTCAACGACCTCTTTAGCGTTAATTTGCGGCGGCAAAGGAAGCTGTACAAGTATTCCGTTTACGGAATCATCGTTATTGAGTGTATAAATTTTTTCAAGAATTTCCTGCTGCGTACAATTTTGCGGAAGTTCTATAACGACAGACTTTATCCCGAGCTCTTCGGCTTTTTTCTTTTTGGAATTAACATATATTTTGCTTGCAGCATCATCGCCGGCAATTATTACGGCAAGGCAGGGCTTTTTTTCAAGAAAAAGAATCTCGTCAGACAAATTTTCGAGTATTTTTTTTGCTACAATTTTTCCTTCTATAAGTTTTGCCATATCAGTTCCTTACCTGAGGGAGATTTAATCTGAAAAACAGTCCCTTAATAGCATCTTCCACCACTTTTGAATTTTTATCAATAGAGTGTTCCAAAAGTTCTTTGTCATGCGGAATTATACCTAGCACCTCGAGACTGTATTTGTTTAAATAATCCTGAACTTTATTGTACTGTGCATTGTTCACATTATTTAAGACAAGAGCCATTTGCCCGCCTGCAGCATATTTTGCGGAAAATTCTTCTATACGCTGTGCAAGAAAAACGGATTCTTCCGTTGCATTGGCAATAATAAGCGTAACATCCATGGGAATATCCACAAGCTGATGAAGATATTTAAGGTCAAATTCACAGTCGAAAATAACAATATCGTACTGGTTAATCAGCTTTGCAACAGCATCTGCTATCTGTCCTGTTATAGGACAGCGGCAGTCTTTAGACGGAACAAGCCATGAAACTATTAAATCAACATTTTCTTCTACTTCGACAAGAATATCCTCTAATGCCCACTCTATGTACTCCTGTTTTGTCATGCGGGACGGAATGCCTGTTTTGTATTCATGTTTTCCGCTTCTTATACCGTATATGGTATTTCTCACATCCATGCCGTAGCTGTGTGCAAGCTCCGTAGACAAATCATTGTCAAAAAGCAGGATATTTTTATCGGGATATGTCTCTTTTAAAACTTTTACAAAGTTTTTTGTAAGTGTTGTTTTTCCGCTGCCGCTTTTACCGGTAATTGCTATTGCCAAAGTCATTAATCAGATACCCCGTATTTCTCTTTTAATTTGAAAGAAATTTCATTAACAAGAGACATTGCTTTTTGCGCAAGCTCCATGGACAGACCTCCCGCACCGCAGGATGGTGTAAAAAAGCTCTGTTTTATTATCAAATCTCTTTCAATGTTTCCCTTTGATTTTTTTACAAGATCATCAACCGCATCTTCAAATTTGTTTTCCAGCTCTTCTATGTTTGTTTTTTCTAATGCATCTTTATCAAGTGTCGGAACAATACCCCAGGCAATGTAACCGCCTTTTTTCAGGAAATTTTCCATATCTTTTACATAAGCACCGAGGCTTTTTGAATATGCAAATGCATCAAAGTTTATGATGTCGACTCCCGCATCGACAAGAACCGACCAGTCAGATTTGCCGCAGCAGTGTATTGCGCTCATTGCGCCAAAGTCTTTTATAACGTTTATTACTTCTGCAAGCATTTCTATTATCTCTTCTTTTTTCACGGTAATAAATGCCGATGTCCCGAGCTGTGACATGACAGGCTCATCCATAAACATAATCGTTGTTATTTCCGGATTAATTTTTTTCAGCTGTTCAATCTGCCATATTGCCTTTAGAGTCAAACCCTTTGTTAATACTTCTCTGTATGTTTCATCATAAAATGCGCAGACACCCTCGCTGTCACAAAGACTTGTTCCCCAGGTGAAAGGTCCTATTATATGGCATTTTGCAAATGAATATCCGCCGTTTTTAATTTTTTCAAGATAAAGCGGAATTGCGCTTGTGTAGGGTTTTGTGATTGCATATTTTTCGAGGTTTGTAAAATCTTTTTCGTTTACTATGGCTTCATAGTCCATAAAAAAGTCTTCAAGTTCCGTAAAAAACTCATCGGACTGCGCGTCATATATATATTTGGATTGTTTTTCATCAAATTTTATACCCGGGATGCCCTGTATATATTGGACTGTCATGTCCTCATGCCTGTCAACGCCTGCAAGCTGCGGCCAGAAAGGTATTTCTTTAAACTTGTTAAAAATCAAATCAACGGCTTCTTCCGGATTTTTGTGAGGCAGGCTTCCTACTGCCGTAGCTTTTAAAGTTAGTGCTTTCAATATATTCCCCCGAGTATTGCTATCTGTCTAAATTTTACTAAAAATAATTTGCACGGGCAATTTTACGAAATTTCATATTGTCAACTGACTCCGGCTACTTATTGAACCTGTGCAATAAACAAGCCCATTTTTACCAACAAGTCCGGCACAGCTAACAAGTGCATGGGGTCACTTTAGCTATATTTATGCTTATGTGGCCTCGCTACCTCTCATAAATATGCCACCGGCATATTTATTCGGCAGAGTGTGTACCACGGCCAGCTTGAGATATAGACGAGTTTACGAGCCGTACATATCAGGATACTTTTGAGTACAAGCGAGGCCGCCTCAGACAAATTTAGACATATATCACGGCAATAAACTTTATATTTAAAATAACTTTACAAAGTAATTAACAAAAAATAATTTAGTTTATCAGATATATTTATAAATTTTCTATATTGCACCGAATCATTTGTAAAGATTATTGAAATTATATGTACTACGAGTTATAATTAAAAGGCTGGAGAGAAAGTGTACTTTAAATAGGAGAAAGGAGAATAAACGATGCAAGTAAGTTTTTCCACAAATGCTTTATCATGCCAACCTTTGAGAAGTTTTGGAAAATCGCAGACGCCTCAGCAAAAAGAAACTCCTTCTAACAATACTCCTGCTTTTTCTTCAGGTACTGTTTCCCGTGAAGAATATGACAAATTAAATGCAAAATATGATCTTCTCAGCCGTTTTGCCGTAGCACAGGTTGAACAGTATAATCAGCTTGCTGCAAAATATAAAGCAATGGCTAAAAAGTAATTTTTTAAATTTTCTAATTCAGGCTGATATTTTTTAGATGTTCGATTTTGGGATTATTATTTTGTAAATCCCCTATTATCGAAATTATGTCTATGCGGTATTTTTTATAATTTTCTTTTGTGTTTTTAAGGTAATAAAGACCGGCTTTAAAAATATTTGTGATTTTGGCACTGTTTACCGCCTCAAACGGATGCCCGAATGCTGTATTTGAGCGTGTTTTTACCTCTACAAAAACAATTGTATCTTTGTCTTTTGCAACAATATCAATCTCCGCATAACGAGAATATCGGTAATTTTTTTCCAGTATTTTATATCCCTGTTTTTCAAGATACTTTGCTGCTGCCTGCTCTCCAAGTTTTCCTTTTGTTTTGTTCGATGTCGTCTCAGGCATACACTGCTTCCATTTCGTTTATCAGTTCTACGATTCTTTCCCGGCATGTTTTCGGATATAAAATTTCACACTTGTCATAATATCTCAGGAGTCTTCTTATCAAAAGTTCTCTGTCTTCGTTTTTATTGGAAATTATTATAAAGTCGTCTCCTGTTTCCAGAAGCATTTCTCCCTTTTTGAGCATATATGATTTTGCCAGTCTGCCTTTAAGTTTAAATAAGACTGAAGAAGGAGAACCTTTGACCTGTTTTTGCGGTTTTTGTTTTACATCCATAATGTTCTCGAGCACAAATTCTTTGTAATCGTTGTCTTTCTGGTCGTAGGCTATTAATACAGCCTTGCCTCTTTTATATACAACTTTTAACGGAGCAATTTTGTATAAATTATCTTTGTTATCGGATTGATAGTTTTCATATTTTAGTTCGAGTCCGAGACCGTCGTGGCAGTATTTTTCGAACTTTTTAACATTTTCATCTTTTATAATCAATGATTTTTTAGGGGTGTAAGGTTTTATTGTATTTGTTTTTATACAATCAAGAACCTTGTTTGAAAAACAGCGTTCTATAATCTGCAAAGACTCTTCTATATTATTTTTAAAACTTTCATGCCCGATTGTATCTATATACTTTCTGATAAAAAGCATTACCGACAAATCATTTTTGTCCAGATCTATACACTCAATACCCCTTTTTATAAAATACTTGCCGTCTGTTTTTTCTATATCGATGTTTAATAATTTCAGAGTATTTAAATATTTAAGAACGAGTTCTTTTCTGTAAAGATAATCGGTAGCGGATTCCAGATATCGGAGCATCTCGTCCGGAGAAAGAGGGCGGTTTGTCAGTTCTTTCAATATTTCTAATACTCTGTAGCCGGCATTGGAAATTTTAGTATTTTTCATTTTCATACCCCGCTTTGATATTTTTCAAATGCTCTTTTAACTCTGCTTTTGCAGATTCCGGAGAAATAATCAGGCAATCTGTTCCGTATGAAAGTATTCTTTGAAAAAAGTTGAACCTGTTAGATACTTCTGCACTTATTGTAAGAGGATATTCGCTGTTTTTATCTTCATATGTAACAGTTTCTTCTTTATTTTCGCCGTACATTAAAGCACTGTATCCTTTTAATTTATACACAACCGTTTCTACGGGTTTTTTAAATTCTATATTTTCCTCGGGCACGGAGTATGCCGTGATAAGATTTACTCTTTTTATTCTGTCTACTCTTAAATAAGCAAATTCATCATATTTTTTGCAGTATCCCCAAACATATAGTTTTTCGCTTTCAAATGTCAGGTATTCAGGTATAAAATCAAGATTTTCTTTTTTATTTTCCGGAGAGTCGTAGCATATGTTTATGGGCTTTTTTATCCTTGCGTAGATTACAAGTTCGTTTAGGATATCATAATTTATTTCCGTAAGCGGATGTTTATATATCAAGATGTTTTTTGTTTCTTCATCCGGTGCAAGATGTGCAATTTTTATATAAAAATTGTTCAAATAAATCAAAAGATATAAATCCTGAAAGGTAATAATACTTTCTCTTAAAGCTTGTAGTGCATCAATATTTTCCATAGAAAAATGCAGGTTAAAAGGATGTGATTTTAAAACATATTTGTTAGAGGTTCTTTGTGACGGTCTGCTTATTATACAGCCAGCTTTTTTAAGAGTATTGACGGTAATAGTTACCGTATCTTTTGAGATGTCATGTTTTAAAATCGGATCTTTAGAAAAAAGCTCTAAAATCTCATCTCTGGTTCTCGGCAATTCCATAAGTTTAAATAGCACAAACAAAGCACGATAGCCGGTTTTGCTGATATTACTATCGGGCGCAAGATACTTTTCCTTTTCAGGCTTCATATTCCTCCCGCATTTATGTTACTTTTTAGAAATTTTTATTTCAGGTTCCAAAGAAGTTTTTGTTTCTTCTTTTATATCAATTTTATTTATAATGCTTGCACGTTTTTTGCGGAAGAGCATATCAGTGAAAGCTTCAATTCTTGTAACAAATCCGGCTTCACCTGTTTGCTCGTCAACGGAAAGATTCAAAACAGGTTTGTTGAATTTTCTTGCGGCACGTGAGATTCTTTCTACCATAATAGAGTCAGGGCCGCAGCCAAAAGCATTGATTGTAATTATGCCGTCAATGTTGTTGTCCTGCAAATAGTGACCTGCAGCGCCTGTCATTTCATACTCGTTTGCCCAGTACAGTTTTGAATCCATAGAGCAGATGCCTTCTTTTAATTGTTCAATAGACAGTTGCTCTGCTGTATAAGTTTTTACGTCAAGCTTTTCAAGCTTGTCAAAAATTTTCATTGAAATTCTTTCATCATAAAGATTGTAATTGTGAGCAAGAATTGCAACGGAAATAGGATAAGATTTTTGATTGTTTGTAATTACAACCTGTCCTTTTTTTGCATAACTCAATGCTTTTTCAAAAGAGAGTCCGGAGTTTAGCATGATTTTAAAATTGTTCATTACTTTCCAGCCTTCTTTTGACGCTTTTTTGATTCTTTTTTCGTCAGTTATGCCAAAAGGTGCGACAGCTTCTTTTAAAAATTCATACAAACCCTGATTTTTAGCGGATTTGTCAAGAGTTGCATCTATAATTGTAAAATCTTGTTTTACAACATTTTTTATTAAATCGGGGAGTCCTCTGATTTTTGAACAGTTGTAAATTTTGTGGTCAATAGACTGAATAGAAGGTATAAAAATTTTGTCTACGCCTTTTTCAAGCAGATTGAGGATATGTCCGACATAAACTTTTATGGGCAGGCATGTCTCTGATACAACCAGAGCAGAACCTGACGACATGGTTTGTTTTGTTGTTTTATCTGAAATTACAATTTCTATACCCAAATCTTCAAAAAATCCGTACCAGAACGGGAAGTAATTGTAATAAGACATGGCTCTGGGGATACCTATTTGCATTGCTTCGGACATTCAAATTTTTCCTTTATTAATTGACACTTACTATTCAGAATTATTATAAATCAAAAAAAACTTTTTTTGCTAAGGGTGATTTTGTTTAACATTTTTACAACAAATGCAAAAAGCCCTAAACACTACAAAAATAGTAGTTATAAGGGGTCTTTTTATCTGCTACATTCTTAACATTACTTAATAAAACGGCTAAAAATAAGTGTAAAGGGTACACATATTTGTTAATATATGTTAAAATATTCGTTACCAGTTAGCAATTTTCATCACTGTTTTGCTTTAACTATTTATGTAGACCTTGGTAGGGAAGAAATGAAGTTACAACAAATAAGTTACGCCAGAAGTATTAATAATAACAATGCGGAGTACGACCGACGAAAGAAAAATCCTTCTTTCGGGAATCTTGCCGTCGGATTAGCTTCTTTTATAGAAAATAACGGTTTTTTAGGAGAGTTTTTAACAATTGATACCGTGGGTATGATGGCTCCCCGTACCGCTCAAGGTTATATGAGAAACAGCAAAGAACTCGGTCATCCAAATTATAAAGCAGGCAGAGAAGAGCTTGTAAGAGAACTGTTATCCGGCCCTTCTTTCTTCTATGTACCGCTTACCGTAATTACTTTAGCCGGTCTGTTGAGAGGTAAAGCTGCTAAAGTACAAACAAAAGTTCTGGAAAGCTTTAAGTCTTTGATGCAAAAGACAAATGTAAATCTTAAAGATGCCAATGCAACTAAAAATAATTTTGTTGATACAGTTATCAATAAAGCTTTTGGTGATTATAAGAATGAAACAGTTCTTGTTGACAGACTCAAAGAATTAATGAAACAGAACCTGCAAAAGGGCAATAAAAGTTCTGACGTAAGAAAAATAAGAAAAGAGGCCGATCAGGTAATTACAAAATTGAACAAAGCAAACGGCAGGTTCCTTGATAATGCAAGCACTATCAAGCTTGGAGAACAAGCACAGTACAATGTAAAAGACTTTTTCAAAGATATGGCAAATTATCTTGATGACTTTACAAATAAAGCTCAAAAAACAGATAAATCCGCATCAGAATTTATAAAAGGTTTCCATAAAAAAGCTAAAGATTTGAGAAACATAACAAATATTTTGGCAGTGAGTGCTTTGTCTGCATTTTTGATGTTAGTACCAAAACTTTATCAAACATCTAAGAAGTTCCCCGGCAAAGACGGATTGAATACCGGTGAAGCAAACGATGCCAACAATGCTGCGCAAGCAGCACAGGCTCCTAAAGAAAATCAAGTAAAGGAGGCTGTGTAATGAAAATTCAGGCATATTCAAACGCACACTCTTATGCGGCAAATAAAACAAAGAGCAACAACACATCTTTTGGTGCTGCACCAAATGTAAGCACTGCCAGAAGAATATTTGAAGGATTGGGAGACGCATGCAATATAGAAGCAAACGGCTCTTTGACAAGACTTATGTTCTTTCTCGTCGGTACATTGTTTATGTTGGGCGGCAGATTTGTAAAATCCCGCGATAATGATGAAAGACGAGAAGTTATTACACGTGATGTACCGGCGGTAGCCTTATCTGCTGCAGGCGCTCCGTTGATAAACAAGGCCGTAGCTTATGCTGTATCAAAAAAATCAGGTGTTCCAATTATTACAATGGGTGATGCAGACGCTCCTCTTTTTAAATTTGGTAAAGACAAAGCAACCGGTGATTACCGTTACAAAATCGGCAGACAGGGCAAATTATTGAGCTCTAATTTCACTTCACAAAAACAGATTATTGACTGGTATTCAGATTTTGCGTCTATGGACAATGCTCTTGTTAACTTTTCTGAAACAGTTAACAAACATGGCGGTAATTTAAGAAAAGTATTCAAAAAATTGGGCTTTACAGACAAACTGGATGCGGTTACAAATGCTGTAAAAAATGATGAAATACTAAATGCTCTTAAACAATCCCAGGCTAACAATACAGAGGCATTTGCTAATTTGGAAAAAGCCTTGAAAGAACTGGGCCAAAACAACTCTCTTTTAAAATTTGCTAAAAAATCACAGGCATATGTAAAACTCGGCGGCATAGGATTTATGGCAGCATTATTGGGCTATTTCCTGCCTCATTTAAACATCATTACAACCAAGAAAAAATATGAGAAAAAACTCGAGCAGGGCAAAATTTCTCAAGAAGATTTTCAAAAAAGAATGATGAGAACATCTCCTGTATTTCGTGTTTCATCAGGTGTATTGAGTTTTCACAACAAATCAGCAATCAAAACTTTCAAAAATCTTTTGAGCATGGCAGAGCCATCTTCTCATTTTGAATAGAGAATTTTAGAATTTCATCTGCTGGATTTCGATTTCTTCGATATCGCAGAGTGCGTTGGCTATCTCAATTGCTTTAAGGTCATCAATGATTTCCAAAAGAATCAAACCCTTTGGAGAACATTGTCCATTGATTTCTTCGTGCAGACCTATTCTTGTTTTTATTACACATCCGAAATTTGTTAAAATTTCCTGCACATACAGGGCATTTTGCAATCTGTTATTAACTTTTATACCTATTATTGTAGTCATAGCATTTTCCATTTAATAAATTTAATAAACCCGTACCGCTCCTGACGGCACGGGTTAAAAAATATTGTTTGAGGCGGCTTCGCTTGTAGAAGTGTACACGGAGTGCGAGTGACGCCAAGTCTAGCATTTTGCGGAAGTGACCCCATGCACTGTCTTGAAATCAGACGTTCGGGAAAAGCGTGGTTTTCCCTCACAAGGGGCGTTCCTTTCAGTCAGCCCCGTCTGATTCCGCTTGTTGCCTGTGCTGGACTTGCTGATAAAAACGGACTTGTTTATTGCACAGGTTCATCAAGCGGATTTTCGGACGGACAAAGTCCGGGGAGCGAGGTACGAA
>CALVAR010000009.1 GCA_944325575.1 Candidatus Gastranaerophilales bacterium | reverse complement strand
CGATACCGAAATCGATTCTGTTAAGAAAGTTATGGAAAAGAACATTGAAAGAACTTTCAAAGTATTTTCTTAATTGATAAGTAATTAAAATCTAAAATATATATCGCAAACCAAATAGAACCGCTTTCATTTTTTGAAAGCGGTTCTATTTATACAAAATCAGATTATCTGGCAGCTATTGCATCCGCTTTATCTATTTTTTCGAGAATCAGTTCAATCTGTTCTTTAATCATTTTTAAAACAGTGCCTAATTCAAGTTTAAAATTATATGCACCCGGCCATAAATTTTCCATAATATACTCCTTTATTGTTTTATCCCTGCATAATTTGTATCGGGAGATTCAATAAAGAACTTTAGGTATATAAATCAAAAAGTAAAAAAAGTTTACATTTTCATATTGTCAACTGACACCGACTGCCTATTGAACCTGTGCAACAGACATATTAATTTCTGACCAACAATAAGTCCGGCACAGGTAACAAGTACACATGGTCATTTCCGAAAATCTAATGTTTATGAGTTCTGGCAGAGTGTTGCACACTCTGCCAGAACGTATCAAATGTTATATGCTTGCCAAATCGTCTATGTTTTCAAAATTATCCTTCATATTCCAAACACCGCAAGGGCAGACACCGGCACAAATACCGCAGCCAATGCAGCGTTCTTCATTAGATGTATAGATTGTGTTACCGTTTATATCCGTAAACTTACTGATAGCCTGTTCAGGACAAGCTTCAAGACACATTTCACAATCTCTGCATAATCCGCAGGACATACATCTTTCTTTTTCATCCCAAGCATCAATTTCTTGTACTTTTAAAGGCGAAAGACCTTGATAATACTCTGTTTTAACTTTGTCTCTTGGAAGCATAGGCGCTTTTTCAAACGTATCTAATTCTTTGCCCTCAAGATAATTAATAACATTTTTTGCAGCATTGTTACCGTCAGCAATAGCGTGAGTAAACAGCCCCTGTTTAATAACATCACCTGCAGCAAAGACTTTAGGGTTTATTGTCTGTTTATAGGCATTGAGATTAAGCATTCCTCGCTCGTTAAGCAACTCCGGTTTTACAAAATCAAGTTTTGGTCTGTCTCCTATAGAAATAATAACCGTATCAGCTTCCAAAAGTGTTCCGTCTTTTAAGACAACACCTTTGTCCGTAATTTTTTCAGTAAAGCACGGGTATAAAATTTCAGCGCCAAGCGATTTTGCATGGTTAATTTCTTTGTCAAATGCAGCAGGCTTTTGGATATCTATAGCTGTAACCTTTTTGGCACCGCAGTTATAAGCCTCAATAATCACATCCATAGCCGCATTACCGGCACCAATTACTACGACTTTTTCTCCGATATTTTGTTTTATTTTATTTTTAACATTTTTTAGGAAATCAAGTCCCTTAAGGAGTCTTTCATTACCTTCAAACGGAATAACAACGGGATTGTGCGCTCCGCAGGCTATAATAACAGCATCAAAGCTGTTTGTAATATCTTCAAAAAGTTCTTTTGTAAGCTTGGTATTTAATCTAAAGTCCATTCCTGAATTTTTAATACGGTCAAGCTCAGCATCAAGACATTCTTTTGACAGTCTTTCAAAAGGAATTACCTGTCTTAATTTTCCGCCGATATCCTTATCCTCATCAAAAACAGTTACACTGTAACCATCCTTTCTCAACAGCCATCCTGCTGAAAGACCGGCAACACCGGCACCGATTACTGCAACGGATTTATTTTTTGTTGTTGAAAACTGCTGCAGTTTTACGTCTCTGCTCATCATCCCGAGTGCATCAAATTTTATAGGCTCATCAACATACCCCCTGTTACACTCTTCCATACAAAGATTGGGGCAGAGATTTCCGCAAACACATGCCGGAAACGGCGTATAATCGAGCATCAATTCTAAGGCTTCTTTGAGTTTGTCATTTTTTATGAGATTAATTCTTTTTTGTGTCGGGATTCCGATGGGGCAGTGACTTTCACACGGTGCTGCCTGCGTATAATTATCCCAGCTCGGGTAACGAAGACGGTGATCTCCTTTATTTACAATGGAATACACAGTAAAATCGTCTTCATATACATCGGAAAAAATTCCGCCGTCATTTTCTTTAAACCACCTGTTGAGCCTGAAATCTTTCATCGGGATAAGATGATTTGCTTTTCTTTCTTCATAGGTCTTTGCAACTATTTTTTTCCATTGAGAAAAATCCGTGAGTAATTCATACAAATCAGTACGGTCAATTTTTTCTAAAAATTCTTTTAATCCCTTTGTCAGAAAATCTATATCGTTAGCATCAATCTCAACAATATAAACATCGTTAGAAAGACCGCTTACATTACCCCTTACATAGATTGTACCGCCAACCATACCAACACATGAACGAGAACCGATAACGGATTCCAAATCCTCGCAATCAAGGCCGCAAACAACCGCAGTACCGCCGCCCATAAATTCAAATGAAAAAGAACCCGTGTTTTTTAACACCCAGAATTCAGGTGCAGGAAATTTGGGGTCGTGCTTCATCAATGCACCGGAGCGTGTACCGACTCTTCCCTCTACATAGATTTTTCCGCTTGCTGCGCAGTGCGCTGTAGTATCTCCGCCGTCTCCTTTTAAAATAATTTCCGCACCGGAATTTAACCAGCCCACGTCAGCAGGTGCAGATCCTTCTATTGTTATTTTTGTATTAGGCATTCCCATTGAACCGATTCTCTGGCCCGGATTTTTCACATTAAATTCAATCGGAGTACCGTCATTTGTCCACAGTGGTCCGCCTATATTATGCTGCCCTGATGCTGTTATTTCAAAAGATGTATATCCTTCTGCCATTTTGTCATAGATTATTTGCAGAAGTTCTCTTGTTGATAGTCTTTTATTATCTTTTAAGCTGTCTATAATGTATTTTTTCATATATTATTCCAAATTAGCATACGTGCTGAATATCCAATCTTGTTGCAACATTTTTGTCAACAGTAACAAGCGCATCCGAACGTCCGACAGGCAGAGAGCTGTTACCGATAGGAGCAAGAAGCTTTTTAAGTTCCGTATCAGTTGCAATAAAGTAATTAACAATATTTTGCGCAACCTTATCCACATCAAGCCTATCTACAAGAGTTTTATTCTGTGTTGTAATGCCTACCGGGCACAGACCGGTGTTGCAAGCATTACATCTTCCGTAATCGTTTCCGATACAGCCTGCTATCTGCAAGATAAGCTTGCCCGTAAATACTCCGTTAGCACCGAGACAAATCATTTTAAATGCATCTGCAGCAAGCGTTCCGTTCATACCTATACCGCCTGCAGCCCACAAAGGAATTTGACCCTGTTTGCCTTGGTGTACAGCAGCTAAGTAACAATCTCTAAGTCTTGAAACAATAGGATGTCCCGTGTGGTCCAGAGATACTTCATGTGCTGCGCCTGTACCTCCTGCAATACCATCAAGGAAAAATCCGCCTACAATATTATAAGGATCTCTGAGCAGATTGTTATAAACGCTTACGCTTGTCACTGAAGCAGCCACTTTAATAGCAACCGGAACTCTGAATTTGAAAGCAGAGTTCATAGACAAAAACATCTTTTGTACACTTTCTTCAATAGAGTATAAGCCCTGATGATTTGGTGGAGACAGCAAATCAGATTTTGGAACACCTCTGATTTCCTGAATGTGCCGTACTACCTTTTTGGCCATTAAAAGTCCGCCGTCACCCGGTTTCGCACCCTGACCTATTTTTATCAGTATACCTGCCGGATCCTCTACCATATCAGGCATTGCATTAATGATTCTGTCCCAGCCAAAATGACCTGACGCAATCTGTAAAATCATATATTTCAAATATTTTGATTTTAAAAGTTTTAAAGGCATACCGCCCTCACCGGAGCACATTCTTACAGGAAGTCCGACAACTTCATTAAGATAAGCAACCGCCATTGCAACGGCTTCCCACATTCTTGTAGAAAGAGCGCCTATAGACATGTCACCAATAATAATAGGATATATCCATCTTGTATTTGGTGCAGAATCCGTCATTTGCAAATCGCCGTTTTCATCAACAGTAAAAGGCAGCTTTTCCGGCGGCAAAACACGACCAAATGGTGCAAGAATATCAAATGTATGACGCATCGCATCCAATGAAGGATCTGTCATCTGTGAAATTCTTCCGATTTTTATTTTGTCCAGAGTTCTTCCTTCCGTATGAAGGTTGGTACGGCCGCCTCTTTTGGGAGATTCAGCATTTTCTGCTCTATGTATGACATTCACACGATTGTGTTCATTATAAACTGGTTTTATGGCTTCATTCGGGCATACCTTCTGGCACATCCCGCATCCTACGCAGTTTTTATTTTTTCTTATAATCTGTTTTACTACAGGCTCCGATTCCCATGTAACAGAAGGTTTTGGCAACGCACCCGTGCTTTTTACTCTGCGGCGTCTTTCAACTTTAAACTCTATTGCATTAAACGTACAAGCCGCACAGCATTTTCCGCACAGCGTACATCTTTGCGGGTTATATTCAATCTGCCATTTCAAATCGTTTTTTGAAATATCATTTGTTTTTATAATACGAGTATCTATTGGTTCCACCTTTCAATATTAAGGTCGTTATCAACAACAACCATTTCTCTTTCGTTTGGATAAATATCCTGAGATATATCCCTATCCGGCATGAGTTCGTTTATTCCGGTTACCTCTGATGTGATAATAACCGTATCATCGGTTTTACCCACAACTACCGGTCTTAATTTTTTTGAATCACAGGTAGTGAATAATGTTCCGTCCGGTGTGACTGCAATAATAGAATTTGGTCCGTTTACCTCTAGATGAGCAAGAGAAGCCTTAATTCTCAAAAGGATTTCAGCATCTTTTCTCGACAAAATTTCATCGTAAGGAAGCGGCGTTATTACATGTTTAAAATATTTTAACGGCCATTTTAAAATTTTATTTACATAGTGCAGTGTGTACAAAAAGCACTGCGAATCGCTTTCAAAACCGATATATCCCTTATGCAGTTTTTTTTGAAACAGTTTGTTCTTTTCGTAAAAAGTATTTTCTCCGTTAGCAAGAGCAGTATACCCCTGCAGGAAGAACGGGTGCGCAGCATAACGGACAATATCATAGTTTGTATTTTGTCTACACTGCGCTGTGATAATTTTGGCACAAAAATCTTTATTTTCTTGCCAAAGACCGAAATATGTACCTATATCACGAGGATCACCTATTTCCTTCAACATCAATACATCGGGCCAGAAAGAATATACATACCCTTCATCAGCCTGTTCGAGAGCTTTTCTCAATTTTAGGCGGGTATTTAAAAGAAGAGCTTCTTTTTCTTCTTGCGGGGCATATTTGTATGAATGAGGATAATTAAATACCTGAAAAACATAGTTCGGCATCGGCTCTATATTTAAACCTGTTATATCATTTCGAACATCCGGCGCCCACTGCATAATTCTGACAAAACCGATGCTGTGCAGAATATCTTCCGCAATATGCATACCCTCATTTGTACAGGCCATGGATAAAATGGGAAGTTCTTTATAGTTTTCAAAGACTCCGCCCAAATCCTGCATTACAAAAGCAAATCCTGAATTATCATGTCCCTTTTGCTGAGAACGCATTAGTTCTAATGCTTTTGACGGGTGTAAATACCTTTTTGATTTAATGGCACCTATTCGACACATGTAACTATACCTTAATTCACTGTGTTTTTAGCATATTTTTATTTTGTGCTCGTGTCAATAAAATAAGGCAAATTTTAATAAAATCTTTATATAAATAAGTTAAATATAGGAAAATATTTTATTTGACAGTTTCTTCTGTTTCGTCCAGGCATTTTTGCATCGCTTCCAGTACGGATGCATAAAATTTTAATTCTTTGTTATTGGCTCTTTGAATAATCTTTAGGGTCTTTTTTCTTAAAGAATTTTTTTCTACCTTTTGAGACATATCAAAGTCTTTCATTTCTACATTGAGTACAGTCAAAATCTTCATAAAATTATCAAATGTGGGGAAATGGACACCCGCCTCTATACGGGAAATTTGTTTTTCATGCATATGCACGGCTTCTGCCAGCTCTGCCTGCGTCAACCCCTGCAGATTTCTAAACTCTTTGATTTTCCTTCCGACATCTTTTTTATTCATCAAAAACCCTTAATGATTTTTATTACCTTTTTATATGTTAATTGCTAATATTTACATCATAAACAGCGTAATTAGTTACCTTTTGTAAATAAAAAATCAATGAAAAACATATACTTTTTCTTATATTTCTGCTATCCTCATGCCATACCAACAAGGTAACGAAATTCATTAATAAATTCAGGGGAAATATTGGTGATAGACGAAAAATCTGCGGCTGAGGCATTATCTTTTTTGATAAAAAAGCAGAGAAAAGCACTGAATATGACACAAGAGCAGCTTGCACAAAAAACAGGTCTTAGCACACGGCATATAGGCAAACTCGAAGACGGCACATATATGCCAAAGTTTATTACCTATCTGAAACTATCTGAAGTACTCAAATTTGATCTCTCGGATGTATTGATGATATCGGAGCATACAACCAGCGAAAATGAAGCTAAAATTTTGGAATTATTAAAGAATATGAGTTCTGAGGATGTTTTGACAAGCCTTAAAATGCTTGAAATTTTGTCTAAGAGGAGAGCCGACCAACATGCCTAAGATATCAATAATAATGCCGACATATAATGTACAGGACTATCTTCCGGCTGCTATGGAAAGTGTTATTAATCAAACATTTTCTGATATTGAAATTATTTGCATAAATGACGGGTCAACGGACAATTCTTTGCAAATTTTAAAGGATTATGCACAAAAAGATAACAGAATTAAAATAATTGACCAACAAAATCAAGGCGTTTCCGCTGCAAGAAATGCGGGCATAAATGCGTCAGAAGGCGAATACATCATGTTTATTGATCCTGATGACACGTATGATTTGACTCTGTGTGAAAAGGTTGTTGAAAAAATCAACACAGAGCATCCCGATATTGTAATGTGGGGGCACAATTCTCTTTCTGACGGAAAAATTGTTAAAACGGATGAATATGTTTATTTATTAAACAGACTTGAGCGCAATTTAAAGATTAATTTAAAAAATTGGCTTGCTTTACAGATTTTCATTTGGGACAAAGCTTTTAAAAAAGATTTTTTAATTAAGAATAATATAAGATTCCCTGAAGGAATAAAAAATGCGGAAGATATAATATTCTGCCTTTTGTCATATTATGCAAAACCAGATTATTCTTTTATACCAGAGGGTCTGTATTTTTATACACAGTACAGGAAAGATGCGGCAACAAACCATGACAATTGCATACAAAATGATTTAACAGCTTACAGATATCTTTGTACAACAGATAAGTATAAGAATATCTCACAAAGACTAAAAACAGCTACAACAAATCATATCCTCGGAGGTTCTATACACTATTGGCGTTATGCAGAGGATGAAGAGCAAAGGAAGAAATACAAAAGGGATATAGAAGAATTTTTGGTGTTTGTAAAAGGACAATTTGAGCTATTGGAATTATTAAAAATGTCTAATTACCAAAAGCTAAAACACCTGCTTTTTAAATATGAGCACAAAACCTTCTTTGATATGTTTGATATTCGCACCACAGATACAGACAAAACTTTTATTCTGTTCGGTAAAAAATTTAGAGTAAAAAGATGGACTAAATTGTTGAGAGAAAGGTTTACAAATAAAGATGTCAGCTGCAATTAATTGTGAAAATAAGTATATGGAGTTAATTTATCCAATAGAAACAGAAAACCAAGTTCTATATAACTTAGATAACAGTTATGAACAATTCTCTGAAATGTTAAAAGAAGAGAGAGAATTTTTAAATTCATTATTACTGAGATATCAACCTACAAAAATTTTAGAACTCGGAGTTTGCAGCGGCGCGTCTTCTATAATTATATTAAATGCCATAAAAAATAACAGCAGCGCAAAACTATATTCTATTGATTACAATACAAATCATTATCGAATAAAAGGAAAGCAAAGCGGTTTTTATGTTGATAATTATCCGGAATTAAAGGACAAATGGAGTCTATTCACCGGCGCAATGGCATACAAGTTTATTGAACAAATTGGAAATGGAATCGATTTTGTTCTAATTGATACTGTACATTCAAATCCGGGGGAAATATTAGATTTATTAATGATTTTGCCATTTATAAAAGATGATGCAGTAATAGTCTTTCATGATACAAATTTACATGCTTTTGTTAGAGATGAACAATGGTCAAAAATGCAATACACTAACAATATGCTTTTAAGCGTTTTACAAGGCACTAAATTAATACAAGGAAATTTTATAAAATACAATGACAATGTACAATTCCCTAATATTGGTGCAGTTAAAATTAACAGTGAATCTAAAAAAAGGATTTTTGATATTTTTAATTTACTTACACATAGATGGCAATATTTGTTAAAAGAAAATGAATGTGATGAACTTGCAATATATTTCAAAAAATATTACGGTGAACATTGGGCAAATTATTTTAAAGATGTAATAGATTATCAGAAAAAACAATATAATTTGCAATTTGCAAATAATAATTCCTGCGAAATCTGGAAAAATTTCAATACAGATAAAAACACATTAAATATAGTTTTTTCTTCTGACAACAATTATGTTCCTCATCTTGCTGCTACAATGGCATCTATACTAATTAACTCAAATAAAGAAGAAAAGTTTAATTTTTATATTTTAACCAGCGGAATAAATGAGGATTATAAACAAAAACTTACAAAATTAAAAAAATTAAAAGATTTTAATATAGCATTTATTGCTATTGATAGAAATGATTTTAATATGTGTCCTATTTCGGATGGTTGTGAACATATAAGCATAAATGCATATTACAGATTTCTTATTCCGCAATTATTTAAACATTTAGAAAAAGTTTTATATTTAGACTGTGATGTGATTGTAAAAAAATCATTAAAAAGTTTCTTTGAAACAGATATAACAAATTACTATGCAGCAGCAGTAGAAGATATGGCACCATGCGTAGAATATTGCGGTGTTAAAGAAAAATTGGCGGTAAATAAATATTTTAATTCCGGTGTGATGTTATTCAATATTACAAAAATGAATGAGGATAATATTGTTGATAATTTATTCCAAAATACTATAAAGCTGCAAAATGAAAATAAAATCACCTGGGTAGATCAATGTGTATTAAATTACACTTTAAAGGATAAAATAAAATTTATTTCTCAAAAATATAACTTACAATTTTCTTTTCTGAAAGACAAAGATTTTGTATTAAAAACAATTTCTAAACAAGAATACGCAGATATAGTTAAAAACCCTGTAATCATCCACTATTCTTCACCCAGCAAACCTTGGAATTGCAAATATGACCTTTCTGTAGGCAAAGAATATTTTAAATATCTGGACAAGACAGATTTTGGATATTCTATTTTAGAAAAAATATTCTCTATAAAAAACATAAATACACACAAAATCATAACTATACTCGGAATAAAAATAAAATTGAGGAGGAAAAAATAAGCAATCATGTCAGAAATGATTTCTATAATTGTACCTGTATATAATTCAGAAAAGTATTTAAGAAAATGCTTAGATTCACTTATAAATCAAAGTTATGAAAATATAGAAGTATTATGTGTAAATGATGGTTCAACAGATAATTCACATATAATTTTAGATGAATATGCACAAAAAGATTCAAGAGTAAAAATATTTTTACAAAAAAATTCAGGACCTGCAGTTGCAAGAAATAAAGCGCTGGAAGAATCCAACGGACAATATATTATGTTCTGTGACAGCGACGACTGGTATGAAGCTGATATGTGTAAAAAAATGCTAGATGCAGTAAAAGAAACAGATGCAGACTTGGTATCATGCGATTGTAATATAATTTCGGATATTGAAACACAAAGAACAAAAGATACAGAACATTATTTTTCTAATAAAATACTTGGGTTACAAAAAGTAAGTTCCGCATTAATTTCCAATATAAATTATGCTTTATGGTTAAAGCTATTTAAAAAAGATATCATTGAAAATAATAAAATTAGATTTCCGGAAAATTTATATAGCTGTGAAGACGCCTCTTTTATCATAAAATATTTGTTATGTTCAAAAACATATTTTGGATTCCAAGAAATGCTTTATAATTATAGAATTTTAGAGGATTCAATAATATCAAATGTTTATAGCAAACATTGTATTAATAAAATTTTATATGACCGTATATTAATGGTATTAGATGTTTTTAATTTTTTAAAACAACAAAATATAGAAGTAAATAAAAATAAATTTATTCTAGAATTATTAAATAGGGAGTTTGTTGCAACATATCACCATTTAAATAATAAAGAAGAAAGAAAATATGCTTACAATTTGTGCAACAATATTTTAAATAACATTCATTTAAATGATTTGAAAACTCCGGATCTCTATATTCTCAAATTAATAAAAGCAAAAAAATATAAAAAACTTGAGGCGTATATAGAAAATAAACTATATAATTCTTTTTTACAAAACATATTTTCAATAAAAAATATTAAAGATTATAAAGTTTTAACCTTTTTATTTTTTAAAATTAAAATAAAGAATAAAATGTCAATTCTTCTAAATAAAATTCAACTTATTATTGATGAGATTAAGGATATAAAACAAAGCAATAAAAGATTAACAGAATATATTAAAACAAGTAATGCAATAAATGATAAGCCAAAACAACTAAGTCGCATAGATAACTTTATAAAAACAGAATATGAAAAATTAAAATTACAAGAAATCTTTTTTTTAAAACATTATTTCAAAAATTTTACAATAACTGAACAGGAATACAAGAATCTAATTAAGGGTTTAGACCATGACTCTATAATCCAAGTTAACGAAATAATTAATTACATAAACGAAATCAACAATGATATACCTAAACAAATTAATGAAGAATATAAAAATTTAATTATTGAACTCTATGAAAAATTTTATTCTAAAATTATTAAAATAACAGATGGACTATGGGCATATGACCAATATTTACTACCTTTAGATAGATTTGAACCATCTGTATATTATAACAAACATTGTATTAATAAATTTAAAAAACAATATTATGAAAATTTAGATATTATAGACATTGGTGGATTTATTGGGGATTCTTTGCCCGTATTATCTCCATTAACAAATTCTACCGTGCATACATTTGAGCCGAGTAAAAAAAATTACACAAGCTTACTAAAAACTATAGAACTTAATAACTTAAAGAATATAAAAGCTAACAATTACGCATTATCTGATGAAATCAGTGAAATAACTTTTTATGTCTCTTTGGGAGAATCTGATTCTTCAATATTACCAATTTTTACATCCGTTGACGAATATCCCGTACATACAGATACACTTGATAATTATGTTGCCCAAAATAATATTCAAGTAGGCTTAATAAAAATTGATGTAGAAGGATTTGAACAAAGCGTTATAAGAGGTGCAATGAATACAATTAAAACGCAAAGACCTGACTTATTAATAAGTATATACCATAATTCTCAGGATTTTAAATACATTAAACCGATAATTGATAATTTAAATTTGGGTTATAAATTTAAAATAATAAAGCCAAAGGACTTAAATATTGTTCTGGAAACAGTTTTAATTGCGCAATGTATATAGAAAGGGTATAAAATGAATAAATTAAAAAAAATTTGTAAAGAAGTTTCAAAAATATTACCTTACTGCTTTATTCACAAAAAGCTACAAAATCAATATAAACAAGATACATTAATAAAACAAAATTTTACACAAAATCATCCTGCCATGTTTGAAGAAGGACATTTTTATTCCCCAGTTCCATCTGATATGGATATATCAGAACATCTTGAAAAATATGATATAAATCGGCCATTACCCGCTATTAATCTTAATACTGAACAACAAATTCAAACATATTATTTATTCAAAAATTATTTTAAAAATTTCATATGGAATGATACAAAAACAGAAAATCTTAAATATTTTTGCGACAATGGTCAATACCCACGAGGTTGTGCAACTTCATTATATTGTTTTATACTGCATTACAAACCAAAACGAATTATTGAAATAGGTTCGGGATATTCAACAAGTCTTGTAAGTGATATAAACAAACTCTATATGGATAATACGGTAGAAATTACTTCTATTGAACCATGGCCGACAAGGTTATATGAAACTTTTGGGGATAATTTGGATAAAGAAATAAAGCTTATAAAAACAAGACTACAGGATGTTTCATTAGAACTGTTCGATACTTTAGAAGAAAATGATCTATTAATAGTTGATTCAACACATATTAGCAAATTAAACAGCGATGTAAATAAAATTATTTTTGAAATACTACCCAGACTTAATAAAGGAGTAATTGTACATTTTCACGATATATTTTATCCCTTTGAATATCCAACACAATGGATAAAAGAAAATAGAGCTTGGAATGAAGATTATTTATTAAGAGCTTTTCTAATGTATAACGATAAGTTTAGTATTGAATTTTGGGGAACATACTTAAATTATATCAATGTGGAAGACAATATGCCCAATTTAGGCGGGAACATTTTTATAAAAAAGAAATAAATTTATAATTCGGTCTGTAATATTTCTTTTGAGTATTTATTGCTTGTAAATATCATGTATACTGTATTTATTGCACTTTACTCTCTTTAGATCCTTCGGGTTTCACCCTCAGGATGACGCAATAATTTTGCATAGTATGTTGTAATTTATTGAACCATACTATTAAAAAATAGTTTTGTGCTAAAATTTGAGTAATAACAATTATGGAGAGTAATAAATGAAAATTTGTGTTATAGGAACAGGGTATGTAGGTTTGGTAGCAGGTACTTGCCTTGCTGAGATGGGAAACGACGTTATTTGTGTGGACAAAGACACAGAAAAACTTGCCAAGCTGGAAAAAGGCATTGTTCCTATATACGAACCCGGATTGGATGAGCTGATTAAGGTAAATGTTTCTGAAGGGCGCTTAACCTTCACCGACAACCTTGCTATGGCGGTGCAAAAATCGCTTGTATGCTTTATTGCTGTGGGTACACCCCAGGGCGAAGACGGTTCTGCTGATCTTCAATATGTTTATGACGTTGCAAAATCAATAGGGCAGGCATTAAACGGATACAAAGTTATCATTGACAAATCCACAGTTCCTGTCGGCACTGCGGAAAAAGTTACCGAAATAATTAAATCTCAAACCAATGAAGAGTTTGACGTTGTTTCAAATCCTGAGTTCCTAAAACAAGGCGCAGCCGTTGACGACTTTTTGAAGCCTGACAGAGTTGTAATAGGCTCAAACTCCCAGCGCGCAACAGAAATTATGCAGGAACTGTACGCACCGTTTTTGAGAACAGGCAATCCTGTTATCATAATGGATGTAAAATCTGCAGAAATGACAAAATATGCAGCTAATTCGTTTTTGGCAGTAAAGATTTCTTATGCAAACGAAATAGCAAATATATGTGAAAAAGTCGGGGCAGACGCAGAAATGGTAAGAATCGGAATGTGTGCTGACAAGAGAATCGGCTCGCAGTTCTTGTTCCCCGGTTTGGGCTACGGCGGAAGCTGCTTCCCTAAAGACGTGAAGGCATTATTAAAAACAGCAAAAGACAATGGGTGCGACTACAAGCTGCTCCAAAGCGCTGATGAAGTAAACAAAGAACAGCGTCAGATTTTTATCAGAAAAATATTAAACAGATTCGGCGAAAATCTCTCAGGAAAGACTTTCGGCGTATGGGGACTTGCCTTTAAACCCAAAACAAACGACATGAGAGAGGCACCTGCTATTACTATTATCAATGCACTTTTGGAAAGAGGTGCAAAGGTTCAGGCATACGACCCCAAAGCCTTTGACTGTGCAGAAATGATTTTTGGCAATAAAATAACTTATGCAAAATCAGCGTATGCAGCATTAGAGGATGCTGACTGCATGCTCTTGCTGACAGAGTGGAATGAATTTAGACGTCCTGATTTTGATAGGATTAAATCACTGCTCAAAGAGCCGGTTATCTTTGACGGCAGAAATCAGTATGATGCAAAAAGATTGGCGCAAAGAGGCTTTGAATACTACTCTATAGGGAAAAAACAGCTGGCTCCATTGACCTGCTGTTAGATACTCAAAATTTATAAAAATCAAAAATTTTACTTAAGAAATATTTATATTTGATATAAATATTTCTTTTTTTATTATAAACTTTCATGTATTGTTTACATACGATTATTATAAAAAAGTATGTTTATATCACACAGGGAGTTAGAGAGTTATTCAACATGCCTAAAGTTTCAATCATAATGCCGACATATAATGTAGAAAAATATTTTCGACAATGCATAGAAAGCGTAATCAATCAAACGCTGACGGATATTGAAATAATTCCTGTTGATGACGGCTCTCCTGACAACTGCGGAAAAATAATGGATGAATATGCAGCAAAAGATCCGAGAATAAAACCGATTCATCAGGTAAACGGCGGATATGGGAAAGCCGTAAACGCAGGAATAGAAGCGGCAACAGGTGACTACATCGGCATTGTTGAGACGGATGATTACATAGAGCCTGACATGTATGAAAAGCTTGTAAAAACAGCTGATGAAAACAACGCAGAAATAGCTAAATGCAAATATGAAGAAGTATTGGAATGTTTTCAACCGCCTGAATTCAGAAAAATAAATTGGAATGAAAAATTTGAATTGCCTCAAGGTGTTTTTAACATTTATCAGCATCCCGAGTTCTTGTATTTTCATCCCAGTATCTGGAGCTGTATTTATAAATCAGATTTTTTGAAGAAACATAATATAAAATTTTTAACAGATAAAGGTGCAAGCTGGACTGACAACCTTTTTCAGGTTCAGACAATGTGTTTGGCGGATAGAATTGTTTATGTTGATGAGTCACTTTATAAATACAGAAAATTTTATTTTACAGAAGCAATGCAGCTGAGGGATTACAACATCCCGTTTAAAAGAAGCAATGAGATTCACCAATGGCTGACTCAACAGGATATAAAGGATGCCAATGTATTGGCGTGTTTGTATAAAAGAGAAATTGCCTATATCCATATTGTGCTAGGGATGTTAAAGATAAAGGATTTAAAAGATGCATTTAGCTTGATAAAGCAAATGATAAACAATATGTCGTCTGATATTGTTGAAACAAATCAATATATAAAAGATGAAGAACGAAAATTTTTCAAACTTTTAATATGTTTCCCTCTTTTGGCTTTGATAATAGAAAAATTATCTATATACAGGAAAGAGTTTATAAGTATTCGATTTAACAGACACGAGAAATCTGTACGCTGTTTTAATAACTATTTATACAAGAGGAACAACAATGCCTAAAGTCTCAGTAATTATACCTGTTTACAACGTCGAAAAATATCTGCGAGAATGTCTGAACAGCGTTGTTAATCAGACATTAAAGGATATTGAGATAATACTTGTAGACGACGGCTCGACAGATTCCAGCCTTTCTATCTGCAATGAGTATGCTAAAAAAGACAGCAGAATAACCGTACTGCAGCAAGATCATAAAGGTGCCGGTGCGGCAAGGAACAAAGGTTTGGAAATTGCGCAAGGAGAATATCTCTCAATTTTAGACAGCGATGATTTTTTTGAATTGGATATGCTGGAAAATATGCTAAATGAAGCTAAAAAATATAATTTAGACATTTGTATATGTGATTCGCAAGATTTTGATATGCGTTTACAAAAAATATACGATAATACGTCTATAAAAAAAGATTTGTTACCATCAAAAAAAGTTTTTTCTGTCTCAGATTTTCCTTTGTATGTTTTTCAGTTTACTGTTGGTTGGAGTTGGGATAAATTATTCAAAAGAGAATTCGTGTTAAAAAACAATTTAAAATTTCAAAACTTACGCAGCACAAATGATATGCTTTTTGTTTTTATGGCATTAGCTCTTGCCCAAAGAGTATCTTATATAAATAAAATATTTGTTACTCACAGACAACATAGACAGAATCAGTTATCCAGAACAAGAGATAAAGCTCCATTTTGTTTTATAGACGCAACTAACGCATTAAAAAGAAATTTAGAAAAAGCGGGTTTGTATAATATTCTCGAACAAAGCTTTATTAACAGAATTGTAGATTTTTGTAGGTGGCAAATAAATACTATTTCTCCTGAATCAAGCAAAGCTGTAATAAAAAGATTAAAGCGCGAAACCTTTCCTATATTAAAAATATATGAAAAACCGGAAGAATATTTTTTTGATAAAAATCATTATGAATGGTTAAAGACCATTGCTTTTGAAAAATATATGTATAAAAAGTGGTTTGAACGAATTTTTTCACTCAAGAATTCGTTTGATAGAAAACACAAAATTATAACTGTTTGGGGGATAAGGATAAAAATAAAAAGAGGAGATAATATGCTAAAAGAATTCCTTCAAAATATTTTTTCTATAAAAAATGAATCAGCACATAAAGTAATAAGATGTTTAGGAATGAAAATAAAATTCAAAACAAAAAAACATCTATTAGATTGCATAAATCAAAAATTGGACATAAATAATTGGGAGCTTAGACAATTAAAAAAATATGTAACAGAAGAACCAATACAGAATATCAGAAAACATTTATTTGATGTTGCGGGTATTGAGACTGCAAATTATATAATTCAAAATATGCCTAAAGTCCATTATTTTAAAAATAATCTAGATTTGTTAACATATGCACTTAAGCAGGTAACTATTGGCGGCTTATATTTAGAATTTGGCGTATATTCCGGTAAAACTATTAACCATATATCAAATATTGTAAGCGATAAAACAGTATATGGTTTTGATAGTTTTGAAGGTTTACCTGAAGATTGGCGCAGCGGTTTTGAAGAAGGAATATTCAAGGTTGCTGAACTTCCTATTGTTAATAAAAATGTTACCCTGATTAAAGGTTGGTTCAACGACACGCTGCCAGAATTTAATCAAAATAATTCAGAAAATTGTGCTTTTATACATGTTGATTGTGACTTATATTCTTCAACAAAAACTATTTTTGATAATTTAAAGGAGAAAATTGTTCCTGGTACAATTATTGTTTTTGATGAGTATTTTAATTATCCCAATTGGCAAGAACACGAATTTAAAGCCTTTCAGGAGTTTATAAATTTTCAGGGGCTAGGATATGAGTATATCGGTTATGTTTATACGCATGAGCAGGTTGCTGTAAAAATTTTGAGTAAATAAATAGTTTGTAATAGGGAGAAAAACGATGCCAAAGGTTTCAGTAATAATACCTGTATATAATGTAGAGCTATATCTCAGGCAATGTCTTGATAGCGTTGTTAACCAAACATTGAAAGATATAGAGATAATTTGTGTTAATGACGGTTCTACAGATAATTCACTTGAAATCTTAAAAGAATATGCGTCCAAAGATGCAAGAATAAAAATTATAGATAAGCCTAATTCTGGCTACGGTCATTCAATGAACACGGGTATCGATAGTGCTACAGGTGAATATTTAGGTATAGTTGAACCAGATGACTATATTGAGCTTAATATGTATGAAACTCTTTATAATAAAGCTAAAGAGTTTGATTTAGATTTTATAAAGGGAAATTATTATAGATATTCTGATACCCCAAATATTACAAATGAATTTTGTGAAACTTTTAACAAAATAGAAATTTATGAAAAAGTAATAAATCCTAATAATTATGTCAAAACATTTAGAGGCGCATTGAGTATTTGGGCGTCAATATACAAAATAGAATTTTTAAAACAAAATAAAATTAGATTTTTAGAAACTCCGGGAGCATCTTTTCAAGATACCAGTTTTGGAATTAAAACTATATTTTCTGCCCAAAAAGTTATGTATTTAGAGAATGCATTTTATCATTATAGAACAAATAATACTAATTCCTCAGTGAAAAGCAATAATAAGATATTTTGTGTGTGTGATGAAATACATGAACTAGAAAATAGATATGCTTCAGATCCAGAAAAAATGCTCATTGTTAATGCATTAAAGATTGATAAATATACCTGGAATTATAATAGGTTAGATCAAATCGGAAGAGAAAAATTTATAAAAACATACAAAAAAGAGATAAAAAAGATATTTAACGAAGAAAGATATAATCAAGAATTTTTATTATCGGGTATTAAGGATTCTTGTAGCCGAATTCTAAATAATACGGAAAAAACTTCGATGTCTTTTATTGAAAAAATTTTTTCAATAAAAAATTCTTATGATAAACGACATAAAATTATAACAATCTTTGGTATAAAGATTAAACTAAGAAAAAATAATTTATTAAAAAATATTTTTACTGTTGAAAATATAGACATTTACAAAATTCTAACAATTAGTTGCAAAAAATTCAAATTTATAAAACCTCTTAAAAAGCAAGAAAGAGCAATATTAAAACAATATATAAATCAAAACATTAAAGATAATACTGTTTTACTTATAGAACCTAATAATTATCATGGAGAAGTTTTGCCCGGAATTGCAAAATATTTTATTGATTTAGGTTTCCATACTGATGTCATTATAACTGAATCGGAATATAAGCTGGGACTTTTTGATAATTTTAACAATGCAAAAACAGATGTTTATCATATGCCAGCACACATAATGTGGCACTTTTTTAAAACAGATTATATTAAAGCATATAAATATATATATATAAATACAGAATATATCGGTGATCCGATAACTAAAAAATTAATACCAATAAGTAATTATTTAGAGCTGGAAAAATTTAAAGATAAACTGATTTTAATGAACCACAGACCCGGAACTTTTAGAAATAATTCTTATAGAAATTTACTAATAGCAAATTTACCAATAACGAACAGTGATAAATACAAAGTTGTAAATTCTCACTATTTTGGAGATATAGCAATAACTGGAAAAAATGATATTACAAATTTTATTGTAATTGGCAATATTGAAGATAAAAGAAAAAATCATAACTTGTTGTTAGATTCAGTCGGAGAGCTATTACAACAAGGTATTACTAACTTTAAAATAACAGTAATTGCCAGAACTGGTACCTTGAACTCAATTCCGGAGAATATCAGACCGTTTATCGATTTTAAGGGGAGATTAGATTATCAGCAAATGTATAAAGAGCTTGAAAAAGCAGACTTTTTCCTAGCTTTGCTAGACCCGGACAATCCCGAACACGACAGGTATATTACAACAGGAACATCTGGTTCGTTTCAACTTATTTATGGATTTGCAAAGCCTTGTTTAATAAACAAAAAATTTGCGACCTTACACGGATTTAACGATGAAAACAGCATAATTTATGAAAAGAATAGTGATTTTACTGAGGTGTTGAAAAAAGCCATAGATATGCCGGCTAATGACTACAATATGATGCAAAATAGTTTAAAAAATTATTCGGACAGCCTTTATCAAACGTCAATAAAAAATCTGAAAGAAATTTTAGAATATAAGGAATAAATAATGAAAATTTTAGAAACAATCTTTTCCGTCAAAAATCGAAATATTCACAAGATAATCACTATCTGCGGAATAAAAATTAAACTCAGAAATAAAACACTGATTAAAGAAAAACAAAAACAGGCATTTATTGAGTACAAATTCAAGAATCTTGAAAATTCAGTATTTGACAAACTATCTTCAATGAAAGAAGATTTCAATACTTTTTCTAATATAGCTAATACAAAAATCGAATTATATTTAAAATGTATACAAAAACAAAATGAAGAACTCTTTAAAGGAATGATTTTCAATAATCTGATTCAAAACAAAGACTGGATTAAGAATAAAGAGTTTATACCCACAAAGGGAGCAGCGACTTATTCATTTTTGTATATTTTACTTATTATTTTAGATAAGATACAACCAGAGAATATTCTCGAGTTTGGATTGGGGCAAACTACAAAACTTACCGCGCAATATGCAAAATTTAAAAATCCAAATTGTAATCTTCAAACTATTGACCACGATGAAAATTGGATAAATATAATGAAAGAGGAGCTGCCGGAAGCTGAAAATATAAATATTATTAAAAGAGACTTAGAATCATTTGATTTAAATAACTCTGCTAATGATAAATATTACAACTTACAGGAAATTACAGAAAACGTGCAATATGATTTAATTATTATAGATGGTCCGTTTGGCTTTAACAGAACTTATCCGAGAACAAATATTCTGGATTTAATTCCGCAAAATTTAGCTAATGATTTTATTATTATACTTGACGACGCAGAACGAATTGGCGAAAAAAATACTGCAAAATTAATATTTGAAAAACTAGATTCTAATAATATTAAGTATGGTAAATTTTATCAAGAAGCATCAAAAACTCAGTTGATAATATATTCAGAGAAGTATCAATTTCTTAAATTTTATTAAATTTGTCTTTGCCCGTAGCCCGTAGGGTGCAATTTATTGCACTCTGCACTGCTACACAGCTAAAATCACATTGGCGCAAGAATAGACTACACAAGGCGGGTTATAGTATTATATACCTGCAGGGTTAAAAGACAGCTCTTTCGAAACGGAACAACCACAACTTAATTCAAACCTCGGGTTGGTTCCCGCTAGAAAGGGGGCTGATATGGAAAATATCAATTTAACTTTAATATTATTGTTATTGATTCTATTCATATTAAGAAACGGCTCTCATCAAAATAGATAAGAACCGTTCAAACCTCTAAGGGCTGTTGGCTAGCTTGGCAAGCTGCCACCCTGTATTTACATTATTTACTACAATCGCATACTTGTCAAGTATTGAGCTTACAGTATGTAGGGTGCAATTTATTGCACCATCTTGTAAAATGATTTTATGAGCAATTACAGACGTTATTTTATTAATTCACAAAATCCCGTATTTATAACTTTTGTTACTTACAACAGAAAAAATATCCTGATTCCTAACATTGATATTTTAAGAAATTGTTTTATACATGCAAAATGTAAATACAAATTTCAAATCATTGCAATAACCGTATTACAAAACCACTGTCATATGATAATATCGCCACGGTGCGCAGAAGATATTCCTAAAATAATGAGAACAATTAAGTATCATTTTTCTACAAATATTCCTGATAAATATATTTGTAACAATCTGTCGGAGTCTGCGCTAAAAAGAGGTGAGAAAGGCGTTTGGCAAAGAAGATATTATGACCATATAATAAGGGATGAAGAAGATTTAAACAAGCACATTGATTATATTCATTACAATTCATTTAAGCATTACAATATAGCACCAAAAGATTGGTTATATTCTTCTTTTAAAAAATTTGTCAAAAACAATTGTTATGATACAAATTGGTGTAATATCGATGATAAATATAAAATTCAACAACTCGATTATGAATAAATCGATTGTTTGAATATTGGTGGTGCAATAAATTGCACCCTACACAACTACGGTTCTCATCCAACGTCCAATAGAAAAATAAAAAGGTCTACATTGTAGACCTTTTTATTTTTCTGGGGCACTCTGCCGAGAAAAACGATTGAGTATCGTTTTTCGAGAGGGGATTCGAAGAATCCTTCAGTAAAAACAAAAAAGCCCTCTTACGAGAGCTTTTTTTGGCTGGGGCGGAAGGATTCGAACCTCCGGAATGGCTGGACCAAAACCAGCTGCCTTACCACTTGGCGACGCCCCAATATTCAGTTTTTTATTTACCGGATACCAAAATCATCCGCAATATATATAGTATCGGGCACACACTGACATGTCAAGCAGTATTTAGGTTTCTTATTTTGGCATACTTTTGTAAATTTTGGGTAATTTCTTGAAATTCAAGATAATAAAAATTTTTTATAATAATGTAGTAATTTTGTTATGCAAAAAATAAGGAGAGCTAATATGGATCCGATTAATTCTATCAACACAGCAGCACCAAGCGCTGCAAAAACAGACGCAGCTGATAAACAGACTGAAAAAATGAAACAACTTGTTAAAGACAATAAATTTGAAAGTTTTGATGTGGACAATGACGGAAAATTGTCCGGTATTGAACTTACAAGACTAAAAATGTGCTTCAGCGCAGTCGATTTTGATACGGATGATGACGGTGCAGTTGATGAAGCTTCATTTAACGATGCACTATCTGAATATCAAGAATAACAAATAAAAAGCTCTCTTTTTAAAGAGGGCTTTTTATTTAAACAGACCGAGCTGCTTTGATGTATTCACAGACGTCTTATAAATTTCATAATTAAAACAGCCTATGTCATTATATGCCACTGGATTGTCAGCAAGATCCTTTATACGGTCCTGACCGACGGAACATCTTTTTATGTATTTGCAAAAGCTGCAAATTTTCCAGTTTTCATTTTGTTTTTTGCTATATTTCATAAATACTACTTAAGATTAACAGATATTATAATAAAACAAAAGCGGATATAATTATCCGCTTTTGTTTTATATTCCGTACTGTTTTATACAGAAGCCAATGCTGCTTCTCTTTCCAGTTTAAGAGTTTGTGTAGTGATATCACAAACCTCGCTTGGACCCCAGTATTGAATAGAGCCCGGGAAAACGTATTCGTCGTTCATAGCCCAGTTTTCTCTGTTTGCTTCGAGTTTCTTGAACACAGGTCCGTCCAATCTCACCAGTGCTTTTTGAATAACCGGTTTCATTTGACCGTGACGTCTTTCCATATTCATCATCATCGTAAGAGGTACACCACCAGCGATCCATTCTGTAGAAGGAGCTGTGAGATTTCTTACGGAAGAAAGATATCCTGTCAAACCTGATTGGATTAAAGCATAAGCATTGTAGCCCAATGCATAGCAGTAATTAGCATCAAAGTTAGACGGGAATGCACATCTGCCTTCGTAACCAAAGAAATGGCACTGGTCAGAGAATTTGCCCATAAATTCGCCCTGGGCTTTCATTTCGTCGAGTTTCACCTTAATCATTTCGATTAAGAGTTTTTCTGTTTCTATCTTAGAAACCTGTACATTTCCGTGAGGGTCTCTGTCCATAAGCAGCTGTGCTTTAATCAATACAGGAAGAGATTCAAAAACTTTTGCATTATCAGGCTCAAGTCTGCTTTCAATAAAGTTAAATCTGTCAGCTGGAACAGTAAGTTTATTGTAAGAAGCATCCTGTTCCAAAGTTGACATTACATCATTGAGGTTTGCAATCATTGTTTTC
Organism: Candidatus Gastranaerophilales bacterium; assembly: GCA_944325575.1. Classification (GTDB taxonomy): domain Bacteria; phylum Cyanobacteriota; class Vampirovibrionia; order Gastranaerophilales; family Gastranaerophilaceae; genus Limenecus. The sequence goes on along the minus strand of CALVAR010000009.1, from coordinate 53,564 downwards.
ATTTCAGGGATAAACTCGATTAACCCTTCAGGAATCAATGCAACGCCAAAGTTTTTGCCGTCATTTGCACGTCTTGCAATGATATCAGCCATATAATCAACAATCTGTCTCAATGACATTTTCTTTTCTTCAACTTCTTCGGAAATTAAAGTAATATTCGGCTGTGTTTGTAAAGCTACTTCCAGAGCTACATGGGTAGCGCTTCTTCCCATAACTTTAACAAAATGCCAGTATTTCTTTGCAGAATTAACGTCTCTTTGGATATTACCGACAAGTTCGGCATAAGTTTTTGTTGCTGTATCAAAGCCAAATGAAATTTCAATCTGGTCATTTTTCAAGTCACCGTCAATTGTCTTTGGACAGCCGATAACCTGAATACCTGCATTTTTAGAAACAAACCACTCAGCAAGCATTGCGGCATTTGTATTAGAGTCGTCACCGCCAATAATAACAATGCCTGAAATATTTAGCTTTTTGCAGTTTGCCAGAGATTTTTCAAACTGTTCTTCTGTTTCGAGTTTTGTTCTGCCGGAACCTATGATATCAAAACCGCCGGTGTTTCTGTATGCATCAATAATTTCATCGGTTAATTCTATATATTCGCCATCGATAATACCGGAAGGTCCGCCAAGAAAACCGTATAATTTGCTTTCGGGATTAGCCTGTTTTAGTGCATCGTACAGACCTGCAACAACATTGTGGCCGCCGGGAGCTTGACCGCCTGATAGGATTACGCCCACATTTCTTGCTGCAAAACTTTGTTCATCACCGGATTTAAAAGTAACAGTACATTTTCCGTATGTGTTTTCAAAAAGTCTTTTAATTTGTTCTTGATCTTTTACACACTCTGTTTTGTCGCCTTCTATAACTGCAACTTTTTTAATACCTGCAGCCAGAGTAGAGGGCAATACCGGTTTAAAAGCCAATCTTGCTTTTTGTAAAGGTGATAATTCTGTCATAATTTACTAACCTCTTATTTATAACAATTACATGTAAGATTCTAGCATGAAAACAATTACAGACATCTTAAAGGTTATGTTAAGTTTTGTAAACAGATTCTGTTCTCAAAAGGCAATTTTTAAACAGAAAAATTTTTTATATTAATACAGGAACGAGGAATTCAAAAAGACTGAATAATAAAAGTCTTTATTTTCGAGGAAACAATTTTAAAGGAATATTAGGGGACAAGATTATGACTACGGTTAACGGAATTGGAATTAACGGAAATAGTAATTACTGGATACCTGATACAATAGCTACAGGATACAGTGCAATGCCGACAAGCTTATGGTCTTATGATCTTTCCGGAATGTATCCTCAAGACTCAATTGGTATATTGAATGATATAGGATTATTCAATTTTGATGTTAATACCAACAACCTTGTAAATCAGGTAGCGATTCTTAATTCCAAATGGATGCCTGTTTTAAATAGTTATATGGCAAATATGTCAGCATGGTATCAAAACATGATGATGGGTCTTTCTTCAGGCACTAATAATAATATAAACTGGAATAATTTCTTCCCGGTTAATAATGCAAATAATAACGGTTCCGTAAATAACGGTAACAATAATAATTCAGGCTTTGCATCTAAAATAGACGAATCAGATGTATCTTCATTCATCGGAAGATTAGGTGCTGACCCGAAATGGAAATCCGCGTTTGATGAAAAAATCAAACTTGAAGACGGAACAGAAGTAACTATGCTTCAAAGATTGATGGATTTGATTAACGATTATATGACAAATGAAAATCCTGAATTAAGTGAAGAAGAATTTAATAAAATCCGTGAAATAGCCGGTAAATATGCCAAAACAGGAAAAATCGACAGAGACGACTTTATTACATTAAAGAAAATTATACAAGCTCATACAGGCAAAATTGGCGATGAACCAACAGAACCTACAGAGCCAACCCAACCCACAAAAGCAACAAGATCACCCAATTATACAGACGGACATGTTGCTGATATGAGCGGTGCTGCAGAATTATCATATATAGCAATGGACGGTCCGGCAACAAATAAATCAAAATTAAGAAGTTCATTAGAAGAAACAAGTAAATATAATATTATTGAGTTCTTAGATGCATATGATAAAATTGATCCTGATGGCAATACCTGGATTAAGAAATTCTGGGGTGATTTTGACCACTATGACAATTCAGGTGAATCAAATAATCCGTTTGGACATGATAACGCCAAACCGGTACTTGATAAAGTAGTTGAAAAATTAAACGAAAGAGTAATAGATATCAAAAATCTGTCAAGCTGTACAGATGAACAAAAAGCAGCACTTGACGCAGCTGTCGCTCAAATGAATGCAGCTATGCAGTCTCTTACAGATGCTAATAATGCACTTGGAGAAAAAGACAGTGCAGAATCGCCAAAAGGTAAATGTATAACAGCTTTTGATAACCTCAGAAAAGTAATAGCTGAAACAGAAGAAGCAATATACGGCAGAGAAGCATAATATAAATAAAATTAATTTATTCCTCGGTTTATAATAAGGTATGGTAGGTTTTAAGGGCACAATAAGTGCCCTTTATTTTTTTTGTTTATTGTTCCAACAAAACACTCTATTTTCTTTGTGTTTTTATGGTTTAATTACATATAATAATATTAAATATCACGGGGAAAGTTAATGGAACATAATACTAAAGTAAAAATAGGATTGATTGGTCTTGGTACTGTCGGTACCGGTGTAGTAAAAGTTTTAAAAAACTTTGATAATATTGAAATAGCTAAAATTGCAGTTAAAAATCTCAACAAAAAAAGAGATATCGAAAATCTTGATGAATCCCTGCTGACGGACAATCCGTATGAAATAGTCAATAATCCTGAAGTGGATATAGTAGTAGAAGTAATAGGCGGAGTAGAGCCGGCTTATGATTTATTAAAAACGGCTATTCTAAACGGCAAGCATATAGTTACGGCCAATAAAGAGCTTCTTGCCAAAAAAGGTCAGGAACTTTTTAATCTGGCAAATGAAAATAATACCGTTATCTTATATGAAGCTGCTATAGCCGGAGGCATTCCGATAATTATGCCTATAAAAACCACTCTGGCAGGCAATAAAATACACACTATAGAAGCTATACTGAACGGCACAACAAATTATATTCTAACAAAAATGGAAAAAGACGGCGTCTCCTATGAAGAAGTTCTAAAAGAAGCACAAAAACTGGGATACGCCGAAACAGATCCGACTGGAGATGTAGAAGGCTTTGATTCCGCTTACAAAATTGCTACTCTTGCAACTATAGCGCTTAATCAAAGAGTCGATATAAATAAAATCTACAGAGAAGGTATAACAAAAATTTGTGCAAGGGATATGAAATTTGCAAAAGATCTGGGCTACAGAATAAAACTTATAGCGCTCGCAAAACTTACAGAGGACAACAAGGCTGATGTAAGAGTACATCCGATGCTTGTTCCTATAAAAGACTGTCTGGCAAGTATAAACGGTGTAACAAACAGTGTAGTATTGGAAGGTTTTCCTGTCGGCAGGGTAATGTTTGCAGGCCCCGGGGCAGGCATGTTCCCGACAGCAAGTTCCGTTCTGGGTGATATTCTTGCTATTAGTAAAAGTATCGGTTCAAATGAAATGCTGCCTTTAATGAAATGTGCTCATAATGTAAATGCACTGCAAGTAGATATAAATGATACGCAAAATAAGTATTATATTGCTATTACGGCATCCAACACGCCGGGTGTGATAGGAAGTATAGGAGAGATATGCGGAAGGCATAATATCAGCCTTGCAAGCGTACTGCAAAAGGGCATTGATGTTGAAAACACAGCTGATATAGTTGTAATAACAGAATCCTGTAAAGAACAAAATATTAAATCCGCAATCAGTGAACTTGAAAAAAATTCAAATATCCTGAAAATAAATAACATAATAAGAGTAATGGAGTAAATAAAATGAGTAAATTTCAACAATCAGGTCATTACAACGGCTTGATAAACAGATACAGAGAATATCTCCCCGTAAGCGATACAACCGAAATTGTAACGCTTAATGAAGGTAATACACCATTAATAAAGGCTGATAATCTGGCAAAAAAAATCGGACTTGATTGCGAAATCTATCTGAAATTTGAAGGTGCAAACCCGACAGGCAGTTTTAAAGACAGAGGAATGACAATGGCTGTTACAAAGGCCAAAGAAGCCGGAGCAAAAGCTATTATTTGTGCTTCAACAGGAAATACTTCCGCTGCAGCGGCCGCATACGGAGCAAAAGCAGGTCTCAAAACTTATGTGCTCATACCCGACGGATATATTGCTCTTGGCAAGCTTTCGCAGGCTATGATGTACGGAGCTGAAATTATTGCAATAAAAGGCAATTTTGATGAAGCACTGGAGAGAGTAATAGAAATTTCGGAAAAATATCCTGTTACTCTTGTAAACTCAGTTAATCCTTACAGAATAGAAGGTCAAAAAACCGGCGCATTTGAAATCTGCGATGCACTTGGTGATGCACCCGATTATCACTTTATACCTGTCGGAAATGCCGGAAACATAACAGCATATTTTAAAGGTTATGAAGAATACTTTTCTATCGGCAAATCTACACATATTCCCAAAATGATGGGGTTTGAAGCGGAAGGTGCTGCCGCAATAGTGAAAGGGGAAAGGATTATGAAGCCCGAAACTATAGCAACAGCAATAAGAATAGGCAACCCAGCAAGCTGGAAACAAGCAGAAAATGCACGTGATAAGTCAGGAGGTATCATTGATTTTGTAAATGATGAACAGATTATAGAAGCATATAAACTTATAGCTTCTTGCGAGGGAATATTGGCAGAACCTGCAAGTGCAGCATCTGTTGCAGGTGTTATAAAAGCCCAAAAACTCGGACTTATTGAAAATGGTAAAAAAATCGTATGTATACTCACCGGAAACGGCTTGAAAGATCCCGACTCAGCAATTAAATACTCCGGATGTGAAGTAAAAAAGACATCATCTGAGCTTGCTGATATCCTTAAAGCAATGAAATTATAGACAACAGGCTTATTGGCTTTAACAAACTATTTTTGCTACAATAGTATAAAGTACTTTAAAAGACTTGTTGAGGAAATTACAAATGAGTGCTTTTTCAAAAAGAGACGTCAAATTTTATAATAAGTTCAGGACTTTTTTCCAGTGGTTGACCTGTAATATATTTTTTGGTGCTTATATAAAATTGATGTACAACTATAAAGTTGAAGGTAAAGAAAATATACCTGATGAGGATAAGTTTATCGTAGCGGCAAATCATATTTCCGGCAGAGATCCTTTCTTACTACCCTTTGCATTGGATTTGCCTATTGCTTTTATGGCAAAAGAAGAATTATTTGAAAAGTTTTTTTCAAGACTGCTGATGGATTTTTGCGGGGCTTTTGCTGTAAGAAGAGATAAAGTAGAAGTATCCACTATTAAAACAGCATTAAATATAAAAAACACAAAATGGATGCTTGGGCTTTTCCCGCAAGGGACAAGAGATTCCGGAGACAGGATAGAAAAAATCTCGAAAGGGTTTGCTTCATTTGCCAAAGCTACAAAAACAGGCATACTCCCTGTTGCAATTATAGGTGCAGATGAAAAACCCAAATGGCCTTTCTCATCAAATTTAACAATAAAAATAGGGAAATTAATCCCATACAGCGACAATATAGACGATATGATGCAGCAATGGTGTGATGTCATATCAGATTTAACAGGAAAAGAATATGTACTAGAATAGTTTTTTATAACTGGAATTAGGGGTATTGAATGACAAGGAATTATGCAAGAAGATATTCAAATGAATTTAATATTATAAGACTGTTATATCAGGCTTTGTGGTGCTTTTTTATTGCCATTCCGATATTTTGGTTTTTTTATAAGTTTGAAATAAGAGGCAGAGAAAATATTCCAAAAGGTAAAAAATTCATCTGCGCAGCCAATCATATTTCTTATTTAGATCCGTTTCTTGTTTCTGTGGCTATTAGAAAACCAATTGCTTATATGGCAAAAAAAGAGCTGTTTGAAGACAGCGGATTTCTTTTTAGATTCAACATGGATTGGCTTGGTGCATTTGCCGTAAACAGAGAAAAACTCGAAGTATCAACTATTAAAACAGTAAAAGATTTATACAAAACAAATTGGCTTCTTGGAATCTTTCCACAGGGAGGTATAAGAAGGAATAAAACCATTGAAAAAATAAACAAGGGCTTTGCTGTAATAGCAAAAGCCGCAAAATGGGATATTCTTCCTATTTCTATTACCGGATGCGAAAAATATAATTGGATTCCGTTTGGAGCAAAAGTTATTGTACAAATAGGAAAACCCATCTCGTATGAACTATCTCAGGATGAAATTATTGAACAGTGGGGCAAATCTGTCGCACAAATGTGCAACTATAATTATATAGAGACAGAAGATAGTGATAACGAAAAACAGAATCAACAAGAATATGCAAATGCATAAATTTTGGCCCGACTAATTGTTAAGAAATGTAACAAAAATAAAGTGTCAAATATACAATAATAATCTTAAAAATATACTATTATTTTTAATTTTTATAAAAAAATTACTTAAAATATAAAAAAAATTGATAAAAACTTTGCTATTTTAATAAGATTTTATGTAAATTCGCTATTTTTAACAAATTACTACATGGATAACAGGGTGTTGACGAAAAACAAAACATAGTGTAGTTTTATATATAATACATTTACAAATGTAGTATTTATGAATGACTCATAAATGGGGTAAACAATAATTGTATAAAACTATCAAATCTTACAAACACTGTTTTCATTGGCCGGTCGAACTTATTAATGTTGTATTGTCCGCTATAACTTTGATTATGCGCTCAATACGAAAAAGCAGCTTTAGACTTGCGTATGTAACAGTGTTGAATAATTGTTAAAAACACACTTTATCTATAAAATTGCATCCGCGAGTCTGAAAAGACAAGCGGTTTTTTTTTGAAATTTTATGCTTTGTTCATAGACAATATAAGGGGAACTTACAGATGAAAATTACTTCCATCAATGCTTTTAAGACACAATATTCAAAAAAGACACAAACGGACGAGTCAAAAAATGTGCTAAAAAGCAATATTCAATCACGTAATGTTCCTATGCTAAATCAACTGCAAACTAACCAGCTTATAGATTACAACTACGGTCATCTGCTTGTAAATAAAAAAAATAATGTTTCTTTTAAGGGCATAGAAAAAATAGGATCTATTGTTCCTTCTGTTATAAAAAGGATTCCTTTTGAAGAAAGACTAGCATCCTTGTATGAAATTATAGGCTCATCTGATGTAATAGTAGCAGCCAAAAATAAAAAAACAGCACAAACTCTTTTGAATAAAGCGTCAGGTGTTTTTGATGAAGTTATAAAACGAATATTTTTTGTTCCGGAAGAAAATATACCTGAAGCAATTGCGGTTGTAAGAACAGATTTGGCCCCCGGCCTAATTAATCTGGGAGAAAATCCGATACTGATAACAAATTTAGAAAAGAAAAACTATCTTGTAGGCCCCAAAAGCAGCATATGGCTGCAAGAGGATGCAAAAGTACATATTGGTGAAAATCTGGGTATGGATATACTAAAATTTCCGGACAATACCTTTCAATTTAGTATAAAAGAAAAATCAAGCGAAAATCTCAGTATGCTCAGACCTCAATTTGCCATTCCTATTAATAAAACTGATGATGTAAAAAAATCCATTGATAATATAAACAAAAAGACATTCAAAGATTTGTTTACGGATGAATCTGCAGCTAAAACATTCGGGCTTGCCGATGTAGGCGGGATGAAAGATGTCATAAAAGAGCTTAAAAGAAATATCCTCTACCCTATAAAAAGGCCCGACTTGTATGCGAACAGAAATCTTAACCACGGTATTATTTTATACGGTCCTCCCGGCACCGGCAAAACATTTGTGGCAAAAGCTCTTGCTAACGATGCAGGGGCCGCCTATTTTGAAGTAAATGCAGGTTCTCTAAGAGGCGGACTCGTAGGACAGACAGAAGCAAACTGGAGAAAACTGTTTCAAGATGCAATTGACAATCAGCCCAGCATAATTCTTGTAGATGAATGTGATGCTGTTTTTAAGCAGAGAAGCTCACTACAGCCGTATGCAGCGGATGAACTTAACCAGATATTATCTCTGTTGAGTGATTTGGAAAAAAATAATGAGCAGGTTTTTGTTATCTCTACAACAAACAAAATAGAAATGCTGGATGATGCCGTTGTAAGAGGAGGAAGACTCGGAAAGCAATTGGAAATAAAGGCGCCGAGTTTAGATGATATTAAGGATATTCTGGAGAAGCAGCTCAAGAATTTTAATATTGATAAGAATTTTGATAAAAATAAATTTGCAAAAAAACTTTTTGATAAGGGCTTGAACGGTTCCGACTTAAAATGTATTAACGACAATGCTTATGATATGGCATTTGAAAGACTCAACATATTTGAAAAAATTGAACAGGATCTTATTAAAGAAGAAGACATAAAAAATATAATACTGACAGAAGAAGATTTTTATAAAGGTCTTGATAAATACATAAGCCAGAATATAAAAGCATCAGGAGGTACAAAAAGAAGACCTGTAGGATTCATACAGCCGGAAACATCTGAACAAAAATATGTTATTGTCAAAAAAGAAAAACCGGAAGAACGATTTGCAGCAATGGGATAGCTAAAGAGGATTTTTCTTAGCCTGACCGGATTTTCTCGGATAAATGCGGGAAGTAGACTCCTGTTTTTCTATAACTACTAATTCTCTATTGTACATTTCTAAAGACGGCAGATTGTATTGGATACGATCTACCGTTTTGCATTTTAAAACAGATAAGGCATTTTGTGCCAAAACGAGTTCTTCATCAGCACCTTTTGACTTAAATGCAACAAAGTAACCGTTTACCTTAACATATGGTACGGAATATTCCAAAAGAATATTTAATGAAGCAACAGCGCGGGATGTAACTACGTCAAAATAATCTCTATAATTATCATCTATTTCTTCTGCTCTTTTACAGATGGGATGCAAATTGTCCAGTCTCAATTCTTTTTGAACAAGTTCCACAAAGCCAATTTTCTTTGCTATAGAATCAAGAGGATATATCTGTATATCAGGATAAAGAATACTTAACGGAATAGAGGGAAACCCTCCGCCTGTTCCTATATCCAAAATTTTTGCATTTGTCTTTATATTATACTTTTCAAGGAATAAGCATAAATTTAATGAATCATAAATATGCTTTTCAAAGAGATTTTTTTCATCATTTTTACTTACAAGATTTGTATGAGAATTATAAATTTTAAAAATTTGTGTAAAATCATTGAGTTGCTGTTCGGCTAATTTTGTAAGCTTATTACCCGTCAATTTTTCGATTAGTTCAATTTGTTCTTTTTCAATCATCCTGATTCACTTCTTTTTCTATTTTTAAAATCTGTTCTTTTGATAGTTTTTTCTTTATGTCATCAATACGCATAACAAGTGATTTATTCTCTTCTTGAGAATGTTCCGTCTTCTTAATATTCTTATGAGCCAGAAGATATGCCTTAAAGCCCTTTTCATAATTAGCATTATCATTATAATAATCACCAGCCTCTATATAGGCATTTGTAATATAAAGATATTCACCCGACCTTTTTGCAGCAGAAAGAGACTTTAACAGCCAATTAAGAACTTGTTTGGGACCAAATGATTCATACAAATGTGCAAGTTTCAGGCATATATAATAAACGCCCTCATAATTAGACTGCGTAATATCAGTTTTTAGAGCCATTTTATAATAATCAGAAGCCATTTTTAGATTTCCGGATTCCTTTATAATTTCAGCAATATTGGTATAAGCTGCAGACTTATATATACAATTATCAGATGCAGCATTTACACTTTTTTGATAGAAATCCAGAGCTGCCTGAGTTCGGTTATAATCATCGAGTATTAATGCATATTTAAAATAAGCCCGTGCAAGATAATTTTCTTCCAAATTAAGCGGAGAATCAAGCAGTGCAAACGCTTTCTTGTAATATTCCACTGCTTTTTCCGTATTTGATAAATCTTCTTCAATTTCTGCAAGTTCAACATAAGAATGAAACACAATATTGTCAGACGCCTGTGTTTTTTTATTTACAAAATTTTCAAAAATGACTCTTGCGTGGTTAATTTTGTATGTTTCTTTATAAATTGCAGCTATCTTTAACCTAACCTCATTAACCTTTTCCGAGTTATTTCTGGCAGTATAAATCTCTGTAAGTTTATTATAAAAATCAATCGCATCTGTGGTTTTATTCATTTTTTTTGAACAAAAAGCCAGTTTTTCTATTATTAAAGGTTCATAGTCCTGAAATGCGTCGTTTGATTTCAATGAAAGCATAGAACAATATAGAGTATAGGCTGCTTCAAAATCATGAGAATTTTCTAACTCACATGCTTTGTCGAAAATATCTTTTAAAGACTTTTCGCTTTTTTCCGAAGCCAAAGCTTCCTCTTTTTGCTCGAAAGTTCTGTATAGTTTTTCCTTTGTTGCGGTTTCTTCTTTTTTTTGCATATCAACGGGAAGACTCAAAAGAGATATTTCATCTTTCGTTAAAGCATATTTTTCAAATCTTTTGTCTCTGTTTTGAAGACTCTTTGGCGGCACAGGGCGTTTTTTATGTTCCTGAGGTTGTTTAGGCTCATCATTTTCTTCCGATTCATCTATATTGGTGTTTTTAATATTCCAGGCGGTAATATTACTGTTTAAATAGCTCATTAGTGACATATCAGCCTGTTTCTTTTCGCTATGAGCTTTTTCGATAATAAAAGTTGAATGATACTCAATCTGTGTTCTCATTGTATTTCTGGATATTAAAATTGCACGATGATTGGGAGCCAGCGGAAGTTGTGAAGAATAAAAATCTCTCCAGTATTTATGTATTTTAATCTTTTCAAAATGAGCTATAAAGCTTTGTAAATATTTTTTTAAATATGGTTTCAAAAATAAAAAGCCATATTCATCAGAAAAGAACGATTTTTCTGTTAGATAAAGAATCTGGTCTTTTGTAAAAAAATTCTGAGAAAGCAAATACTGTTCCGTAATACCAAGGTTAAACAAAGACAATGTATACAAGTATTTTTTTACAGTTTCAGGAATAAAGGTCACAACTTTTTGCAGAAGAAAATCTTCAAACGATATTCTTTTATTAGAGAATTCATAAAGTAAAGAGGATATGTTTATTTTTAGAGTTGTTATCAGATCCACAGTTATTTGTGCATAAAGAGTATTTCCCCTTGTTATATTAAAAAAGCTTTCCAAATCGTCAGGTTCAAATAAAATTGAATAATGTTCAAAATATTTTTTAACCTGTTCTTTATCAAACGCCTGTATTCTTATATTGACCTTATTTTCAAATTCGGATTGAAAATCAGTTTCAAAAAAAGAAGAAATCAAAACAATTTTAAATTTATTCATTGAATTCAAATGTTTTATGTATGATAGTATTTCATTCTGTTCTGATTTATTGCTTTTCTTAAATACGTTTTCAAGAGAATCAATAACTATCAAACAAGGCAATGATATATGATTGAGATAAGTATTTATCCTTTTTGAAAGTGAGGTAGTTTCAATTTTAGTAACAGAAATTTTTTTTTGCTGTGAATATTTTTTTAAATCTTCAAAAAATGCAAGAAAAATATCATCAAGCGTACTGCCTTCAAAACATTTGAACTTAAACAAAAGTACATTGTCTTTAAGATAATTGAGAGAATACTTCAACAGTTCTGTTTTAAATGAACCGGATTGTCCTTCCAAAAGGCAAATTTGCTCTTTTGAAGAATAAAAATTTAAAAGGCTGTCAAGATATTCTCCGTTCAAAGAGAAAGGAAAAGTATAAGATATATCGGAATTGTCTTTAAGATAGCTTTCTTGCATAAATCTATCTTATCATACTTTTGAATATCAATGGTCATTCAAAACATTGATAACAAAATCAACCGCACCGGAGTTTTCTTCAAAAATCTTACGTGTATCGCAACAAGCGGTTTTATAAAAGCATTCATCTTCTAAAAGCCTTTTCATTCCTTGCAAAAGTTCAGCAGGCGTTGAGCATAATTTTGCAGCATTGGTTTTTGTAAGATAGGCATATATATCTTTAAAATTAAATACACAATCTCCGGATAAAACAGGTTTGCCCCAGATATTTGCTTCCAAAGGGTTATGTCCGCCGGTTTTTGAAAAACTGCCGCCAATATATGCAAAATGGCATACAGAAAACATTTTCATCAGTTCACCCATTGTATCCAGCATAATTATATCATTATCTGCAAAAGTATCGTTATTGCTTCTTTTACCGTATTTAAAGCCCGACTTTTTCAATAATTCGGTTACCTTTTCGTATCTTTCTGGATGTCTGGGAGCAAGAAGAAGTTTTAATGCAGGAAAATCCTTCTTTAGTTCTTTATAAGCATCTAAAATAATTTCATCTTCACCTTTATGCGTACTTGCTGCCGCTATCATTTTGGCACCGTTAAGCTTTAGTTCGTTTGCAAGTTGAGTAACTTGTGCTTTATTCATTGTCGGCTTTATATCAAATTTTAAATTTCCCATAAATTTTGTAATTTCAGGTTTTGCACCGACATCTATAATTCTTTGCACATCATCATTTGTCTGCATAAAGATACCCTTATACTGAGCAAGTACAGGCTTAAAAAAGAAAGAAAATTTCTTATAACCTTTATACGAATGAGGAGAAAGTCTGCCGTTTATTATATAAACGGGAATATTCCTTCTTTTTGCAAGATAAACAAAATCCGGCCATATTTCAGTTTCAGCAATTATAATTTTGTTTGGTTTAATAGTGTTTAAGAAGGAATTTATGCTAAAGAAAAAATCAAAAGGGAAATAAGTGATGATATTAACAGTATCAGAAAGTTTTTTGTGTGCTATTTCCTGTCCTGTTTTTGTAGTGGTTGAAAGTACTATGTTTACGTCAGGAAAGGCCTCTCTCGTTTTTTTGACAAGAGCCTCTATTGCATTAACTTCTCCAACGGATACTGCATGGAAAAATATTGTTTCTTTGTTTTTATCCAAATTTATATTTCTGTAAAATCCCAGTTTTGTCCATAATCCTGCTCTAAATTTCGGCACCACTATTAATGCAATCAGAATGACAGGCAAAAGTAAGATTGCTGCAAAAATCAAAACAATATTGTACACAAAACTAAAGAACAACATAAATACTTCCTCTATAAATAACTCGATTTTCTTTAGTTTATAAAAAACATATCTTAGCTTCAATCATAATTAAACAGAAATGTTGTGATAGGGATTATAATTTCTGAAAGCTTTAAATGACGGAGGCAGCGGTCTTTTTTGTGTAATATTTTCAGTTATCTGGCGTTTTCTTATTTCAACAGCCTCTTGTTTTAATGCCCTTTTTTGAAGTTTTGCAGCTATAATATTCCTTACATACGGAGTAATTACATTAATAGCAAGCACTGATGCAGCAATTGTAGATATAATACCAACATTGTTTTTATGTGTTTCAAAGGTCTCAAGTGCTGCGTTTACAGCCGGTTTTATTTTAGAAAGTGCAGTATCATCGTAATTTTGAAAAGCCTTGATTAGTTTAGGTTCTTTTAACAGCTGAGATAATTTAAACTTCTTTAAATCAGCAGGAGTAATTATTTTCTTCCATTCATTGATATTAGCAGCAATGTCAGGTTTTATTTTTATAATCTTATCCGCGACTTCATCTGTTAATAATTTGCCGCTTTCGACTATTTTATCACCCAATTTTTTTATTAAATCACATACAGTATAAGTCATAAATACACTTACAACGGCATCAGCACCCTCTTGCGGAAGCAAAAATTTCTTTTGATCCTTATCAAGTTTTTTGTCTGTTGCAACAGCCATTAATTGAGCAACAGAACCGAACAAAGTACCTAGTGCACCCATATGAACAAGAAGCTTGCCGCCATCTTTTGAGTAATGATCAAACATATACTGAATAAAATTTTGCATAAACTTCGGAGTCTGCATACTATCTGCCCTCCGATTCTTTTATTGTTTTATCTTTTTCAATTTTTTTTACGAATATATTTGTCATCCATTTTGTCAAAGGCGCATCGCATAGGAAATTTGTTCCTATCATAGCTATTGTTGCAGCCAGAGTTCCCATGGCTTTTATGTACTTTTCAATTCTTTTATCAAGAGCTTTCTTGGAAATAGGGAAAATAGATTCCTGACCCGGTTTTAACTTCTTTGTAAACAACGGAACAAAAAAGCTTCTGCCTTTTTGAGGTATTAACTTTTCTACTAAGCCCTGAGCATTAATAACGGGAGTGTATTTTGTATACCTTCTTACAAAAGCTATGCCTGCATATCTTACGGCAACACCGACCAAAGTGCCCGCAATAATCTTTGCAATAGTTCTTGCAACAGAAGTTTTTCGTGTTTCTTCATCAACATTTTTATTTTTTAAGTCAATCAAAGGCTGGGTAGCCAAAGCAGTAGCGCCCAGAATAATACGCTGCTCCGGTGCATGCAGATATTTGCCCGAAAAATCAAGAACACTCTTAATTGCTTTGTTTTTGATAATCAACCCGAATGACCTTTCATTTTTTTAGCACAAGCCTATTCAAAGCAGAATAGCATAAACTCCTGCTATACTTCACACACAACTAATAAAACAAAACGAAGTTGAAAATTGCTTGAATTACAAACAATGTAAAGCTTTTGTAATGTTCTTTTTAACTATTTCAAATAATTTTTAAAATCTTTATTGATTTTAATTTTATAACCGCAGGTATCGAAAGTTTCACATCCCCCAAGTCTTATTTTATCAATGACTTTAGGATATGCTCTGCAATATATTGAACGCCAGAAATAATCTTTGCATCTGTTATTATTATCAAGTGATTTGCACCTGAAAAGCAAAACACCTTTATCATTTTTTCCTGCGATATCAAAATGGTGATATTTTTTATCAAATTGTTTTAAATCTTCAAACTGTTTTTCATCACATACATAGTTGTCTTCAATCATAAAAACTATATTTTTACAGCACTCCCCGCATTGATTGCATTTCCCCTCAATTTCATATTTTGAGGTAAAAAATTTTTGATAATAAAATTTAAGATACAAATATATATTTTTCAGCACTATGGTTTAATCCAAAAATCATTGCGTATAATCGGCCAATCAAAATCATCAAAAGAAAAAATCTGCATAAAATAATATCCCGGCTCATCTATTACAAAATAGGATTTAAAATAATTCAAGGATGTATCAATTTCAAAATCCTTTGACCAGTATATATTATAGCCCCAGTGGTGAGTTTTTTCTTCTTTTTTCACTATTTGTACACGTATGAAATTATCTTTAAAGCCCTCTTCGTTTAAAAGGATATAATAGACATTTTCACCGGCCTTAAAGTTTCTGCCGGCATTGTTAATAGTCTGGTTTGTAATGGGCTGACTGTTAAAAAGAAGTAACGCTTTATGTTTTCTGCAGCGAAAGCCGAAACCGCATACAAAAATTAATGAAAACAAGCACAATGAAGCCAAAATGTATTTTAAATTTTTACTAATTTTTCTCATTGATTTTATTTTTCAAGTATTCAATCTGATTTTTAACCTGTGATTTCATATCATTATCAGTAGTTAAATTCATAAATTTTTCGTAGTTAGAAATTGCGGCAGTATAGTTTTTCTCATTTTCAAAAGCCATTGCAAGCGCATAATAAGCATAAGCATAATTAGGATCAATAGCTATAACGCTGCTGAATGATTTTTTTGCTTTAGCCTGCTCATTTAACTCAGCATAACATAATCCTGCATTGAAAAGTGCATCAGTATTTTTCATATTCATAAACACTACTTTTTCATACTGAGCAAGAGCACTTTTGGTATCAGATTTTGCTTTATACGCATTGCCGAGTTTTATTATAGAAGCTTCGTCTTTTGGTTCAAGTTCTATTGCTTTTTGATATTCTAAAATTGCTTTATCATAATCTTTTTCTTTCATATATGCATCAGCAAGAGCGCTGTGTGCTTCAGGATTTTTACTGTCTATAGACAGAGCCTTATTAAAAACATCAACGGCTTCTTGATTTCTGTCATATTTAGAAAGAATATTACCGTATCCAACGAGCGTATTTACGTCTTCTGGATTAATCTCCAGAGCTTTTTCATATTTTTCTATAGCTTTATTTTTTATTCCCATTGAATCATATGCATCGGCAAGTGCCTTTACCGCATCATTATCATTTGCATTCAATAAAGATGCCTGCTCATATGAGTTAAGAGCCTTTTTCTGCTGACCGTTTTTCATATATACATCACCCTGAGAGATATAGGCTTTTCCGAGATATTCTCTTACTTTAGGTTCTGTTCTTTGTGAATAAAGATTTTTATATATAGCTATTGCGCTTTCATAATTACCTGTTGCATGCAATGCCAGTGCTTTATTAAACAACACATTATAGTCATTTTTATCAATAGCAAGAAGTTCATCATAAAGCTTTATTGCTTCAGTATAATTCTTGCACAGGTGATAGGTTCTTGCCAGTTCTTTTTTTGCATCCACATTTGCCGGTTCAATTTCAAGAGCCTTCTTATATACCTCAATAGCCTCATTATATCTTGTATTTTTTTGGTATATTAAACCGAGATTATAATAAGCCATAGCATCTTTGGGCTTGTATTGAATGTACTCTTTATACATATTAATTGCATCTTGTGTTTTGCCCATATCAGCCAGCAGATTTGCATAATCAAATTTCAAATCATCAAGATCCGGCTTAATCGTAAATGCATTTCTAAATTCAATGAGTGCAAGCTCATCTTTTGATAATCTTACATATGCCAGTGCCATATTTCCATGAGAGGCATAATCGTTGGGGTCTATTCTCACTGCTTTTTTAAACATTTCTACAGCGTTTGTATAATCACCTGAACGAAGCAGTGCAAGACCGTAATTGGCATATTCATTAAATCCTGCAGGATTTTTTGTATACAGAGTTGCATATTCATCAGCTGCATCCTGATACTTATCAAGTTTTAAATATATAGACGCAAGATTTTCTCTTGCTTCTACGTTATCAGGATAATATCCGAGAAATGTCTTAAAATACTTAATTGCTTCCTGATTATCGCCCTGCAAAAATTTAACATTTGCAAGATTGAGATAATTGTACTTGTACTCCGGAAAAATAGTCAAAGCCTGATTGTAAGCTGCAAACGCATTATCATAATCATGCTGCTGCTGAAGAATATTACCGATACTTATATAAACAACAGCGTCATTCGGTTTTATCTTAACAGCCTTTTTGTATGCAACAAGAGCATTCTGCCAGTCACCCATTTCAGAATATATTCCGCCAAGCTTAATATATAAGATAGCTTCGTCAGGCGAAAGTTCAATTGCCTTTTTTATCTTATCTATTGCTAGCGAGTAATTGCAGTCTTTTTCTAATATATTGGTTTCTTGAAACAATTTATAAGCTTCGGGAGACATTTTAGCTGATGCTGTCAAATTTATGCCCGAAGACATTGCCAATACTAATGATAATGCTATAGTTAATTCTTTTTTCATGGTTTTATTATCTTATGTTTTTCTAAAAAAATCAATCTTTATATCTTATGTTACGATTATTGGAATTTTATCATGTCCATTGTATAAGCAAGGAAGTTAACTCTTCATCTCTATCAAGATCTTTGATTAAATGTCTTGTATAAATTTTACCGTTTACCTGCAGTTTCTGTGCAATTGATAATACTTTTGCACCAACAGATATCTCCTTTCTGTATTTTATATCTATTACCTGTGGTCTATGTTCCAATCTGAATTGATTATCGAGTGTTTCCAGTGCCCAAATAATATAGTTACAATTATTTGCATGGTGATTAACATCAATATCATCAAATCTTACGTCAAATTCTTTTTGATAATCAGCATATTCAGGAAGAATTATCTTATTATATTCAAGGTCAGTATCTTGTTTTTGATAGACAGGCATATATCCGTCAAGTATTTTTTGAACGGGCAGAAGTTTTCTTGATTCCATATCTATTAGCGCCCATGCTGAAACGACCCTTCCGACAAGCTCGTTATTTTTTGTATACAGTTCAAAATCTCTGAATGCATATAGTTTTGATGTACCTCTGGGCTCAGTTTTTATAGTCAAAGATCCAAAGTTTTTTATTTCTTTGTATAGTTCAATATGATACTTTAAAACAACCCAGGCGTATTTATTTGCAAAAACAAAACTCGGGCCGAATCCTAAAGACTCTGCGCTGAGTGTGGCAATATCCTGCAAAAAATTCAGCAAAGAGGATTCTTTTAAATCACCACAAACATTTTGTTCATAATATTTTATTTCATATTCTTTTGAATATACACAAGATGTTTTTTGCATTTAGAGACCTCTTGTACTTTATTAACAACTAAGCAGAAGGATTTTCTGCCTTTTGCTGTTTATTCTTTTTATATTTTACTTTCTGGAACAGGAAAATCATCGGTGTCAAAATAACCAGTAATGCTGCATATATTTTGAAACAATCCATATATGCCATAAGGGTTGACTGCTGTACCAGTTGTTTGTATACCACCACATTGGCCTTTGCTGCAGATAGTGCATGTCCTGACATAGTTGCAATACCTGACTGAAGCGCACCCAGCTTTTCGGTAAATCCGGGATGAGAGTATGTTAGATTCCTAATCAAGTGTGTCTGATGAACCTGGCTCATTCTCGAAACCATTGTCGAAACAGCTGATGTACCGATTGCACCTCCGACACTCTTGGCAAGGTTAAATACGCCTGTAGCATTTGTCATTTGATTATTCTTCAATGTAACAAAAGCAATTGTCATCAAAGGAATCATAACCACAGAAAATGCAGCTCCGCATATAATATTAGGCAAAATAATATTCCCCATAGCTATCTGCAGATTTAAAGTTCCAAAAAGAATATTCGAAAATGCAAGTATAAGCATTCCCACAGCCATAACCCAACGTTGATCCACTCTATTTGCAAGCACTGCACAGATGATTAATCCGGCAAGTGAACCAAAACCTCTCGGGCTTATTGCAAGACCGCTCAGTGTAGCTGTATATCCCATTAACTGCTGTAAAAATAACGGTAAAATAGCAAGTGTAGAGTACAAAACAGCTCCGATAACAAAGTGCAATACCGTACCGATTGCAAAATTTTTATCCTTAAATACCCGCAAATCAACAATTGGTTCTTTTACAACAAGTTCTCTTATAATAAATGCAAGAAAAGTAATTACAACCAGCGTAGCTGACCATCTTACCCATCTTGCGCCAAACCAGTCGCACTTTTGTCCGTTATCTAGAATTATCTGTAACACAAAAAGCCATATTGTTAAAAATATAAAGCCCCAGTAGTCAACGGACTGAACTTTCCCTTTTTTGGCATACGGAGGATCTTCTATAAACTTTTGGATAAGCCATAATGAGATAAAACCTATGGGTACATTTATAAGGAAAATCCAATGCCATGAATACGTATCTGTAATCCAGCCGCCAAGAGTCGGTCCTATAATCGGAGCAAAAATAACGCCAAAGCCGAATACTGACATTGCCACGCCACGTTCTTCCGGCGGAAATTCTTCCATCATAACTGCCTGAGATATAGGCATAATCGCACCACCGCCTATACCTTGAATTACACGGGCTATAATAAGCATTGTCATACTTGTTGCCATACCGCATAATGCAGATGCAATGGTAAACATAAATGTAGATAAAAGTAAAAAGTTTTTACGTCCGAGTAAGGTAGAGAACCATGCAGTAGACGGAATTATTACACCGTTTGCAACAAGGTAGCTTGTTAAAACCCATGTAGACTCATCACGTGTTGCGGAAAAAGATCCTGCAATATGAGGCAAAGCAACGTTTGCAATTGACGAATCCAATACAACCATAAAGATTGTAAGCATTACTGCACTTGCACTATACCATGGATTTTTTTTCGGCTTTTCTAAATTTTCGGTTATTATGGCTTCATTACTCATTTTTATATTTAATCCAATTGAGCAGTCGCCGTATATGTAATATAATGCGACTGCTCAATTTTAATTATTTTACATAAACCTTAGGTACAACACTCATACCGGGTTCGATGCTGTATTGCGGATCTATTTTTGAAGTAAATACTATTTTTACAGGAACACGCTGAACAACTTTTACATAACTGCCAACAGCATTTTCCGGAGGGAACATACTTGCTTTAGCACCTGTGCTTGATTGTATTGAGTCAACGACACCCATTAATTTAAGACTCGGATAGGCATCTACTTTAATTTTAACTTTTTGACCGACTCTTATTTTGTTCAGCTGTGTTTCTTTAAAGTTTGCAACAACCCATCTTTTATCAGGTACTATAGAAAACAATGGTGCACCTGCATTTATATATGCGCCTTCTTCAGCGGAACGGTTAGTTATCTTGCCGTCTTCCGATGCATATATTTTTGTATATGAAAGTTCAAGTTTTGTCTGGTTCATTACAGCTTCGAGTCTTTTTAATTCTGCGTCAGCAACCTTATTTTTTTCTTTAGAAAACACCTGCTGCTGTGCTGTTGCATAGTTTGCTTTTGCAAGATCGTATTTAGACTTTGCTCTGTCATATTCCTGTTGAGATACAGCACCCTTTTCGTAGAGGTTTTTGTATCTGTCAAAATCCTGCTGAGCCATTTTCAAATCTGTTTCTGCAGCATTTTTGTCAACGACTGCGGATTTTTGTTTATATAAAGCCATCTCATAAGCAGCTTTTGCCTGTTCATATCTTACTTTATAATCTCTGTCATCTATTGTTACAAGCAACTGCCCTTTTTTTACATGTTCGTTATCATCTACGTATAATTTTTCAATAATACCCGTTACTTTAGGGCTGACTCTTATTATATGTCCTTCAACAAAAGCATCATCTGTTGTTTCAAAAGTAGAAAAATAAAGCCATCCAAGCAGGCACAACACCAAAACTACAAGAGTAGGGATTAAAAATCTCTTCTTTACAACTTTTTTTGTTCTTTTTTTTCTTGATGTTTTTGTATTAACATCAGGCATTGCGTCATCTTGTTTATTATTCTCTTCCATCTTATACCTCTTCGTTATTTATTTTGTATTCTGTTTCTATGTTTTTACGCACTTTTCTCAAAAGATTAATAAGTGTCATAATTTCATCATCTGTCATATCTTTATACTGAGCAGCATTCATTCTGTCTTTTAACGGTTTTGCTATACTTGCCTTTTCCCTGCCTTTATCCGTTAAATAAACTTTTAAAATTCTTCTGTTATTTTGGTCCTTTTCTCTTCTGATATAATCATTAGTTTCCAGAATATCAATCATCCTTGTGATATTTGGCCTGTCTTTACCCAATATATTAGCTATCTGGGTTTGATACAATCCGTCTTCCAGTGTCAACAAGAGTAATATACCAAGCTGTTCTCTGGTGATATTATCACAACCGTGAACTTTTAAAGTCTTCTGTCCTGCAGCACGATATGCAGAAGCAGTCAAAGCCATTTCCAAACCTAAATCGATATTTGTATTATTAATTTTTTTCAACTCTAATCCTTACTAACTGTTATCATACTAACAATTGTCATACTAACATAACCTTTTTAAAAAGACAACTTAAAAATGTTTGATAAAAATTTTATAAAAATAATAACATATATTTTTTTATTATTTGCTATGACATTAATAAATCCGCAAAATTGCTTTGCTTCCAATGCAGAATCAAGACTTATCCGGATAAATATAACCTGGTGGGAGAATTTTTCAGATCCGTATTTAAAAGACTATATATGCAGAGCACTTGCAAATAATCATGAAATCAAAAAAGCAGCACTAAAAACAGAAGAATACAGACAGATGGTAAAAGTTACGCAATCAAAAGAATTTCCGTCTTTGATGATTTCACCTACATTTGCAAGAATAAAAACGGCACAAAATCAATTTTTTGATATTGAAACAGCTACAGTTCGGACAAATCTATATGCAATACCATTATTTGCACAATATGAAGCGGACATTTTTTTGAAAAACCATGACAAAACAAAATCATCAAAAAAAGAATTTGAGGCCGCTCAATATGAAGAAAAAGCAGCAGACATCACTCTTGCAGCAGATGTGGCATCATTATATATAAATATAGTGAAACTGGATAAGGTAATAAAAAATCAGGAAAAAATTAATAATATACGGAAAAAGATATGGGAGCTTACAAAGGACAGACACGATGCAGGGCTTGCTTCCGTGTACGATGTCACTTATACGGACAGACTTCATACAGAATCTCAAATCGAATTAAATGATTTAAAAAGACAGCAGAGTCTGTATCTTCATCAGCTTGCAGTTTTTATTGATGAGTGTCCGGCAGATGCACAAAATTTAGAACGTGGGGATTTTGATTCACTTGAATACTATGGAAATATTCCCGAATGCATTTCCTCCGAGGTCGTTTTCTTTCGTCCCGATTTAATGAAAGCGGAAGCTGATCTGCAAAAAGCCAAAATCGATGTACGAATAGCACGCAAAGAATTTTTGCCGACAATCCCGATAATAGGTTCTGCAGGATATAATGCACTCTTGTTAAAAGAATTATTTAACTGGGACAATATTTTTGCTCTTGTCGGAGTTGCAGCAATGCAAAAAGTGTTCACGGGCGGAAATTTGAGCGCAAATTTAAAAAAGAAAAAAATCATTTATGAGCAGATGTTTGAAGCATACAAACAAGCGGATTTAACGGCGATTCAAGAAATTAATGACGCTATGTGTATGATTAAATTTGATACACAAAAAGATAACAGCAATAATAAAAAAGTAAAACTCCAGTCTGATAATTTTAATTTGATTATAGAAAGAGAAAAAGCGGGAATAATCTCCTATCTGGAAAAGATTCAGTTTCAAGAAACTCTATTGAGCCTGATAACAGAAAAAGATAACTCAAAAGCGCAGAGATTAATTGATTATATTGCTCTTTATAAAGCTGTGGGCGCAAAAATATAATAAAAATGTGATATAATCGGTCTATGAAAATAGGTATTATCTCATTAGGATTAATAGGCGGATCACTATTTAAAGCTCTTGTTAACATGGGTTATGAAGTTGCTGCGGTCACAAGAAACAAAAATGCAATAGAAGAAGCAAAAAAATATTCGCCTTACATATCTGACAAAATAGAAGACTTAAAAGACTGTAATGTAATTTTTGTATGTTCGCCTATGAGCGCAACATTAGACGTACTTGACAGACTAGAGGAAATATTGCCGGAGGAAACAATAGTTGCTGATGTATGCAGCCTGAAAGAATTTGTAATGAACAAAAAACGCCCTTATACCTTCATCGGTACACATCCGATGGCAGGGACTGAACACAGCGGTTTTGATTCTTCTTTTAAAGAACTTTTTGAATGCGCAAAATGGATATTAACCCCTTTTGAAGATACGCCGGAGAGCTCTTTAAAAACACTAATAAAAATAATAAAGGATACTGGAGCAACACCGATAGCGGCAAATGCAAAAGAACATGACGAAGCAGCTGCATTGATAAGCCACATGCCTATGGTTTTAGCTCAAGCTTTGATGAAAACTGCAATGAATAACACACTTGCATTAAAAATGGCATCAAGCGGTTTTAGAGATATGACGCGTCTTGCTCTTTCAAATACTGTAATGGCAAATGATATGGTATCTTTAAACTATAAAAATATAAACAAAATGCTTGATTCATTTATAAACAATACAAATTCGCTGCTTTCAGATGATTATTCAATACAAATAGAGCAGATAAAAGACTTTAGAAGTAAAATGTACAACAGCGAAGGTAAAAATATCTGCAACTAAAGTTATAAAGAGAAAATACTTTCATATAATTAAATAAACTTCGCAACCTGATATTATATAAATGTTAGGGAAAACACATACAAACAGTCAGGGATGAACATGGATATCAGGGATGTTGACGGAGTTTGTATTGCAGATATTACAGGGAATGTTGTATCTCAATCTGAACTTAAGGAACTAAAAAAACTTTATAAAGCAAAAGCGGGAAGAAAGCGTATCGGTATTAATCTTGAGAGTGTAAGCTCAATTAATTATGATCTTCTCTTATTTCTTCAGGAGTGTGCTTTTAAACAAAAGATTTCTCTTTTCAACGTAGCCGTTGACGTATATATGATGCTTTTTATTTCAAATTCTGACAAATATACAAATATTTATCTGGATGAAAATGACTTTATCGATGACAAACGAAGTATTGTATACAGACGATTAAAACTTTTAAAATCAGCCTAAATCCCGAAATTATTAAAAAACATTGCTTATTCGACAAAATGCATATATTATAGGATGATATTTTTATAAATCTGATATTGGAGGAGATATGGAAAAAGAAGATATCATCGTTGCAGTGCATAAAACAAACGAACAAAATAACAGTTTTAATATATTATCCTCTTTTTCTGACGGATTATTAAACGGATTCAGACAAATAGGTATAAAAGCATATACAACAGAGGAATGTAATGCGGACAAAATACCGTTTAATATTGCTATAGGATTCGATAATGCCGGAATAGAACACTGGCAGCATATACTGAGCAACAATATAACAAATGTCATGTGGTCGAGTGAGTCTGTATTTGCAAAAAACTTTGATACTATTAAACAATTTGTTTCATTTGATAAATTTGTGGTTTTTGAAACTACTCCTTCAGATATACCGGCTCTTACAAAATATCTTCCCGAGTTAAAACACGGCTATATTCCTCAGGCTGTAGATTTGGATTTATGGCAAAATACACATTCAAAAAAAGAAATCGACATTGTATATTTTTCACCAATGATAGATATTGATGAAAAATTTAAAAAATTAAAAGAAACCATGCCGGAACTTGTATTCAATTTGATGATGCAGATTTATGAACTGACAATGAAGAATCCAAATCATACCTTCTGGCAGATTGCAAGTGCAGTAACAGATTCCTACGGCTTAACTTTGGACATTGAACAATATCTTTTGCTATTTACAAATATTTCCGAATTGGCTATGTATGAACAAAAAGCCCAAATGATACAAAAACTTTCCGATTTTGATGTCAGAATTTACGGAAACGGACCTTGGGAAAAATATATTAAAGGGAAAGCTAAATATATGGGACAATGCAGTATAGAAGAAAGTATTGATATTATGAATAAGTCCAAAATTTCTTTGTACTGCCATCCGATGCAGCAGGGTCTGGGCATTCATCATACAATTTTAAATGCATCCGCTGTCGGTACGTTTTCACTTGTAAGCGACTCTCCATCCTTAAAAGCTGAATTTGCTGATTCTTTCGGATATTTTAATCATTCTTCTTTTGACGACATTGCTGATAAGGCAGCATATTATCTCGCAAATGAAGATGAGCGTACCCAAATGGCGGATAAAGCTTTTAATATTACAAAAGAAAAACATACATGGGCTTGCAGAGCTAAAAGCATAATGGAAATAGTTGATTAATGTTTTAATTGAGAAACGGCATATCTTGCGCGTTCCGTAATTTCTTTTAAATTTGCGTTTTTATACAGACTTCTTCCTATGCCGACAGCTACAGCACCTGCGTGCAGGTAATCAACAAAGTCTTCTATACTTAATCCGCCGGAAGGCATAAGATTTAAAAACGGCATTGGTCTTAAAAGATCCTCAAGATATTCTACCTGCCCCATAGATTTGGCAGGGAACAATTTTATTACCGGTATTCTTGACTTCCAAGCATTATAAGCCTCATTTGATGTTGATACAGTTACAATATGAGGAACCTTGCAGCCCGTGCAATACTTTAACAAACCGTTCTGGAATACAGGTGAAACAATTGCCTGTGCTCCGTTATCAATAGCCTCCTGTGCCTGCATTGAAGTTATTACATTGCCGGCCATTACGGTTATATCAGGGATATTTTTCAGTTCATTTATGGCAGAAACTAATCCTCGGTTTTCAATCGTAATTTCAAAAACCTTTATACCTCCGTCAGCCATTGCCTTTGCTTTTTCAATGGCCTCAGAAGCGTTTTCAGCTCTGATTACAGCTACAATTTTATTTTTGTATATTGCTTCTATAGGATTCATTTTATCTATTTTGACATCTTATCACTTTTTTTATCGGAAGAAGACTGCTTTTTGGTCTTTATTTTAATGAAGTTAAAAACAGTTTTATTTTCTTCAACAACATCCTCGTCTTCGTAGCCGAGAAGGATTTCTAAATCTTTTTTCAAAAGAGTTATATCATCATATTTCTTTAAAGTACCGTCAAGTGCAATCGATACATCACCCGTTTCTTCAGAAACAACAAGACATGCGGAATCCGAAACCTCACTCATACCGATTGCAGCCCTGTGTCTTGTCCCGTATTTCCAGCTTAATTTAGGGTCCTCAGTAAGAGGCAGCAATACACCTGCAGAACGAATGGAATCACCTGATATAACCACAGCCCCGTCATGAAGAGGTGTATTAGGATGGAATATAGTAAGCAGAAGCTCTGTAGATAATATAGCATCAAGCTGTGTACCCACATCAGAATAACTGTTTACATCTTCATCACGTTCAAGCACCATCAAAGCACCGGTACGTGTTTTTGAAAGATACTTTACACTTTCTATTAGTTCTTTTAAAACATTAACCTTTTGTACATCCTTAAGGTTTCTTTTTTTTAGGTGTGCATGGAATATATTTGACTGTCCCAAATACCCGAGAAATTTTCTTATTTCAGGCTGGAATATAATAACGGCACCAAACATTATTACACTAACCATGGTTCTTAAGAAAACACCTAAAATAAGAAGGTTAAATTTTATCAAAATTTCCGAGAACAACCAGGCAAACAGCAGTATAAAAATACCCTTAACCAACTTTTCTGATTGTGTACCTTTGATAAATTTTTGATAAATCAGAAAAATAAATGCAACGATAATAAGCACTTCTAAAACATTCACCCAGTTAAGGGTCAAATGAAGAGTTTTAAGTTGATTTAACAGAATGTCCTTAATTTCGCCTATCACTTATTTGCCTTAATCCTTTAATCTTTCAGGTATCCTATCCAATGAAACCAGATGCTCGTAGCTTTCTCTATCTATAATAATATCAGATTGTGAGTTATTTACAAGTACCGCAGCAGGTTTTAGTACACGATTGTAATTGCTGGACATAGAATAACCGTAAGCACCTGTATCATAGAAACAGAGTATATCACCCTCTTCGAGAGGCGGCATTTCTGCATCTTTTATCAAAATATCGCCTGACTCACAGAATCGACCAGCAATTGTAACAGTTTCAGTTTTAGCATCACTTGGCCTGTTTGCAACATCTGCAGTATAAACAGCCTGATACAAGCTTGGTCTTGGATTGTCCGCCATACCGCCGTCTACTGCGACATACTTTCTGCCTTTAGGAACCTGTTTTGAACTGCCGACAGTGTATAAAGTAACGCCGGATGTGCCTATTATACTTCTGCCCGGCTCAATATGTATTTCCGGTTCATCAAGGTTATATTTTGGCGCATTTGCTTTTATTGAAGAAATTATTTTTTCAGCAATTTCATTAATCGAAGGCGGCATATCATCTTCTGTATACTTAATGCCAAGGCCTCCTCCAAGATTTATATGAGTCAGATTTAGACCATATTTTTCTTTTAATCTGCCCATTTCTTTTAATAAGACTTCGACCTCGTCATAATATATTGAGGTCTCAAAAATTTGCGAACCTATATGTGCATGCAGCCCTACAAGATTCAGATTTTTATATTCATCAACAATAAGTTCTACTGCAGAATCAACTTGCGTTAAATCAAAGCCAAATTTTGAATCCAAGTGTCCTGTTTGTATATATTCATGAGTATGACACTCAATACCCGGTGTAACTCTTAAAAGAATATCAACAACTTTATTATTAGACTTTGCTACATCATTTAGCAACGCAAGTTCTAAAAAATTATCAACAGATATAAGCCCCACACCGAGTTCCACTGCCATCTGCAGTTCATCATATGACTTATTATTACCGTTAAAAAGGCATTTTTTCATATCAGCACCGGCTTTATGCGCTGTATAAATTTCACCGCCTGAGACCATATCAAAGCCGAATCCCTCCTCGTCAAGGATTCGCACAATTGCTTTTGTCATAAAAGCTTTTGATGCATATAACATACTAACCTTATCATATGAAGCAAATGCGCTTTTGTATTGGCGGGCAATTGTTCTTATTGTCGCTTCGTCAAAAACATATAATGGTGTAGCATATTTATCAGCCAGTTCAACAAGATCACATCCGCCTATTTCTATATGTCCCTTTTCATTTATTTTTGTTGTTATTGGTTTTAATGATTGGTTAGCAGTAGTCATAAATCAATTCTCTCCTTAACTCTTTTGTTTATTTTAACATTAAAAATATAAATATAAGATATATTGATAATATTTATTATGAAAAAATGAATATTTCGCATTCGATAGCAGATATTTCATTTTTTCGTTCCAAGAACTCTAAAAAATGATTAATTATCATTTTTTAGAGACTCTGCCGAATAAAAGCAACTAAATGTTGCTTTTATGAGAGGTGCTAAGTCAGATACGAAGTATCTGCGTGCCGTATAACATTGGCGGGTAGGATTTTAAGTCACTCTAAAATAAAATATCTGCTCTCTCGTTTTTTACTTAGGGAGGCATAAGGTGTTTGCTTCTGAGTAACTAAGGCGCTGTCGGTTGGGCATACCTGCCCAACTCAACAAATGTCATTCTGAAGCATTAAATGTGCTTTGCTGCAAAAATATTGCTATGTTCAGAATCTTACCAGGCCGATACACAAATCCAAAGCCGGTAAGATCCTGAGCTCGCTTTGCTCCTCAGGATGACATTTTTTACATAATAAATATTATCAGTATATAAGCCCCCTGATAGTTTTATCAGGGGGCTTATTATTCTTGTTAGGTTATACACATTCGTGTTCTATTTCTTCTTCATCCATCATTGCATGAAGTTCCTCTATCGAAACCGTATCAGGAGCCTGCGCAATATCTTCCAGACCTTTTTCCAGAAGTTCAACCTGTTTTTTCTTCAGCTTTTTGTCTGCAATAACAAGATCCCTGCCTTTTGCCGTTGAAATAACCTGAATTGTCATTTCAGTAGGAGAACCGTCTTCACCTACTTTTTCCTGAACATCATAGCTCGGCCAATTATCCGGCAGGTTATCAATTTCAGTATATCCCATTTGTGCATCAAGTCGTTTCTGTATCTCGTTTTCCAGAATATTTGTGACATATTCTTTTTGTGACATAAACCGGCAAGGGAGTACGACTTTTGTGCCGATTACTTCTTCAGGATCTCTTTTTTCATATTTTCTGAATAAATCAGCTGCAATTTGTAAATGACCTATCTCATAATCAAGGAACATTTCCCAGATTTTTTTGATTCTGTCGTTTTCTTCGTCTTCCATACAGTTGTAGTATGTACAGACTTCCACAAACTCATGTAAAAGCAGTTTTTCGTATAAGGATTCTGTCGGGTCAATTAAGGATTCATACATAGTAACGTGTTCTTCTTCCACGTCTTTGATTTCCGCATAAGTTTCTCTTATGCATTGATTTCCGTATTCCATACCGTGTTCCGCATAATAATTGTGTGTCTGCTGCTCGCCTGCAACAAGAGTATAGATATTTACCTTTGTCTGAGGGTGTGCAGTTGCTTTGTCGTAGGGCTTTCTTAGCCTTATGCGGTTGTCATTGTGGTGATTTTGCGTCGGTCTGCTGAGCATAATATCTGTCTGCCCCTGTACAATATCATTAGGGCTTATTCCGTGCTCAAGATATGCCCACTGGCTGTATCTGTAAAGATGGTCAAAATCTTCTAACAAACCAAAATCAAAAGTTTCTTTTACATAATCATCAGGCTCATTTTGTGCCATCCAGGCAGTTAAATCCACAGCAACCTGTTCATATCCGAGAGTCGTTTCAAGAACAGACTGGTCAGCAGGAGTCAGCCAGTTAACTGTTGTCTGCTGCATATCTTCGATACGTCTTGTCTGGGCAATAAATTTATTAACCTCTGTATCGGAGCAGTTTCTTGCAAAATTGTGTTTAAAATTCCAAGCTTCTACCTCGATACCGTTCATAAGTATTTGTCTTGTTCTTGTGTAACAGTCTACATCTGTTTTATTAAACGGCTTTTTTGCTATTTCGTGCCAGCTTCGTATTTGTTTGTCTATCGGTGTTCCTTTTTCTAATAACGGGTTAAAAGTCATTTGTTTACCTTTCTTATTTATTTCTAAAATTGCTGCTTATAAATAAGCGTCATATAAACAGAATAAATAAATTAGCTTCAATATTTATTGCCTGAATTATTAAAGCGAATTAGTCCAAAAAGGCTAAGTTCAAAATTGCCTGTGTAAAAATTTGTAACGAAATCTAATATTTCCTAAAGGTAAAAAAACAATATAACGATTATATAATTGAAAAAGATATGGTTACAGTAATAAAAAGGATGGTAGGCTATGGAAATCAAAAAAATGGAAATTGCTAAATCTTACATTCAGCAGGAGGTTCAAGCACAAAGCTGTCAAATTGCTGATGAAGGTGATTTATTAGAATTTCAAAGCAGTGTTTCTAGCGATATGGAGACTGAATTAGAATCAGAAGAACCTGAAAATAAACAAAATCAAGATAATTCTAATCAAGGCATTCTTGGAGATTTGATCTCTTATCTTGAATCATTGCTTGAAAAGCTAATATCTATATTGAACACAGGGAAGACAGAGAATTCTGAAACAGAAGAAAGCACAGGTAATGACGGAGCAATACCAGATAATCCTGCAAATAATTATAATGAAACACACAATAATACCAACCCAAATAAATCAACATCAGACAGAGACGAAAATTTCGCAAATTTTAACAAAGCTGACAAACCTTCAGGGCAAACTGCAGCAGAGCCGCATAATCCCGCATTGAAAGATCCAAATTTTGATCTGGCAGGAAACAAAATTCCTTATATCGATGAACCGGACGAATCCGTAAATATGAAAGACGGCAAAAGAACCGAACTATATCTGGACTCTCCTGACGGAACAAGATATTATTTTGATAATTATTCCGATTACAGCAAAGCTCGAATGGAAAATGAAAAAGGATGGGCAAAACGTACCTGCGGTACAGCGGAGATTAAACCCGAGTGGGGACAACAAACAGAATACTACATTGATTATAATGGCTCAAGATATTACTTTAACAGTGCGGAAGATAAAGCAAAAGCACAGGAACATATTAAAACATTCACGTATGAAAAAGACGGCAAAACATACACAGAAACATCAATGAAAGACCAACTTGGATTTGACAAACTTGTAGTAGGCAAATCGCCCTGTTAAAGCTGTTTTGACATAAGTTTTGACTTCTCAGCGGTTTTTTCAACAGTTTCAAAAAGAATATCAGATATATTACTTTCGTCTAAGACCTTATTACCCTCGGCAGTTGTACCTCCGGGGGTAGTAACATTTGTAATAAGCTGCTGCGGTTCAACACCGGATTCCAAAATCATTTTTGCAGAGCCGAGAGCGGTCTGTGCAGAAAGCATCAGGGCTGTTTTGTAATCAAGTCCTAGTTTTTCACCTGCTTTTGCAATCGCATCAATTATATAGTAATAAAAAGCCGGACCGGAGCCGCTTACACCTGTAATAGCGTCGATATCCTCTTCTCTTGCTTTGATTACTTTTCCTACACTTTCAAATATTTTTATAACCGTTTCAAAATCCTCTTGCGTAGCGTGTTCACCTTTGCACACAGCGCTCATTCCTTCTGCCAGAAGTGCAGGAGTATTTGGCATAACTTTTATAACTCTTGCTTCTTTTTCCAGTATTTCTTCTACTCTAGAAGATGAAATTCCTGCAGCTATTGTAATGATGACTTTAGAGGAGTCAATTCTGTCTTCAATTTCCGTCAAAACTTCTTTTACAACAAATGGCTTTACAGCAAGCAGTATGATATCAGCTTCTGCAGCTGCTTCACGGTTATTGTGCACCATTTTTATGCCAAGTTCTTTTTCTATTTTGTGCGCATAGTCTTTATTGGGCTCGGAAGCTATTATATGATTTTTATCAAAAAGACCTGATTTTAATAAGCCTTTTATAATAGCTGTTGCCATTTTTCCAGCACCTATAAACCCTATTGTTTTATCCATATTGTGTAAACCTTTATTAACTCTTATTCTGTCTGTATTTGACAATTGTCTGTGTCTTTTTTATCATGATATAACGCAAAAAAATTAATTCAAGGAGCAATAAAATGAGACGTACATTAGAAGGAACAAAAAGAAAAAGACAGAACGTCAGCGGTTTTAGAGCAAGAATGGCTACACCCGGCGGCAGAACTGTTATGAACAGAAGAAGAGCAAAAGGTCGTCACAGACTGGCTATTCAGGCTAAGAAAAGAGCTTAGTCAGCTGTTTCAGTCTTAAAAAGTTTAAAAAAAGACCTGCCATCTAACATTATGCAGGTCTTTTTTAATTTTAGAGTTCAATTGTAATTATGCTTCCTAAAAAATACAGACTTAAAAATACAAAGGCATTTGATGCCACATATAAAAATCACAAGATTCTCTCTGATTCTGTTATGACGGTGTATATAGGCAGAGAAAAAAAGGACATCAGCGTTCCTTCAAAATTCGGTTTTGTAGTAAGCAAAAAATATCATAAACGTTCTACTAAACGAAACAGGATAAAGAGACTTTTGCGAGAATGCATAAGACTTGCTATAAAAAACGAAAAGCTTGGCAATTTGAATAAATATATGTCTTTTATTGTTATGCCCAAAATTTCTGAGAAACATTACTCTTTAAAACTAAAAGACATTGAAAATTCTTTTTATAAAATTGTAGAGAGGATAAAATGAATATATTTAACTACAATGAAATTCCCGATGAATTTTTTGCAAATATTGAATTTGAAACAATTAAGAGCGTGAATGATATCATTGACGATGTAAAAAAAAGCGGAGACGGTGCGCTTATAAAATATTCCAGACAGTTCGGAGACGGATTGCTTGACTCTCTTGAAGTTTCAAAAGATGAAATAAAAAAAGCCTATAAAAA
Source organism: Candidatus Gastranaerophilales bacterium (assembly GCA_944325575.1). Lineage (GTDB taxonomy): Bacteria > Cyanobacteriota > Vampirovibrionia > Gastranaerophilales > Gastranaerophilaceae > Limenecus. Next base: position 20,456 of record CALVAR010000009.1, on the reverse strand, counting down.
TGTTGATAAAAAAACTATTGATGCAATAAAAACGGCAATCGATAATGTAAAATTATTTGCCCAAAAGCAGCTTGAATGTTTAAAAAATTTGGACACAGAATATGACGGAATAAAACTCGGGCACAGAATTATTCCGCTAAAAAGAGCCGGCTGCTATATCCCCGGCGGAAATTATCCCCTGCCAAGCACAGCCGTAATGACTATAATTCCTGCAAAAACAGCAGGAGTAAAAGAGGTAATAGCTTGTTCACCAAGAATTAAAGATGTGACTATTGTTGCCTGTGATATGGCAGGTGCAGATAAGATTTATAAGGTCGGCGGGGTACAGGCAATAGCTGCAATGGCCTACGGAACAGAAACCATCCAAAGGGTAGATAAAATAGTTGGACCCGGAAACAAATATGTTACGGCAGCAAAAAAGCAAATTTACGGAGATTGCGGTATAGACTTTCTTGCAGGACCTTCGGAGGTTTTAATAATAGCTGATGAAAGCGCTGATGCAAGATTTACAGCTGCAGATATGCTTGCCCAATGTGAACATGATAGGGATGCACGAGCCTATCTTATTTGCTTCTCGCATAAGTTTGCAAAAGAAGTTGATAAATACGCAAAAGAGATGTTAAAACAGCTAAAAACCTCGGAGATAGCAAAAATCTCTTATGAAAAATCTTTTGCTGTTGTTGCAGATAATCTTGAACAGGCTGTTGAAATTTCTGAAAAACGTGCACCGGAACATCTTGAGCTGTGCATTGAAAATGCACAGGCTAAAATGGATATGTTTTCAAATTACGGTTCTTTGTTTTTAGGTAACTATTCAGCAGAGGTCTACGGGGACTATTGCGCAGGAACAAATCATACACTTCCGACCAATACTGTTGCAAGATACTCCGGAGGGCTTAGTGTTTTTGATTTTCTAAAAGTTCAGACATACCAGTATGCTGATAAAAATGCTGCAAAAAAACTATCTAAAACAGCCGCAATAATTGCAGAGAATGAGGGGCTTTTGGCACACAAAAATGCAGCGGATATAAGAGCATAGATAATTTAAATATATAAAAAGAGCTGAAAACTTTTGTTTTCAGCTCTTTTGTTGTTATAGAATCATAAAATTACGTATCTATATTTTGTGCAAATACAGCGTTTGTTTCAATAAAGTCTCTTCTTGGTTCTACTTTATCTCCCATTAACACGTCAAAGAGCTGATCGCAAAGCATTGCATCTTCTACATTTACCTTAAGAAGCGTTCTTGTCGCAGGGTCCATTGTTGTTTCCCACAGCTGCTGCGGCATCATTTCACCAAGACCTTTGAACCTTTGCAGCGTCAAGCCTTTTTTGCCCCTTTCTTCGACAACTCTTTGTAATTCGGCAAACGATGTTAACTGAAGTTCTTCTGCACCTGTATCAAGCACAAGCACTTTTTCTTCTTCTATCAGATAGCTTCTGATTGCAGGGTATGCATTTTTTACACGCTGAAATTCATTTGATTTAACTAATACAGCTGTCAAAAGCACCTGTTCTGTCTCTCTTTCAAGATGCAGATTCAGATTGTACTTTTGTGTTTCCGTATTAAATTTAATTTCCACGCTGTAGTTTTTAGCCTCTTCAATACCGTAATTTTCGGCGTGGTCTTGAAGATAATGATTAATATATGCGCAGTGTTTTTGCATTGCTTCTTGAGAATCAAAATCCTCAGGTTCAATGTTGGAACGAATTAATGCTCTCATCACAACAGACGGAATAGCGTTGATAAGAGGATTGTTGAAAGAATGGTAGAACGTAGACATATTTGCCAGAAGCTCTACAAGTTCGGTTCCTGTCGCACTTTTTGACTTATCTTTGTTGTAAAGTGTTAAATCCTTGATGCCTCTTTCTCTCAACATCTTGTCTAATGCTCTGTCATCATAGAGATACTCTGCATTTTTGCCTATAGTAATTTTATACAAAGGCGGCTGTGCAATGTATACATGTCCCTGATCCAACAATGGTTTTGCATATCTGAAGAAGAATGTCAAAAGCAATGTTCTGATGTGTGCACCGTCAACATCAGCATCTGTCATAATGATAATTTTGTGATATCTCAGTTTTTCAATATCAACATCATCTTCGTTTTTGCTTATGTTTATGCCAAGAGCCTGAACCATGGATTTAATTTCGTTGTTGGCATACATTTTATCAAGTCTGGCACGTTCAACATTAAGAATTTTACCTCTTAACGGCAAAATAGCCTGAAACATTCTGTTTCTGCCCTGTTTGGCTGAACCGCCTGCAGAATCACCCTCTACAATATAAAGTTCGCATTTTTCAGGTTCTCTGTTAGAACAATCGGCAAGTTTGCCTGGAAGTGTGGATGTTTCCAGCGCAGATTTTCTTCTTGTAAGTTCTCTTGCTTTTCTTGCTGCTTCTCTTGCTCTTTGTGCCTGCAGTGTCTTTTCAATAATAATCTTTGCATATTTTGGGTTGAATTCAAGCCATTCCTGCAATTTATCTCTGATTGTATCTTGTACTGCCGCAGTAGCTTCCGAGCTTCCGAGTTTATCTTTTGTCTGACCTTCAAACTCCGGATTTGGCAGCTTAACGGAAACAATAGCTGTCAAACCTTCTCTTACGTCATCACCGGAGAGGTTTGCATCAGAATCTTTTAAAAGTTTATTTTTTCTTGCATAGTCGTTCAATACACGGGTAATACCGTTTCTGAAGCCGGTAAGGTGAGTACCGCCGCCATGGGTATTAATATTATTTGCAAAGCTCAAAACAGATTCGTTATAAGCATCTGTATACTGCATTGCAATTTCAACCTGCATATTATCAACAGCTTTGTCTATGTATATCGGTTGTTCGAAAAGAACAGTTTTATTTTTATTTAAGAATTCTACGTAGCTTCCGATTCCGCCTTCAAAGTGGAAATCCTGTTCTTCTCCTGTTTTTGCATCTATATATCTGATTTTTAGGCCTTTATTTAAGAAAGCCATTTCTCTCAGACGGTTTGCAATAACATCTCTGTCAATCTGTGTTGTTTCAGTAAAAATCTCCGGATCCGGCCAGAAAGTTGTTCTTGTACCTGTTTTATCCGTTTCTTTTACTTTTTCAACAGGAGTAGTCGGCTCACCTCTTAAATATTCCTGACGCCATAAATAGCCATCTCTTGAAACTTCAACAACATATTTTTCTGATAATGCGTTTACAACAGATGCACCTACACCGTGAAGACCGCCTGATACTTTGTAACCACCGTCCCCGAATTTACCTCCGGCATGCAGTACTGTATGAACAATTTCAAGAGCGGATTTTCCCGAATCCGGTTTTATATCAACAGGAATACCACGTCCGTTGTCCTCAACGGTAACACTCTCATCAGTATTTATTGTAACGGTAATCTGTGTACAATATCCTGCAAGTGCTTCGTCTATAGAGTTATCCACAATTTCATATATACAATGGTGCAAGCCCCTTTGTGATGTAGAACCGATATACATACCGGGTCTCATTCTGACGGCTTCCAACCCCTCTAAAACTCTGATATTACTCGCATCATAATGTGTTTCTGCTGCCATATTTTATATTTCCCCAATTAAGTCTAAAATTCTATCTTTAATAATATTGTACTACAAACAAGCAGATTGAGCTATTTTGTAAAGAAAGAATAGTTTTTTTATATTAATCCGGCTTTTTGATAACACATCAAGTTTGTAAGATTCTGAACACAGCAATATTTTTGCAGCAAAGCATATTTAATTCACCAGAATGACATTTTTTGAGTTGGGCAAGTATGCCCAACCGACAGCGCCGTAGTCACTCCGAAGCAAACACCTTATGCCTCCCTAAGTAAAAAACGAGAGAGCAGATATTTTATTTTAGAGTGACTTAAAATCCTACCCGCCAATGTTATACGGCACGCAGATACTTCGTATCTGACTTAGCACCTCTCATAAAAGCAACATTTAGTTGCTTTTATTCGGCAGAGTCTCTAAAAAATGATAATTAATCATTTTTTAGAGTTCTTGGAACGAAAAAATGAAATATCTGCTCTAGAATGCAAAATATTCATTTTTACATAATAAATATTATCAATACAAATATCTTAGTGGCAGAAGCTTACATCACCAATGTCAGAGCACTTGGCATTATAATCGCCATAGCCGCCTTTGACCTTTCTTATCCTTGTATAGTTAAGAGTGTTGTATCTAAATGGCACTGCACTTGTCTGTGTATAATTTTCATTTGAGAATGATGTATTCTGTTTTTGCGCTTGCTGTTTTCTGTTGTTTGCATACCATGCAGATGATGAATAATCACTGCTTTTGTATTTGTTACTTGAAGAAGATGATGATGATACATTTGTCATCTGTTTCCAGTTGCCGGAGTATGAGCCGTTTTCATCAAACATTGATGCAGATATGGCTTTATCTCCAAAATGTAAAGCACAGCAAAATATTATTAAACAAAGTGTAAAAAATATTTTTCTCCCCATAAAGAAATTATATCATATTTGTCTGAATATTTTGATATAATACTTATATTGCTTATTTTTAGGATTTATTGACTATGATTGATTTAAAAATTGATTTAAAAAAGGAGAACAAAGATTTTTTTAATACAGTATACAAAGATATGCTTGAGCAGTTTCCAAAAACAGAGCTGAAATCTTTTGAAAATTTTATGAACTTATTGTCAACTGATAAATATCGTTTATATTCTGCTTGGGCGGAAAATACTGCTGTTGGGTATTTTATTTTATTTGTGGACTGTGAACAGAAAACTTTATGGCTTGATTATATTGCTGTTTTAAAAAAATATCATTCCAGAGGTTACGGACATAAGATTTTTGAAAAATTGAAAAAATATTTTGCTAAAGATTTTAACGGTATCTATCTTGAGGTAGAAAAGCCTGATGAAACAAATATAAATACAATAAGACGGATTAAATTTTATGAGTCCATGAGTGCAAAGAAACTGGATATAAAGTATTTTTATCCAAATGAAAATGGTGCGCTGCCTATGGATTTATATTTTTTACCTTTCAATCGTGATAAAGTTCCGCAAAAAGAAGAGATAATAAATACTATACAAAAAGTGTTTTGCTCAATTCATTCTGATTTTAAAGGACTGGATAAGATTCTTGCACAAATTAATTAACTCCTGTTTCTTCTGCAATGGATTTATGAACTTTAGGTATGCTAAAGCCAAACACACAGGTTTGGTTTTCATAGCTGTTTGCATGTATTTCTCCTGAGTGTGCATTTATAATTTGTTTTGATAAGTACAGTCCAAGTCCTGTGCTTGCTTTGTTAAATTTTGCGTTTTCACTGGATTTGTATTTAAGAAAAATTTCCTTCATTCTTTCAGGCGGAATATATCTGCAATGGTTTAGAACATCTAAAAATATCCTGTCGTCTTCTTCTCTCAATACTACCTCAATATCAGTTTTGTCAAAGCCGTAAGTAATAGCGTTGGAAATCAGATTTACAACGGCTCTTTTTATCTGTAGTTTATCTGCAGTTACATACGGGTTATCTATGGAAGACTTAACTATAATATTTTGTTCCTTTGTCCGTGCAAGATTGCATATTTCTTTGCAGGTTGAGCTGATTAGCTCCGTAATATCAAATTCTTCAGGTTTTAGTACAACCTCACCGCTTTCTGATTTGTATGTGGCAAGAATGGTTGAAATCATATTGGACATATAAATATTTGAATTAAGCGTCAACTCTACCATTTCTTTTTGCTGTGGATTTAGAGAACCTAATGAACCGTCAAGAAGCAGCTTCATTGCATTCATCTGTGCAGTTGTAGGAGTTTTTAAATCATGAGTAAGTGTTGCAACAAATGTCTCTTTCCTTGCCTGAAGCTTTTTTTCATCATCGATATTTATAAAATAGACTATTATCCCGATAACTTCATTCCTGTCATTAAAAATAGGAGATTTTGACACGGAATACCAGGCTTTTTCCTTACCGTAAATATTTAAATTTGATTCGTATGATATTTTCTGCTTATTTTTTATTATTTGTGCATCTTCTTTTTTTATTTTGTCAGAAATATCTTTTAAGAATGTGTCAGAAAGATTTGTGCCTATAACATTTTTGACAGGCTGGTTTATGTAATTTTCGAGAATTTTATTGCAGGCTATTACTCTTCCTTCAATATCTTTCAGATAAATTACAAATGGTACATTATCAAGTATGCTGTTTAGCTGGGCGTTTTTGATAATATATTTTTCCCTAAGTGCTTCTGTTTGTGTTATATCTCTCATTATTCCAAGCACTCCGGATATTTTGTCTTTGTTCATTGTCGGTGCAAGAAGAGTATCATAAATTTTTGTCTCACCGGTGAAAAGCTTTTTTTCTATTTTATACGAGACGACCTCTCCTTTTTCAATAACTTTTTTATCATACTGTCTTAGCGTTTCTGCGACATCGGAAGGAAATACATCAAAATCGTTTTTTCCTGAAATGTTACTTTGCCCGTCCACACATATTAATTTCTTCATTTGAGGGTTGCAGTCTATGTAATTAAAATTTTTGTCCTTTAGATATATAAGATTCGGACAGTTTATAAATAAATTGTTAATAAGCGATTTTTGATTATTGAATTTTTGAGACAACTTGTTTAAAAGATATTTTTTATCAATCAAAGAATGAATCCAGAATACAAAAAGTGATATAATTACAGCGTCTTTTGAAGACAGGTTGATTTTAGGACAATTAATTAAAAAAGTAATAAATATTAAGAATAAAAAGTAAAATAGTATTTTTCCGCACACTCTTTTGGTTAACACAATATTCTCCTATTGAATTATTTTTGCCTTTGCCGCTTTTAGTGAGGCCTGTACCCTGTCATTCACTGATAATTTTGTCAAGACATTTTTTACATAAACTTTTGCAGTATGTTGGCTTATATTCATCAGCTTAGAAATTTCAAAATCCGTTTTGCCATCAACAATATATTTAATAATCTGTTGTTCTATTTGTGTAAGATTATAGTCATCAGAGATTTTAGTATAAAGATGGTTCAGGTTATTAGACATATCAGATTTTGCATCAAAATTATTTGCTGCACCTGCAACATTTGGCTGCACCCGCAGTGCTCCTTTATAAACTTCTTTTAATACTTTGAACAAAGATGGAGTCTCGATATCTTTTAAACAATAGGCATTGGCACCCAAAGCAAGTGCCGCAATCACTTCATCGTCATTTTTATGGGAGGAAAGGATTACAACCTTTGTTTCCGGTGAGATTTCTTTGACATATTTAGCTGCCATCAATCCGTTTGTTTCTCCTGTCCTCATATCCATAATCACAATATCAGATTTTCTGGTATTAAATACTTTCGAAAATTCTTCTGCAGTTTCAAAGCATCCCAGTATTTCAAAATCTAAAGATTTTTCAATTACGTGTGTAAGCGATTTTCTGACTAATTTATAATTTTCTACTATGTATACTGAAATTCTTTTTGCATTTTCCAAAATCTAAACTCCTTATTATTAAATTAGTAATATAATAATTATCTACTATATTAGGCGCACTGTTTAAAATATATAACCCACATGGGTATATTTATTTGAAAAAATTATCAGTGTATCTTTAACACTAATTATTACCTGCAATACAGCGAAATTATTACATATAAGTAAAAGATGCCATTTAAGAGTCATTGACAGATGCAAAAAGATAATTATACTTAATGTTAATACCAAAATTCGGCATTTTAGGAAAAAATTTTTTTATGTAAAGAAACTTAATAAAAAATGCAGAATTTGAGTATTATGGAAGAAAAGGAGAATTAAATGAAAAAAACATTATTATCAGCAGTGTTGACAGGAACAATGGCATTGTCACTCAGCGCAATGATTGCAGTACCTGCAATGGCAAATTGTCCGGCAAAAGGTCCATGTGACAAAGACGGACAACCCGCACCGATGAAAGAATGCAAAAAACCTTTGAGTCCTGAAGAACATGCAAAAATGAGAGAACAGAAAAAAGCTGAGTTTGAAGACAGACTCAATCTGACAGAATCACAAAAGGCTCAGCTTGAAAAAATCAAAGCTGATGAGAAAAAAGCCTTAGCTCCATATAGAGAAAAAATTAAAAAAGAACAGAAAAAAATGGAAGAACTCTTTGCTAAAGAAAGAGAGATCAGAAAGCAAAGCATGCAAAAATTTGAGTCTGTCTTGACAGAAGAGCAAAAGGCAGAGCTTGAAAAAATTAAAACAGAAGTAAAAGAAGAAATGGATAAAATGGCACCTCCAATGGGACCATGCGGACCGAAATTCGGCCCTAAAGGACCGATGGGACCTTGTGCAAAACCTATGTGTCCGCCTCAATGCCAATGCGGCTGCCATGAACAAAATGCCGGTAAGGAAGAACCTGCTGACTGCAAATGTCCGTGTCATGACAAACAAGCAAAGTAATTCTTTTTGAATAACTAATAAAGTGGTAAGTTTCGAAAGGAAATTTACCACTTTTTAAATATAAAAAATACTGCAAGTATTATAAATAAGAATCCTACTATATAATTCCATTTGAGTTCTTCTTTTAAATAAAACACTGAAAATCCGCAGAATACAACAAGAGTAATTACTTCTTGTATTGTTTTTAAATGTGCGGCATCATAATATCCGTATCCGATTCTGTTTGCCGGTACCTGAAAACAGTATTCAAAAAATGCAATCCCCCAGCTTACCAGTATAACAAGCCATAACGCGGCATTTTTATACTTCAAATGCCCGTACCATGCAAATGTCATAAATATATTTGATATTGTTAGTAATATTATCGGTACAATTTGTCTAAACATAAAATAATAATAGCAAAAATTTAGAAAATATATTATACTTATTTGAAGTTAATATTTCAGGGAGTTTAAAATGAAAGACATTAAAGAAATCAAGGACTATCAGATAATTCTGCTTGGTATTGTAATTGCACTCGGCGCAATGATTTCAACATTTATTCTTGCAAATGCTATTGTTTCTTACCAGAAATTGCAAAATCAGACAATAACAGTTACCGGATCAGCTTCTCAAGAAATTTCTTCAGACCTTGCTGTCTGGAGAGCATATTACGAAGTTAGGAGCAATGATTTAAAATCAGGTTATGCAAAAATCAATACTGACCAGAAAAATGTAAAAGAGTTTTTGATTTCAAGCGGTATGAAAGAAGAAGATATAAAATTCACGCCTGTTTCTTCGTACCCTGTTTACAAAAAGCTAGCAAACGGCTATGATTCAAACACTATTGACGGATACCGACTTTCACAGAATGTAGAAGTTTCATCTTCGGATGTGGATGCTGTAACAAAAATATCACAGGATGTTGTTAAACTGGTTGATAAGAATGTTGAATTAACATCAAACACCGTTGAATACTATGTATCAAACTTGAATGAGTTAAAGGTAAAAATGCTTGCTGAAGCAACAAAAGATGCAAAACAAAGAGCTCAGAGCATGGTAAAAAGCACAGGCGGAAATATAGGTGTTATGAATTCAGCTAAAATGGGTGTGTTCCAGATAGTTGCCAAAAATTCAACAGATGTGTCTGATTACGGTATCTATGATACAAGAGCTAAAAACAAAAAAATTAATGCTGTTGTAAATGCTACTTTTACAATAAAATAGTTATATGAAAGAAATCAAAAATGTAGTTATTTGCGGACTAGGTGCTATAGGCACCATATATGCAGCAAAAATTTCAGAGACAAAAGATGTAAATCTTAAGATTCTTGCTGATAAAGAACGAATAAATAAATATACACAAAATCCGACTCTTTTTAATGGAAAAGAGTTGGATTTTGTATTTGTTACACCGCAAGACAATACCATTCAAGCTGATCTAATTATCTTAGCAACTAAAAATTCGGGATTAGAGTCTGCCTTATCGGAAATAAAGAATTTTGTTGCTCCTGATACTATAATTTTATCCCTGTTAAACGGCATAAAAAGCGAAGAAGAAATTTCAAATGTATACGGTCAGGATAAAGTCCTGTATTCCTATTACATTGGACATACAAGTACGAGAATAGGCAGAAACATAAAACATGACGGAGTATACAATACTGTTTTCGGAGAAAAAAATAATTTAAAAAAATCCGATAAAGTTTTAACCGTGGCAAATTTCTTTGACAAAACAGGAATTCCGTATTCGATTCCTGAGGACATGCAATATTCCATGTGGTGGAAATTCCTTGTTAATGTCGGATACAATCAGGCATCGGCGTTATTAGGCGCTTCCTACGGAGATTTTCAGCGCAGCAAAAAAGTTAATGATATTGCAATCAAACTTATGCAAGAAGCTGTGTTGATTGCACAGGCGGAAGGTGTCAAAAATACCGAAAAGTTAATTCCGGAAGTTTTAGAGGTTATAAAAACAATGCTGCCCGAGACAAAAACATCTATGCTTCAGGATATAGAGGCAAAAAGAAAAACAGAGGTCGAAATATTTGCAGGATATCTTTCTGAACTCGGCAAAAAACACAATATCCCTACACCTTATAACGATATTTGCTGCGAAATAATATCAGCTATGGACGAAAAAAATTCTTTGTCTACGCTTTAGCTTTTATTTTTAAATGAGTAATATCTGTGTCCGATAAAACTTACGATTGTAAGCAAAAGTACGGAAATAACATTTGCTATAACCGGATTAAGTCCGGCAATATCAACCAAAACATATAAAAGAAGCAGCCCGAGAAGCATCGAAAGTCCGTACACGACATAACACTTTAAATATTCTTTGAGAATATTGCCTTTTGTCTTAAATACAAACAATTTATAACAGATATAAGCGTTTGTAATGCTTATAATATTTGATACAACAGCGAGCAATATGTAATGATTTTCACCCAAAAGTTTTATTAATAAAGCGTAAACAAGAATGCCGAATACAGTATTCCATACGCCTGTTATTATATATCTGATTGATTGTTCTTTTATTTCACTTATATCGCTGTCTGAAAACATACATATATTATAACTGCAAATGACGTATATTTATAAAATATTTTTTAAACAGCACATAAAGATTTGTAGTGTTCGATACAACCCATTATTGTATCTGCATACTCTTTGTGTTTGCCGAAAAAAATATGAGAAGCGTTTTCTACTTCTATCACCTGATTATGTTTGGGGTCTCTTGTCCAGGAATTAAGCGTTTCCATAAATCTTTTGGGGCTCTCGCCTGTAACAGAATCCCTTGAACCTATAACAAAAGAACCGTTCGGTTTTATGTTATACAGCGAATTCGTCTCTCCCTGACCGCTTAAAACAGGACAGTTCTTGAGATTATCCGCATTATAAAATCCAAGTACAGTATTTGCCGTCATTGGAGAAAATCCACCGAATAAAAACGGTAAAATGTCATCGCCTCTACCCTCTTCAACCCAATTTTTTGCCATTGTAAAACAGCTGTCAATGTTTGGCATAACAGTCCACCAGTGCATAATATCTACCGGTGAAGACACAATAAAATAGTCCACAAAATTATCAGGCGTGTTTCCGAGGTAATGAATAATTTTGTTGGAACCAAGCGAGTGACCGGCAAGGATTATATTTTCAAAGCCCATTTCTCTTGCGTATTTAACGTAAGTTTCAACATCTTCGTATACCATATTAAAATCATCGTTGAAAGTTCCGGCATGTCTTTGTTTGCCGGTAGAAAAATCACTGTATGCAAAACATGAAAAAGAATCATGTGCGTGGGCGATGATACACGTAATACCGTTTTCACTCAATAATTTGCCTGTTGTGTATAAAAGTTCGTTTTGAAATACATTGGAGCATATCCCTGTAAGCATAATAAGTACTGTATCATTACTGTTGTTTCCGAATATTGCACCTTTTAGTTCAAGTCCTCTGGGGGTTGTTACTTTTAATATGTCCATTATTTTGCTCCTTTAATTTGTTTTGATTGTTCGAGATTAAAAATTAAAAAATCCAAACAATCTATCTGTTTTTGGTATTTGTGCAAATTGTCCAACAATTCGGCTTTGTGCTTTTTTAATAATTTAATTTGTTCAAAAATTTTTCCGTCCTGTTCAAAATCAAAAAAGGCTTTTATCAAATCAGACGAACAATCAGCATCTTTAAGGTTTTGCAGTATTTTATTGTTATTATTAATCAATACAAAATTCTCCTTAATTTCATTATTTACTATTATTTTAAAATAGCAAATACTTATATTACATAATTAAAAATACTTGACAGGCATAATTACAAAAATGTAAAATAATACAAATTTGTACATTGATAATATGTATTATGTAAAAATGTAGTCATCCTGAGGAGCAAAGCGAGCTCAGGATCTTACCGGCTTTGGATTTTTATATCAGACTGGTAAGATTCTGAATACAGCAATATTTATGCCACAACAATGCATATTTTATGCCTCAGAATGACAGGATACATCTGTGTTGGGCAGGTATGCCCAACCTACTGACTTAAACTGGTCGGTTGGGCATACCTGCCCAACATTTCTTGAAAAATAATGTTTTATAGAAAAAATAATTTGCGGATATCGTTCAATATTGTTTGGATGTAATATTAAATGAATATGATTAGGCAATACACATATTGCGATTATTTCAAATTCATAGATTGTTTTTGTGTTTTTAAAAGCTGTTCTTACAATATCAATATTCTCTATAAATATTGTTTTCTATCATAAGAAGTAATTATAATATGTAAATATCCATTAGGAACAAAAGCTCTACGATAATTCATAAATTGATATTAGCACAAAATTAATTGTTGGGCAGGTATGCCCAACCGACAAACCTGAAACGGATAAAATATCTAGATTAATTGCAGAATTAGCTTTGTAAAATTCTTGTAATATTAAGGCAATTTTTAAGAATAAAAATAATTTATGTTAATATACGAAGTAGGTGTCTAAAATTAGAAAGGATGACTATTATGCTTAAAATACCACAAAAAGGTAATGGATTTACAGAAGCGGTTGTTGAAAAATTGAACCAAAATACAAAGAAAATAAAAATTAATTTAGAAGAACTAGTCGGAAAAGAACAAGCAAATGAAATAAGAGAAGTCGCTCAAAAACTAAAAGATAAAACAAATCTAGTAGACGATGTTTTTACAAAATCTTAATTGATTGTAAGTAAATTTTAAATTTAACAACTAAAAAAGAACCACTTTTGTGGTTCTTTTTTTATGGCGGGACCGACGAGGCTGTCTTGGATTATTGGCGGTTCACAACTTTTACACTCCGTTTTTGTTTTTCTTACGAAAAACAGCACTCCGTCAAGTTGTTCACAGGGACGTGACTAGACCTCACTTCGTTCGGTCGTCGCACTTGCCAAAATCCGCCGAACTCGCAAAAGCGATTCTCACCACTATCAATTCAGCCATTAAAAAAAGCCACACAAGGTGGCTTCTTTTAATGGCGGGACCGACGAGGCTCGAACTCGCGACCTTCTGCGTGACAGGCAGACACTCTAACCAAACTGAGCTACGATCCCACGCCTTATTATTCAATTTTCAATGGAATGTAGCTCAGTTTGGTTTTTAATCTAAAACCGTTCGCTTTCGCTCACTGCGGGAGCTACGATCCCAATTTCGTTTAGTTAACGGATTGCCCGTGTAAGAATTATAATATGCTGAATTTTTATTTTCAACATTTTTATTAAAATAAAAATCCATTTTATTGTCAATTAAAAAAACGACCTGTATAATCGTATTATAAAAATAAATAGTTGGAGATTATATGAAAAATAAATTCTATCTTACGTTAGTACTGTCTTTCTTGTTTATTTCCATGCCGGCTTATGCGGCAAAGGCGGTAAAAGTTTCTGCTTTGACGGAATTTAACTCATTAAAACCTGCTGAGACAATGCAGGTAATTACTCTGGAAAGAGCTGAGTTTAAAAACGGCATAGTATTTGAAGACGGCACTGTAATAACCGGCAACATAATTGATGTAAAACAGCCCAAAAGGGCAAAACTTAACGCTTCGTTTAAATTTCAGCCAACATCTTATACCTATAACGGTAAAACAGAAAAAATAACTGATCCTGAATTTATCGCAAAATATGCTGAATATAAAGAACTGGACAAAGCAGCACTTGCTACTTCCGCAGCAACTACTGCGGGCGGCATGCTCTTTCATATACCTCTTTTATCTGAGGGTGTTTCTTTTGCTAAAGGTGTGTGGAAAAATCCTAAAAATAGCAGATTTAAATCAGGCTTTTATCAGATGTACAAGGATTCTCCTCTGTCATATGTAGAAGAGGGTAAAGATATTTATATTACAAAAGATACAATGTTTGTTCTAAAGTTTAAATCTTCAAAAGAAGAAGATTTGGATGCCGAATCTGCAGATAACAATGAAGAAACAACAGAGAATTCAAATCAAACTAATAATGAAAACAGTGAACAAAAAGAAATTGTACCGGTTCATAATCAGAATGAGAACACTCCGTCTGTAGAACAAACTCTGCCTCAAAAACCTAAAAGTATTCAAATAGAAGATCCTGAAGAAGTTCTCAAAGAAGTTGAACAAAACTCTGTCAAAGAACAGTTCTAAATTTTGTTCTATACGGCAAGAGAAAATATCTTGTATATTTCTTCATCAGAAAGTTCCGTAATGATTTTTTCGCCTTCAAAGACTGCAACATTGGCAAGATCTTTCTTGTTATTAATCATTTCATCAATTTTTTCTTCAAAAGTACCGAGCGTAATAAATCTGTGAACCATAACATTTTTATCCTGCCCGATACGATATGTTCTGTCGGTTGCCTGATCTTCAACAGCAGGATTCCACCAAAGGTCGTAATGTATAACGTTAGTTGCTGCAGTAAGGTTCAACCCGGTACCGCCTGCTTTTAGAGACAATATCATTACGTTAGAGTCTTTATTTTCCTGAAAATCTTTTATCAAATCTTCTCTTTGCGATCTGTTCAAAGAACCATGGAAAAATAACGGGTTTATACCGAGTTCGTCATTCAGAATTGTGCTTAATATTGAGCCCATTTCTTTATACTGCGTAAAGATAAGTGTTTTTTCATTATTCTCAAGAATTTGATTTGTTATGGATA
Organism: Candidatus Gastranaerophilales bacterium; assembly: GCA_944325575.1. Lineage (GTDB taxonomy): Bacteria > Cyanobacteriota > Vampirovibrionia > Gastranaerophilales > Gastranaerophilaceae > Limenecus. The sequence goes on along the minus strand of CALVAR010000009.1, from coordinate 5,414 downwards.
CAAGCTGTTGCGCTTTCCCTGAAACATCTTTTGATATGTCACCGGTTTTGAGGTACTGATAAGGGTGATTGCAGATCTGTTTTAATGCCGTAATAAGTTTGAATATCATACCCCGTCTGTTTATTCCGTTTAGTTTTGCAATATCTGACATCAGGTTGTCAAGAACACTCTGGTATAAAGCAGCCTGTGTCTTTGTAAGATAGCAGTATTCGTTCAGTACAACTTTTTCCGGCAGGTCTGATATAATTGACTTGTCTGTTTTTAACCTTCTCAGTATAAACGGTGAAATTGCCAGTCTTAATTTTTCAGCACGGTTCGTCTGCTTAAATTTTTCTATCGGTATTGCATAGCTTTTCTGAAAATCTCTTATAGAACCGAGATAGCCTCTGTTTATAAAATCAAAAATACTCCATAATTCGGTAAGTTTGTTTTCAACAGGTGTACCTGTCATAGCTATTTTTATATCCGATTTAATTTGTTTTACAGCCTGGGTCTGTGAAGTATCAGGGTTTTTGATATTTTGAGCTTCATCTATAATGAGCATTGCCCATTTTTGCTTTTTAACCTGTTCGATATCGATTCTCAATATCGCATAGGTTGTTATTACAACATCTGCTTTAGAGTCAAGCTGTCTGTCGATACCGTGATAGACAGATGTTTTTAACGAAGGTGCAAAATTCTTTATTTCCTTTACCCAGTTTCCCAGAAGCGTAGTAGGACATACAACCAGTGCAGGATGTTTCAGCTCTCCTGATTCCTTCTGGTTTAGTATAAAACTTATAACCTGTATTGTTTTTCCAAGCCCCATATCATCTGCCATACAGCAGCCAAAGCCTTTTTTAATATTTGTATGGAGCCACTTAAAGCCTCGTTCCTGATATGGACGCAGCACTCCTTTTAAAGATTCAGGAGGCGGTACGTCTTCTGTTTTTGTCAAATCTTTTAAGATATTTGCAAAAGCTTCATCATAGTCAAAATCATAGTCATCCATTTGCGATGATAATGCGGCATGGAGTATTTCCATTTTGTTTTTATCATCTATTTTTGGATGTTTTACTTTTTCAATAAGTTTTGCATTTTCTTCTCTGTCTATAAGTACATAGTGGTCTTTATATTTAATAAGACCCTGTGCATTTTTTGTTAACTCTTCGTATTCTTCAACAGAAATTTTGTCGTCGCCTATTGCAATTGTGTATGAAAATTCAAATAAATCATTTAATGCCGCATTAGAGGCTCCGTTAGATGTGATTATGTCTCTTAATTCAGACATTCTGGAGGCTTTTACTCTGGCATTTATAGAGGCTCTCGGAGTAACTATATTATCTATGCCTTCGGGCAGTATTACATCTATAGATGCTTTTTGAAGATAATATGAAATCTGGGCAATTATCCTGTATACCTCATTAAGATCCATATTCAGTTCAAACTGGTGCTCTTCACTAAAGAACTCTTCCAGTTCAGGATAGTATCTTGCAACGTAGTTTAGCTGTTTTTCTATAAGATCAACAATTTCTTGATTTGTATAATTTTCAAAATGTGCAGTTTCTGCGTAAATATCTTCAATCCTGTATTTTTCTGAAGTATGGATATTTTTAATGTTGATTTTTAACTGATAATCTTCATCAGTAATTTTCAAAATTTCAAATTCAGGAAGTATATTATATTTTCCTATGTATATCTCATCCAGCCATTCCGAGATGGCAAGTGCAAGGTCATTGCCGCGGAAAAATCTTTTATTAGATGCATCTTTTATAAAATATACTGCTGATTTTGCATCTTTAAACTTTGTAGCTTTTATATGCAGAAATTTGAAAATTATATAGTTTAAAAAACTTTCAATAAGTTTATTTATGTCATATTTGCCGCTGTTTGTAATAAAATCAGCAGGAATTTCCGATTTTAAATTATTTAATGCTAATGTAACATCTTTGCTTTTTTTGTATATTTCATACTGAATTTTAAACAGATTTTCTGTCTGAGTAACAACAGGTATAAAATGCAGCTTTTCTACTATCTTCATAATCGTATATGTAAATTTATTCAGATAGTTAAAAGAGTCTGTACCGTCATCAAAATTCAAAACTTCATTAAAACTTGCAAAATATTCAAACACAATATCCTGCTTGAGGACATAACCTATCATATCCTGTTTTTGGCCGTTGGCTTCAATTTCTTTTATTTCTGAACGGAAACGATATAATGAGCCTTTAGATTTTGCATAAAAATCAAAGTTATTTGTCGGAGTAACAAAAAAATCACCGTTATCAAGAAGATAAAAACTTGTATTTCTAAGCGGTGTGTTTTTTCCTACAAACGCATCTTCAAATTCATCTTCAAAAAGCTGATATATGGTGCTCAATTGAAGACGGAAGTCTTTATTCTCCATTCCAACAGGATTTTCTGTAAGGTTTAAAAAGAGTTCATCAATATTATTCTTTTTTATATTTAAGCTCATATATACAACTTTCCGGATTATTCCAATGCTCAGCTATGTTAAAGATATATATTATACTCTATCCGTCCGAACGGAGAGTTTTTCAAAATATAAACACCACACAGGATTATATTCAGTTGCACAATCGGCACTTATTAATATATCCTAACAGCCAATTATATCACGCATACAAAAAATATGCGATAAGTTATGCATATGACTTATATGAATATGGGGGGAATGAAGATATAAATATCCTGAGTATTGCTAAATAACACTGTTATATATAAGTTTTGAGGTATAGTTATCAATGTGCTTTAAAAAACAGAGACATTCCTCAATTTTTTCTTTATTGATTTCATGGTCTTCGCCGTCAAGTTCCAGATAAGTTATGTTGACATTTTTTGTGTTTTTATACAGTTTTCTTGCAAGCTCAACCGGGATTGTTCCGTCTTTTTTATTGTGCAGTATTAATACGGGTTTGTTTATATTTGACAGAGCTTTTATGTTGTCAAATTTGTTTTTTAACGGGAACATAAAGCAGGGGAGCTTTGTAAGAACCTGTTTTATAACAAACGGCATTTTGACTTTTTGAGCGATATTTTTAGCCATGTCAGCAGCAAGAGAAAACGGGTTTAGAAGAATTAAAAATGCAATATTATTATTTTCTGCAAAATCAGAGGCTACACCTGTCCCCATAGAATGCCCTATTATTCCTATATGGTCTGTATGTATTCCCTTCTGTTTTAAATATTCATAGGCGGACTCAATATCCCTCTGGGCTCCGCAGCGGGAAAATGCTCCGCTGCTTTTTCCTCGTCCTCTGTAGTCAAAAACCAGCACCCCCCATCCGTTGTTATAAATGTCGACATAAGCTTTTTGTAAAAGAATATTGCTCTTTTCACTGCTTATCCCCTGACAAATAATTACGTATTTGTTGCTGTAGTTAGGATTTATATCCCATGCATCCAGATAAATATTGTCTTTTGTTTGTAGTTTTAAAAAATTAATTTTTCCATAAAGTTGTTCTGTGAGCGGCGTTAATGAGTTTTTACTGTATTGTGAATGAGCATTGTAAAAAAGTGTTTCAAACTTTTTTACGGTCTTAAAACTCTCCATTATACCTGTTTTATTTATCTCTTTAGCGTACCAGTCACTTTTATTTAAGTTATTAATGCAGTCATCGACTGTGAGCATGCTTTTAATCCTCCGATTGAAATCTGTAGAAAAGAACCCCGAATATTTTGACAACAATCTAGCCTATGTTTTAAATTTTTTCCATATAATTTGGTAAAGAAATACTCTATAGGGCTTGACGATATTCAATTTAAAATGGATAATAAGTTGTGGTTTTCTGTAATAGAAAATGAGAATAATTAGGAGAAGTCTATGAAAAATTTTAAAATCTTGCTTGCTTCTACATTGGTAGTTTTGGTATCTGCATCTTGTGCTTTTGCTGGAGATTGTGCAAAAAAAGATTGTGCAAAGAACAAACCTAATGATAAAATGGAAGCTTATGCACACCCGACAATGTTTGGCTCACAAGCTCAACAAACAAATACTGCTAAAGAAACTTACATTGTTGGCGGAAAAGTTTACAAACACAAAAATCACTTTGGCGTAGCAAACAAAGACAATGTTATTGTAAGCTCCAGAGTTGATGCGTTGATGAATCTTCTTGAAAAGAAACAAAAAGCTGCAAGATTTGACTCTAAAATGCCGGTTCTGCGTTCAGAACTCGCTGTTATTCTTGCTGAAGAATTCGGTTTGAACAACAAATCTGCATCAAACAAGTATAAAGACATCCCGTCTGACTATTGGGCAAAAGATTGGATCTACGGCGCATTAAACAGCGGTGTTATGATCGGTTATCCTGATAATAAATTCAGACCTGATCAACCTGTAACAAAAGCAGAAGTTTTTGCTACAGTTGCACAGTTGATTTCCGTACCTACAGACAGAAGCCTTATTGTACCGGAATTCAACGGTAAACAAATGCAAAATATTCCGAAATGGGCTATTGCTCCGACAAAAGAAGTTGTTGCTTCTGATCTGTTAAAGGATGTTCCTAACCCGGGAAAAGTAAATTCTGATGAGTATCTTTCAAAAGAACAGGTTGCTTATTTAATTTGTTCTTTGAAACAAAACTGGACAGGCAAAAATTCTATTGCAAAAGACCAGAACGCTCCGGATGCTATCAAAAACTATGCGCCGGTTGTTATGAATGTAAAAATTCTTGACAGATTGTCAGCAAGACATTCAAATGCAGGTGACAGATTTACTGCAGAAACAACATCTGATGTTACAATCAACGGTCAATGCTTTAAAGCCGGTTCAAAAGTAAGAGGTGAGGTTGTTCAGGTAGTAAGACCAGGAATCAAAAATCCCGGATATATCAAAGTTAAATTTGTAAAAATTCAAGATGGCGATCTCTGTGCAGAATTCCCGAAAAATCTCTCACAGGCTCAGGTAGAAACTTTGAAAAATCCTAATATCATAGCTAGATTATTTGGATTCCCGTTCAGCGCTGCAGGCAGAATCGTTGGTATTGTCGGCAGAACTGCAGGTTCAGGTGTCGATGTTGTCGGCAACAGCCTTGAAGAATTCGGTGATGAATTATCTAACACATTTGTAGATACATTAACATTACATCCGGGTTCAGGTGCTATCAATCTCGGAAAATCAGTAGCAACTTTGGGAATTGGTGTGTATGACATCGGTAAATTACTCGTAAGCGGTACCTTCGGTGTGCTTTATGAATTTACTGATGAAGTAAGATACCTAATCGTTCCTAAATATTCTAACGAATCAAGCTTAAATCCGAATGAAGAATTAAAAATTGTTTTCTAATGCATCCATTTGGATAAAGAAAGAGGAGAACGATAATTCGTTCTCCTCTTTTGTATTTCATATTGTCAACTGACTCCGACTACTTGATGAACCTGTGCAATAAACAAGTACATTTTTACCAACAAGTCCG
>CALVAR010000008.1 GCA_944325575.1 Candidatus Gastranaerophilales bacterium | reverse complement strand
GCCGGTTCTACCTCTCGTAAAACAAGACATTTAGTCTTGTTTTCCTCGGCAGAGTGGCCAACGGCACCATTCTTTTTTAAAATTTAGGCTCATTTTCGGGAGTCTTTTTTGTTGGCCTTCGTCGATTTTTATACGGCACACAAAAGCTGCGCTTTTGACTTAGCCTACCTCTATTTTGACTTGACATTTAGTCAACTCAAAACAGAGTTCTTGGTTCTACCTCTCGTAAAACAAGACATTTAGTCTTGTTTTCCTCGGCAGGGTGGGCAACGGCACCATTGACTGATATTTTTTTATAAAGTCTTATACAGTATGTTATCGGCTACAGAACCTTCTTTGCCGGTGCAAGGCCGGGTTCCAGGTCAGATCCTGTTACCAGTTTTCTAAAGGCAAACTGAGCTTTTGGAAGTCCGTACGCCAAAAGTGCACTGCTCAGAGCAATATTAGTTAATATGCTCATGGATTTTATCCTCTTAGATTTTAATGCATAATTTTCTATACTCTTAGCTGACTTTGCATTCTTAATAAATTTCTTTATGTCACTGCTGAACTTGGCCAAATCCTGTGTATCAACATAAGCCCTCGGGTCTCTGATTCCGTTATCCAAAAGTTTTACCTTATTAAATTTCCGTGCAAATTTTACAAAAATGCTGTTTGGGTTATTATCTATGAATTTCAGTATTTCTTTTTCAGAGCCGGATTCCGGAAGTTTCAGTTTATTATTTTTTACTGCCTCCACAAATGACTTATCTGCCAGCATTAGAGGATCGAGAGAGACATTAAAAACAGAGTCAAGAAATTTTGCAATATATTTTGGTGCAATAAAGTTTAAGAACATCATGCCTGCCATTTTAAAGCCCACATCAATTGCCTCATATTTATTTCTGGCCGTAGCAACACGTCCTACAGCATAGCCGCCGTCTGTGACAAACATTTTATCCACCGTGGAGAAGTTTGCGGCAGTAGTAACCCAATTGCCTTTAAAAGATATTTTTTTATCTGTCATAAAATCTATGGATTTTTGTATATTTTCTTTTGCGGCAAAATTGAGTTTTTTGTTTTTAGCTTCTTTTGCTCTTTGCTGTTCTATTTTTTTTGCGGAAGATGCAAATATGAGTTTTGGCAGGATTACTCCCATAAACAGGATAGGGATTGCCGTTGATGCAATAAACTTGTATGCAAGAAGCTTTTCATAAACAGACTTATTGTTTTTAACCTTTATAAGCTCATCTATGATTTTATCAGGCACTTTGCCTTTAAAGTTTTTAATATTTTCATCTATATTTTGAACACTGCTATTTTTAAACAGCTTCAAATTTACATCCGGGTTAAAGCCTTTTTTTCTGATAAAATAGTCCGCTATCTTGCCGACAAGAGGAATACCGCCGAGCCATACAGCAGAAACAGCATATTCATCAAGTGTACGTTCTCTTGCAGCAAGTTTTGCTACTTCTTTGGATTCTTTTTTATTTTGATTATAGGTGAGAACTATTTTAGTTGGAACTTCTATTCCACAATCTCTGACTATTAAAGGATAGATACTATTATTGTTTCCTATAGCTGATATTATTGATGTTATTAACATTCGATTCTCCAATTCTAAATTAACCAGTAACAAAAAAGCCTCTTTATGGCTGAATCCCGAAGAGGCTCTTTTATTTAGAATTGTTATTCCAATAAAACACTAACTAATCCGCAAGCCTGTTCGGGACTATATGGATATGATGATGTTGTTGTGTTTTTATTGATTTAATCAGCATAAAATTTTCCTTTGAAAACATCCTAACAAAACAGTGTTAATTTATCAACTACATATTTTTCTATTGTTACAAAATAGCATTATAATTCAATTTATTGTTATTTATATGATATATTTAAGTTAATCTCATCTAAAAGTTAGAAAAGACAGGAGTTTTTATGAAAAAGATATTAGTTTTTATTTGTTGTTTAGTTTGTGCCTGTTTAATGGGCATAACAAGTGTAAATGCTGAACAGGTAAAAGATGAACAGTATTATCTTAATCTGGGCAAAGATTATGAATGGAAAAACAACAGACTCGGGGCTATAGATCTGTATACCAAGGCTCTTGAAGTTAATCCTGAATTTGATGAGGCAAGAAGCCAGAGAGCCAGACTTTTGTATTTCGAAGGTAAATATGATAAAGCACTGGAGGATTATACATATTTTTATAACAAACAGCCTCAATACGGCCCGGGTGTGTATTATGAATACCGTATAGACTGCAAAAAGAAACTTGGTATGACAGAAGAGGCTCTTGACGATATGTATGAAGTTATTCTTGCATACGGCGGACAGGCAAAAGTTTTGCAAGATATGATTGAACTTGTGGAAGCAAATCCTGAATACAAATATAAATTGACTGTTGATGCGCATAAGGATTTGATTGCAAAATACAAAACTCAGGCAAAAACCATAAAAGATTATGCACAAACATTTTTGGATAAAAAATACAATATGCAGAATAAAGACTATTATAACTTCTTTATCGGAATATCAAATGCAATGTATGATATGCTTGCACAGGAAGGTGATACAAATATAAAACCGGTATTAAGAGTAGCACCCGGTGAAGCGGAACAAATAATAAATGTTGAACAAAACAATTAACTGTTGTCTTCAATAAACCAGTCTATCAATGGTTTTGTTTCACCAAAAAGGATATTAAATTCCTGTTCAAAAGCAATATTGGTCAAATAAGAATAACTGATATTAAATCCGAGAGGTTCTTCTTTAACATTCAATTGCTTAAACTTTCTGACAGAAATAGTCCTTTTTTGCAAATTTAACACATTAGAGTAATTTAGCCCCTTATGACTGCAAAAAGGGGCTTTTACTTTTGTACCCTTGTACTGTGTCATCAATCCGAAGGTTCTGCACACAACACCTCTATACTTGTATAAAGAACAAGCATTATCTATAAGAAACGGACAATCATACAAAAATTTTTTGCCTCTAAACTTCTTTTTTTTAGCCAGTACATCCTGTAAATTTTGTTCTATCTTATCAGTTATTGAAGAATCAAGCGTTTCTAAGCCAGATAAAAAGTATTTCATCTCCAGCAAAGAATACGGGAATTGTGAATGTTTGCAGCAATGTGCACAGCCTTTTTTACAAAAGATATACGGTTTTTGACTCTCAAAAAATTTGCTTAATTTAGAGTCCAAAAATTCCAGATAGCGTTTATAATTTTCTAACATGCTGTTTATCCCCGATAAAAGTATATCATATATTGACTAATGTTCTACTTTTGTTTTTTTTAGCTGATGATATAATTATTTCATACTGCATAGGAGATAATAAGAAAATGAATGAGGATTTTTCAAACAGAGTTACGGTTTTAAAAGCACTTGCCATATTGCTTGTTGTCTCGGGACACCTTGAATTTTCGCTTTTAGGTATGTTTACGCCTTATTCATTTCAACTTGCGTTATTTTTCTTTATTTCAGGATATCTGTTCAAAGAAAAATATCTTGATGATGTTTTAACCTTTGTACAAAGGAGATTCAAGAGTCTTTTAGTGCCGTATTTCTGGTACAACTTATTTTATCTTGGAGTTACAGTACTTATTTTTAAGTTAACCGGAAAATTTTGGGGTGAGCCGATAACTCTTAAAAACTTTTTTATAACACCGTTTTTAAACGGACATCAGTTTGATCTGTCCTGTCCGTTATGGTTTGTTACACAGCTGTTTATGACTATGATAGTATTTTTATTTCTTTTTAGAGCATTAAAAGGAATAAAGGATAACAAATACTTTCATCTTGCAGTATTCACTATACTCGGTGTAACGGCTATACCGGTATCAAAAATTTTTAAACTCGATCCGTTGATGCTTATTGTTGTTCGTACAATGTTTTCTTTATTTTTTGTTTATCTTGGGTATTATTACAGACATTTCATAGAAGACAAAATTGATATCTTTACGGCAAAATGGCTGGGGGCAATTATCACACTTCAGTCAGTATTATGGCTGTTTAACAGAGACTATGATCCGGAACACGGCATAGGTCTGAGTTATGTACTTGTATGGGCAAGGTTTGACCAGCAGCTGATTGTTCCGGTAATAACAGCCCTGACGGGGATATGGGCTTCTTTATTTGTTGTAAAAATAATATATCCTTATGTAAAAGATATAAAATTTGTAAGATTAATGGGCGAAAATACCTATCACATTATGGCAAACCACCTGCTTGTAATGTATATTATCACAGCAATATTGTTAAAAATAAACGGTATTCCAATAACAGAAAGAGCAAACCATGATATTTACTGGATATACAATCCTGTACAGACAACATATCTGTATTTTGTTTTGACAATGGTAATATGCACTTATGGAGCTGTTTTTCAAAAATATGTCAAAAGAAACTTTTTGAGTTTTGACAAGCCGGCAGATTAGCAGTTTTGTACGTCTTACCGGTCAGGCACAATTTATTTATGTATAAAGTTCGTAAAATGCTGAACACAGCAATATTTTTACAGCAAAGTACCGCACAAAATCCGCTACATAATAAATATTATCGCTACCCCATAACTAAAGAACAAAGTGATGTCTATATAAAAATAAAAAGACCGTCTTAAAATATAAGACGGCCATTTTAAAGTAAATTATTACTACTTATTATCTAATGCATCAACACCCGGGAGGACTTTACCTTCGATAAATTCCAAAGATGCACCGCCGCCTGTTGATACATGAGTAAAGTCTTCTGCATTGCAGAATTTTTTAGCTGCAGAAACGGAATCGCCTCCGCCGATTACAGAAACTGCACCATTTTTTGTTGCTTCGACAATAGCCTTTAAAACAGCTTTTGTGCCTTCTGCAAATGCAGGATTTTCAAACGCACCTACAGGGCCGTTCATAAGGATAGTTTTTGATGCTTTAATTACATCAGCAAAAGCTTTTTGAGTTTCAGGACCTGCATCAACACCTTCAAATCCGTCAGGTATTTCATTAACTTTAACAATTTTATTTGTGCCGTTGCCTGAAAAATCATCAGTAACAAGAACATCTGTAGCCATAACAAGTTTTACACCCTTATCAGCAGCTTTCTTTTCAATAGCTTTTGCAACATCCATCTGATCATCTTCACAAATAGAATTACCGATTTTACCACCGTTAGCCTTTACAAATGTATAAGCCATACCGCCGCCAATAATGAGGTTATCTACTTTATCGATTAAGTTTTCTAAAACACCGATTTTAGAAGAAACTTTTGCACCGCCGACAACTGCAGTAAACGGTCTTGTCGGATTATCAAGAGCCTGTGAAAGACATCTGATTTCTTTTTCCATTAACAAACCTGAAACAGCAGGTTTAAGTACTTTTGCGAGTTTTGCAGTTGATGTGTGGTTTCTGTGTGCAGCACCAAAAGCGTCATTTACATAGAAATCACCAAGTTTAGCCAGTTCGTTGGCAAATGTCATATCATCATCTTTTGCTTCTTCTGCTTTATAAAAACGAATATTTTCAAGCAAAGCAACCTGACCGTCTTTTAAAGCTTCGAGTTCTTTATCCGCACCTTCACCGACAGGTGATTTTACAAACAAGACATCTTCACCGAGTACTTTTGACAAATATTTTGCAACAGGTTCTAATGAAAATTCGTCAACCTTCCATTCACCTTTCGGTCTGCCAAGGTGAGCCATAAGAATAATCTTTGCACCCTTATCTTTTAAAAATTGCACTGTAGGCAAAATAGCTCTGATTCTTGTATCATCAGTAACATTTTTGTTTTCGTCCATAGGAACATTTACATCGACACGTACAAGAGCTCTTTTCCCTTTAATGTCACCTAAATCGTGAACTGATTTTTTCATAATACACCTCGATTTCTATCCTGATTTACATTTCTATTCTCTTAAAAAAATAAAGATTAGTAAAGTATAAAAGAATTACCTCTTAATGTTATTGACAATTAAACATGTGGATATTTATAATAAAAATGGTTTAAATTCATATTAAATGTGTGTTTTTATTACTGCATATTAAAAATTACAGATGCTGCATCTGATTTTATATAAAGGGGATATTTTATACATTTGGGGTATAAGTATCTTTTGTGTGTAATTTAAACAAAGAAGAGGGACCACTATGTGTGCAATCAAAAAAATCACGTTTTCAGCAGAACCTTTCGGCAAAATTACCGGGATGGGCTTTTCACTAAATCAGACGCCGACTGTATCAAAACCGACTACAATACAGCAAGATACAGACTATGAACAAAAGCAAAAAAGGTTAAAAATATATACTTATGCGAGTTCTGCAGTAGCACTGGCCTCTCTTGGGATAGCGGGAATAGCTCTACACAGAAATTTTAAAGCAGCAGGTAATTTGAAAAAGACTATTTCAAACCTTACAAAAAATGTTGATAATATTAGCGGCAATTTAGGAAATCTCACCGGAGATGTAAAAAATTTATCCGGACAAATTAATAATGTAAGAGCCGATGTTAATACACAAATTACTCAAGTAACTGACAACATTATAAAAAATACGGAAAATTCAATAAACACATTAAACAGACGTATTGACGAACTTCCAAAAACAAATTTTGAAGTCCCGGGTGTTTATCAAACACGCAGAGTAAGCGTAATGGGATTGGATATGAACCTGAGCACGATTATCAGTGAAATAACAGGTAAAGTCGAAGAAGAAATGAGGGGAATTCTAAGGACAGAATCTGTCAAACGAATCTTTGGTCTTGTAGAAAGGAATAATAAACCACCCAAATACGCTATTGTAAGAATGCCGACCTCCGAGCTTGTTCCGTTTAGCAAGGCAGGGGGAATGGCCGTAATCCCCAAAGATCTTGCATCAAATTTTGCTGCTGTCTTAAACGGTCATCAAAAAGGTGCAATGATTCTTGATACACCATTATATACAGGTCAAGTGGCTCAAAACCAATTTTATGAAAAAGTTGCAAAATTATCGCCTGATACAGGAAAATTTGAAGGGCAGTATGAATATGTAAGAAAAATTATAAGTCCTAAAGAAACTAAGATAGAAACACTCGCAACACTAAACAAGGTCCAGGAATTAACCGTTCCGATTTATACAGAAAAAGCAGTTAATAATGAAAAAGTGAACGTATACATAACCGATATGATGGAAGCACCGGTTGATTATAAAACACTAAAATCCAGACTGACAAAAGAAATACGTTCAAAGATTGCGCATGCACTCAAAAATGGAGATACCTATGAGACAGATTTTGTCAGAATAGCCAAAAATCCAGAAACAAAAGAAATTGAAGCATTCGGCAAATACAGAACGGTTCTTTATGATTCAAAGAAATTCGATTTGTCAGCAAGAAAATTAAATGAGGGTGAAAAATTTAACCTGTACAGAAATGATACTCTCTCCTCCGGAGAAACAGAAAGAATGACCTATTTTTCAAAATTTTTCACAGAGCAGTTATATCACTCGGACGAAAGTGAATTTGTACTAAAAGCGCTTGAAAAGGTAGATGATGCAGGAAATGTGATAATAAATAAAAAGACAAACAAGCCTGAAAAAGAACTTATAAAACTCAGTGCAGATGCAATAATCGGAAATGACTGGCACACAGGTCCTATTTCAGCAATATTAAGACAGCTTACTACAGTCAAAAAATATTACGGAATGGATCCGCAAAAAGCTGATAAACTGCAGAATTTACCTATTATGACAATTCTCCATAACGTAGAATATAAAGGCAGTGTTGATTTCAGCCAGGAAAGAATGTTCAATATTATGTTTGGTGAACACGCAGCTAAAATTGTAGAAAATGCATTTATGCCTGATATTGCGGTAGTAAGCGGGAAACCCGGCTTGCCGCAACACTTATGGAATTCTATGATGACGGGCAGAGATATTAATCCGCAAATGATGGCCGCAAGCTACTCTGATATACTGATACCAGTTTCAGAACAATACGGCAAAGAAATCGCTACACACAGCGGATACGGAAGTACACTGCACGATATATTCAAAATGAGAGCAAGAATGTTCGAATTTTCAGATTTGGATTATATCAAAAGTATTGTGTTAAAAAATAAGCTTGATACCAAAATGGTAACAGCAGATAAAACACTTATAGGCATAAACAACGGATGTGACACATCAAACAACATATTGTCTAAAAAGACAGCCAAAGCAATGGAGCGCAATTTACATTTACCGGATAATTCGATTATTCCGTATTCAAAGGATGTAAATATTCTTGACTGGCACAATCATAACAAAGGTGTATACCTTGTTGATAAAGTAGTAAAAGAAATCGAACTTGCAAAACAATCTGCCGGAAAAGATAATCCTCTTAAATTGTACATGCCCGAACTCACTGATCTTACGGGAGTAACAGCAGATACACCGGTGTTTGCACTGGCCGGAAGGATAGAAGACCAGAAAGGTGTAAATATTTATGCAAGAGGCATCTTAGAATTTTATAAAAACTATAAAGGAAAGAATCCGCCCGTGTTCTATATTCAGGGAATAGGCGCCGATCCTAAGTATATGAAATTTTTCCTTGATGCAAAAGCCGAACTGGCAAAAACAAATCCTGTTGCAGCACAAAGAATGGTAGCTGCAGGACTGTTCTCAGAACCGGGCAGATATGACGGATGCAAAATGATGGCAGACTTCACACCAATGCCGAGCTGGTTTGAGCCTTTTGGTTTAGTCCATAAAGAAAATGCAAAATTCAACGGTTCTATACCTGTAATAAACGAAGTAGGAGGATTGACAGCTAATCTTACAGATGAAATAAATGCTTTGTTTGTTAAATTCCAGCACAGATTTGATCCCAATATTGACGCTGTTAAAATAAACGGTGAAAATTTGGGTAAAATCTTTGAAAAAGCAGTAAATATCTATGAGGACAAACCTAAATTTGCACAAATGCTCAAATCCTCACTTGAAACAGATCATGGCTGGCTTGTTAAAGACGGACCGATTGACCAGTATCTAAATCTTCTTGCCAAACTTAAGGTCATTAATCCTGAATTTTTGAAAAAATCTGCCTGATACGACATATAAATAATATAAAAAATACCGCTGGTATTAAATTACCAGCGGTATTTTTTATACATCAAATTTAAAGCAAATACTATGCAAGTACTTCTGATTTAGATTCTGCACCTTTTACAGATTCAACAATTGCTGTTGCTGCAGCAATCATTTCAATCTCAGATTTTAGTTTGTTTACGCAAGAACCAACGCCGACAGCCGAAGCACCTGCGGCAAAAGCCATAGGAACAGTAGTTGTTGTAAGACCTGATGCTGTCATAACAGGTATATCAACATTTCTCGCAAGTTCAATTGTATTTGCAATAGAAACAGAAGCAGTTTCCAACAAGCCTCTTGCACCGTCTGATTGTGCATCAACAGTAGCAGCACCTTCTGTTTGAATCAAATCAATATTCAAGTCTTCTAATTCTTTTGCAAGCGCAATCTGAGAAGCTACATCAATATGACCAGGAACAGTAACACAAACAAAAACATTTGATTTACCGATTAATGCTAATGTTTCCTTAACAATATCAAGAATTTCCATAGCAGACATTCTCATACCTTTTTTATAAAGAGCATCAAAGTTGCCGATTTCAATAGCATCAGCACCTGCTTTTACTGCCATAGCCAGATCTTCCGGAACGATTGATGATACAAAAACAGGAAGAGATGTTGTTTCTTTAGCCATTTTGATAATTTCTTCATTTGCAGAAACATCTACGGCGGAAGCACCTGCTCTGTCGGCAGCTATTACTACGTTTCTTACTCTGTCCATATCAAAGTTATCGATACCGGCGATAATTTTTACCGCTTTTTTTGCATCTAAGTCTTTTTTAAATAAATTAATTCTTTTCATCTTAAAAACCTTTCTTTATTATTTGTTTTATTCGTTATTGTCTTCTTTATTTTCCAAACTGTCAAGCATGCTCTGCTGAACAGATGTTTCTGTTTCTATTGCAGAAGTTCCATCCGAAGGTATACTGCACTCTGCAGACTTATCTTCATCAGAATCAGGATCAACTATTTTATTAATTGTACAAACCATATCTCCGTCACTGAGATTTTGTATTCTTACACCTGTTGCAGGTCTGCCCTGACGTGAAATACAATCTGCTTTGATTCTTGAGACAACACCGTTTTGTGTTACAACCATAATTTCATCATTTTCATCAACGATTGTTAAAGCAACAAGTCTTGATGAAGAAGATTTAAACTTGGTTGCGATAAGACCTATGCCGCCTCTGTTTTGAGGTCTGAATTCTGATAATTTAGAACGTTTACCAAAACCGTCCGACGTTACTACCAGTAAATCAGCATCATAATTGCGAGGAACAATATCACATCCGATAAGTTTATCACCGGAGCGTAATTTCATTGAATTTACGCCTCTGGCACTTCTTCCCAAAGGTCTGAGATCATTAATCGGGAATCTTATTGCCATACCGCAAGAGGTTCCGATAATAACTTCATCATTATCCTGTGCCTGTTTTACCCAGCAGAGTGTGTCTCCGTCTTCCAGACCTATAGCTATTATGCCGCTTTTTCTTATATTTTCGAAGTTGTCGAGTGATATTCTCTTAATATAACCTTTTTGTGTAAGCATAATAAGGTTGGAAGCTGTTTTAAAATCGCTTACGGGAACGACTGCTGTAATCTGTTCATCCTGTTCAATAGGCAGAACATTAACTATAGGCAGTCCTTTTGCCTGTCTTCCGCCTTCAGGGAATTCATATACATTCAAGCTGTATACCGTACCTTTAGAAGAGAAGAACAATACCTTGTCATGCATCATTGCAGTAAAGAAGTGTTCAACATCATCATCTTCTTTTGTCTTTATACCGCCCTTGCCGCGAGTAGCTCTGTTTTGACGTTCAAAAGTATCTAAGGAAATTCTTTTCAAATATCCTTGACGTGTAATAAATACAGCCATCGGAACATTAGGTGTTAAATCCTCGATAGTCATTTCATCGGCTTCGGGAACGATTTGAGTTCTCCTGTCATCGCCGTATTTTTCTTTATCTTCTCTTAATTCATCTTTAATTATGTTAAGAACCTTTTGTCTGTCTGCAAGAATAGCCTCATATTCAGCAATTTTCTTTTTAAGTTCTTCATATTCGGATTTAATTTTATCCTGTTCCAATCCTGTCAAACGTCTTAATTGCATTTCCAGAATTGCATTGGCCTGATCCACATCCAAACCGAATCTGCTCATCAAACCGACTCTTGCTTCATCTGTTGTTTTAGACTTTTTGATGAGTTCAATAACTTCATCAAGACTGCCCAGTGCAATCATCAAACCGGCTAAAATATGTGCTCTGATTTTAGCCTTTTTCAGGAAGAAGATTGTTCTTCTTGTAACTACTTCGACTCTGTGTTCAACAAATTCGTTCAACACTTCATACAGATTCATTAAGCGTGGCTGTTTGCCGACAAGAGCAACCATATTTACACCGAAAGTAGTTGAAAGCTGCGTGAATTTAAACAGGTTGTTTTTAACAACTTCCGGTTTTGCATCACGTTTAAGCTCTATAACAATTCTCATACCTTCACGGTCCGATTCATCTCTCAGGTCGGAAATTCCGTCAATTTTCTTGTCTCTGACAAGTTCCGCAATTTTTTCAATCAATAAAGCTTTATTTACCTGATAAGGAAGCTCAGTAACAATAATAGCTGTTCTTCCCTGACGTCCGCCACCGCCCGGTATTTCTTCAAACTGAGCAACTGCTCTCATTTTTATGGAGCCTCTGCCGGTTGTGTATGCCTGTTTTAT
The DNA here is from genome assembly GCA_944325575.1 of Candidatus Gastranaerophilales bacterium. GTDB lineage: Bacteria > Cyanobacteriota > Vampirovibrionia > Gastranaerophilales > Gastranaerophilaceae > Limenecus. The sequence goes on along the minus strand of CALVAR010000008.1, from coordinate 74,365 downwards.
GTCATGCAGACCTACGATAGTTGCGGCAGTAGGAAAATCAGGACCTTTTATATGCTCCATTAATCCATCAACAGTTATATCCGGATTATCAATCAATGCAATAGTTCCGTCCACAATTTCGCCAAGGTTGTGAGGCGGAATATTTGTCGCCATACCAACAGCAATACCCGATACTCCGTTTAATAAAAGCATAGGAAGTCTTACAGGTAAAACGGAAGGTTCCTGCAAAGAACCATCAAAGTTAGGAGTAAAATCAACTGTTTCACAATCAATATCAGCAAGCATTGATTGAGTAATTTTATGCATTCTTGCTTCCGTATAACGCATAGCCGCAGCAGAGTCGCCGTCTACGGAGCCAAAATTACCATGCCCGTCAATAGTTTGATATCTGGTAGAAAAATCCTGAGCCATACGAACCAATGATTCATATACAGCAGTATCACCGTGCGGGTGATATTTACCGAGAACTTCACCGACGATTCTGGCACTTTTCTTAAAAGGTTTATCCGGAGTCATTCCGAGTTCGTTCATTGCGAACAAAATACGTCTGTGAACAGGTTTCAGTCCGTCTCTTACATCAGGCAGCGCACGCCCTACAATTACAGACATCGCATAGTCAATGTAAGAACGTTTCATTTCATCTCTTATATTTACCGGAACTATTTTTCCGTCTTCAAATAAATTTTGCTGGCTCAATTCTCCACCCCTAATTTAATACTATCTATACAAGAATTTTAGCATAAACAAGGAGTGGTGCAAATTATATTAAGCTTTAGTTTGGTTATCTGTATCTAAAAATCTGTTAATAAAGTTTAAAAATTTAAAGCCTAAATCAGCATTATTATTCTCAACATTCATACATTGAGAGATGTCGGCTTCCGCATCATAATTTTCAGAATATATACTTGCGGACTTAGGTTGGCTGTCAGAACTTTTCAGCAAAGGTTCCGCGTCCCTTGGTATATAAACGCCTCTGGTCTTGCTTACATAATTATATTTGGCAAACGGATTATAATAGTTTGCGGGATTTATCATATTGCTGCTGCTCATACCTCTTATATAAGAATGCAAAAAATTTAGTCAAAATTTCTCTTTCATACATCAAATAATATTTACAAAACTTAAAATTAATAATATAATAAAGAAATGGAAGAATTAAATTTAAAATGCTATGCACACCTTGGTGATGCTGTTTATGAAGTTTTTATCAGAGAAAAAGTTGTTCTTTTGACATCTAAAATGTCAAGAATGCACAAATTGAATACTGCTCTTGTAAGAGCTTCTTTTCAGTGTGAATTATTAAATATACTTGATCCGCATCTGACAGAAAAAGAACAGGATTTGATTAGAAGGGGAAGAAATTTGCCACTGGGAGCCGCAAAAAAGCGCAATCAGACCTTGCATCATATGGCAACAGGCTTTGAGGTTCTTGTAGGTTATCTGCATCTTCACGATCATGACAGACTTTTAAAATTATTTAAAATTATGTCTGATTATATAAACTCTAAAGATCATATAGTAAACGAATAACCTGCTTTTTTAGCAGGTTATTTTTTGATTTATAAATCTTTTCTTTATTATTTACTATGCAATATAGTTTGTTCCGAATCTTGTAGCACCTAAGAAAACGCATTCTTGAAGCATTGCGTCCATTGAACGATAAATTTTTCTGGACGGTTTCTTTTCTGCTTCTTCTACTCTTTCTTTTGTTAACTGATATTGTGCTGCTATTGATAAAGTATAATTTGCAAATGGATTTGTTGATACGCTCATTTTATTTTCTCTCTCTATTAGTCTTAGTTCTGTCTGGGTAAATAGTTTGTTTTTTTATTAGTTGCCGTATTTGAATGTTTTTTCAATGTTGGAATCTCTGTTCTTTTCCCAACCTTCAATTTGAGTTGCTGCCATTTTCTGTTTTGTTTCTATTTGTTGTTTTTGGATATCTAATTGCTGTTCTTTTGCCTGAATCTCAGCGAGTTTAGCTTCAAATTTTGCACTGAAAGCTGCGCTGTTAACCCATTCGATAACACCATCAGCAACTTCGCCTTCTTCATCGGTGTTTGCTGCGATGTATGACTGGCTATATGACATCTGTTGCATTGTGATTGCTGCTTCTTCATTAGCTAATCTTTGAAGTTGGTTCATAATTATTGTCAGTTGATATTCACAGTCAGATTGAATATTAGTTAAATTTTGTGCTGTTAAATGTGAAATTGCGAAGCCCATCTCTTTATCCTCATTTACTTTATTTATCTCTCGTATATATATAAAGTAAAAAAGTATATAAAAATTGCCTTTTTAATATATACTTTGCTTAATATTTCTTAATAATTAAGACTAAATGTGCACTTATATCCAGGCATAGCTTTAAAAATCAGTTTTTAAAAAGAGTATATACTCATATAAAAATATTTTGTTTTATAATACATAAGTAAAAAATTAAAAAGGATATAGGGATGAAAAATACGGTTGTTATAGGTGCCCAATGGGGAGATGAAGGCAAGGCCAAAATTACTGATATACTTGCCGAAAGTGCGGATATAATTATACGTTATCAAGGCGGCTGCAATGCCGGACATACTGTAGTAAATAATGGCAAGACTTTCAAATTTCACCTTATTCCGTCAGGAATATTATATAAAAACAAATTATGTTTTATAGGAGCAGGAACGGTTATATACCCGGAAGTTTTACAGGAAGAAATAGAAAACCTGAAAAAGGAAAATATAGATTTATCAGGTCTTAAAATATCCCCTCTGGCATCTGTTACAATGCCGTATCACATTGATATAGACGGGTATTCTGAAGACACAGCAAAGGGCAAAGAAAAAATCGGAACAACAAAAAAAGGTATAGGCCCTACATATACAGATAAAGTTTCACGTCACGGCATAAAGGTACAGGACTTGTTTGATATTGACGGATTGTCCAAAAAACTCGATATTATACTACCTTTAAAGAATAAAGAATTAACCCAAATTTATGGGTTAAAGCCATATTCCAAAGAGCTTGTTATGACATTGTGCCAGAAATATGCAGATATTTTAAAGCCATATGTCTGCAATGACTGGCAAAAAATTTTCCATGACGCAATTTTGCAGAAAAAATCCGTTCTTTTTGAAGGTGCACAGGGTGTAATGCTGGATGTGGACTGGGGAACATACCCATATGTCACAAGCTCTAATCCTGTTGCAGGAGGCGCTTTTACAGGAAGCGGCTTCGGACCCAATATGGCCGGCGAGATTATAGGTGTATCAAAAGCTTACATAACCAGAGTCGGGGAAGGACCTTTTGCAACTGAATTAAACGATGAAACCGGCGAGAAAATAAGAAATATCGGCCACGAGTTCGGTACAACAACAGGAAGGCCGAGAAGAACCGGATGGTTTGACGCTGTAGTTGCCAAATACGGAGTACTTGTCAGTGGATTGACATCAATGGCAGTAACAAAACTTGATGTATTTGACACTTTTGATGAAATTAAAGTCTGTACTGCGTACAAAGATAAAAGAACCGGTGAAATTTATGAATACTACCCGACAAATGTAAATATTCATGAGTATCTTGAACCTGTATATGAAACCCATGCCGGCTGGAAGTCAGATATTAGCGGAATCAAAAAATATGAAGACCTGCCTGAGAATGCAAAAAAATATCTTGCTCGTCTTGAAGAGCTGATGGGGGTAAAAATATCAATAATCAGCGTTGGACCCGACAGACATCAAACAATTTTCCGATAATATACCTGATTGGATAATTTACATTAAAAAAAATGTTGACGGCAAATTTTGTTCTTGTTACATTAGATAAGCAAACCGAAACATAATGAAAATTTAATAAAAAAAATGCGTCTGTAGCTCAGCAGGTAGAGCACTCCCCTTTTAAGGGATAGGTCATGCGTTCGAATCGCATCAGACGCATTTTTTATTGTTTATATCAACAGAAGATTCGAACGCTTCCAAATTTAAAGTCACAGGCTTACGCCCGCTCAGTCTAATCTGTCAGAATTTTACGTTAATTTGGGGATTAAGTTATGTAAAAAAAACGCTATAGTAAATGTACTCAAAACTCTTTTGATATAGACTTAAAAGAGGATAAAACTTCGGGGATAAAAATGAATTACAAACTTATTGAGATGAAAGTATTTGGTGACGCAAGAGGAAAATTAATTTCTCTTGAGAGCAACAGAAATATCCCCTTTGAGATAAAGAGAGTTTACTATATTTTTGATACCCTACCTGATCAAGACAGAGGCAAACACGCTCACAAAAATATGGAGCAAATTATTGTCGCTATGGATGGTGCATGTCAATTTGTACTTGATGACGGAAAAACAAGAGAAACCGTCTGGCTAAACAGACCTGATATCGGACTGTATATAGGCAAAAATATGTGGAGAGAAATGCGGCATTTTTCTTACGGATGCAAGCTTATGGTGCTAGCAAGCGACTATTACGACGAAAAAGAATATATAAGAGATTATGATGAGTTTTTAAATGAAGTTAATAAATGATCCAGCCAATTTCTTGTATTCAAACTAAAAAATCTGCAAAATTTAAAATACACTAATATTACTTTTTCTAATAAAACAGGAGAAATTAATGAGAATAAAAGATATAAGACAGTATTTCAAGTTGAAGAAATATGTAAAAAAATCTGAAAAGAAATTAAAAAGCAGCGGTTTTATCATAGATAAAAAAAATCATCTATTAGAGACTCCGACAGGAATCACACTAAAATATGAAGGAGCATCAGCTCTTACAACACTGTCTGAATTTTTGGAAATATTCTTTATTGAGGAATATTCATTTTATACAAACAAGTCAGAATCAATTGTAGTTTTTGATGTTGGAGTAAATATGGCCGCATCTACATTGTATTTTGCCAACAAACATAACGTAAAGCAGGTCTACGCTTTTGAACCGTTTATCCCTACATATAAAAAGGCTTTAGAAAACATACATCTTAACCCGCGACTAGAACATAAAATTAAATTATTTAACTATGGTTTGGGATATGACAATAAAATTTTAGAAATTCCGTACGAAGAAAAATCATCAGGGTGCATGTCTACTACTTTTGATGTTTTTAATTTAAATAAAGATAACTGTAAAAACACAGATTCTGTTGAGACAGTAACAATAGAAGATGCCTATCACGCAATATCCGAAATATTAAATAAAAAGACAAATGAAAAAGTAATTTTAAAAATAGACACAGAAGGTGCTGAGTTTGAGATTATAAAATCTCTGGATGAAAATCGTTATCTTGAAAACTTTAATTTAATAATGCTTGAATATCATTTTAATGAACCTGATGAACTCATTGAAAGATTAACAAATAATGGTTTTATTGTAAGAAAACAAGTATCTGACACGAATAAAAAAATAGGATTTTTGTATGCAGCAAAACTCACAAATTAATAAAATCAATAAAAATTTTTCTATCAGTACATTTTTAAGCAATATACAATATCTTTTTAAATACAGAATAAAAGATATTGTAAAACTTTCTAACACGAATTCTTATGCAATAGAACATTTAAAATATGAATTACAGGATGATTTTCAAAATACATTTATACCAAAAATTAAAAAACCATTTGATACTATTGAGCAACTAATCTGTTCAAATGATAGTATTTGCCGTTTCGGAGACGGCGAATTTTTATTGATGGAAGGTAAAAGTATACCTTTTCAAAAAGCTGATGAGAGATTGCAACAGCGTTTAATCGAAATTTTTGTATCCGATGAAGAAAATATTTTGATAGGAGCACAATCCCATTTAGCAAGCTCTTTAGAAGATTATAGTTTAATAATAAAGAATTGGATCAGAGAATTTCATATAGAAAATAAGGATATATTAGAAAAATTTTTTAATCACAATAAAATATATTATGATTCAACATTTACACAGTTAAATATATTATACAAAAATTTAGATTATGATTATTATTTCAGCAAAATTAGAGAAATATGGGAAAATAAGGACATTACAATAGTATGCGGAAATAATATATTTAAAGATATAGAGTCTAATATTTTTGATAATGCAAAAAGCATTGACTATCTATATGCACCAAGCAAGAATGCATTTTCTCAATACAATGAAATATTAGAAAAGACGTTAAAAACAGACTTAAAATCTTTAAAGATTATAATTTTGGGGCCAACAGCAACCGTACTGGCCTATGATTTAGCAAAAAACGGTCATAGAGCACTTGATTTGGGACACATCGCAAAATCTTATGACTGGTACACAAAAAGTAAAGAGGAAAATTATTCTGGAAGCGAATATGCTAAATTTTTTCTTCCGGATTAGATTGATAAAAAATGAGTACAATGATTTCCATATTAATATCCTGTTATAATTCCGAAAAATTTATAAATAATACACTTGATAGTATTATTGCTCAGACTTATACACATTGGGAATGTATATGCGTTGATGACGGCAGCAAAGATAACACTTTGAATATATTAAGAGAATACGCACAAAAAGATAAAAGAATAAAAGTTTTTACAAAAAGTAATGGCGGTAATTTTGCAAAATCAGCAAATTTTATTCTTCCGCATATACAAGGTGATTTTACTATATTTTGTGGTCATGATGACAAATTTTCTTCGGATTTGCTTGAAAAAGCTATAAATAGACAGGAAGAAACTAATGCGGATATTGTTATTCCGGATACTTACTTTTATCATCCAAACAAACCGCAAAAAAATTATTATATGATAGGAACCTCAAAATTTAAAAATGATGATGATCCTCTAATAAATCGTTCAATAATACTAACAAACTATGATGCGGTTGCAAAAAGTATTGATTGGCAAATCAGTCTTTTCGCGTTGTACAAAACAGATATAATTAAAAAGTTTAAATTCTATGAAGAAGGAATGAACGGTGATGAATTTTCATCGAGAGTTTTTGTATATAACGCAAATAAAATAGCCTTTTGTGAAGGCACATATTACTATTACCAAATAGATTCATCTATCACAAAAGCAATTTCAGTAAGAAGATTTGATATATTTAAATGTGATGAACAATTATATACATTTCTTGAAAACAATAAATTTGAGAAATCCTTATTAAAGAAATGTTTGAAATTAACTATACACAAATATTTCCGTTTAAAAAAGAAGTTTTATAAAAATTACCAAAGTTTCACTGAAGATGACGCAAAAAACATTAAATCCATGTTTGAAGAAGGGTATAACAATATTCTTGCTCATATTAAAAACAAGTTTTATTTCAAACTAAAAGACAGAATAAATAACAATATACTGTTTTTTAGATATATCATATTAAATAAAAACAAAAATAATTAATAAGTTTTGTTTTTATTTATTTTTACAAAACAGAATCTAAATTTATTGAAGCAAAAGGAAAACATCGTAATAAACAAGTATATAAAAAGATTTATAGCTGTTGATTAAATAAGAGGAATAAATGAGAATATTAGTTACGGCACTGGGAACGTTAAATAGTACGTTTATTGCAAACTTTTTAAAGAAAAATAATAATTTTGTGATAGGTACCGATATAAATGATTCATTTTTTATCCAGGCGTCAAAAGAAGTAGATAAATTTTATAAAGTCTCAAGCATATTGGAAATAGAACAGTATGAAAAAGAAATTTTTGAAATATGTAAAGGGGAAGCAATTGAATATGTTATTCCCATAATAGATGAAGAAGTTTTTTATCTCAGCAAAAACAGGGATAAATTTTTAAATATAGGGACAAAAATTTGTACACCGGATATCGATTGTGTTGAGATTTGCAGAAACAAATATAAAACTTTTGAATTAATCAAAAAAGAAATTCCCGAAATATATGTTGAGACTTATAGATTATCCGATTTTGTCAATTCCGGCAGATATCCATTTTTTGTAAAACCGATATCGGGACGAGCAAGCATGGGTTGTTTTAAAGTAACAAATCAGCAATGCTTTGATTATATTAAATCAGAATGTACAAATGAAAACGAATATATTGTTCAAAATTTTCTTGAGGGTAAATTTATAACAGTAGACTTTATAAACGATGCTGATACGGGAACGTTTTTTGCAATACCGAGAGAGGAGCTGGCAAGAAATAAAAACGGCTGCGGAACTGTTGTAAAAATATTCAAAGATGCTTATATAGAAAATACGGTAAAAAAGATAGCCGAAATAATAAAATATAATGGAGTAGGAAACGTTGAATTTATTCTGCAAAATAATAAGCTTAACTTAATAGAAATCAATCCGCGTTTTTCGGCAGGAACAGAATACTCCGTTAGAGCGGGAGCCGATTTAATAACTGACGAAATAAATCTCATTGACAAAAAAAATATTAAGCCTGATTATAAGATAAAATACGGTACAGTCTTTACAAGACGATATGAAACTTATGAATTTACAGCTTGTGAAGAATCTATACTAAATTAAAATGGAGAAAATTTTGATATTACGTCTTTTAGTTTTTCTTGATAATTTTATAAATAATTTTCTACAAAAAAATGCAAGTATAATGCCCATAAGACTTGTCAAATCTATTGCATTTATTTATCCGAGCGCTGTTGTGCGAAAATTGTATTTAAAGCGACTTGGTTTTATTCTGGGGGAAAATTCTTTTGCCAGCCCGGGTTTAAATTTTACACCAAATGACGATTTTAGCCCGAGTGTCATAATAGGGGAAAATGTATCTATCGGTCCTAATGTAACTTTTTTACCAAACAGCAGACCCAATAATTCAGAAACTTTGCAAAATAATGAATACGTCAAAAATAATTTGATAAAGGAAAAAGCGACTATCAAAATACAAGATGACGTATGGATTGGCGCCGGGAGTATAATAATGCCTGGAGTAACTATAAAAAGAGGTTCTATAATAGGCGCCGGTGCAGTCGTACTGCATGATGCGGAAGAATTTTGTATATATGCCGGCGTACCCGCACGGAAAATAAGATCTATCGAAAACAAAAATTAATATTATAGCAGCAATTATGAATCGGAGAATATCTTTATGATAAAATTTTTGGATTTACATAAAATCAATGAACGTTTTAGAAAAGAAACAGATGACAGAATAAAACAGGTCTTGGATTCCGGCTGGTACCTTCTGGGTGAACAGGACAAGACATTTGAAAAAAATTTTGCCGCATATTGCGGCGCAAAACACTGTATAGGGTGTGCAAACGGGCTTGAGGCATTGAGCTTGATAATAAAAGGATACGGTTTTGGTACGGGAGATGAAATCATTGTACCGGCCAATACTTATATTGCATCTATATTAGCAATTACCCAAAACGGCTGTACGCCGGTGCTTGTTGAACCGGACATAACCACATACAATATTAATCCTGATTTAATAGAAGAAAAAATTACAAGCAAAACTAAAGCTATAATGGTTGTACATCTATACGGTCAAGCTGTACAAATGGAAAAAATATGGCAAATAGCTAAAAAACATAATCTTAAAATTATAGAAGATTCCGCGCAAGCGCACGGCGCAATTTATCAGAATAAAAAAACCGGTAATCTGGGTGATGCAAGCGGTTTTTCCTTTTATCCCGGTAAAAATCTGGGATGTCTGGGTGACGGGGGATGTGTAACAACTAATGATGACGAACTTGCATTTAAAATCAGAGCTATAGCAAATTACGGTTCTGATTATAAATATCATCATATTTTTAAAGGCGTAAATTCTCGCCTTGACGAAATACAGGCCGCCGTATTGGATGTAAAGTTAAAATATCTGGATGAAGACAATAAAAGACGAAGACAAATTGCAAAATACTATAGAGAAAACATCAAAAATAAAGAAATTATTCTCCCCGACACATACAACGAAGATTCTCACGTATGGCACATATTTGCAATAAGAACAAAAAACAGAGACAAACTGCAAAAATACCTTGAGAAAAATGAAATACAAACAAATATTCATTACCCAGTACCTCCTCACAAACAGGAATGTTACAAAGAATGGAGCCATTTGTCTTTTCCGATTACGGAACAAATACACAAAGAAGTATTGTCTCTGCCAATGAGTCCTGTTTTAACTGATGAAGAAGCAGAAAAAGTTGTCGAGGTTATAAACAATGGATAATAATCAAAACTATGATTTGGTATTTTCTGTTGGGGGAAATTGTGCAGCAGCACATAATCTTCAATATAAGGGTTTAAGAAAATTTTCACTTCCTTTTGACTGGACATATATAGTGAATGATTCTGCTTTATATAAATTAGCTGAAGGTTTTAAAAATAATTTTAAAACTTTTTTGTTAAAAGAAAATCTTGAAGAATTGGCTCCTGATAAATACAGTATAGACCATAAAGATAAAATACAATATAAGGACCTGAAAACCGAATATTATTTTGTAAACCATTTTGTTAAACCAATTGACAATATAAATGAATACAATAGAGTAAAAAATAAATTTGATAAAAGAGCCAAAAGATTAATCGAATTTATCAATAAATCTAATAAAATTTTATTAATTTTAAGTACTAATTTCTATGTAAATATTGAACCTTGCAGATATTTAATTAATACACTAAATGAAATATTTCCAAATAAAACATTTCATTTAAGAGTGCTATCTTTTTCCTGTGCTAAAGATGAAATAATCGAAGAAAATTGTATAAAAATTTATCATTATGCAAGAGAAATAACTAAAAAGGATTACACAACGACTACACAAGCCTGGGATTTTCTGGATTTTATTAACTATAATCCATCACTGTTTATGACAAAATTCGGATGTTTAATGTTTGATAAACTAAAAAAGGGTTTAGCCATTGTTATTTTTCCACAAATTAATACATTTCTGTACGTCAAATTATATATTTGCGGCATACGTATACAAATAGCAATTGGAAAAAATCGTATTGAATAGAAAGAAGCTAACAAATATGAATAACACAGTAACAGTCAAAATATCAGCATACAATCATGAAAATTATATACAAGAAACCATACAATCTATCATTAATCAAACTTATCAGAATATTGAATTGATTGTTATAGATGACGGTTCTAAAGATGCTACATGGCAAAAAATTTGTGAAATGAAAGATGCTTGCGAGAAAAGATTTGTAAATGTTGTATTCGAAACACAGGAAAATCACGGCACCTGCTATACAAATAACAGGCATCTGAAAAAAGCTCAGGGAGAATATATCTATTTTATTGCATCCGATGACAAGGCAGCTCCGGATGCTATAGAAAAACTACAGGCATTTCTTTCACAAAATCCCGACTATGCCCTTTGTGTTGGCGATGATGCGATTATTGATTCGAATTCAAAAATCTGTTACTGGGACAAAAAGAGAAATATTGTCTATGATAAAAATAAAGCTAAATATATAACATTTGCAGATTTTTTGCAAAAAACTCAAAACCTTGACTTTACTCAGGAATATTTTGGCACTTATAACACAATTTATCCGAGAAATTATATACCTAACGGTTATTTAATAAGAAAATCAATATTTGAAAAGATAGGATTATTTACAAAAGAAGCACCGCTTGAAGATTACTGGCTAATGCTTCAGATTTCTAAATATGCAAAAATGAAGTATATAGACGAAATACTTTTTTATTACCGCTGGCACAATACAAACACGATAAAACAAAAATCAAAAATAGGCGACTATACAAAACGTACCCGTATATATGAAAACAAACTTCTTAACAAATCAGATCTTTCAACAATGAGACCGGAAGTAAAAGAATTTTGTGAAAAGGGCTGTGAATATAAAAAGCGTAACTATCTCGGAATTTTGACAAAATCAGTAACAATGTCGCCATATAAAAAGAAATATCAATACAAATTATTAGGTTTTCCCATAATTACAAGATATAAAGATATGCCCTAACAAACCGTGGTATTCAGATTTAAAATAAAATAAGCAAATAAAAGAATATACTGATAAAAGAAAACCCGAAGAAAATATTTCCTATAAAGAAGAAATATCTCTTCGGGCATATAAGGAATGAATTTATTTTAAACTTGATTATCAACAACAGGAATCTTTAAAGAAGCAATCAGCTCATTCATACTGCCTGCGTTAACCGGCAAATTTGGAATACATTGCTAATGCTTCCGTCAGCACATCCTTGCTCAAACCCGCTTTGCCATCCGTATTAAAAATATCTAAAGCTTTTAATTCCTTTTTTAATGCCTCAAGCTCCTCCTGACTCAAACCCGAATCAGAAACTTTTGTTGCGTCATATTTTCCGCCCTCGCTTACATCAACTCTTTTGTTAAAAAATGACATACACACACCACACCTTTCTATCTGTTAATTACGTTACAGATATCAGATATGGCGCAAAAAACTTTAGTATCCTGACTTTTCGCCACGCCATGCTATTAGGCAGTATCATTGATTTTCAGGATTTGTAAAGAATTATAAAGTTTAAAATTTATTTTAATTATTTAAAAATAAAAGCCAAACAGCTACTTTTATTTGATTAAATAATTCTGTCTGGCTTTTTAATTTTATTTCATATTAATTACACTTTTGCATCATGTCTTACAGTAGATTTCAAATGCAATTCCATCAACTGTTCCTCAGAAGCGTATGTCGGAGCATTTGTCATAAGACATTTAGCAGCAGAGTTTTTCGGGAATGCAATAACTTCTCTTATGGAAGTATTGTGAGTCAACAAAGCGACAAGTCTGTCTAAACCTATAGCAAGACCGGCATGAGGAGGTGTACCGTATTGGAATGCCGTTAACATAAAGCCGAATTTCTGCTGAATTTCATCTTCCGTTAACCCGAGAGCATCAAAGACTTTTCTTTGTACTTCCGGTGAATGAATTCTAACAGATCCGCCGCCCAGCTCTGTACCGTTATAAACAATATCATACGCAACAGAACGAACACTGAGAGGTTCTGTTTTCATCTTGTCTACATCATCAAGATTAGGCGATGTAAACGGATGGTGCATAGCCATTACCCTGTCAAATTCTTTGCTGTATTCAAACATCGGGAAGTCAACAACCCATAAAAGTGCGTGTTTATTTTCATCTATCAGACCCAGTTTCTCGCCAAAGAACAATCTGAATCTGCCCATTACATCATAAGTTGTCTTTTTGTCATCAGCAACAAAGAAAACAATATCGCCAGGTTTTGCATCAGCTTTAACCTTAAGTGTTTCTATTTGTTCTTCTGTTAAAAATTTCAGTATAGGAGACTTAACAGTGCCGTCTTCCATATATGTAATCCAGGCAATACCTTTAGCACCGAAAGAAATTGCCATGGAACGGACATCGTCCATTTCTTTTCTGGAATATCCTGCAATTCCGGGAATCTTAATAGCTTTTGCAATACCGCCGTTTTTAAGAGTTTCTTTAACAGGCTCAAAAGTAGATTCCATCATAATATCAGATATATCAAACAATTCCAGACCAAAACGTGCATCAGGTTTGTCAGAGCCGAATCTGTCCATGGCTTCCTGCCATGTAATTCTTGTAAACGGAGGCTTGATATCAACGCCTGCAGCCTTAAATGCTTCCGCTAATAAGCCTTCTGTAAGTTCAATAACATCATCCTGTGTGGCAAAAGACATTTCCATATCAACCTGAGTAAATTCAGGCTGTCTGTCTGCTCTCAGGTCTTCATCACGGAAACATTTTGCTATCTGATAGTATTTTTCAATACCGCCAACCATCAATAACTGTTTAAAAATCTGAGGAGACTGAGGCAGTGCATAGAACTTACCCTCCTGAACACGGCTTGGTACCAGATAGTCTCTTGCACCCTCAGGTGTAGTATTGATAAGTATAGGTGTTTCTACTTCCATAAATTCTGCATTATTGAGATAATTTCTTATTGCAGTAACAATTTTATGTCTCAATTTCAGATTATTTGCCATTTGTGGACGTCTTATATCAAGATATCTGTATTTTAAACGGATATCTTCCTTTGTATCATCTGAAGAAAGTTCAAAAGGCAAAAGTTTTGCTTCTGACAAAACAGTAACTTCCGCAGGGTACATTTCTATCTCGCCTGTTTTCAAATCCGGATTATAAGTTTCCGGCGGTCTTTTTGTTATTTTACCTTTTACCTGAATAACATATTCATCTTTCAATTTTGAAAACACATCGTGAATCTGAGGATTTATCTGAGGATCTGCAACGACTTGAAAAAAGCCCGTTTTATCCCTTAATTCTATAAAAATAATACCGCCTAAATCTCTTACTGCAGAAACCCAGCCTGCAAGAGTGACTTCTTTATCAATATCTGATATTGTTAATTCTTCGTTATAATGCGATTTCATATGCGAAAAAGTTTTCATTACATGTTTCCCTATTCTTAAATAACGCGTACTACAAATTTATACTAAACAAAGTTAAGAATCAATTTTTATGATAAAATAGCAGTAAAATATTTATAGGATAAACAATGATAAAATACGCTGTTAATTTAATAAAAAATACATTTCACCCTCTTGAAATTGCAGACTCAGCACATGTTGAACACGGGCAAATGGTTCTTGTCAGAACAGAAAAGGGTGAAGAAGTTGCAAAAGTGTTTATGGTAAACCCACTTATTGCAAAAGCATGGGAAGCTAATATGCCGGAAGCTGTACCTTTGATTAGAGTACTATCTCCAAAAGATTTCGAAACATTAAAAGAGATAGAGTTTGCAGAAGAAGAAGCATTTAAAACCTGTAAAGAGCTGGTTGCAAGGCACAATTTGCAAATGAATCTTGTACAGACAAAGTATACATTTGACAGAAGAAAAATCACTTTTTACTACACAGCGCCGGAAAGAGTTGATTTTAGAGGACTTTTAAAAGATTTAACACAGGTTTTCAAAAGAGTAAGAATAGACCTCAGACATATCGGTGTAAGAGATGAAACCTCGCTTTTATGCGGAAACGGTCTATGCGGCAGACCTTTTTGTTGCTGTACATTTTTAAGAAAATTTGATTCAATTAACATTAAGCTTGCAAAAGATCAGGGAATGCCTATCACTCCGGGGAAAATATCCGGTACATGCGGCAGACTGCTTTGCTGTTTAAATTATGAATATAAAAACTATATTGATGCGGCAAAAGACATGCCTCCTATCGGCTCCGGTGTAATGACACCTGACGGTCTTGGCAGAGTTTGTTCTTTGCATTTTCTAAGCAATGAAATTGCCGTAAAAACAGAAGACGGCAAAATTAAAAACTACAAAAAAGATGAGATAGAAATGGTTGACAGCGATGTTAACATTGACATTGATATACAAGATACCAATAACATCTATCAGGAACAATCAGATTACAATGTTGACATAAAACAGCTGGAAGACGACAGAAACAGCTCAACCGGAAATGTATAGCGGATTTTGTGCGGGCAAGCGGTTCTTGTAAAGCAAAACCACTTTCGCTGAGCACAAATAATCCAAGACGAATAAAAACAACAAATATGGGAATTATAGAAATATGAAGTCTACAAGAATGCAATACTGCATAAAAGCTGTACCAAGTGATGATACTTTTCAGATGGAATCTCTCTTAAATGAAATGTCTTCGCTGGGGTGGGAATTATATACAATGCATGAAGTTGAAGGTGATGAAGGCTTCAACTACAACTGTATTTTTGTAAAAGAATGCGAAGTTTCAACAGAAACCGAAGATGAGGAAGAAAGCATTTACGGCTATAAAACTCAAATGCAAAAAATGATTTCCGCACAAAGTGAGCCGTATGAAAAATGTATTGATATACAAAGCAAAATAAAAGAAAAACGAAAAAAAATTCATACTATCAAATCGCTTATCGATGAAACTAATGAAACACAAAGACAAGAACTCAACAGCGAGATGTACAAGAATATTGAAGAGCTGAAAGAATTAAGAAAGCAGCTTGCAGATACAATATCTCCGGAAATTATGCTTGATAAAATCGGAGAAGACAAGATTAAAATCAAACTCAGCGAAGAAAATATAGAACTTGTAAACCCTGATCTTGATGCACCTCTTGTTGCAGAAACCGTTAAAATCAGGCAAAAACTCACAGAAGAACTCGGCTATATAATACCCAAAGTCAGATTCGAAAATGATGAAACATTGCAGGCAAACGAATTTGAAATTGATGTAAGAGGGGTTTGTGCTGCCAAGGGTGTTGTTTATAATGGCTATCTAATGTTTTTTAAAGATGACTTAAATCTTGATAAAGTATCAAAAGACATTATAAAAGATGCGGATCCTATTACGGGAAAGGTGCTTTACTGGATACCCGAAGAAAAAACAAGAAATTTTTGGGTAAAGGGTCTAAATGCGTCGCAGGTAATAGGCAGAATACTGGAATATGTATGCATAAAAAATGTAGAAGAAATTTTTGATTACAATGACATTAACAATTATATAGAAATTGTAAGCGAAAATAATCTCTACCTTATAGAAAATATCATACCTGACTTTGTGTCTATTGCAGAGCTAAAGTACATACTGACAAGCCTTATAAAAGAACGTGTCTCAATAAAAGACATTGTTTATATTTTTGAAAAAATTAATGACTTTGCAGATGAAGAGACAAAAGAAGATTTGTTGAGCAGAGTCAGACATTCTTTATCAAGACAAATTTCAAAAGGCATAGCAAATGAAAATAATTTGATTCAGGCATTTGAACTATCCGATGAATCACTAAAGTATCTTTCATCAAAAGTATCAGGCAAAAGCACTGTTATAAGAATTGATAATACAAAAATAAAAACAATAGTAAATAACATATATAAAGTTATAGACAAAAATAACATAAACGCAGATGAGATTGTTGTAATAGTACCTATGGAAATCCGTCAGGTAACAAGCGTTGTGCTGTCACAAATGATGCCGTCCGTAAAAGTCGTTGCAAGAGAAGAAATAGCCAACGGATATACTCTTGAAATCTACGATAAAGTTTAAAGACTTTAGCCAAATAAAAGCCCTTCCATATAGGAAGGGCTTTTTATTATTTTAATTAAAATTAAAAATCTAAGCCAGCTTCTCTTGCTGCATCAGCCAAAGCAGAAACTCTGCCGTGATAAAGGAATCCGCCTCTATCGAAAACGCATTCTTTAACGCCTGCTTTTAAGGCCTTTTTAGCAATAGCTTCACCAACAACTTTTGCTGCTTCAACATTTCCGCCGTGAGAGAGTTTTTCTCTCAAGTCTTTGTCAATAGAAGAAGCTGAACAAAGTGTAACTTTATTTACGTCGTCAATTAACTGAGCGTAAATATGTTTTGTACTTCTGTATACAGCCAATCTCGGAGATTCAGCAGTACCGGAAATTTTTGTTCTTACACGCTGGTGTCTTTTTCTTACTTGTTCTTTTCTGTTTCTTGTTTTAATCATTTTTCTTTCCTTTCACCGAAGCCTTCTTACTGCGAATTTTGATTTCATTCAAAGTTTCTATAAGGGCTTATGCCGGCTTTATTTTGTATTTCGATATTAATATATTTATTAAATTCTGAAACGAGTTCAGGATAAGACATTTGCACGGCTCAATTATTTTGCCGACAGCAGTCTTATTATTTCTTACCAGTTTTACCGGCTTTACGTCTAACGTATTCACCTTCGTATCTAACGCCTTTTCCTTTGTAAACTTCAGGAGGACGTTTGCCTCTGATTTCTGCTGCTACGTCGCCAACCATTTGTTTATTTGAACCTGTAACAGTAATTTTAGTGTTAGCTTCTACAGAAATTTTAATTCCTTCAGGAGGAGTAACAAGAATCGGGTGAGAATAACCCAAAACAAGATTCAAGTTAGAGCCTTCCATATTAGCTCTATAGCCAACGCCCTGAATTTCCAATTTTTTAGTAAATCCGTGTTTAACACCTTCTACTGCGTTGTTGATTAATGTTCTTGATAAGCCCCACAATGATCTTGATTTTCTGTCATCATGGTTAACAATATCAACAATAACTTCGTTGTTTTCTAACTTCATTGTAACTTCCGGGCGAACTTCAACTGTTTCTGTGCCCAAAGGACCTTTTGCAGTCAAAACCTGACCGTCGATTTTAACTTCAACGCCATCCGGAATTATAACAGGTTTTTTACCTATACGTGACATCTTTTTATCTCCAATTATTAATTATTATCTTACTTAATCTAGTTCGGTCATCAATATCAGATTTGATAATTTTAAAATTTGATATTAAAACAACCGGCAATTAAAAAAATCGGGTTACCATACGTAACAAATAACTTCGCCGCCCAAATTTTCTTTTCTTGCTTTTCTGTCAGTCATAAGACCTTTGCTGGTAGAAATGATTGCAATACCAAGACCGCCAAATACCTGCGGAAGATCTTTTGCCTTAGAATACACTCTCAAACCTGTTTTAGAAATTCTTTTCAAGTTAGAAATAACCGGTTTGTTTGTTGCATCATATTTCAAAGTAATAACAAGAACTTTGAACTTACCAACTTCTTTTTCTGTATAGTCAGTGATGTAGCCTTCTTCTTTTAAAACTTTAGCCAATTCAACTTTTAATTTTGAAGACGGCATTTCAACTTCAGTATGAGAAACGATATTTGCGTTTCTGATTCTTGTCAGCATATCTGCTATAGGATCTGTAAACATATTTTTTTCCTTTTCTGAAGACCCGTATTTTTGCACAAATTGTTATAAATGCTCAAATACACAAATCTTCCTTAACTACTTACTTGAACATATTTTAAGACTTGTCAAGCAGTATAGTTAAGCAAAAGCGGCAATTACTACCAGCTTGCTTTAACTACACCGGGTAACAAACCTTCATGAGCCATTTTTCTCAAGCATATCCTGCAAAGACCGAAATCTCTGTGATATCCGTGAGGACGGCCGCATATAGAACATCTGTTGTGGAGTCTTACTCTCGGGTATTTTCCCTTTGATACGAGTAATTCTCTTCTTTGTTCTTTAGCTATCATAGATTTTTTAGCCACGATTTTCTCCTTTTTATGCAATATATTGCATTAACTTTTTTTATTATTTTTATTATCAATCCGCCTACCAAATCAAAGATTTGTTTGTTCCATCAAGGCGGCCGGAACAAATTTATATATTAAGAATGAGATTTCTTTTTAAACGGCATACCAAGCTCTGCTAACAAAGCTCTTGCTTCTTCATCAGTTTTTGCAGTTGTAATGATAGAAATGTTCATACCAAATACTGCATCAACTTCATCATAAGAAATTTCAGGGAATAATGTTTGTTCTTTCAAACCTAATGTATAGTTGCCTCTGCCGTCAAAACTTTTAGAAGAAATACCTCTAAAGTCACGGATTCTGGGGAGTACTACGCAGATAAGTTTTTGTAAGAAATCATACATTCTTTCACCGCGCAGTGTAACCATACAACCAACAGGCATACCTTCTCTTAATTTGAAAGATGAAATTGATTGTTTTGCTTTTGTAATTACAGCCTTTTGACCTGCAATTTTAGTTAATTGTTTTACGATTGTTTCAGCCAGTTTAGAGTTGTGACAAGCTTCGCCAACACCCATATTGATAACAATTTTGTTTAATTTAGGAATCTGGTTAACATTTTCATAACCAAACTGGGATTTCAAAGCTTCTTTAACTTCTTCTTCGTATCTTACTTTTAAGTCTTTTGTTATTGTTGTCATTTTTCTTTCCTTTTCGTAGAATGTACCTTCATTTTAGTACAAACATAATATTTGTGCGCAAATAAGGCACCCATACTCAAACTAATACAGTGACACCTTTAATTAGGCATCAATTTGCTCGCCGCATTTTTTGCAAACACGAACTTTCTTGCCGTCAACAATATCATGTTTGATTCTTGTTGCTTTTTCGCAAGAAGAGCAGTAAATCATAACCTTGGAAGAATCAACAGGAGCTTCAATCTTATTCAATCCGCCCTGAATACCTGCCATAGGGTTAGGTTTTTGTGCTTTTGTAATCATATTAGCACCTTCAACAATTACTTTGTTTTCAGATGCAATGATTTTTTTAACGTTGCCGATTTTACCTTTATCTTTACCTGATGTTAAGATAACACGGTCACCAGCCTTTACGTGCAAATCATGTTTTTCTATTGTTTTTTTCTTATTCTTCATTGTTCTTTCCTTAATTAAGTTGTTTATCCGCCTATCAAATCAAAGATTTGTTCGTTCCTTCGCTTTCGCTCCGTCACAACGGCGGCTTGAAACGGTTACACCCTCTGGGTTTCGAGTTCTCGAGCCCGACGGGTTTCACACACCTTAAATAACTTCCGGAGCAAGAGAGATAATCTTCATAAAGTTTTTATCTCTTAATTCTCTTGCAACAGGTCCAAATACACGGGTTCCTCTCGGGTTGCCGTCTTTGTTAATAATAACAGCTGCGTTTTCGTCAAATCTGATAACAGAGCCGTCAGCACGTTTTATGTCAGCTTTAGTTCTGACAACAACAGCCTTAACAACATCAGATTTTTTTACAGCCATATTAGGTGTAGCATCCTTAACTGTTGCTACAATTACGTCACCAACGTGAGCAAACTTTTTGTTTGAGCTGCCCATTACACGAATGCAAAGAAGTTCTTTTGCACCTGTGTTGTCGGCTACGACTAATCTGGTTTCTTGTTGTATCATTGTCTTTTATCCTTTATTTCTTATTTTTTCAGAAATTTATTTTTTATTTTATCTGCCTGACAAATAGAGATTTGTATGGCGGATTGGAACAGTGACACCCTTTGTGCTTCAAATTCATGAACCACATCAGGCTTCACAAACCTGAAATTATCTTGCTTTTTCAACAATTTCAGCCACAACCCATCTTTTATCACCTGAAATCGGTTTTGATTCCACAATTCTTACAACATCACCTTCGCCGCAATTGTTTTCAGCATCGTGAGCTTTGTAATTTTTGTGAGTTTCAATGATTTTGTGATATTTAGGGTGTTTATTGTATTCAGCTACTTTAACAACAGCTGTTTTATCCATTTTGTTGCTTACTACAACACCTTGTTTTTCTTTCTTCGGCATCTTACTTTACCTCTGACTTTTCTTTAATTAATGTCTTAGCCTGAGCTACAACAGTTTTTAGCTGACGAATTTGAGCTGTATTTTCAAGTTTCTGCAAAGATTTTTGCATTCTTAAATCAAGCAGCTGCTTTTTTGTGTCAACAATCAAAGCATTGAGCTCATCTATTGTCTTTTCTTTTAATTCTTGTAATTTCATTGTTTTTTCCTTTAATTACGATTGGTAATTATTCACTTCAATTAAGCTTCTTGAGCATCTTTTTCAATAATTTTAACTTTGATAGGAAGCTTTTGAGCTGCTAATTTAAGTGATTCGATAGCAACATCTCTTTGAGCAAATTCCAGTTCAAAGAGAACTCTGCCCGGTTTAACTACAGCTACCCAGTATTCAGGGTTGCCTTTACCTTTACCCATACGAGTTTCAGCAGGTTTTGCCGTAATAGGTTTATCCGGGAATATTTTAATCCAAACATTACCGCCTCTTTTGATGTTACGTGTCATAGCACGTCTTGCGGCTTCTATTTGTCTTGATGTAATCCAGGCAGGATCACAGGCGATAAGACCGTAGTTACCAAATTCGAGTTTAGTACCTCTTGTTTCATGGCCTTTCATTCTGCCTTTCATTTTTTTACGATATTTAGTTTTTTTGGGCATTAACATTTTAGTGTCGCTCCTAATTATTATTTTGTATTATTAACTTAATTTTACTCTGCAGATTCAGAAGCTCTTTTTCTTCTTCTTCCGCCCAATTGTTTTTCTTCATGGTTTCCGGCTTTTTTAGCTTTGATATTCATATCAGCTTTTTCACCGGGCATTAAGTTGCCTTTGAAAATCCAAACTTTTACGCCGATTTTACCCATGATTGTATCTGCTTCAGCAAAGCCGTAATCAACATCAGCTCTGAGTGTTTGAAGAGGGATTCTGCCTTCTTTTACCCATTCGCTTCTGGCAATTTCAGCACCGCCCAAACGTCCCGATACCATAATTTTTATACCTTGAACGCCTGATCTCATTGTTCTTTGGATAGCCTGCTTCATTGCTCTTCTGAAAGCGATACGTTTTTCTAATTGAAGAGCGATTGATTCAGAAACCAACTGAGCATCAGCATCTGTTCTTGCTACTTCAACTACATCGATTGAAACTGTTCTTTTAACAAGTTTTGCTACGTCAGCTCTCAATTCTTCGATACCTTGTCCGCCTCTGCCGACAACAATACCGGGTTTTGCTGTAACAACAGTAATATTGAGATTTTGTGCTTTTCTATCGATTAAGATTTTTGAAATGCCTGCAGCATACAATCTTTTCTTGATATATTTTCTTAATTTATCGTCTTCTTTAACGAATTCGGGATAATCTTTTCTCTTAGCATACCATGTGCTTTCCCAAGGTTCGATTATACCTACTCTGAATCCTTTTGGATGTGTCTTTTGTCCCAAGGTCAGCCTCCTTAATTCTTACTACTTGCTAATTTAACTGTTAAATGAGAAGTTCTTTTGAGTCTTCTGTAGATTCTGCCTTGAGCTCTCGGTTTACCTCTCTTGTATGTCGCACTTTCGTCAGCGAAAATTTCTGAAATTTTAAGGTCTTCAGCACTTGCACCAAATTTTTCATTAGCGTTAGCAATTGCTGCAACCAAGTTTTTTTCAACAACTCTTGCTGCGAAGTATGGCATAAATTTTAAGATTTTAGCTGCTTCTAAAGCAGACTTGCCGCGCAATTCGTTAATTACTCTGCGTAATTTACGAGCAGGCATGCTTATATTTGTTTGTCTTGCCATTGATTCTTGCATAATTTACTTCCTTTTAGCTGTTTTATCTTGACCTGCATGGCCTCTGAATAACCTAGTAGGTGCAAATTCACCTAATTTATGACCAACCATTTGTTCTGTAACATAAACCGGTACATGGCTTTTACCATTGTGAACAGCAATTGTGTGACCCAACATATCAGGTACAATCATTGATGCTCTAGACCAAGTTTTAATTACTTTTTTCTCTCCAGCTTCGTTCATCTTAGCGATTTTCTTCTGAAGTGATTCTTGTACAAATGGACCTTTTTTTAGCGAACGAGCCATTCATTATCTCCTTACTTATTAACGTTTTCTGCCTCTAACAATATACTTGTCAGAATGTTTATTAGATTTTCTAGTTTTGTAACCAAGAGCCGGTTTGCCCCATGGAGTTTTCGGGTGTCCGCCGGGACCTGTTTTACCTTCACCACCACCGTGAGGGTGATCGCAAGGGTTCATTGTTACACCGCGTACTGTAGGTCTGATACCCATGTATCTTTTTCTACCTGCTTTACCGATTTTCATGTTTTTCTGTTCAGCGTTACCTAAAACACCTACTGTAGCCAAACATTCTTTTCTTATCATTCTCATTTCTGAGCTCGGTAATTTGATAGTAACGTAGTTGCCTTCTTTAGCCATCAACTGTGCAGCAGCACCTGCTGTTCTGACTAATTTTGCACCGCGTCCGGGAATCATTTCTACGTTGTGTACCATTGTACCTAACGGAATCAATTCCAAAGGTAAAGCATTACCTGTAATGATATCAGCGTTAGGACCTGAAACGATTACATCACCGACATTCAATCCCTGAGGGGTTAAGATATATCTTTTTTCACCATCAGCGTAGAATACCAATGAAATTCTTACGTTTCTGTTCGGATCGTATTCAATAGTTTTAACTGTAGCAGGTACACCGAATTTTTCACGTTTAAAATCAATAACACGGTATGCTTTTTTTACACCGCCGCCTTTATGACGACATGTAATTCTACCTGTATTATTTCTTCCTGCTGTTTTTCTTATTGGCTTCAACAAGGATTTTTCGGGTTTTGAAGCAGTGATTTCAGCAAAATCACTCTTTGTCATACCTCTTTGTCCAGGTGAAGTAGGATTTATTACTTTTATACCCATTTTTCTTTTGCTCCTGTTTCTTTAGGGTTACATAGTCATCGGAATGATATCCACCACTATGTCTGTTACTTTAACTTCTTATTACTTTTGACCGGCAAAGCTTAGTTTAGCCTTGTCGATTAAGCACCGATTAATTCTTGAATCGGTTCGCCTTCGATAGTTACGATGGCTTTTTTACCAGATTGCGTTCTGCCTGCGCTATAGCCGACTCTTTTTGCTTTAGAAGGCATATACACAGTGTTTACGCTTTTTACTTTTCTGCCCGGGAAAGCCAGTTCGACAGCCTGAGCAATTTCAACTTTTGTAGCGTCTTTTACAACTTCAAAAGTATACTGCTGCAAAGTTGTTGCTTCCATAGACTTTTCTGTAATGATAGGTCTTTTAATGATGTCGTACAGTCTTTCTGTGTTATTTTTCATGCTGCTCATTATTTAGATAACCTTTCAGTAATTTCTTTTATTGCTGCTTCTGTAATAATTACGTTATCCGCTTCCAACAAGTCTTTAACGTTCAAGTTAGAAGGTAAAATAATTCTTACATTCGGTAAATTTCTTGCGCTCAATTCAAGGTAAGCATTTTCTGCTGCTTTAACATCAGCAATAATTAAAACTTTACCTTCAACTTTAAGAGCCTTAAGAGTTTCTGCCATCAACTTAGTTTTAGGTTCGTTGATTTCTGAAAAATCTTTAACTAAAACAGTATTGTCAATTCTAGCTGATAATGCAGATTTAAGAGCCAATCTTCTTGCTTTCTGCGGCATAGAGAAGCTGTAATCTCTGGGTTTGGGTCCAAAGATAACGCCACCGCCAGCAAACAATGGAGATCTCAAAGAACCAGCTCTTGCTCTACCTGTACCTTTTTGTTTCCAGGGTTTTTTACCGCCGCCTGATACTTCTGCTCTAGTTTTTGTACATGCTGTACCTGCTCTGCCGTTATTTAATTGACGTCTCAAAGCAAGGTGCATTACATGCAGGTTCGGTTCTACGCCAAAGACTTTTTCGTCAAGAGCGATTTGTCCGACTGCACTTCCTTTTGTATTTAGTATTGAAACTTCTTTTGTCATTTTTCTTTAACCTCAATTGAATTTGTTATGATTAAGAATTAAACTGGCTAGTTCCATTTAACTCTTGAAGGGATTACTGTAACCATTTTGCCTTCCGGTCCAGGTACAGAACCTTTTACCAAAAGCAAGTTGCTTTCTTTATCGATTTGAACAACTTTTAATTTAGTAATAGTTACTCTTTCATTTCCCATGTTTCCGGCCATTCTTTTGCCTTTAATTACGCGGCTCGGAGTAGTACCGGCACCGATAGAACCTGGTTCTCTGTGGTTTTTAGAACCGTGTCCCATAGGACCTCTTGAGAAGTTCCATCTTTTAACAGTACCCTGGAAACCTTTACCGACAGACTTACCTGTTACATCAACTTTTTCTACATTTTCAAGAACTGATAAGTCAATCTGTTGTCCAACTTTATATTCAGCAGAGTTTTCAACTCTGAATTCCTGCAAATTTCTGAAGTTATCAAGTCCGTTTTTCGCAAAGTGACCGATTTGAGCTTTAGTCAAATGTTTTTCTTTAGCAGGTTCAAAACCAACCTGAATTGCGTTATATCCGTCAGAATCAACTGTCTTAACTTGAGTAACTGTTAACGGATCAACTTTGATAACTGTTACAGGAATTGCAAGCCCTTGTTCATCAAAGACCTGTGTCATTCCTAATTTTTTACCGACAACGCCTAATCTGTTTTTTGATTTAGACGCGCATTTAGCGTTTGTAGTCATTTTCTACCTTTCTCCTTGTGAGCGCTACTTGTGTTACTTTGAGCGGATGTCCCTGCCGCTTCCCTTTTGTTACGGACCGTAGATCACATTCAATCTTATTCAATTGTTAATGTGTTAAATGTTTCGTTTGCCGATCGAATTATAATTTTACTTCGATATCTACACCGGCAGGTAAATCCATACGGCTCAACTCTTCTGTTGTTTGTTGAGTAGGATCATAAATATCAATGATTCTTTTGTGGATTCTCATTTCAAAATGTTCTCTTGACTTTTTGTCAACGTGAGGTGATCTTAAAACGCAATACAATCTTCTTTTTGTAGGAAGAGGAATAGGACCTGCAACCTTTGCATCAGTTCTTTTTGCTGTTT
Organism: Candidatus Gastranaerophilales bacterium; assembly: GCA_944325575.1. GTDB lineage: Bacteria > Cyanobacteriota > Vampirovibrionia > Gastranaerophilales > Gastranaerophilaceae > Limenecus. The sequence goes on along the minus strand of CALVAR010000008.1, from coordinate 48,358 downwards.
CAACAATTTTTTCAGCTGACACATCAATAAGTTTATGATCATATGCTTTTAAGCAAACTCTGATTCTTTGTCTTTGAGCTGTACTCATTTGTTATACTTCCTTTATACTTACTTGTTCGGTTATATTGCTGGGGCGCTGTGATGGGCGGATTTTAAGATAAAACGCACATTTCTGCGCATTGCCAGCTAGTGTATTTATAACCTTATATTAAACAAAATTGCTCGTCAACAGGTATATTCGAGATTTTATTTCAAATTTCAAAAAATTTACAAAAGTTTATAAAAATATCTGATATTTTTTCATTGCTAAAGAAAAAAATATTAATTATAATACCCCTATGAATTTTAAAGTTGAGTATATAAATAAATTAAAAATAACAATAACTGTTATATTAATTATTCTGTTATCCGTGTTTGCTTATTTTTTCAAAGACGTTTTTAACTACTTTGAAGATAAATTTATAGATTTTAGAAGCACTCTAAGCACTGATGGGGGCTTGTATTCTCATAAATTTGCAAATGCAGATCAGAACATTGTTATTCTTTCGGTAAATGACTTAACCCAGTATGAAGCGGCTCATTCTTCGGAGTTAAATCTTACACACTGGCCATGGTCAAGAGAAGTCTGGGCAAAAGTAATTAATTTCTTAGAGAAACAAAATCCCAGAGTACTGATAGTTGACTTAAATTTTTCGAATTACGAAGAATTATCAAGAAATTACACATCACCTGATATGATACTGGCAAATACGCTGGCATATTACGACAATATAATTCTGTCAACAGCACTAAGAACCCCTTATTCTGAAACAGAAAATATTGATCCAGCCAAGATTTTAGACAATTTTGCAAACCCGTACAATCCTGCCAGCAACACCCTTAATATGTACATAGACAACAAAACGCTGGATAAAAATATAGCTTATTATTCGCATACGCCTATACCTAATATATTTACAAACAGTACAACTATGGGTGTAACAAACCTTGTAACCTCTAAAAACAGAGAAGAAAACGTAAGATACTCCCAGCCCGTATACAAGTTGATAAAAGGGAATAAAGAATACTACATTCCTTCACTCGGTCTTGCTGCTGTTATGAAAAAAGAAGGCATCGGCAAACTTGCTGAAGAAATTCCTATTGAAAACAATATATTAAAAGTCGGAAAACACAGAATAAGACTTGATGATAACGGTCAGGTATTTATAAACTGGCACGCACACGGCAATGCTTATATGGATATTCCGATAAACTCGATTCTCCTCAGTATGGTAAGAGGAACAAACTATTTTGAATATGAAAAAGTAAAATATCCTCTGAGCTATTTTCAGGACAAAATCATAATTATCACACAGACTCATACTGCTACTGAAACTCACAACACGCCTGTTGCAAAAGATTTAACCGATGCACAGATAAAAGCAACGATTATTGACAATTATTTGAATGACTCTGATATAACAAATACGCAGAAAAAGCCATTTTTAAAGAAAATAACGCCATACAAAGGCAATATAATAACATGCGTATTCTGTCTTGGTATTGTATTTGTAATGCTTATTGCAACAAATACGACACTGGCGTTTATCAATGGTGTTCTAATAATAATTACTTACATACTTTTAAGTATTTTACTGTTTTGTCATCCAAGATTCAGAATCATTATAGATATGGCGCTGCCGTTATACTGGATATGTTCAATATTTTTAATATCTTTTGTTTTAAAAGTACATCACGAACTTAAAAAGAAAAAGAAAATTGAGCGCATTTTCGGCAATCTGGTTTCGGAAAACGTATTAAAACAGCTTGTTAACAAACCGCACAGGCTAAACTTAAAATCTTCCGTACAGCAGGTTACTGTTATGTCTTGCAACATATACAATAATTTGCAAATTTCAAAAGATCTTACACCGGAAAAATATGTTTCACTAATAAATAATGTTTTTAATACAATTGAAAAAATTATTTTTAAATACAACGGAACAATAAACAGATTTGTCGGCAATTCCGTTCTTGTATACTGGGGGTATCCTATTCATTCCCGCAAAGACAGTGAAAATGCTATACGTGCTGCGATTGAAATAGAACAAAAAATTGATGAATTCAATACAAGCCTGAACTTAAAAGACATAAATTTTGACGAATATGACGAACAAAGCTTTAAAGCTGAACAAAAGTACAGCATCAATGTAAAAATTGCAATTAACACAGGCAATGCGCTAATAGGACAAATAGGTTCGTCAAATGTATCGGATTTCACTGTAATGGGTGATACTGTTGATATAATGGAAAGAATAAAAGACATAGGCACAGAATTCGATAAAGACGTAATAGTTACGGAAAATACACTGAACCAGCTTGATGAAAAAATTCCCGCTTCATATATCGGGCAGGTTAAAATGAAAAACAGTGATGAAAAAATAAAGATATTTGAACTTAAACTGCCGACCAATACAAATAGCAATAATGACATTAATACGGAAGAATAAAATGCTTCACATCGACTCACTGCTTCTTGAAGCTTTTTACAATGAAAATAAAGATTTTTTTATTAATGCAAGAATCCAGAAAATTCAGCAGCCCACCCGGCGTGAAGTGATTTTGCAGCTCCGTAACAAAACAGAGACAAGAAAGCTTTATATAAATATAAATCCTGATTTTTATCATCTTTGTTTTATGAACAAAGAAAACGAAATAAGAAGAAACATAGAAATTCCCAAACAGCCGCCGATGTTTTGTATGCTTTTAAGAAAGCATATGGAAGGGGCAAGGATTTTAAACATATCAAAGCCGGATTTTGAAAGGATTATTGAACTTACTTTTGAAAACTACAATGAACTCGGAGACAGAATAGAAGAGTGCCTTTCCATAGAACTTATGGGCAAGCACAGTAATATTGTTTTATACAATACGGATAACAATATAATTATAGGCTGTGCACACAATATTGGTGCGGAAAAAAGCAAAGAAAGAGAACTTGCCGGCGGACTGCCTTATATTTATCCGCCCAAACAGAACAAAAAAAATCTGCTGCAAACCAGATATGATTGGTTTCTTAGTGCACTAAAAAAATCAGAAGATTCTTTAAAAAAAACAATTTCGGAAAGATACTTTTCTTTATCACAGGCAGTAGTTGAAGAAATATGCATAAAGACAAATATTTCACCTGAACTTCCCGCAAAAAATATACAGGAGAAAGACTCACAGCTGTTATTTGTAACATTACATGAATTTTTGGATAACAAAGAAAAAATCTATACTGTTGATAAAAATTATTCAAAATTTTCTTGCTTGGCTAAACTTGGCAGACAATATACAAGCATAAATGAACTTATTGACGATTATTTTTCATACAACATAGAAAAAACTTTTGTTAATAACCTGAAAACCAATCTGAAAACAAAAATAAATAAAGAACTGAAAAAATTAAGAAATACTTATCAAAACCAGCAAAAGCAAATAGATAAAAAAGATAAAGCAAAATTGTATATGACAAAAGGCAATCTGCTCACAGCAAACGCATACCAAATACAATCCGGAGAAAAAAGCGTTATGCTAAAAGACTATGAAACAGATTCAATGATAGAAATTTCCCTTGACGAAAACTTGTCCCCGATAGAAAACGCAAAAAGATATTTTGAGCTTTATAACAAAAATAAAAAAGCATATCTTATTGCACAGGAAATGATTATCAATACAGAAGAAGAGATTAAGTATTTGCAGCAGCTGCTCTATGATGTTGATGTCAGCAATAATATATCTGAATTAAAAGATATTCTGGCAGAAATAGAGCCTCAAACTCAAATGCAAAACAATAAAAACAAAAATAAAAAAGAGGAAACAATAAATATAACAAAAGAAAACATAGAAGGTTTTATTGTCTATATAGGAAAAAACAGCAAACAAAATGACTACCTGTATTCAAAAATATCTTCTCCTAATGATTTGTGGTTTCACACATTAAACACACCGGGCTCGCATGTAATATTAAAAGCACAAAAAAATCAGGCGCAAATTCCGGATAATGTCATACTAAAAACAGCAAAACTTGCCAAAGAATATTCAACAGCTAAAAATTCCACCAAGGTGCCTGTTGTTTACACAATGCGAAAATACATAAAACGTCCTAATAATACAAAGGCAGGGTTCGTTGTTTATAAAAACGAAACAGAAATTGTTGCAGACTAAATTTCTTTGTTAACAAAAATGCCGGGAATCTTTGACATATGCAAAAGAGTATTTGATGCATCTTCAGGAGAGATTGTTTTTACAACACTGTCGGTTGTGGAATCCCAAACTTCTATCAATCCTTCGTTATTAAGCTTAAAATGATACTGGTTTCCTTCATCGTCGTCTTCTTCATTTGAAGACACCTGCTGTTCCTGTTGTGGCTCATTTTCTTGTTCATTTGGATTTTCTTCATCATCTTTTTCTTTTGGTTCTCCAATAAACGGAATGGTACCGTTAAAGGCAGCATCAGGATCTTTTCTTCCGGCTTTTTCCTTTTTCCCTACACCGTCAACATCTGCTATTTGGTTTTCTAGGGCCTGATTTGCAGTCATCTCAGCTTCATTTGCCAGTTGAGCAGACGTTAAATTACGGTTTAATCCGAGATTCGACATTGAAAAACCATCTATACCCATATCTGCCTCTTGTTAAGAATTTTGCTTAATAAACTATATATGATATTATAATATACAATTGTATTTATTTGAATAGTTGATGTAGTGGAGTTTATCAGTGCAAAATAATCTTAGTATACTTATGAATACTATCCTTGAAGCACCTGTATGGGTGCAGGAAGTTGTGTATCTTGACATACAAAAAAGATTGAAAGAAAAATTAGCATCTGTTTCTGATCATGATACAACAAGTGAAATCTATCCCGTATTTGTACCGGAAATAACATTTAAAGGAAAAAAAGAGCTTGAAACACATGAAAACGGTCTTGATTTTAACATATACAAATATTTAGAAGCAGCTTCAAACAAACTTAGAGTTATTGATATAACATTAAATAACTTCTGGACACTTGAAGAATCCTCAAAATACCTTGCGGAATGCATAAGAAAAGAATTTATAAGAAATCCTTCCGATCCTGTTTTAAGTGCATCTGTTTTTTATCTTGCAGGTGAAATAAGAATTGGTGAATACGTAAAAAGATTAAATAAAATTAATGTAGAAGAACTGGATGACGTTTTAAGAAAACAAAAACAGCACAATCTAGAACATCCGGATGAAAGACTAAAGACCGGTGAAATTATGATAAGTATGGGGTATGTCGCAAATAAAGATATAGACAAAATTCTCTACACAAAAGAAGAGGCAAAAAAACGATATATACTTTCTTCTGCGGCGAAACAGGTACAAAATACAGAAACACAAGCGGTTCAACAACCGGAACTTGAAGCAAAAATAAGAGAACTAACCGAACAAAACAAAAAACTTCTTGCAGAAAATCACCTGCTAAAAGATAAACTGCGAGCAATATTTAATATACAGAATAAAAACAAATAACTATGCAGCTTTCACCGGAATTATTACTTATTGAAACAAGAAACGGACTTACAGAACTTCAATATTACGGTTATGTAGTTTATTGTGATGCTGACAAAAATATCAAAACCTTCGGCAAAACAAATAATTATCCTTTTTTTCAACGTTCTTGTGCAAAGCCTCTTCAAGCAAGCATAATTCAAGACCTGAAAACCAAAGATTATTTTAACCTTACGGAGGAAGAAATTGCTGTCTGCTGTGCATCCCACACGGGGGAACCTGTACATTTAGAAATTCTAAGAAATCTTTTAAAAAAAGCAGGCTTATCAGAGTCCGATTTAAAATGTCCGGCAATTGAACCGCTTAATAAAGAAGAACAGATAAAATTCAAGACATACTTAGCATTACACAATAACTGTTCCGGTAAACACACTCTAATGCTTGCCGTATGCAAACAAATGGGATGGGATACAAAAACATATCTTGAAACAGACCATCCTATTCAAAAATTAATATACACAAAAATAAAAGAACTGTGCGAGACAGAAAACGAACTGCCTCTTACTGCTGACGGCTGCGGAGCGCCAAATTGGGCCACATCTTTAGAAGAATTAGCTATAGGTTTTTACAATTTATTTTGCACGGAAAACTATCCTGACATAAAATATGCTGCTATAAAAAACCCGTATCTCATGGGAGGGCAAGACAGACCGGAAACACAAATTATGCAGATGAATCATAAACTTATAGCAAAAGCCGGAGCCGGTGGTCTTTTGTGCATTGCCAACACAGATACGCAAGAAGTTTTAGCGTTTAAAATTATGGATGCGGATATGAAGGCAAGAAACATCATAGCAATAGAAACTATGTTACAACTAAACTGGCTTAATATTAATTCCATAGACAAAAATCTCCTTAAAAACTCTTTAAATAATATTGTTACAACAGAAACCGGTCAAAAAGTCGGCGAGTACAATCTTAGCAACAGTTTATCCGCCTGGTTAAGTGTCAATTTTTAGCCGAATGTTTTAAATGTTTCTTCAATGTTTTTATCAATAACTTTCTTAACGGAATCCATTTCTGTTTCTATTGCCTTTTGTTCAGTAGAAAGCTGCTGAATCTGCATATCAAATCTCTTGTCTATTCTTTCAAGACTTTCAACTTTTCTATTATACTCTGCATTGGCAACTGCATAGTCTGCAGAATCCACACCCTGATAAATAAAAGAACTGCCTTCTATAGACATATCAACAAGATTGCCCTGATCATCATAAGATTGAATAGCCCAGTTGCCTGTTTTTAAATTATTTTCAAAATAATCAGCCTGATTACAATAAGGCTCAACTACATAATCAGCAACTGTTTTACCTTCAGGCAGAACCTCAGGTAATTCCGGCACAACCTCACGACCGTATGAGTCTCTTACTTTAAGGCCCATACCACCGTCACCCATAGATTTTGTAACAATTGAATAAGTCAATCTCGGCAAATCAGATGTAACAGATCCGCCTGATCCGTCAGACGAATAATACAGATGCTGGACATTCATGCCGTCGCTCCACAATGTAGCTTCGTCATCCAGTTGATTAGCAAGCATTAACTTTTGCTGAGTTAATTGCTGGATTTGAAACTCAACATTATTCTTTCTAGCTGTTAAACACAGGTAACGTGCCTGTGATGCCGACATGCCCATAATCTGATACTCCTTTTTACATATAAGTTATCGGTTATCAAAAATTATTTCTTTAGAATTTTACTTAAAGTTTTAACAAATATTTACAATTTTTGTAAAAAATAAAAACTTGTTAAATATCCAAGCCGGTGCCGTGGTTAGCGCCTACTCAACGCAGCCGGCACCCGCTCACCTTTTCAAGTAACACTCAAAAATTTTGCTCAGCTTCCTTACAGCAAAATTTTCTCGGACAACTAACTTATTTTTAGATTATAATTATGTATATTGAATAGTAAATATATGACACCACTAAAAATACGGGAGTATTATGGAAGAATTATTAAAAAAGACTGCGGCTGAACAAAAAAAAGCTATTTTAAATAAAGAAATATCAGCTGTTGAACTTGTTAACGCAGAATATAAAAGAATAGAAGAAATTGACGGAGTAATAGGAGCCTTCAATTCCTTATGCAAAGAACAGGCTGTTGAAACAGCAAAAGAAGTTGATAAAAAAATAGCAGCAGGTGAAAATCTGCCTCCGCTTGCAGGCATTCCTCTTGCTTTAAAAGATAATATTAACCTTAAAAATACAAAAACAACAGCATCAAGCAAAATTTTGGAGAATTTTGTTTCACCATACGATGCAACTGTTTCCGTAAAACTTAAAGAAAATTTGATACCTGTTTTAGGAAAAGTAAATCTTGATGAATTTGCAATGGGTTCTTCTACGGAAAACTCTGCGTTTAAAATCACAAGAAACCCCTGGGATACAAATAAAGTTCCGGGAGGAAGCTCCGGCGGTTCAGCCGCTGCTGTAGCAGGATATGAATCAGCTCTGGCGCTGGGCTCTGACACTGGCGGAAGTATCCGTCTTCCTGCAAGTTTTTGCGGTATTGTAGGTATGAAACCGACTTACGGCAGAGTTTCCAGATACGGATTGATTGCTTTTGCTTCTTCACTTGACCAAATAGGTCCTTTTGCAAGAAGTGTAGAGGATTGCGCATTATTGCTGGAAGCAATAAGCGGTCATGATTCTCATGATTCAACTTCTTTAAATATTCCGGTTCCTGCTTTTTCAAAAGCACTGAACAAAGATATTAAAGGAGCAAAAGTAGGCGTAATAAAAGAATTATTGACAGAAGGTGTATCTTCTGATGTAAAACGAGCTGTTGAAGCAGCTATTCAAACATATAAAGATTTGGGAGCAGAGATTGTAGAAATTTCATTACCGCTTCTTAAATATTCAATCGGTGTATATTATATTCTTGCAACAGCAGAAGCAAGCTCAAACCTTGCAAGATTTGACGGTGTAAAATACGGACACAGAACAAAAGACCCGAAAAATCTTCTTGAAATGTATACAAAAACAAGAGCGGAAGGTTTTGGCGATGAAGTAAAAAGAAGAATTATGCTCGGTACTTATGCTCTCAGTGCCGGTTATTATGATGCTTATTACAAAAAAGCTCAACAATTGAGAAGTTTAATTAAAGCAGACTTTGATAAAGCATTTGAAAAAGCTGATATACTTATTTCACCAACCTGTCCAAATACAGCGTTTGAAATAGGTTCAAAAGTAGAAGATCCGCTTAGTATGTATCTGACAGATATAGGTACAATCAGTGCTAACCTTGCCGGCATTCCGGGATTAAGTCTGCCATGCGGTTATGATTCTGACGGAATGCCAATAGGACTTCAGATACTGGCACCGGCATTGCAGGAAGAAAAATTATTCAATATGGCTTATAATTTTGAACAGGCAATAAAAGATTTACAAAGAGAACCAAATCTGTAATTAATAATAGAAATTGGAGAAAAGATGAAAAAGATACTTGTAATTTTAGGATTAACTTTATTCCTTGCTTCTGCAGCAAACAGCGCATTTGCTTACTCAACAGAAGGTGCAATGTACTACAATGAAGGTTTGGACTTGTATTCCAGAGGTGAATACGGCAAGGCCATTGAATCATTTAAAAGTGCAGTAGCAAAAGATCCTGATTTTGTAGACGCGTATTACAATCTTGGTGCTTTATATGAATTTTTAAAAAGTTACCAGTCTGCAATAGCATCATATTCAAAAATCAATCAACTTGATCCCAATGATAAAGAAACGGTATACAAACTTGCAGAATTGTATTACAAGGTCGGAAATACAGAAAGAGCTTTATTTTATGTAAATAAAATTTCTCAAACAGATGATTTGTACAGCAAAGCTCAAAGCTTAAAAAATCAAATAACCATAGCATCACAAAAAGCTGCCGCAAAAAATGCACTTTCTACAGTTAATTCTGCAGTACCGCAAAATAAAAGCATTGTTGATAAATTTTCAGGGCCTACGGGTTTAGCTGTTGATTCAAAAGGTGTGTTGTATGTTGCAAGCTATACAGATAACTGCATATACAAAGTTATGCCAAACGGTCAATCACAGCTTTATTCAAAAAGCCCGCAGCTAGGCGGTCCAATAGGTCTTGCATTTGACTCAATGGATAATCTTTATGTAGCAAACTACGCAAAAAATAATATCTTAAAAATAAACAAAGCCGGTCAGATATATACATTTATGGATAAAATTACAAATCCATATTACCTGATAGTAAAAGGCAGCTATATGTATATAACAGAACAGGGTAACAATACTGTTATTAAATATAAATTGTATTAATTTCCATTTAAATTATTAAAAGAATTGCAATACTGTTTTACCGGACAGATATTACACATTGGTTTTTGCGGCTTGCAAAGATTTTGTCCGAAAGTAACAAGAATAGTATTTATATCAAGCCAATATTTTACAGGAAGGAGCTTTCTAAGCTCCATTTCTGTTTCTTCTGGTGTTTTTGTTTTTACCCACCCGAGGCGGTTAGATATTCTGTGTACATGCACATCCACGCATATTGCCGGCTCATCAAAGCCTTTTGCCATTACAAGATTTGCTGTTTTTCTACCTACACCTTTAAATTTAACAAGTTCGTCTATTGATTTTGGAACCTGACCGTTATATTTTTCAACAAGTTCTTTTGATATATCAAGAATCTGCTGTGCCTTGTTCCGATAAAAGCCGACAGGATAAATAGCTTTTGCAAGAGTTTCAACATCAATATTTAAAAAATCTTCCGGTTTCGTTCCGAGTTCGAGCATTCTGAGAGAACACGGGTAAGTGGTCAAATCGTTTGTTCTTAAACTCAAAATACAGCATATTAAAACTTTAAAAGGATCATGGAAAGTTTCCATCATTTTTACAAAATCACGCTGAGGAAGATTTGCGTCTTTTATACCTTTTATAATTTTATCTATATTCTTTTTACTCTCATTAATAAATTTCATATTGTCAACTGACTCCGACTACTTGATGAACCTGTGCAATAAACAAGTACATTTTTACCAACAAATCCAGCACAGGCAACAAGTGCATGGGGTCTACCTCTCAGAAACAATACTTAATTGTTTCTTCGGCAGAGTCGCTAAATACTAGACTGGCTGCAACATCGGCTGAGCTGAGGCGAAGCCTGATGTTATGCCCCTACCTGGTGGCGTCACTCGCACTCCGTGTACACATCTACAAGCGAGGCCGCCTCAGACATATTATATTTATAACAAAAAATCCTTGAAGTAAAAACTCCAAGGATTTTTTATATTGAATAATTTAGTTATTATTCTTCAACTTCGATTACGCCTACAGGGCAAGATTCAGCAGCTTCTTTAACGCAATCTTCATTGCCTGCAACAGCAGATTCGTTAACTACAGCTGTATCTTCGATAGAAAATACTGCATCACAAACTGATTCGCAAGCACCGCAAGCTATGCAGCCATCATTAATTTTTACTTTCATTTCTTTCTCCTTTTAAATTAATTTATAAAATACAGGAACCACCCTGCATTTTTATTATACAAAAAAATATAAAAAATACATACCCACTAAATTTAAGAAGTGTAAATAAAAATATTTTTCTTATATAAAAATAAATTGTAACATATTAAAATCTAAATAATATAAATTTAGGAGAAGAGAAGATATGATAAGACCAATAAACACTGCCGTTCAAAGGAATCTTTCTTTTAAAGGATATATTTCACCTGAATACATTGGATTAATAAGCAAAAAAATTTCAAATGTACAGATGGAAACCAAAGCCATAAATGAAAAAATCGACGAAACAAAACAAAAAGAAGATATAATTATTCAGCAGAATAAAGATATTTTAACCGCACTATATTTAATGGCTCGACATACCGATATTACAGCAGATAATAAGCCTTGGGTAAATCAAATAAAAGAATTTGCAATTAAATATGACAGGGATTAGAAAGATTAATTGTCAGTAGTATTCATATTCAGTTGTTCTTTTATTTCCTGAACTTCATAAGTCAGCCTGTTTAACTGACATTTAACAGGATCAGGAAGTCTGTTGTGTTGCAATTGACCGTTAACCATTACACGCTGATGGACGACTCTACCGGGTATTCCGACAACTGTTGAATCTGCCGGTACATCATCCACAACAACAGAACCGGCACCGATACGTGAATTTTTTCCGATTCTAAGATTGCCCAACACCTTGGCACCCGCACCGACAATTACGTTATCTTCCAATGTCGGGTGTCTTTTCCCGTGTTCTTTACCCGTACCGCCAAGAGTGACACCCTGATAGATAAGTACATCATCGCCTATATAGGTTGTTTCACCAATAACAACACCCATCCCGTGATCAATAAAAAATCTTCTTCCGATTCTTGCACCGGGGTGAATCTCTATACCTGTAAAAATTCTGCTCCAGTATGAAATCAAACGGGGGATAACAGGGATACCCCAGTATCTTAACTTATGCGCTATTCTGTGAGCAATAAGCGCATGCAACCCTGGATAGCAGAGCAAGACTTCCCATAAGTTGTCTGCAGCAGGATCTTTTTCGTATATAGTTTTAATATCCTCTTTAATCTGATTTAAAGCACGTGTAAAAAGCATTTTACCTTCTATCTAATAACAGTGATACTGCATTTTTATAATATATAAAAAATTCTAATCTCCTAAATAATCTCCTGTGGAGCAAAAAGTGATGTAGACAGGTATCTTTCACCATAATCGCAAGTCATTGCAACAATTAATTTTCCTTTATTTTCTTCTTTTTTAGAAAGTTCTAAAGCCGCACAAACATTTGCTCCGGATGAAATACCGCAGCAAATAGCTTCTTTTTTAGACATTTCTATTGCCGTATCTATAGACTGTTTTGTTGATACCGTCATAAATTCATCAATAACAGATTTATTTAAATTTTGAGGAATAAAGTTTGCTCCGATACCCTGAATACCGTGTGGATTGGCAATCCCCTGAGTAACAAGGGGGCTTTCTGACGGTTCAACACCCACAATTTTTATAGACGGATTATATTTTTTCAAAGCCTTTCCGACACCGGAAACTGTACCGCCCGTGCCGAAAGATGCAACAAAAATATCAACTTTACCGTCTGTATCTCTTATAATTTCCTGTGCTGTAGTGATTTCGTGGATTTCAGGATTTGCCGGATTTGAAAACTGGGAAGGAACAAAACTGTTTCCGACAGAATCCGCTATTCTTAGAGCTTCATTAACAGCACCCTTCATGCCTGCACCAGCCGGAGTCAAAACAATATCTGCACCATACGCAGCAAGCATCTTTCTTCTTTCGGAGCTCATATTTTCCGGCATAGTCAAAACCAGCTTGTACCCCTTAACCGCACATACAAGAGCAAGCCCTATACCTGTGTTGCCGCTTGTAGGCTCAACAATCACAGTGTCTTTATTAATCAAGCCCTCTTTCTCAGCCTTTTCTATCATATATAAAGCGGGTCTGTCTTTGACAGAGTTACCCGGGTTAAAATATTCGAGTTTAACGACAACATCTGCATATCCCTTGTTGATTTTATTAAGCCTTACAAGGGGTGTATTGCCTATTAAATCCAAAATATTTTCATGAATATCAGCCATTAATTAACCTCATAAATTTTCTTTTTCCCGATTGTAACACTACGGGTTCATTTGGTACAGGAACCACAAGAGCTATATCCGAAATTTTTTCATTATTCAATTTTACACCGCCGCCGGCTATAAGCCTTTTGGCTTCACCCTTACTGGCAACGAATCCAAGTTCTAAAAGCAAATCCAAAATATTTTTTTCTTCAGTCATAACAAAAGAATCAATATCTTCCGGAATACCTTTGTTTTGTACAACATTTACAAACTCATCCTGTGCCTTTTTAGTTTCTTCATCACTGTGATATTCATTAGTAATTGTATAAGCCAATTGCATTTTAATATCACGGGGATTTTCCGTTTTCAAACGATCTTCAATTTTTTTGAGTTCTTCATCAGAAATATCCGTCAGTAAACTGTAATACTTAATAATCAAAGTATCCGGAATTGACATTAATTTTCCGTACATATCTTTTGCACTGTCTGTCAATGATATACAATGTTCCGGATAAGTCTTTGACATTTTAACAAGTCCGTCAGTACCTTCTATCAAAGGAAGAAGCATAACCATCTGCGGGTTTGGTTTTCCGTACGCAGTTTGGATTTCTCTTCCAAGAAGGACATTAAATCTTTGATCAGTACCGCCGAGTTCAATATCTGCATCAATAGCAACAGAATCATAAGCCTGCATTAGCGGATAGAAAAATTCGTGAATAGCAATCGGTTTTCCTTCCGCATATCTTTTTGCAAAATCATCACGTGTCATCATCTGGGCAACAGTTACATTTGATGCAAGCTTCAGCAAATCAATAAGATTCATTTTATGCAGCCAGTCAGCATTATTGACTACTTCTGCTTTAGAAGTATCCAGAACTTTTGACATCTGTTCAAAATATGTCTTTGCATTTTCTTCAACCTGTTCTTTTGTTAATGCTGGACGTGTTTCTGATTTTCCGGAAGGATCGCCAACCATAGCCGTAGCTCCGCCGACAAGAAGAACTATCTGATGCCCGAGTTCCTGAAACTTTTTAAGTTTTTTCATAACTACAGTATGCCCGAGATGCAAATCAGGGCGGGTAGGATCCATACCAAGCTTAACTCGGATAGGCTTGCCTGATTCTTTTGATTTTTGCAATTTTATTGCGAGTTCTTTTACACCGCCCGGTAAAAGTTCAGCGCCTCTTGAAATTTCTTGTGCCTGTTTTATAAATTCTTCTTTTAATACAAATTTTTCTTCCATTTATTATTAAACCTCATTTAACTTATTTTTTAATTATTGTAACAAAAATACTAACTGTATAGCAAAAAGTTTATTTGATTAAAGTTTAATGTCCGGGAGGACAATACTATGATAAATTCAATAAGACCGTCATTTGGAGCATATTTAAAATTCAAAATCAACAAAAAAGAATTCGGCACAGATAAAGTAAAAGAAAGGAATGAATTGTATATAAATACAAAATATATTCAGTATATTGAAAAAAATCCATTAACAAATTCTTATGAAATACACACCTGTGACCATAATATTAAATTTAAAAGTCCTACAAAAAGAGATATTGCTAAAGAAATTATAGAGTCATCTGATAATCAATCAAATATTGTTGACCTAAGTGATTGTGAATTATAAATTATACAAGCAGCTGCAACAATCTTTCCGTATCTTTGTCTCCTCTGCCGGAAAGATTGACTACAACGATATCATCTTTATTTGTTTTCGGCATAAGTTTTTCAAGATATGCAACAGCGTGTGCCGATTCTATTGCAGGGATTATTCCTTCTAATTTAGAAAGTCTTGCAAAAGCTTGCACAGCCTCATCATCTGTAACAGGCTCATACTTTGCAAGTCCTGTATCATGTAAATAGCAGTGTTCCGGCCCGCATCCAGGATAATCCAAACCGGCAGATATCGAATAAGACTCGCCTACATTGCCGTCTTTGTCACAGAGTACATACTGACGCTTGCCGTGAAGAATCATTTTTCTACCTTTGCATAAACTTGCTGCAGTCTTGTCTGTATCAACGCCTTCACCTGCAGCTTCCAGCCCTATAAGTTTGACCTCCGGATTGTCCATAAAAGCGTGGAATGCACCTATTGCATTACTGCCTCCGCCAATACAAGCAAGAACATAATCAGGCAGTCTGCCTTCTTTTTCCATACACTGATGTTTAATTTCGTTTCCGATTACGGATTGAAAAAATCTGACCATCTTTGGATACGGATGCGGACCGACAGCGGAGCCTAGTATGTAAAATACTTCATCGCTGTGCCTGAGCCAATAATCAATAGCAGCATCACAGGCATCTGCCAGTGTTTTTGTACCGGTATCAACCGAATGTACTTTGGCCCCGAGAAGTTTCATTCTCTCAACATTCAAATGCTGCCTTATGATATCTTTTTCACCCATAAACACATCGCATTCCAAGCCCAAAAGCGTCGCAGCTGTAGCAGATGCAACGCCGTGCTGGCCGGCGCCGGTTTCTGCTATAACTTTTTTAGCCCCCATTCTTTTTGCAAGAAGAGCCTGACCGATTACATTATTAATTTTGTGCGCACCTGTATGATTCAAATCTTCTCTTTTTAAATATATTTTTCCTTTGCCGTAATAATTTGTCAGATTTTTAGCAAAATAAAGAGGAGTCGGACGCCCGGAATAATCTTTCAGAAGATCATAAACTTCTTTTAAAAAATTTTCATCATTTACAGCTTTTTCAAATTCATCATCAAGTCTTTTTAAAACTTTTTTAAAATTTTCAGGTACAAACGCACCGCCAAATTCTCCAAAAAATCCGTCCTTATCAGGCAAATTATATTTTAAATTTTTTACAAACATCATATTCTCCTTATTTTGATTATATCACGGCAATTATTTTTTAGATTTTGTTTTTAATATTATAGGTAGTGACAAAGGAATAGGTATGATTGATTATCGTTTAGACTATAAGTCAAAAATTTATCCGAATATCGATTTAAAAAACAGAAATAAAGTTTCAAAACCGGATATTAATTCTATTACAAATAAAAAAGCAAAAACTCTCTCTAAAAAGACAGATTTGATGCTGCCACTTATAGCAAGCGGGGCTGTTGCTGCCGGTTTACTGCTTGTCGGATTAGCAGCAAGGAAAAAGATTTCATCAACTACATTAAAAAATGTTATACAAAAACCTAATAATCTTGAAGAAAACCTGTGGAAAAATTTAGATTTTAAAAAAGCAGATACAATTGAGGATGCAGCTAGTTATGCAAAAGATGTACTGGGTATTAAAAACTTTAATCTTGAAAATGATTTGCAAACTGCAAACTGGGTAAATGAAGGTCTGACTAATCTGCAAAATATTTACAAAGGAAAGTTCAAAATGCCGGATGCAGTTTCTTTTCTCACTTCAAAAAGACTGCAAGACTCACCTATGGCAATAATGTCGTTCCCGAATTCTGAGTTAAGAAGCCTCGTTATTAATAAAGATTTTTTGAAAAGTACAGAGTCTCTAGAACACATAAAAACTCTTTTAAAAGGTCTGGAAGAAAAGGGAGCTATCGCATTTAGCAACGGAAAATATAAATTTTCTATACTAAGCCGAGACAGATATAAACCGTTATTTGAAAATCTTGCAGAGTTAAAGAAAGGAACAAAAAATTTCAGCCCTCTTGAAATTAATTATATGGCAAAAGGTTTAGATGATTATACAAATATGTGTTATTATCCGAATGTATATAAAGATGCATTTGAAAATTTGTTTAAAGATGCCTCAAAAATGAAAAAAATAAAAGATAAAATCCCTGATTTTCCAGATACAGAAAAAATCAGAAAAATGTCAATTGATGAAATGGGAAACCTGATAGATAATATTTATAAAAAAACGGGTATTACTTTAGATTGTCAATATGGTATTCACTCCTTCAATAAATTCGATATGTTATATCATGAAGGAGGACATTTATTACATGAAAAGCTTATTCCGTCTGCATATTTCAAATATCATAATCCAGTTGTAAAAGGAAGTGTTCCTGAAAATGCATCTAAAGAACTTTTGGATTTTTTAAATGATTCAAGAAAACAAGAAATTGCGGGGAGAATTTCTTCGTATGCAAAACATTCTCCGTTAGAATTTGTTGCAGAAACTCACATTGGTCTTTGTAACGGATATAAATTTTCTGATGACATTATGGAGCTCTATAAAAGTTACGGCGGACCGATTCCGCCGGTTTAATACAAAAAGAGCAGATTTTCATCTGCTCTTTTTATTAAATCTATCTTGAACTTAATTAGTTGTTGATATCTTGTGTAAGTCTAACTTTAGTTCTTGCACCTTTACCGGAAAGATCAACTTTACCTTCGTGTGATAACCAGCCGATACCCATATTTACAAAATTTTGGCTTAAGTCTAAAGATTTTTCAATTTTAGAAATTGTAGCTTCGTTGTTTTTTTCATCTGCTAAAAATTCGTAAACTTTTCCTGCTGCTTCACCGATAAAATAATTCATGTTTTAATCTCCTTCATCTTCATGTGTGTGATAACAAAAAATTATATTATTATATATAGTATAATTTTTAAAATTTGTAAATGGAGTTTACACATGAATACATCAATTGAGGGAAATTGTTTTAAATATAGTGACAATATTGATACTGATGTTATAATACCCGCACGATATTTAAATACTTCTGACGAAAAAGAACTTGCTTCTCATTGTTTGGAAGATCTGGATAAAAATTTTGTAAAAGAAGTAAACAAAGGAGACATAATTGTTGCCGGCGAAAACTTTGGCTGCGGTAGCTCCAGAGAACATGCACCGATTGCAATAAAAGCAGCGGGAATTTCTGTTGTAATTGCAAAATCTTTTGCCAGAATTTTCTTTAGAAATTCTATTAACATTGGTCTCCCGATTTTAGAACACCCCACACTTACGGACGAATGTGATAAAGGCGACAGAATATTTGTTGATTTAGAAAACGGTATTGTAAAAAATCTTACAAAAAATAAAGAATATAAATGCGCCGCTTTTCCCGAAGAAATAAATAAATTAATTCAAACAGGCGGCTTGATAGAATACACAAAACAGAAACTCGGAGTAAATTAATGAGATACAAAATAGCACTGCTGGAAGGTGATGGAATAGGTCCTGCCGTAATTGATGAAGGCATAAAAGTTTTAAACGCAATAGAGCATAAATTCGGTTACCGATTTGAATATGAAAAAGCATTAATCGGCGGATGTGCTTATGATGACTGCGGTAAACCGCTTCCGGAATCTACAATTTCAATTGCCAAAGATGCGGATGCCGTTTATCTCGGTGCCGTAGGAGACTGGAAGTATGACTCTCTTCCTGCCGAAGTGCGGCCTGAAAAAGCTCTTTTAGGTATAAGAAAAGCCCTGAATCTTTTTGCAAATTTGAGGCCTGCTATAGTATTTGACGAATTGCTTGAAGCATCAACTCTCAAACCTGAAGTAATAAAAGATGTTGATATTATGATAGTAAGAGAGCTCACGGGAGATGTATATTTCGGACAGCCAAAAGGTATTGAGGTAATAAACGGAGAAAGAGCCGGCTTCAATAATATGATTTACTATGAAAAAGAAGTTGAAAGAATAGCACATGTAGCTTTTCAAACAGCAATGAAAAGGAATAAAAAACTTTGTTCCGTTGACAAGGCAAATGTTCTTGATGCATCCCGCCTGTGGAGAGAAGTTGTTACCGGTGTATCTGAGAGATATCCCGAGGTGGAACTTACTCATATGTATGTAGACAATGCAGCGATGCAGCTTATAAGAAATCCGAAACAATTTGACGTAATTGTTACGGGTAATATTTTTGGAGATATTTTGTCTGATGAAGCCTCAATGCTTCCGGGCTCTTTAGGGATGCTGCCGAGTGCAAGTTTATCCAATAATGAAAAAGGGCTTTACGAACCGATTCATGGTTCAGCACCTGATTTAAAAGGCAAAAATATTGTTAATCCGATTGCAACAATTCTTTCCGCTGCAATGATGATGAGATACAGCTTCGGAAAAAATGATGCGGCATCTTCAATAGAAAATGCCGTAAAATCAGTATTAAAGAAGGGGTACAGAACTCCGGATATTCATTTTGGAAACACTCAGGTTGTAGGCACCACACAAATGGGTGATTTAATTGCTCAGGAAATTTTAATATCAAATTAAAAATTTTAAGAATTAAGCCTTAAGAATGTTTAAAAATTTTTGCAATGTGGTATTATAAACATGCGGGTTAGATAACATCCAGGCACTTTTTTCGGGGTTGCGATAAAAAAAAGTTTGCAGGCTTGGTCTAAAAGTTTTCTGACCTGCTTTTTTTTTATTGTTTAAGCCCATTCGTTTGAATATATTCTTTTACCAAAAGACTTGCATTGTCTGCATTCTTCTGTTTCAAGATAGCACTTTTTACTAAAGTCTGATA
Source organism: Candidatus Gastranaerophilales bacterium (assembly GCA_944325575.1). Lineage (GTDB taxonomy): Bacteria > Cyanobacteriota > Vampirovibrionia > Gastranaerophilales > Gastranaerophilaceae > Limenecus. The sequence goes on along the minus strand of CALVAR010000008.1, from coordinate 28,828 downwards.
AAGATGCACCTAAACGGCCTCTGTAATCATTTATTAAAAGAGGACAGCTATACACGCCGCTTTTAGTCAACAGCCGGGAAGACATGCAATCCAAATCATAAAATCCGCTGTCAGAAACTATGGCATCTGTATTATCTGCGGCTTGAGAATTTACTCCGTTTTTTACATCCGGGATAAAAGAAAAGTTAATATCTTCTGTTTCAAATTTAAATTTTTTCCCTAGCTCTATAAAACCGTTTCGCAAATCTTCAATATTTCTCATATCCGATTTAATGACAAGTATGGGATTAAATCCGTATTTATTTAGAGAGGTTACAGCATGCAATGCCTTTCTGAAAGCACCTCGTCCGGCTTTTTCATCGTTTATTTTTTCATCATAGTGATTTATTTCTATTTTAAAAACTATTTCATTAGTACCCTCTTCTTCCACACGTTTTAAGAACCTGGATTTTTTATCATTAATACAGCTTCCGTCAGAAAAAATAGTAACAGAGCAAACAGATAAACAGAATCTTAGAATATGATTGAATTCCGGATGTGACATAGAATTTTTGCCAACCAGATAAATATATTTTAATTTAGATCTGTCGAGTTTTTTCAGCTCTTCTTTGATTTCATCAAGCTGAAGATATTTTTTGTTTTTTTGATTAAAACTTCTGCTTCTGTAAACATTAAAATTTTTATTTTGCGGCTTTGAATATTCAAGATCTATAAAAAGGTGATTTAAATCCGCCAAATTTACACACTGTGCTTGAATAATAGAATTATTCATTCTCTCCATTCCTCCTTTTGTTAGTCATATTAAAATTGTTGTTAAAATTCTAGTTTGAATTGCAAACGAAATAAATAGCACACCTGTACATAAAAAATTAACCCTGTTTGCCTATACAAAAGATAATTTTTATAAAAATAAAAATTTAAATTTTAAAAAGCTTTTCTAAACAATATCAATGAATTTTCTAAAGAATAAATCCGGCCCGCCGAAATAAAATACTAAAGGAGGGCTAAAATGGCCGAAATAATAGAAAACATGCATGGAAGAAGATTAATCAGAGTATCAACGGATGATGTAATTTCTCTGGTAAAAGCTTATCAAACACTGTCTTGTGAATCCTCATCTTATGAAGAAATCAGACAAAAACTCAATAAGACAGAACTATATATACCGGAAGACTTTTAACTTGATAACTAAAAAAAATACTGTTATAATCTAATCCTGAGAAATGGAGGGTTATTATGAAAAAATTTTCAGTTATTTTATTAGCAGCAGCTTTTATGTTCGGATCAGCAGCATCATTTGCGGCAACAAATATTTTGCAGGATTATCAAAATAAAAGAAATGCAGCAATACAAAAACAAGATGCTAAAATAAACGAGTACCAGAAAAAGCAAGAAGAAGCACAGAAAAAAAGAGAAGCTGACAGAGCTGCTTTAAAGAAAAAACAGGAAGAATATAAAAAACAACAGCAGGCAAAACAAGAAGCTTACAAGAAAAAACAACAAGCACAAAAAGAAGCTTATCAAAAGAAGCAACAGCAAAGAAAAGATGCTGTAAAAAACTTAAAAGATGCTTTTTCAATTAAATAGAAAAATAAAGGGGTAAATTAAATTACCCCTTTATTTTTATTTACTATTTCTGATAAATATGATAATCTAATTAAAAATTAGTAGATAAAAAAGAAAAGAGAGATTTTAATGAAAAAATTATTAGTTTTATTTGCTGTCTTAGCTTTTGCAGCACCGGTTTTTGCAGCGGACAAATATGCATCTGTTGATATAGACAAAGTTCTGAAAGGCTATAAAAAAACAGCTGTTATAAATAAATCAATTCAGGAAAAAGAAGCTGCTATCAGAGTATTTATTGTAGACGCACAGAAAAGTGTAGTAGGTGCAACTACTGATGCAGAAAGAAAAAAGCTTGAAGATAAATACGCAAAAGAACTAAAAACAAAAATGGATGCGCTCCAAAAAGAAAAAGTTGCTGCTTTGCAAGGGCTTGAAAAAGATGTAAAAAAAGCTATTGATACAGAAGGCAAAAAAGGAGTTTATGCTCTTATCCTGACAAGCAACAACACTCTTTACGGCGCCGTTGATATTACAAATGACATAATCAAAACATTAAATGCAGGACAATAAAAACTTTAAAAAATAAAAATACCGTTCCTTAAATTTATAAGGAACGGTATTTTTTTATAAGCCTAATTCTTTTAAAACGCCGTCAAGTGCAATTTTTACGTGAGCATAATTCAATCCGCCCTGCATATATGCCGCATAAGGGGGTCTCATCGGTCCGTCTGCAGAAAGTTCAATAGTTGAACCTTCTATAAAACTGCCGCCTGCCATAATCAATTTGTCATCATATCCCGGTACCTCATCAGGAATAGGTGTAAGATATGACTCTATAGGAGAATTATGCTGCAATGCTTTACAAAAAGCCAGAAGAGGTTCCGGTTTGCCAAATTCTATTGTCTGGATAAGGTCCGTCCTTTTTTCATAAGGCTTTGGTGTAGAAATAAATCCGATATCTTCAAAAACCTGTGAAGCAAGTATTGAACCTTTCACAGCATCTGCAACAACAGACGGTGCCATAAACAGACCTTGAAAAATCAATCTTGTTTGATTGAGCATTGCTCCGCCGTCAGGACCTATACCCGGTGCTGTTAATCTGTATGCAGCCTGCATTACATATTCTTCTTTACCGGCAATATATCCGCCTGTTTCAACAATTCCGCCTCCGGGATTTTTTATCAGTGAGCCTGCAACTATATCCGCACCGATTTCAAGAGGTTCTTTGTCTTCTACAAATTCACAATAGCAGTTATCAACAAAACATATACAATCCGGATTTTTTGATTTTACTATATCAATAACTTTTTTAGTTGTTTCTATATCCAAAGACTTGCGAGTTGAATAGCCACGGGAACGTTGAATTGTCACCATATTTACGGATTTGTCAATAACCCGTTCGAGTTTATTAAAATCAACACACATATTATCAACAAGAGGTATTTCTTCGTACAAAACCCCGTGCCCCATCAAAGAAGCACGATAATCACCTCTTGTTCCGATAACTTCCTCCATTGTGTCATAAGGAGTTCCAAGCACGGAAACAAGTTTTTCACCATAGCGCAAATTGCCAAACAAAGCACAGGCAATAGCATGTGTACCGGAGACAAAATGATTGCGGACAATTGCCGATTCCGTATTAAACACATCGGCAAAAGTTCTGTCCAGAACCTCTCTGCCCATATCATCATGCCCGTATCCGCTAACCGTTGCAAAATGTTCCAGCCCGATTTTATTTTTTCTGAATGCCTGCAAAACTTTATTCTGGTTATACTCTTTTATTTTATCAACATATTTAAATTGCTCCAGAACTTTTTCCTGAGCTTCTTCAATAATTTTATGCATAGAAAAATTCCATTCCCTTATTTCTAATCTAGTGTCGCAGTTGCCGCCGGCTGACCGCATCCGGCACCTGCTCACTTTTGACTTCTTTTGCCTGAATCTTTGATTCAGTGCAAAATGTCTTCACGTACAGTGAACAAATGACACTCAAAAATTTTGCTCACGTTCCCTATCGCAAAATTTTCTCGGACAGACTTTCTTATAAAATCATAAGAAAAAGAAAAAAGTCTTACAAGTATATATTAATTTAACTAAATTTCACAGGCTGTTTCTTCTATCAGATTAAATCTGTTTACATCCACATCTAACCTCGAATTATAACTTTTATAATTGTAAGTTTCTATTTTCTTAAATCCGCCATTTTGAGGTGTTTTGCATTTAAAGCGTACAAGCCCTATTATCGCATTGTCTTTAGATTTATAAACCATATAATAAACATTATTTATCTGCTGAAAACTTTTATTATCAACAACGAGATAATTATCAACCGCTATCCACTGCGCAGTATCAGAATTAAACCCCAAAGTGTCCAATTGTTGAATAAACTTATCAACAAAAACTTTTTGTGTTGAAAAATAAGGGCTATTTTTGATTGTGCTGTACATCTGTGCTTTTATTTGTGCATTCCCTGCAGCAAAAACAACGGGCGCAAAAGCTAGAACAATAACAAAAGCATAAACACAAAAATTTCTGATCCGCTTCATATAAACCTCATAAACATACAAAAAAACTATCCTAATTGTTATAATTCCATATTTATTGTTTTTTTTAACATACGCAAATTAAAATTACAGATTGATTTATATTTTACTAAGAAAAACAATCCAGTATATTTATGGCAAATTCTTCAAAATCAACTTATTTTTTATTTTTTTTCAAATATTCATAATATTTAACACGTGACAAAAATTTGTAAAATCCAATAAATGAACACCAGATAAAGCCATCTACACCACTTCTATATCCTGATTTAAAAAACATTTCAAATGTACGCCAGATTGATTGAAAGTAAGTGTAATATATATTTATTTTTTTATTTTTTCTGGCAAGTTTTTCTACTTCAAAATCAGTATATTTATTAAATTTGTCTATGATTTCATGAATAGACATATCCTGTACATGATCAAGTACACAACCTTCATTTATATATGGGAAATCGTAAATCTTTCCGGATTTAATAACAGGTGTACTATGAACTTCTGCCGGCCAATCAACATCATCTTTTCTGAAAAGTCTTATAAGATATTCGGGTTTATGAAGTACCATATCATCCGGTCTGGGATTTTTTAAATTTAAACTTCTTCGTCCTATTCTTGCGGCTGTATACTCACAGGGATTTTCTACAAATTTCCTGATTTTTCTCTTCAGTGGTTCTTTTATCCATTCATCTGAATCTATGACTAATACCCAGTCATTAGAGGCGCTTTGTATTGCAAAGTTTCTTGCAGGTTCTGCATAACCGCACCTTTCAAACATGACGACTTTAGCACCATATTCTTTTGCAATATCAAGTGTTTTATCATCTGAATACATATCACAAATTACAATTTCATCAAAATCTTTTACTCTTTCAAGGCAATCTCTTAAAATACTTTCACAATTAAAAGTGTGAATAACCACTGAAATCTTAGTATTCATAAAAATCTCCAATTTTTGAACTTACAAAATTTATTATATCAAATTCAAAAATTTATAGTAATAAATTAAAATTTTAATTATGAAAAATTGACAAAGAAAAAAATTTTTATATAATTGCAATATGGAAGTAGCTTTTTATAAATCCCCTATAGGCATTTTAAAAATATTTTCTACAGATTATGCTCTTAAGAAAATAGAACTAGTAAATGCAAGAAATGATTTTGAGTGTTCCGCTTTCAATTATGAAGTTATAGATCAGTTAGAAGCATACTTTGAAGGCAGATTGTTCAGATTTAATATTCCTGTCGAATTTGACAAAGCCACTGATTTTCAAAAAAAAGTTTATGACGCTCTTATGTCAGTCAGATACGGACAGACAAAATCATATAAAGAATTGGCTCAAATGATAGACAGACCTAATGCTTGCAGAGCTGTCGGTTCTGCTCTTGCAAAGAATCCGATACCAATAATTGTTCCGTGTCACAGAATAGTAAATTCTAACGGAAAAATCGGCGAGTTTGCACTGGGTACAGATGCAAAAAAATATTTACTGGATTTTGAAAAAGCACACAAATAAAGATTATTCATCTTCTGATTCTGTTTCTGCTTTTGCCGCAAGACGCTCTCTTATTGTTTTTCTTCTTTTGCTAATTTTTGATTCTTTCTTTTCTGTGTTATTTTCATCAGATTCATCAACGGAAGATTCTTTAATCATCTTTGCTGAACCGTCCTCCAAAAAACCGCCAAGAATACAATTTAAAAGAGTTCTCTGTCCCAAATCAAAATCACCGCTGAAGACTATACGTGCATTCTGAGCCTCAAGAGTATTTAAAAATTTTGAAAACTCTTTGACTATATTACCCAGATCTGCAGGATTTTTTACTTTATTAACAGCGTTAGAAACTTTTGCTATGGAAATTATATATTCACCGCGCTGTGCAGCTGCTTTAGACTCTTTTTTACTTCTCAATCTATCTCTTAATGACATTTTCTCTCCATTATATTTTTAATTCTCTTTTTCCGTAATTTTTATTTAATTTTTGTGTAATTAAATAATCAGACACTTTTGAAGCAAAATCTTTATAGTTCAATGCTATATTAGATTCGGAATTTATTTCATTTACAGGAACACCCTTATTAATAGCTGACATCATTGTAAGATAGTTGTTAGGTATTTTCCAGTAAACTTTTTGTTTTACAACCTCTTCTATATCAGATGTCTTTATGTCCTCATTTTCCATATATCGGTTCAATACAAGTTTAATTTTATCGCTTGAATATCCTAGTCTATTAAATAAATCCATGCATCTTTGTGTGCTTCTGATAGCCGGAAGATTTACAATAGCAATAAGCAGAATCAAATCACTGCTGTCAAGTGCAGCTATTGTTTTTGAATCTATATTTGTACCTATATCAATCACTATATATGAAAAAGTTTTTTTCAAAACAGCCAAAAGATTTTTTATCTGCTCCGCAGTAATGTCTTTTGAATTGTCTATATTTAAAGGATCTGCAATAACATACAGGCTCGTATTTTTGTATTTTGACATTGTTTTTAACAGTTCATCTTCATTGAGATTGTGTATATTATTGGCAATATAATCCATTGCAAAAGGCGGATTCATATCCAAAAATGTTGCAACATCTCCGAGCTGTAAATTTAAATCTATTAATGCTACCTTTTCCTTAGAAATTTGAGCAAGCTCAACTGCAAGATTGACAGCTATAGAGGTTTTGCCTATACCTCCTTTATTAGAAAAAGTAGAAATAATTTTGCATGTATCAGGTATTTCCGTATTTTCAAATTCTGATTTTAATTCATTAAGTGTTTCTGTAAACTCTGACTGAATTAAAGGTTTATTCAAAAATTCTTTTGCACCTGCTCTCATCACCTTTATTATAGTTTCAGTAGAAGTTTTTGCGGACAGTGCAATAATAAAAGCATCTTTATTGTTTTCTTTTAGTTTTTTTATAAGAGAGAGAGATTTGTCTTGCTCCTGAGATACATCAATAAGAACAAGGCAACGACCATTATCTTTGGCAAAGTCATAGCCTAAGTCAAAATCATAAAACTCTCCGATAACAGATATATCCTCAACCGAAGACAAATAACTTTTTATAATGTTTCTTGAGGTTTCTTCTTTATCAATAATGATAACATTCAATGTCTGACCCATAAAAACTCTCTTTACGTTTTAAATTCCGTATAAATATTATACATAAAAAAACGTAAAACAAAAAGGCATACAAAACCTGAATGTTATCAATAAATCAAATCCCCAAATCAGATAGATATTAATACTTATTATAATTATCCGATTCTACACACACATATACAGGTGCCAATTCATAAAGACCTGTGACCAATTCATCAAAAAACTGAGAGATAACTTCCATCATTCTATAGACTTCCTTTCACACACAATTTCTTTAAACCTTCACACTTATATAAAAACATTTGGGAAAAAGAAATTGCCTAGTCTGTAAAAATTGTATTAAGAATATTAACATATCTTTTTTATTTTGAAAAGTCCAAAATACACTTATTTTAAATTTCGTTAAAATCGTATATAAAAAAGCAATACATACGTAGTAATTTCCTTATGTTATAATATTTATCAGTATGAATGGTTTAACTTATCAAGACGTTGTAACACAAATCAAAGACAGACTGGATATAGTCGATGTTGTCTCAAAATATGTTATTTTAAGGAAATCAGGAGGAAACTACTGGGGCTGCTGTCCTTTTCACAACGAAAAGACACCATCCTTTAGTGTCAGCCCTGCAAAACAGATTTATAAATGCTTTGGCTGCGGCGAAGGCGGAGATGTTTTGAGTTTTCTTATGAAAATTAACAACCAATCTTTTCATGAAGTTGTTAAAGAACAGGCCGAAATATTAGGTATTGAGCTGCCGCAAAGTTTTGAGAAGGCAAAAGACAATAAAGATATAAAAGAACAGATTTATACCTGCATGAAAGATGCAGCTGAATTTTATAAAAAGACGCTTTTAGAAAATAAAAGTTCCGAAGCATATAAATATATATCTGGCAGAGAAATTAATGACGAAAATATACAAACCTACATGCTAGGCTTTGCGCCAAACTCATATGACGGACTGCAGCAGTATTTAAAAGGAAAATATCCGGAAGATATTCTTGAAAAAGCAGGACTTATTATAAAAAGAGAAAACAAACCCGGCTACATTGACAGATTCCGCAACAGAATTACAATCCCGATATTTGATGAAAAGGGCAACATTGTTGCATTCGGAGCACGGGCTATAGAAGCGGGGCAAAATCCCAAATATCTGAATTCGCCTGACACAATTGTTTATAACAAGAGCAATATATTATACGGTCTTTATCAGGCAAAAGAATCAATCAAAGAAAATGATTCCATAATAATTATGGAAGGTTACTTTGATGTGATTTCCGCACAGGTAAACGGAGTAAAAAATGCAGTAGGCGCCTGCGGCACAGCGCTGACGGAAAATCACGTTAAATTAATTTCAAGATACACTCCTTCCAGAAAAATTTATCTGGCTTTTGATACGGACAAAGCCGGACAAATGGCGACAAAGAGAGGGGCTGAAGTTATAAAAGAAGCGTTTGCGGGTTTGGGCAATATAAAACAGTTTGATGAAAGTTTTTCGGCAATATCAGAAACTTCAGACAGATATTCATGCGAATTAAGAGTTGTTGTTCCTCCGGAAGGAAAAGATCCTGATGAATTTATCAGGGAAAACGGTGCAGAAGCGTACAAAAACATACTTTCTGCAGCACCTCTGCTCGTGGATTTTCAAATTGAGAGCATACTTAAATCATACAAAAAAGGGATGACGCCGGTTGAAAAAAACGGCATTGTAAAAGAGGTTATACCATATCTTACAGAAATAAATAATAATATTGTAAGAAATGAATATACAAAAATTGTTGCTTCACGTTTGGAAATTGATGAAAATGCGCTTCAATCAGAGCTAAAACGTTCGATTAAAAATAGTGAAATCAACACTTATTTCCCCAAAACCGGTACTGACAATAAACCTGCGCCAATTGTAAAGAAATCTTTAAATATTTCAGAAAAAGCGCAAAAAAATTTATTGTCGATGTATTTAGTAACTGAAAGCACTTATAGTATTCAAACATTAAATAATATATTAAAGGAAATTGAATTTACAAATAATACGTTAATAATTGTAAAAAATACAATTGACAAATTGTCCCAACGGATAAATAATGTTAAAGAATTAATTGAAGCCCTGTACACAGAATTTGCCGAGGACTATGAAGTCAAAGAAATAATCACAGATTTAATATACCTATCCGAAAGCTTTAAGAATTTATCGGAGAAAGATTTTAGAATAGCTATTAACGAAAACATTGAAACTATTAATGCTTTTAAGGAAAAGGAACTAAAAAGTCATTTACGTTCACAATACAAAGAAGTAAATGATGATGACATAAAAGCTATTGAACAGCAAATTCAACTAAAAGAATTTTTAAAAAATAAAAACAAGCTAAGAACTGGAGACAATTAATGAGCAGAAAAAGAATGTCAGACAAATCACTCGTTAGTATAATCGATGAAGATGATCTTCAAACTGATGATACAACAGGTGATGATTTATTTAGCGAACCCGAAACTATAACAACAGACAGCATAGATGTTATTATCGGAAAATCAAGCTCAGTTGCAGCTGATGAAATTTATATGCAATCTTCAGATGATTTGGATTCTGATGATGAACAGCAAATTGCAGTCCCCAGAGGCGTTTCTTTGGATGACCCTGTTAGAATGTATTTAAGAGAAATAGGCCGTATTAAACTTTTGACTGCTGATGAAGAAATCGACCTTGCAAGAAAAATTATTCAAGGCGGCAACGTAGGCGCTATTGCAAAAAGAAAACTCGTACAGGCAAACCTGAGACTTGTTGTTTCTATTGCAAAAAAATATGTAGGCAGAGGCATGCTGTTCTTAGACCTTATTCAAGAAGGCAACCTCGGTCTTATCCGTGCGGCAGAAAAATTTGACCACGAAAGAGGTTATAAATTTTCTACATATGCAACATGGTGGATAAGACAGGCTATCACAAGAGCTATCGCTGATCAGGCTCGTACTATCCGTATTCCTGTTCACATGGTTGAAACAATTAATAAATTGAAAAAAGTTACAAGAAAACTTGCTCAAGAACTTTCAAGAAAACCGACCGAAGACGAACTGGCTCAGGAAATGAATATTTCTATCTCTAAACTGAGAGAAATCATTAAAGTTGCGCAAGAACCTCTTTCTCTTGAAACTCCTATCGGTAAAGAAGAAGATTCAAGACTCGGTGATTTTATCGAAGATAAAGATGCTGATGCACCTGTAAAAACAGTTGCTCACGAACTTTTAAGAGAAGATCTTGCTGAAGTATTGAGCGGACTTTCTCCTCGTGAAAGAGATGTTTTAAGACTCCGTTTCGGTATGGATGACGGAAGACAAAGAACGCTCGAAGAAGTAGGACAGCTCTTCGGTGTTACAAGAGAACGTATCAGACAGATTGAAGCAAAAGCACTGAGAAAACTCAGACACCCTAACAGAAGCAAACGCTTAAGAGAATATGTAGAAGTTTAATAAACTTTGTGAATATACAAAAAAGAGTTAATGAAAATTTCATTAACTCTTTTTGTTTTTAATTATTTTTTAATCACCAATCTCGCTTCTATATTACAGTCAATATCACCGTATATAACATTCATATAGCTGTCTTCGTACGGAATAACTTTGGCATAATTTAATGATTTCTGATTATGATCATTGCCTGTATTTATTGCAGCTACTTTTGCAATAAGTGAACTTCCCTGATAAAAATTCAAATAATAATTATTTTCCTTTTTCACAGAAAGAATTCTGTAATATCCGGGGGGAATCTCTGTAAGGTTCGGGGTAACAAGCGTAACAGGAATCATAACAGTCGGATATTCTTCATAGGTAACTTTAAACGCATCCGCATCAGGAGCCTGCATGCCTTCTTGCAATTGAGGACCTATTGGCTGACCTTTAGGACGTTTTTTTTCTTCCTGTTTTTTCTTCTTTTTTTCAAAAAACTGCATTACTTTTTCAAATTCTTGATTTGTAACAGCTTTTTCCTGATTTTTTGCAGCCTGATCAATCTTCATGGGTTCATCCCAGAAATCGGCATCATCCGCCATAACAGGCATAGTCGAATTACACATTAAGAACAAAACAAGTAATAACAAAAATCTTTTCATAATTTTATAATAATGATTTTAAAAACTAAGTAAAGGTATATGAGGAGGATTTATTGTATTTGATGTAAAAAAACATGATATAATTCAAACAACAATTAAAACACGCGCTGTAATGACAAAAGAAGTTGAAAAATATATAAAGGAAGTATCTCTGCCGATGAAACATATCTTTAAGGATATGTTAAAGTATGCACCTTCCAAAATTTTCGGTTTGCTGGGTAATGCAATTATTGTCCCGATATACACAAATCTTTTGTCCCCTTCGGAATACGGCATTTATGCTATTTCATTAGCGGTATTAAGTTTTTTGTGCATATTATTTTCAGATTGGATAGGACTTGCCGGTTTAAGATTTTTCCGTCAAAACCAGCTCTGTGAGCAAATCCCTAAATACCTGTCAACTCTTGTTTTTATACTATGTTCAAATCTTTTTGTATTATATATTTTATGTTTTGTATTCAGAAATAAATTTTATGAATACTTTAATATCCCGCCCAAGGCATTCATATTCCTCTTGGTGCTTATTATACCAGTTGCCGTGAGGGCATTGCTTTTTCAGGTTTTAAGAGCCCAGATAAAACCAGGTGCTTTTACGCTTTCAACAATCATAAATCAGATACTGACAATAGTATTTGCCGTACTGCTAATCAAATTCTATAATCTCGGCGCAATGTCAATTCTGATTGGTATGTCAGTATCAATTATGATTATTGATTTTATACTTATATTCCAAACCAATATACTCTCATATCTTCGTTTAGAATTGCCGAATTTTAAAATGATAAAATCTGTCTTTTCATATGGTATTCCTATTGCCGTAGCATCTATCAGTTTATGGATAATCAACCAGAGCAACAAGTTTATAACGACGCACTATCACGGGCTTGATGATGCAGGATTTGTCGGTGTTGCATACAACATGACATTTCCTCTTTTAATGACATTATTTGCAATCATTACAATTGCGGCATACCCAAGAATAATAAATCTTTATGAAGATAAAATTGATGTCCGTCCGGTTATATCAAAACTTACCGGATATTATATGCTTATATCTTTGCCTATAGTATCAATCATGTGTATTTATGCAAAAGATATTCTGTATTTATTTGCAAACAAACAGTATACAGATGCTCATGTTCTTCTTCCATATTTTGCACTCAGTGCTTTCTTTTTAAGTTTTACGGACTACACAACATTTCAGTATCATCTGGCAAAAAAAACATATATTCTGACAATTTTAAAAGTTCTCTCTGCAATTACCGGCCTTATTTTGAATATTGTTTTGATAAAAAATCTCGGACTTATAGGAGTAGGGATTGCAACTTTAACTTCTAATATTTTGTATTTTATACTGACACTGATAGTAACAATACCGGGCATTGAATGGAAAGTCCCATACAAAAAAATTCTGCACATAGCCATTTGTTTCATACCGGCAGCAATACTGTGGTTTGTTATGCAAAAAACGAGCATTATGCCTGTCCTGCAAATTAATATACTGTTATTTTCTTATTACCTGCTGTTTTATTTAACAAGAAAATTTTTTAAAGAAGGGTTATCATAAATTTATGAAAAAATTTATTTTATTGTTAATTATATTTTTAAGCACAATAAATACGGGTATTGCCGAAACACTATTGCAAGGCGGAGTTGTTTATACAGTTGAATCAGCAAGAAAGCTTGCATTTGACGGGCTGGAGTTAAAGCTCGACAAACAGGCAATAAAACCATATTTGTATGACGAAAATAATGAAGAAAACAGAAAAGCAATAAAAGATAATACCCAGCCAAAAGGCAGATATATTATGGGATTTGAAACTGCCAAAAATCTTGTTAAAGGATATGTAGTAGTATATGACGATAAACCGCAGTATGCGTATTATTACTCAAACGGCGGATATCTTGTTGCTATAGATGTAGACAACAAACAGAAGGATGGAATATATCCTTATAAAATAGGTAAATACAGCGCACTTACCGGTAATCTGATTTCTATTGCATTATATGTTTCAGAAGATGAACAATTCGCATACACAAAAAACGGTAAACTAAAAGCCCACTGGATTGGAGATACAGGATACAATGCAAACGGCAAACCAATTGCAAAAAGGAAAGTATTAGATGAAATACCCTCCGATTAGTTCATTGACAAGAATTTTAAAAATTTATAAAATTTATTTGTATGAAAAAATTATTTTTTATAGGTCTTGTTTTATGTTTATCGCTTGTTTATTGTTTACCTGCACCGGGTAAAGACAGAGCTGTTTCCAATGTAAGTTGTACAGAAATAATTTCGGAAGGCTTGTACTTTAAAATTTGTGAAATTACTCAGGATAAAAATACAATAAAATTATCAGTACAGGTTAAAAATAAATCAATGCTAAGTCAGGCGGTATATGTTGAATTGATTGACGAAAAAGGAAACAAATATCCTCCGGATAATAAAGATTCAATAAAGATGTTTAGACCTTTAAAATTCAACAAGCCGATTACACAGAGTCTTGTTTTTAGCAATATATCAGACAAAAAGATTTTTTATGTAGGTGTATATAGTAAAGACATTTTTAAGAAAAATAAAAAGACATTAATAACAAAATTATCCCTAAAAGATGCAAAAAAAGAACTTCAGGCTAAATCGTAATAAATACTCTTTTGGCAATATATTTAATTTTGCCTTTTACATTTTCTGTTATGGCTTCTATTGCAATGTGCTTTGAGGTTTTATCGTAAATCAATTTTCTTACAACATCTCCTGCCTGTTTTTTCTTGTCAGCAAGGGAGACTCCTGCCTGTTCCCATATATGTTTAAGCTTTGCTGCAGATTCACCGAGAATTATATTAAACTCTCTGCCGATTAGATTTAGCTTCAAAAATTTTGTTGCCTGAAAACCATTTGTCCAATAATATTCGGGAATTGTCTGTTTTACTGATTTGCGTAATTCAAGGTTGTCCACAGTTGAATTCTTTAACGATTTAACAAGCTGCTTTGTAACATCTTCCACAACTTTTTTATCATCGGTAACATTGCCGTCAACTATTACATAACGCACTGCATTCATATCACCTTTAAAAGAAGGTGCATAGGGAGGAGCATTATGCTTACTTCTTAAAATATTATTAACAGAAAACATATAAATATCCTTTTTCACTATGAAAACATATAAAAGAATTTTTTACACATTTTTTGCCAATCATTTTTACAAAATTTATAAAATGAACAAATTACTTTTTACGTCGTTAATTTTTGTAGAACATAACTTATTATTGTATAGGTCATTTAAATAGCCCTGTAGAGCTACTGATTTTAAATATCCTAAAAATTAAGATAATAAGATGATTTAATACAAAGAACATTTAAATAAAATATTGTTTATAAAGGTAAAAAATAAATTGAAAAAATTTCTTCGTATAAAAATAACAGCTGTATTTTTGGTTTTAACATTCGCCGTAACAAATTTATGCCCGGTTGCATACGGCTTTTCTCTGCCGTTTAAAAAAAATAAAAAACAAAAAACAGAACAAAAACAGCAAAATACCACTTCTGCCGTACAAATGACCGCACAAAAAAATGAATATGTTCAATATTCACTGGAAGACTGCATTAATATCGCTCTAAAAAATGATCCTAATATAAAAATATATACAACCCAGAAAGATATTGCGCATTCACAGGTTGGTATAGCAAAATCAGGATACTTCCCGAATATTACGGCCAGTACCGGATTTACCTCACAGCAAAACAGAAATTCAGGACGCGGCGGCGGATTTTATAACCAGGGCGGAAGTACATCAAACAGCAACAATTACTACCAGTTAAATCTTGGCGTAAACCAGCTGATATGGGATTTTGGAAAGACCATAGCAAGAATTAACATGCAAAAATACAACAAAGAATCAGTAGGCTATGATCTTGAAAACACAATACTGAATACTGTTTATAATGTAAAACTTGCATATTTTCAGGCACTTGCAGCACTGGCGAATCAGGATGTGTATGAGCGATCCGTTCGTATAAACAAAATAAATTATGACAGGACAAAAGCTCTTTTTGATGAAGGCTTAAAATCAAAAATAGATGTTGTAAATGCTCAGGTTTATCTTACCGATGCGGAAATTTCACTTCTGGAAGCACAGGGCAGATATGATCAGGCTATTATAAACCTCAATAACGCAATGTATTTGACTGATGCGCCGGATTATGACCTAAAAAATACCGAAAGTTTTAATTTTAAAAGAACTAAAAAACCGCAAAATAATAATGTACAGGTTTCTTACGTCAAAAAAAGCGGTGACAAAGAATACGAACAAACGGCAATTTTAACCTCGGGTATAGAAAAACAGGATATTCTTCAGGATTATAAGTTTAAACCCTTGATTCTTCCGGTTAATGAAGCTATTGAAAAAGCTTATGAAAACAGACCGGATTTAAAGTCATTAATGATGGTGGAAAAAGTTCAGGAAGAATCCCTAAAAGTAATCCAAAGACAATATATGCCGGTAATTGATGTAAGTGCAGGTTACAATTTCAGAAAAAACAGCGAGGTATCAAATACAGGTTTCAACATAGGTGTTAATGTAAGTTTGCCGACATTGAATATTATGGGAGTAAAATACAATCTTGATCAGGGACATTCTTATCTTGAACTTGCAAAAGAAAATATTGAATTATCAAAGAAAAACATATATTTTGAAGTACAGAATAACTATATTAACATGGTAGTACTTCAGAGAAAAATTCCCAAAATGGCGGAAAAAGTACAACAAACACTGGAAAACTTTGAACTTGCTGACGGAAGATATACAGTCGGACTTGGCAACTTTATAGAGTTGCAGCAGGCACAAACAAACTATAACAATGCACAGCTTGCTTTTGTGCAGGCCGTATTTGATTACAACGTGGCAAAAGAACAATTTCAAAAATCCATGGGGGTAAGATGAAAAAACGAACAACAATTATAATCTCAATAATAGCAGCACTGATTTTTGTAAGCGGTTTTGCATTTTTTCTCAAAAAAAATCCGAATTCAGAATATGTTACAGTACCTGTAAAAAGAAAAACTATAATAGAAGCCGTTGAAGCATCAGGAACTGTCAATCCTGTAAACACGGTTGATATAGGTTCTCAGGTTTCCGGTATGATAAAAGAGATTTATGTTGACTACAATTCAAAAGTTACCAAGGGACAGCTGCTTGCACAAATCGACCCCTCACTTTTTCAGGCACAGGTAGATAAAGCACGCGGTGACCTCGAGGCAGCACGTTCAAATAAAGCAAAAGTAGAAGCAATGCTTGTTTATGACAAGAAAAATTATGAAAGATATAAAAAGCTTTATACAAAAAATTATGTTGCAAAAAGCGACTTAGATCTTGCAGAAGCGACTTATAAATCAGATTTGGCGCAGCTTGCCGCTGCACAAGGAACTATAAATCAAGCAACAGCAACATTAAACAACAATTTAACAAATTTAAAATACACAAGAATTGTGTCTCCTGTTGACGGCATTGTTGTGTCAAGAGCTGTAGATGTCGGGCAGACAGTTGCTGCAAGCTTCCAAACTCCTACATTATTTCAGGTTGCACAGGACTTAACAAATATGCAAATCGAAGTAAATGTATCTGAAGCTGATATCGGTAAAATTCAAAAAGGCCAGGAGGTTGAATACACTCTTGACGGCTATGCTGATGCTGTTTTTCACGGTAAAGTTACGGAAGTACGTATTGCACCAACAACGGTATCTAACGTAGTTACATATACAGTAATCGTAGATGTAGACAACAAAGATCAAAAAATGATTCCCGGAATGACAGCAAATGCGTCAATCATTACAAATAAAAGCGAAAATGTAATATGTGTTCCGACCGATGCTCTAAAATTTACCCCGACAGAAATAACAGGCGGTAAAAAATACAAAGATCAGGGTCTTTGGATTATAAGAAATAACAAGCCTCAAAGAATAGCAATAAAAACAGGGGCAAAAGATTCTGATAAAACAGAAATTATTTCTACAGAACTTAAGGAAAATGACAGAGTAATTCTCAGAAAAAAAACTGATAAAGATAAAACAACCACACAATCCAGAAGACCTATGAGAATGTTCTAATGAGTTTAATAGAAATCAAAAATTTAATAAAAACATACGCTACAGGAGATACCTCTTTCAATGCGCTTGATAACGTTTCATTATCAGTTGAAAAAGGTGAATTTGTCGCTATTATGGGTGCGTCGGGGTCCGGCAAATCCACCTGTATGAACATTCTGGGATGTTTAGACAAACCGACATCAGGAACTTATTTTCTTGACGGAATTGATGTAAGCAAAATGTCGATGGATGAACTTTCTGCTATACGAAACTTAAAACTCGGGTTTGTTTTCCAAGGGTTCAACCTTATTTCCAGAACATCAGCCCTTGAAAATGTTGAAATGCCAATGATATACAAAGGAGTTCCTCCCGAAGAACGAATCAAACGAGCAAAAGCCGCATTAAAAATCGTCGGACTTGAAAAAAGAGAAAACCATATGCCAAACCAAATGTCAGGCGGTCAGCAGCAGCGTGTAGCCATTGCAAGAGCAATAGTGAATGATGCTCCGATTATTCTGGCTGACGAACCCACAGGAAACCTTGATACAAAAACATCTATCGAGGTTATGGAATTTTTTGTAAAACTTAACGCAGTTGCAGGAAAAACAATTATACTGGTAACACATGAGCCGGATATTGCAGAATACTGCAAACGAATAGTCAGGTTCAAAGACGGAAAAATTATTTCCGATGAATTTAATGCAGTACAAAAAGGACTTGATTCTCTGGATAAAGTAAACTCTGAGGGGATACTATGATTGATTTTGAATCCACCTTTAAAATTTCTCTCCGCTCGCTATATATAAACAAAATGCGATCAATACTTACCAGCCTTGGCATAATTATTGGTGTAAGTGCCGTAATAATAATGCTCTCTATAGGAGAAGGAGCAAAAGAAAGAATTAATAAAGATATAGCTTCTATGGGTTCTAACCTGCTTATGGTAATGTCAGGCTCCACCACATCAAGCGGGGTTAGAATGGGAAGCGGCACACAGCCGACATTAACAATAAAAGATGCAGAAGCAATGCTAAAACACTGTCCTTCTGTTTTGGAAGTTGCACCCTCTGTCGGTCAGGTGCAGCAGCTTGTGTATTCAAACCAGAACTGGTCAACTACAGTAAACGGAATAACACCTGGCTACATGCCGATTCGTATGTGGGAAATAGAATCAGGAAGGGCAATATCAGAAGATGATTTAAAAAATAACACAAAAGTTGCGGTTCTTGGCTCAACCGTAACAACAAACCTGTTCGGCGATATGGATCCCATAAATAAAACCATAAGAATCGGAGGAATGCCCTTTAAAGTAATAGGACTTTTAAAATCAAAGGGACAAAACGGAATGGGACAGGATCAAGACGATACTGTTCTTATTCCTATAACAACTGCACAGAAAAAACTATTTGGTACAGACTTTCCGGGTATGGTTAAACATATAAGTGTTCAGGCTCGAGATGAAGAAAGTCTTGAGTCTGCACAGGAAGAAATAACTGAGCTTTTGAGAGAAAGACACAATCTCGGCAAAACTAAAGATGATGATTTTACAATAAGAAATTTCACACAAATGCTAGAAACCGCAAAACAGGCTTCAAACACAATGGCTATACTGCTTGGTTCTATTGCATCAGTTTCTCTGCTTGTCGGAGGCATAGGCATTATGAATATTATGCTTGTATCCGTAACCGAAAGAACCAAAGAAATAGGTATACGTATGGCAATAGGCGCAACAGCAATGGATATAAGAATCCAGTTTCTTGTGGAAGCTCTTTTACTGTCTCTGGCTGGCGGCGTAATAGGCGTTGTTGTTGGAATTTTGGGCTCCAAAATAGTCGGTCTGTTCTCCGAAATGACTGTTATAATTTCAGCCACACCAATTCTAATATCTTTCGGTTTTTCAGGGCTTGTCGGTATACTATTCGGATATTATCCCGCATACAAAGCATCGCTTCTGAATCCAATCGAAGCATTAAGGTATGAATAAGTCCCGTATTTTTCAACGCATTTATTTAATAAGGTCTTTCATGTCCCTGACGGCTTTTTCCAATCCGTCAAAAACTGCTCTTGCAATGATATTATGACCTATATTCAATTCAACAAGTCCGGGGATTTCATGCATTCTGTGAACATTTTCGTATGTTAAACCGTGCCCTGCATTAACTTTTAACCCTAATTTATGAGCAAGAGCTGCACCTTCTTTAAGGTAATTTAACTCTATTTCTTCCTGCGGTGTCCCCCAGGCTTCCGAATATTTACCCGTATGCAGCTCAATAAACTGTGCTCCGGTTTTTGCTGCAGCCTCTACCTGTTCTTTATCCGCATCAATAAACAGACTTACAATAATCCCCGCCTCAACCAGAGGTTTTACAAAATCTTTTACAAATTCAACACGGGAAGCGACATCCAAACCGCCCTCTGTTGTAACTTCCTGGCGGTTTTCAGGAACAAGACATACACATTCCGGTTTTACTGAAAGTGCTATTTTTTGCATTTCGTCAGTAAGTGCCATTTCAAGATTTAATCTTGTTTTTAAAACCTTCTTAAGTTCCGTAACATCATTGTCTCTTGTATGACGTCTGTCCTCTCTTAAGTGGACAGTAATTCCGTCAGCGCCGGCATTTTCACAAAGCAAAGCTGCCTGTATAAGATTCGGCTCCAACCCGCCTCTTGCATTCCTCAATGTTGCTATATGATCAATATTTACACCTAATAACATATTACTTACCTCTGCGTTTTTTCAACACGCCAAGTATAGCGCAAAATGTTTTATATTTTAAGATTTTAATATTAAGATAATATTAAATTTTTTATGTTAATATAATGCATAATGAAAAGAAGTGTTTCAATAATTCTTGTTAATTACAAAACCGGTGAATTAACAAAACAATGTATACAGTCTCTCTACGACAAAGTTAGGGATGTGGATTTTGAAATATATGTTGTCGACAACAATTCAAACGACAACATAGAAATTATGCTGCAAGAAAATTTTCCTGACGTAAAATTTATCCAAAGCGGAGAAAATAAGGGATTTGGAGCAGGGAATAATGTCGCATTAAAGCTTGTTGATTCTAAATATGTATTTCTGTTGAATACGGATACTGTTTTAATAAATAATGCGGTAAAAATCCTCTTTGATTTTATGGAACAGAATCCTGATTTAGGCGCTTGCGGTGGAAATCTGTATGATGAACACAATCAACATGTTCATTCATACGGAGTTCATTACAATCTGAAAGACCTGTTTCTAAAAACATTTTTTCTCAGATATTTGTTCCCTAAAAATGAAAAAAGACTTAATGACAGAGGCTTAAACAAAGAAAACCAGACAAAAAGCGTAGACTTTATCACAGGGGCCGATTTAATGATAAGAAAAGAAGCTCTTGATAAAGCGGGGTTATTTGACGAAAGATTCTTTATGTATGCAGAAGAAGCAGAGCTTCAATACAGAATAAAAAAAGCCGGATACAAAATTTTTATCAATCCGGAAGCTAAAATAATTCATTTACATGACAAATCCCCTAAAAAGAGAGAAAACATGTATTTTGAATTTTTAAAAAGCAAGTACCTGTATTTTAAACTCTGCTACGGCACTGCGCAGAATATATGGTTTATAAAACTGCTTATGTATATAAGCAGCTTTCAAAAAATCTTTATGCATAAAGAAGCAATTACAAATTTATTCAATTTCATTGCGTCTGATAAGGATATACCATGCTAAATCTGATTGCAGTATTTATCGGCGGCGGAATTGGTGCTTCTTTGAGATATATAATAACCGCCACCGCAAACAAACTATTCGGTATGGCTTTATGGGGTACATTTATCTCCAACATTGCCGGGTGTTTCCTTATCGGTTGTATTATGGGATATACACTAAAAAATGCTCAAAATTTTTCTCCTGCGCTAAAGCTTTTTTTAACCGTAGGTTTTCTGGGCGGATTGACAACATTCAGTACATTCAGCTGTGAATCCTTAACTTTATTAAAAGACGGAAAAATTCTGCAGGGTTGTCTTTATATTGCGTTAAGCCTTATAATCGGTATAGCTGCAACATACACAGGATTTCTTTTATCAAAGTAAAAATTATTTAATATTTTATACAATACACTAGCAAAAAAATTTAAATTTATGCTTTATATAATCGGGTGCAAGTAAGACATGTCTATTATATTAAGTAACAAAGCCGAAAAAGTTATTTCATACATCGGTAAGAATATTAATTCTCCCGAACAAAGGTTGATACAAGGTGCTACAGCACTGGTATCTCAGCCTGTCATTGATTACTATAATAAAAAAGCAGATGATGAGACCCGTGCCGTATCAGTAGCAAGAACTATAGGCAAAATTGTTGCAGGTACACTGGTCGGAGTATTAATAAGATATGCCAGCATTGCTGCAGCAAAACAATTCTCCCGCTTTACTATTACGCAAGGAGAAAAATATATAACCTCTATTTCAAGAAAAAGCAAAAGAGATATTTTTCTGCCCAAATTTAACCCTGATTATTATAAAGAAATGACAGAAAAAGAGTTTCTGCAAAAATATAATAACGTTATAAAGACACTCGGTACAATACTTGCAACCGTAGCTATGGTATTTACTAACTTTTTAATAGACGCACCGCTTACAAAAATCATCACAAATGCACTAACAAATACCGTAAAAAAACAAATTGAAAAAGAAAAGAAACCGGAGGTGAACAATGCCGTCGGTTAACTTCTTTGACAAAATAATAAACGGGCTCTGGAGAAAATATGAGAACGATGCAGGCAAATCACTTATTCACCTCGGTGCAATAGGCTGGTTCTTTTCCGGACTTGCACAGATAGTTATGATAGGCCGCAACAAAAACATAGATAAAAAAGAAAAGAAATTTCTTATCCCGCAGGAAATTGCAGACTGTGCAATAAATGTCGGATTGTACTATACAATATGCCAGACAATAAAAAAGACAGGAGACAAACTGCTTGAAAAGGCATATATGCTGCCGAAAGAAACTTTTGATGCTCTTTCAGAATTTAAAAAATCGTCTCATAAAAATATTTTGGAAATGATTAATGATGAAGCCAAAAATTTTAAAATCAATGAGCCTGACGGAAAAAAAATAAAAGCAAATGTCTCAACATTTCTGGATACTTCAATAAAATATCTCGAACAAAAACTGAACAAACTCCCTGTCCAAAATCCAAACCCCACACTTGACAGCTTTGTCACGACAGAGAAAATTACTGAAAAGCTCAATTCGTTAAAAGGCGCGCAAAAAGCCTTTGTAAAATGTAAAAACGGCGTTGGTGTATTAACTGCAGTAGCAGCCTCTGTGCTGTCCTGCAATATTATGACACCTGTTGCAAGAAATATAACGGCAAACTATTTTCAAAAAAAACTGTTAAAACATCAGGATAAAGAAATTAATAGACCTGTCGTTTCTTATACAACCCGATTGCCGCAAACATTTCAAATATTTAAAATCTAAAGTTTGATATCCTTCAAAGACGGTACTATTATACCTTTTGAAGTTTTAGCATCTTTGCTCAAAAGATATGACACCTTAACACCCGCAGCCATTGCAGCTTCGGTATCTCTTTCTTTGTCCCCCACTGCAACAGAATTTTGCATATCTATATTATAACGGTCTCTGGCTTTCAAAAACATTCCCGGTAAAGGCTTTCTGTCTTCATGTTCAAGATACGGACAGCAGTATACTTCGGATATTTCTATACCGTGTTTTTTAAATTCATTTTTCATGTGATTATTAAAAGCATTCATCTGCTCTATAGTGTAATAACCACGCTCGACACCGGACTGATTTGTTATAACAAATATCTTATATCCTTTATCCTGTGCATCTTGGCATAAATCTACAATGCCATCTATAAAAGCAAATTTTTCTATTTCATATGTATAATCATAATCAACATTTATTGTGCCGTCACGGTCCAAAAAAAGAGCCTTAATTTTCGGAGAGCATTCTTTCTCAATTATGCCGCACAAAATATGACCTACTGCTATATGCATTTCCTGTATATGATTTGTGGTGTCAGAAGGCACATTAAGAGCAAAATCAGCCTGTTCTTTCATCTTTCCGCCTTTTTCACCGGTCATTGCAACAGTCGTAATCCCCAATGATTTTGCTTTATCCATAGCAAGAAGAACATTTTTGCTATTTCCGCTGGTAGAAAGCCCAATTAACACATCGCCTTTTTGCCCAAGACCTTCCACCTGTCGTTCAAAAATAGTATCATAGCCAAAATCATTTCCAACAGCAGTCAAAATAGAAGTATCAGTAGTCAAGGCTAGAGAATTTAGTGCAGGCCTGTTTATTTTATAGCGTCCGACCAGTTCCGCTGCGAGATGCTGTGAATCGGCCGCAGAACCGCCGTTTCCGCAGAACATAATTTTATTACCGTTTCTTATTGCATCTATACAAACATTTGCTACTGCTTCTATCGCAGGAGAAAGCTTTTTTATCTTCTGAAAATTACTGCTTATAGTATCAAAATCCTGTTCAATATTATACATTTATAACTCCGCTTTTCTGTAAATTATCAATTTTATTTAAAACAGCCGTAGTTGAATAATCTTCCACACGTTCCAGCTGTACGGCCTTGCCTCCGTATGACAATATATATTGCGCTTCCGGCCAGTTTTCAATTTTCAAACCCTCTTTGGCAATTACATCAGGCTTGAGTTTTTTAACAAGCTCAAGAGCCGTATCTTCATCAAACAATACAACATAATCAACAAATTCCAAGGATGCAGCGACATAAGCTCTTGTTCTTTCATCCTGCAGAGGGAAATGTTCTCCCTTTATATTTTTTACTGATTTGTCAGAATTTATACCGACAAAAAGACAGTCGCATTCATTTTTGGCTCCGGCAAAAGAGTGTATATGCCCGAGATGCATAACATCAAAACATCCGTTTGTAAAACCTATTACTTTACCCTGTGATTTTAATTCTGCAGCAATTTCAACAGCCTCATCAACGGAAACTATTTTTAGCCCCTGAGACAGTTTGCCTTTTGCATTTTCATTAATAATTGCATTTTTAAGCTCGGACGGTGTAACACAAGCCGTGCCCAATTTTCCGACAACAATTCCCGAAGCAAGATTTGCAAGTTTCATTGCATCATTTATGTATGCACCGGCAGCAATTGAAGCACCGAGAACTGCAAGTGAAGTATCACCCGCACCGGATACGTCATAAACTTCTTTAGCCTCGGCATGTATATGAACAGATTCTTCCTCAATATTTGAAGGTACATAAATCATGCCATCTTTACTCAAAGTAATAAGCAGACTGCCTATATTATATTTTTTCATCACATCACGTGCGGCATTTGTAATTTTTTCTTTAAAATTTTCATCAGAAGTATCAAACTTTAAGCCGCTTACAAGCTCAAATTCCTTCAGGTTTGGTTTTACAATGTCGGCACCGGAATACTTGGAAAAATCTTTTTCTTTAGGATCAACAAGAACCTTTTTTCCGAATTTTTGACATAAAGAAATAATCATCTGCGTCGTTTCTGCTGTCAAAAGCCCCTTTTTATAATCCGACAAAAGGACAATATGGCACTTGGGCAAAGCATCTTCCGCAAATTTTTTTAACTTTGATATTTCATCATGTGATAAATTCAGTTCAGTTTCTTTATCCGCTCTTATTATATGATTGTTGCTTGCTATCATTCGGATTTTTGTTGTAGTTGGATAATTTTCAGGTTTTATAAGAGAATATTCACAACCGGTATCTTTTAAAAAAGTTTCCAGCATAATACAGGACTCATCATTACCCGCCGCACCTATGAACATTGTTTTTATTTTTAGAGAAGCAAGGTTGGCAATAACATTACCCGTACCACCGAGCATGGATTTTTCTTTTACAATCTTAAAAATCGGGACGGGAGCTTCGGGAGAGATTCTTTCCACATCCCCATACAAAAATTTATCGAGCATAATGTCGCCGATACACAGAATTTTTAAGTTTTTAAAGCTGTTAATAATAGTTGTTGATAACATATTCCCATATTCCCATTTATCCGAACGGTCGGAATTATTATATCATACCATAATCTTTGAAATCTGTACTTTATTAAAGTATAATTTGTTTAAGTTTTATGGAAATTAAAGGAGCGGACATGTACTCAATAATTTTGGCAGGAGGTTCTGGCAGCAGATTATGGCCGTTGAGCAGAGATTTATACCCTAAACAGCTTATTTCTCTCCACGGACAATACAGCTTGCTGCAAAATACATGTAAAAGACTGGAAAACATCACAGCCAATGCTCAAAATGTTTTGATTACAAATATTAAACATGCAAATGATGTTAAATTCCAATTGCGTCAAATTCAAAATAACGGAATAGTTTTATCGGAACCTATGGGGAAAAATACTGCACCGGCAATTGCCTGTGCTCTTGCATATATAAAAAGCATTTCCGATAAAGACGAATCTGTCATTATACTGCCGTCCGATCATTTGATTCAGGACATAAAAGCTTTTGAAGATACGGTGAGAAATGCTGTTCCTGCAATTGAAAAAGGGAATATAGTAACATTCGGCATAAAACCTTCTTATCCCGAAACAGGCTATGGATATATAAAAACAGGCGAAGGAAATAACAACTGCTATAAAGTTGAAAAATTTGTAGAAAAACCGGATTATGATACAGCGCAACAGTATCTGAGAGATGGCTGTTACTATTGGAACAGCGGCATATTTGCCGGGAAAATTTCCGTATTGCAGGATGCTTTTAAAACAAATGCACCCGATATATATAAAAACATTGAAAATTTAGATTTCACTGAAAATTTAAGTATACCATACAGTGTTTATGAAAAGATGCCGGAAATATCATTTGATTATGCGGTTATGGAAAAAACGGACAATGCAGTTATGTGCGTACTCCAATCAGATTGGAATGATCTCGGCTCTTGGCAGTCGGTATACGAACTGAAAGAAAAAGATAAAGACGGGAATGTCACAGAGGGCAACGTAATTGTAAATGATTTAAAAAATTCTTTAATATACAGTTCCAAAAAGCTTGTTGCAGTATCAGGTCTTGAAGATATTATACTAGTAGAAACAGAAGATGCTGTTATGGCTTGTAAAAAAGACAAATCGCAAGATGTAAAAAAGCTGTATGAGCGTCTTGAGGAAGAAAATAAAGATGCAAGATTAATACACAAAACAGTATTCAGACCCTGGGGATATTATACATGTCTTGCGCAGGGCAGCGGATATCTTACAAAAATAATAAGCGTTTCACCAAAACAAAAGCTATCTATCCAATCCCACAATC
The DNA here is from genome assembly GCA_944325575.1 of Candidatus Gastranaerophilales bacterium. Classification (GTDB taxonomy): domain Bacteria; phylum Cyanobacteriota; class Vampirovibrionia; order Gastranaerophilales; family Gastranaerophilaceae; genus Limenecus. The sequence goes on along the minus strand of CALVAR010000008.1, from coordinate 2,144 downwards.
ACCGTTCCGAGCACTGGGTAGTTTTGGAGGGGAAAGCTCTTGTAATTTTGGACGGACAAAAGCATAATCTTGAAGCAGGCCAGAGTATAGATATACCTCTTAAAGCAATTCACTCGCTGCAGAATCCTTATAATGAAGAATTAAGAATCATTGAGGTGCAAAAAGGTGACTATATTTCAGAAGATGATATAATCCGATATGAAGATGCATACGGAAGAGTATAAAAATAGTCTTGTACGTTAATTGTTTTTAATTCAATTTTTATTTATTATTTGAATATAAAAAACGGGAGATTATATGAAAAATTTAAAAAATGTATTAATAGGTTCTTTTTGTTTTCTTGCCTTGTTTGGCATATTTGCAATACCTTATGTTAATCAGACTGCTCAGGCTGCATTTGATGATGATACGGAAAAAGTTTATAAAACAGTTCGTGCAGAGCATATTCTTGTAGATACAGAAGAGCAGGCATGGGCTATAAAATCAAGAGTTACAGAAGGTGAAAGTTTTGAAGAACTGGCAAAAAAATATTCTAAATGTCCCTCAAAAGAAAAGGGCGGGGATTTAGGCTACTTTGTCAGAGGCCAAATGGTACCGGAATTTGAAAATGCTGCATTTTCTACACCCATAGGAGGTGTATCAGATCCTGTCAAGACAAGATACGGCTGGCATTTGATAAAAGTTACCAGAAAAATGTAAGAAATAAAATCTTATTTCTTGACTGAAATATTTGTTGTTGATAAACTCGAAAGTACGTTTGTATCGAACATTTAAAACTTAATATGTAGATTCCACAATATAGATTAATATTCGGTATGTGGCAAGGACTCCGTTATAACGATTGAGTATCGTTACAATGGAGATATGCTAAGTCAGAAGAGAAGCTTCTGTGGGCAGTATAAAAATTCAAACCAAGCTACGCCTGAAATACTAATTTATTATATAAAAATCGGGATGTGGCGCAGCTTGACTCTGCCGACGAGAAATGACTAAATGTCATTTCGAGGAGAGGTAGCACGAAGTGCGCGTCAAATTCCACAATAAAATCGGGATGTGGCGCAGCTTGGTAGCGCACTTCGCTTGGGACGAAGGGGTCGCACGTTCGAATCGTGTCATCCCGAATTTTAAAGGATATTTGTATGTGCGAGTAAGTAACTCAATGCCAAGAGGGCAACGCCCTCGAAGTTAAGATTACTACCTGCCGGACAAAAGGAAGGCAGGGACGCAATACAAAAATCTATGCGGAAGTAACTCAATGGTAGAGTACCTGCCTTCCAAGCAGGCTGCTGCGGGTTCGAGTCCCGTCTTCCGCTCCATTGAACATTAAAAAGCGAATAAAGACACAGACTCTTACCACGTATTTCTAAGCAAACAAAGTTTGCAAGAACTACGGTTTACGTGTTCGATTTGCTTCGCAAATCGCCAGCACCCGTCATTCTACGAAATCAAAGATTTCTTGAATGTCGTGCGAGTCCTCTCTATTACGCTACATTGAATATAACTTCGGGATTGTTGGAAATACAATAAAGTAATGGCGGCATGGCCAAGTGGTAAGGCAGGAGCCTGCAAAGCTTTCATCCCCAGTTCGAATCTGGGTGCCGCCTATTAATAAAAAAGACCTCTGAATTAGGTCTTTTTATTTAAAATGGGCGGTTGGCACTCTGCCGAGCAACGATTGAGTATCGTTGTGAGAGGGGTAGCGCATCCGTTAAAAATCTAAAAAATGGGCGGTTGGCGCAGTTGACTCTGCCGAGTAAAAGCTGCCGGTGGCAGGTTTTACGAGAGGTAGCATCACATTTTGACAATTTAATAATGAATGGGCGGTTGGCGCAGTTGACTCTGCCGAGTAAAAGCTGCCGGTGGCAGGTTTTACGAGAGGTAGCATCACATTTTGACAATTTAATAATGAATGGGCGGTTGGCGCAGTTGGTAGCGCATCACATTGACATTGTGGGGGTCGCTGGTTCGAGTCCAGTATCGCCCACCATTTAAAAGACACCTTCGGGTGTCTTTTTATTATGGACTCTCACGATTCGGATTTTCTGAAGGAAAATCCTCACTGGTTCTACCCTTTGGGCATCCTGATGCGTACGGCTCGTGATGCTCGCCTACGCCTCAAGCGAGTCCAGTATCGCCCACCATTT
>CALVAR010000007.1 GCA_944325575.1 Candidatus Gastranaerophilales bacterium | reverse complement strand
CGAACCCAAACGGGGTTCCTAATCTAAATGTTCGAGCTTTGCTCAAACCGCCCCGGGCGCAAATATTCACCCACTACTTTATTGATTCGAACCCAAACGGGGTTCCTAATCTAAATGTTCGAGCTTTGCTCAAACCGCCCCGGGCGCAAATATTCACCCACTACCTTATTGATTCGAACCCAAACGGGGTTCCTAATCTATAATTGAACAGTTAGTTAATAATAAAGAACACAGATAAAAACTATTCAAAATCTAAGTCTTTGATATTTTTAATATCTTCAAAACAACCCCAGTTGTTTTCATACAAACCTTCTTTTACAAACTTATGAAATGATGAATATTTCCAATCTCTTACATTATCTACAAGTCCGTGTTTAACAGGATTGTAATGTATGTAGTTGATTTGATTCTTCAATTCTTCTTCAGATACAATTGTATGTTCCCAATATCGTCTTTGAAAAATCCCCTTTTCCCTTTTATTTTTATATCCGATTTTTAAATTGTAGGTTGGGCATACCTGCCCAACATTTCTTGAAAAATAATGTTTTATAGATGATATGATTTTGGGATAATTGTTTATATCTTTCGGATGAAAAATCAAATGAATATGATCAGGCAAAACGCAAATTGCAATTATTTCAAATTTGTATAATTTTTGTACATTCTTAAATGAAGTTCTCAATATTTCAATATTTTCAATAAATACAGACTTTCTTTCATAAGATGTTATTATGATGTGGACATATCCATTTGGAACAAATGCTCTGCGGCAATTCATAAATTGATATTAGCATAAAATATATTTTGTTGGGCAAGTATGCCCAACCTACAAAAGCCCACTCATCCGCTACTTTGTTGATTCGAACCCATATATTTTTACATAAAGTAAACCCTCACCCGTAAACAGGTGAGGATTGTACATTTTAATTATTTCAAAATTCATTTTATATCAAAATTGTTAGCATGGCAACAATTAATATGCTAACAATTCACTAAATATTTACTAAGCACTAAAATCTAAATTCTTTGCTAAAAAAGGATGATTTGCCACACTCGGACGGGTCAAAGAATTTTGCTGCTGTTGCTGCAATGGATTGCCAAACTTATTTTGATTATTGTTTTGATTATTTTGTGCAATATTTGTTGGATCTAAATATGCACCGTCTATTTTTTGTGCTTCGGCTTTAAATGCATTAAAAATAGAACTTATACTCATACCGGAAGATAAAAATTCCGAAGCCGTAATCAATCCGTCCTCATCAGCATCAACTTTGTTAAAATCATCTATGTCAATGCCGAGTTTTTTAATATCGTCACTGCTTATAGTAATACGCTGTATTTTGCTTGGATTAAACCCGCTTATATAGTTAGAAGCAGATACATTACCTATAGATAAAGACATAGTAAACCTTCCTTATATTTATAAAGTTCCTTATATTTATAAAGGATTTTTTCTAACGCCAATTGCTAGCCGGCCGGTTTTATATTAAAATTAATTTACAAATTAAAGGAATATTTTTATGAGCAATAAACCCATTGTCGCCGTAGTAGGAAGACCGAATGTAGGAAAATCCACGTTTGTGAACAGAATTGTCGGGGCACGTCAGTCCATAGTCGATGACCAACCCGGTGTCACACGTGACAGAATATATTTTGATGTTGAATGGCAGGATAAAAAATTTACCCTGATTGATACAGGCGGTATTATCCCCGGAGACGAAGATGAGATTATGGTAAATATCTTTACACAGGCAAAAGTTGCCTGTGAAGAAGCTGACAAGATTATATTTCTTGTTGACGGAAAAGAAGGTATAAACCCTGTAGATTACGATATAGCAAATGTTTTGAGAAGGAGTAAAAAGCCTGTTTATCTGGCGGTAAATAAAATAGACGCTCCGGAACATTTCAACAATATTGCTGATTTTTATGCACTTGCTGTCGGAGAACCTCATCCAATTTCTGCATTACACGGTTCCGGCGGCGTGGGAGACCTTCTGGAGACAATAACGGCTGATTTTTCTGCAGAGGAAGATGATACAGATTCAGAGCTTATTAAACTCGCAATAGTAGGGAAGCCTAATGCTGGCAAATCTTCCATAGTCAATGCGCTCCTCGGTGAAGAAAGAGTTATTGTAAGCGATATTTCCGGAACAACCAGAGACAGTATAAACTCCAGAGTAAAATACGAAGGTGAAGAGTTCATTCTGGTTGACACTGCAGGTATCAGAAAAAAAGCAAAAGTAGACTGGGGCGTAGAAAAATTTGCAGTAGACCGTGCCATAAGAGCCATACGAGATTGTGACATTGCAGTGCTGGTAATCGATGCTGTCGAAGGACTAACGGATCAAGACAAAAAGATTTCACAAACAGTTGTTGAAGCCGGCAAAGGGCTGATTGTTGCCGTAAACAAATGGGATCTAGTTGAAGATAAGGACAAATCAGGAGACCCTACAGCAAAATATACAAAAAAACTTATGCATGACGCACCGTTTCTGGATTTTGCGCCCAAAATATTTATCAGTGCAAAGACAAAACAAAGGCTGGTTAACATATACAAGCAGGCAAAAGAGGTTTTTGCGCAGTGTACAAAACGTGTTTCAACGAGTATCTTAAATAAAGTGCTGTTAGAAGCAATGGCAATGAATCCGCCCACAACCAAAAAAGGCAAAAAACTAAGAGTTTATTATGCTACACAGGTGCGTACCGCACCGCCTACGTTTATACTCTTTGTAAATGATGAAGATTTAGTGCAGGACAGCTACAAAAGATATCTCGAAAATAAGATGAGAGAGTCTTTCGGATTCTTTGGCACACCTATAAGGCTGTCTTTCAGAGAAAGAAAAGAGAAAAACTAAAATTTTATCTTTTTCATCAAACGTATGGCTTTGTCAAACATAGCATGAAAAACCGTTTTGTATCTTGCACATTCGGGATCAAGGAGATAAACATCCCCGTTTTGGGCCGAAATTCCTATCTGATGAAGATCATATCTATACAGGTCATATGTGCGGTAACCTGATAAAATTATTTTATTTCTGACAATTTCCACAAGGTAGTCCGGCATATTATGCTGCAGCAGTTTTTCTTCTATATAAAAATGTGTTTTTCCGCATTTCCCTTTTTTAAAAACCGGTACATCAAAAGCTCCCAGCGGTCTGTTTAGAGGGATATGTCTGCCGTCTGTAATTTTAATCACTTTTCCGTCAGGTGTTTCAAATGCAATAGCACTAGAGCCGCTGCCAAGCATTTTTACGATTTTTTTATTTAAAATTTTTCCGGAAATATTTAAATCATCAATGAATCTTTGCACAATTGGTTTGTCTCCTGCAACTCCTTCATCGATTTGAGAACTTTGTTTTATATCATAAAGAGCCTTTTTTAGAGTAACAGGCCTGTTATATTCAACAGACTGAATATATCCCCTTGTTTCGTCTTCAAAAATATAAGGCTTTGCGGGTATATTTTTATTTCTTATTGTTCTGTTTGTTTCGGGCTTGATGTGCATAGTAATTATATTAATACAGTGAATTTTAAAAATTGCTGTTTTGGGTTAAAATAATTAAGAAAATTAATAATTATTGAGGGATAAAATTATGTTGCAAATAATCATTGCGTTATTGATGGGTTATCTTATAGGATCTATACCTACGGGGTATTTAATTGTCAAAGCAAAAACCGGAGAAGATATCAGAAACGTAGGCTCAGGCTCTACCGGCGCCACCAATGTAAAAAGGGTGCTGGGCAAAAACTGGTTTTTTATAGTAATGCTTCTTGATGCAATCAAAGGTGCAGTGCCCGTTGTTATTGCATATCTGTTTCTTACAAAATATGTACAGTATGGAGTAACACCGGTTATTGCTGCTGTCGGCGTTATTGTCGGACACAGCAAATCAATATTTCTCGGCTTTACGGGCGGAAAATCCGTGGCATCAGGCGTGGGAACCATTCTTGCTTTATCCCTGCCGGTCGGGCTGATTACCGCTGTTATCTGGGGGATAATCACATGGGTATCAAAATATGTTTCACTGGGTTCCATAATAGCATTAGCTCTGACCCCGTTTCTTATGTGGGCGTTTAAACAGCCTATCGGATATATTGTATATTGTGCTGTTGGCGCTCTATATATTATCTGGTTGCACAGAGAAAATATTAAACGTTTGATTAAAGGTGAAGAAAATAAAGTGAGAGAATAATATGCCGCAATATAGAGGTTTTAAGACTATACCAAAGATAGCAATAGATGATAAAGATACACTTTCTCTAGTGTATACTCCGGGAGTCGGCTCATCATGCTTAAAAATAGCCCAAAATCCAGAGGCGGCAATGGTTTATACAAACAGAATAAACTCTGTTGCTGTTATTGCGTTTGATTATGATAAGGCACTTGAGCGTGCAATATTTTTAAAAAGTACTCTTTTGATTGATGCATATCCTCTGGTTATAGGCTTGCAAACACCAAAACAGGATTTTAAACTTGCCGTTGAAAATATTTCTATAAATTTCTGCGCAATTGATTTATCACTCATGCAGGAGTATGTGTCATCTATTGAGTTTAATATTGATATTCCGGTTTTGAAAGAACCCGTACAGGATTTAAAAGATTTTTTCGGAGCAATTTCAAGAAATGTCTTTATGATAGATATTTCCAAACTCAATGGAAGCATACCGGAGCGCTCATTGCAGCTCAGAGAGCTTGCAGGAGGTGTTATTGAGACAGAGCTCACTGAAGAAAAACGTAACAAGCCTGTTGCTATAGTCTCTGACGGTACTGCTGTTCTCGGATACGGAAATATCGGCGCTCTTGCATCAATCCCTGTAATGGAAGGGAAAGCTGCATTATACGCAGAACTTGCTGATGTAGATTCAATGTCTTTTTGTATAAAAACTCAAAAGACCGAAGAAATTATAAAAATTGTCCAGATATTTGCGTCATCATTCTCCGGTATACACTTAGAGGATATAGCGGCACCTGCATGCTTTGAGATAGAATGCTGCTTGTCAGAAACACTTGATATTCCGGTATTTCATGATGACCAGCACGGCACAGCCATTATTGTACTTGCCGGATTACTAAATGCTCTTGTTCTTGAAGACAAGAAGATTTCGGACATAAAGATAGTCATAGCCGGAGCCGGCGCCGCAGGTACAGCTGTTGCCAAGCTTTTACTTTTTGCCGGTGCTAAAAATATTGTTATGGATGATGTTAACGGTACGGTATTCAGAGGCAGAAAAAATGATAACAAATATCTTGACGAACTGGCAGAAATAACAAATCCGAACAATGAAAAAGGCGAATTAAAGGATATAATCAAAAATGCGGATGTATTCATAGGCCTATCAAAAGGCGGTATCCTGACAGAAGATATGGTTAAATCTATGGAATACAGGCCTATTGTCTTTGCTCTGGCAAACCCCGAGCCCGAAATTATGCCGGATGCTGCAAAACATGCCGGTGTTTATATTATGTCAACAGGCAGAAGCGATTTTGAAAATCAGATAAACAACTCCCTTGCATTTCCGGGGCTTTTTAAGGGGCTTATTGACGGAAATATAAAAAAGGTGACAAATGAAATAAAGCTTGAAAGTGCATTAATAATAGCTTCGATGGTTCCGTCCGATGAGCTTACTCCGGACAATATACTTCCGGACGCACTGGACAGAATGCTGCCCGTTAAAATTGCCTCTTCTATAAAAGAAAAATTTTCATATAAATAAAAACACAGCGTCAGGTAGTTAACGCTGCATTTTTACGGAAGTTAATGTTATATATTATTATGGAGTTCTGTTGAAAATCCTGTTCCATAAATTTTTAAAGAAATCTCCGACTTTTGTAAAACCGGTTTTTACTGCATTTGTAAAACCGTGCCACATATTGCTCATTGATTGTCTTAGTCCGGAGCCGCCGTTTCTGAACAGTTGATAACTTTTTACGCCGCCGTATACAGCCAATCCCGACAATAATAATCCCAAAGCAAATTTTTTCCAGCCGGAATGTTTATCCTTTATTTCTAATGTTTCATGGTTTAATTCACTGCCTCTGGGTATATCAGTGTATACAGGTTTAGAGCTTGCGGGTACAGACATTGGTGCAGGCGGCGGAGCTGTAGGCAGCGGGTCTGGCAATACCTGTCCGGGAAGCGAAGGTGCCCAGCCTCTTTGCGCCACATAATTCTGTAAATATGGAGACGGCACATCCGTAATATATCCGACAAGGTCTTCCGCAATAATACCGTTTGTTGTCAATCTGTCAAAGCAGTTTGCATAAACGGGATACTGCTGCGGCATCGGAGCCTGAGGTGCGCCCTGATAGCTGTAACTTTGATGAGCACTGTAACTGATAGGTTGCATAATTGTAATCTCACACTATAACTTTCACACATGGTATTAAAGTATTTTGATTAACAAAAATTGCCTGTCAGTTGAAATAATTTGTAAATATATTAAGAAATATTACATCATTATGTAATTAATCAGCGTCCTTACCCCGGCACCCGTAGCACCTTTCGGAAATTCCTTATATGGTTTGTCAATATATGCAGTTCCTGCAATATCAATATGTGCCCAGTGAACTTTTTTGACAAAGTTCTGTAAGAATACACCGGCAATCTGGGCACCGCCCATACGAGAACCGGTATTTTTCATATCGGCAATATCACTTTTTAAAGAATCAGCATATTCTTCAAACAAAGGAAGCTGCCACATCTTTTCACCGCCCGAGTTGGCGCATTTGATAAGCTTGTCTATTGTAGGCTGGTGATTGCCCATAATACCGGATACAGTACTGCCCAGGGCAACAACACAAGCTCCCGTAAGAGTTGCTATATCTATAACTTCGTCAACACCAAGTTCGCAGGCATAACAGAGTGCATCTGCAAGCGTTAATCTGCCTTCAGCGTCTGTATTGTCTATTTCTATGGTTTTTCCGTTTTTAGCTGTTAAGATATCTCCGGGTTTGTATGCGGAAGCACCCGGCATATTTTCACACGCAGCTATAATTCCGTGAACCTCGCAGTTTGGTTTTAAATCCTTTAATGCATTCATCACAGCCAGTATAGCAGCAGCACCGGACATGTCATCTTTCATGTTGAGCATTGAAGACGGAGGTTTTATATCAAGACCGCCCGAGTCAAAACATATGCCTTTTCCGATGATTGCAATTTTTCTCTGTACGGCTTTTGGGTTTGCTCCTTTATACTTGATATGTATAAATTTTGGCAGCTGAATGCTTCCTTTTGCAACACCAAGAAATGCTCCCATTCCCATTTCTTCTATCTCGTCTATATCATAGACTTTTGTTTCCACATCTTTTAGATCCTGTGCAATTTCAGCAAGCTTTGTCGGAGTGGCATATGCCGGCTGCTCATTTGACAAATCTCTTGCAAAATTCAATGCAGAGCCTATAATTTTACCTTTTTTTATACCGGCCTTAGCTTTTTTACAGTTTTCATCCGACATATCAACAATAGTAAACTCATCCACTTTTTTAGGCGATTTTTCCGATTTGTATTTATCAAAAGAATAACAGCCGATAAAAGTTCCCTCCGCTATCATTCTGGCGCTTACTTCCGGATCATATCCGCCTATACCTGCACCGTGAAGTACTGATATAACCTTTTTGGCATTACCCATTTTCTGGCATTTTTTAATGACTTTTGCTGATAATTCCCTTATGCGGTTAGGTGTAAAGTCTTTATTTTTACCCAAGCCTACGACAAGCACTTTTTCCGCAGCAATTTTTCCGTGTGTGGGGAGAAGATATGTTTTTCCAAATTTTCCGTCAAAGCCTTCTTTCCCTATAACAAATTTTGATATTAAGCCGTCAAGCGCTGCATCTATAGCACCCGTAGCACCTGCGGGAATTTTTACCCCTTCAAATAAATTGACAACAAGCACATTGGCGGGTGTTTTTTCCAGAAGTCCTTTTTCTACGGAGATTTCTATCTTATCAGCCATTTATTTTTCCTCTTATTACTAATCCATACTGCAATTATACGCTTATTTCGGGCAGCGGTAAATACATAACACTCAAAAATCACCCATATAGCCTGTGCGGGGTTATCAACGTCTGATATTAGGGTTTAAATTGGGGTTATTTATTCTCATCTTAGGCGGACCGTCCTTGCCGTATACAAATGCAAGAATTTCCGCAACAGCAACATATAGTTCTGCCGGTATGACCTGATCTACTTTTACCAGTTTATATAAAGAACGGGCAAGAGGTTTGTTTTCTACAATAGGAACACCGTTTGCTTTTGCGATTTCTCGGATTTTGAATGCCATATAATCAACGCCTTTTGCAACTACAACAGGAGCCGGAGCAATATCTTTGTCATATTTTAGCGCAACGGAAAAGTGTGTGGGGTTTGCAACAACAACATCTGCCGTAGGGACTGCGCTCATCATTTTCTGTCTCATAAATTGCATCTGCGCAGATTTGATTTTTGACTTGATAACAGGATCCCCTTCCATGTTTTTCCACTCGTCTTTAATTTCCTGTTTTGTCATTTTGATTGATTTATTGTATTCATATTCCTGATATTTTTTGTCTATAAATCCGATAATAAGCATTGCAACTATTATGTTTATTATCATTTGAGTCAAGATACTTGCCAGAACCGCAAATGCAGTAGGTATATCCACCCCGAGAAGACCGAGAATTTCGTCTTTTCTTCCCATTACGGTAGAAAAGCCTACATATCCCACTATTCCTACTTTCAAGAAGGATTTTGTCATTTCTATAAGGTTACGGGGCTCAAACGGATTAAACATTTTTTTCAAGCCCTGCATAATGCTGCTTGGCGTAAGTTTATCTATTTTGGGTTTTATTTTTTCCGTTGTAAAAAGAGCACCGACCTGCAGCCTGACCAGAAGTGCCGTTGCAGCAGCCAGCCCGAGTAAAAACGGAAGCATCAATTCGCCGGTTACTTTTGCATAAGGAGCAAAAAGAGTTATTATATCATTTGTTTCTATTTCCTCCGGACGTAAATGTGTAAGGGTATAGTACAGAAGATTTTTAAGCTTTTCCAGAATATGCGGCGACATAACAAAAAGCAGACCAACACCGGCCGTAATGGTCAATGCAGAAGTCATGTCCTGACTCCTCGGGATATTACCTTTTTTCCGCTCGTCTTCCCGCCGCTTGGGGGTCGCCTCTTCCGTTTTTTCGTCTGCCATATTTTTCTTTTACCTTACATAAAGATATTCAATATGCCCTTGAGATAATTCTGTGTAACTGTTGCGAGATATGTAACTGTCGGTGACAGGAACATTAGTATCAATACTATACCGACATATATTTTTAGAGGTATTGCAACCATAAATATATTCATCTGCGGCATCATTTTTGACATAAATCCCATCAAAACCTCTGATATAAACATAACACAGAAAATCGGCAAAATCATACTTATCCCTATAGAAAAAATAGAAGAAGACATATGCAAAACCTGTGAAATAACACTGCCCGTAAAGATATAATCAGGGCTCAGAGGGAAGGATTGAAAGCTTTTATAAATTGCTGCAAAGAGCCATTGATGAGCATTCAACCCGACAAATACCATGGTTGCAATATATGAATATAACTGGGACAATACCTGCGTGGTTGAACCTGTTGCCGGATCAAGCACCTGGCTCATTGAGACACCGATCTGAATACTTATAAATTCACCGCCGATTTGGACTGCAGCGAACAAGAAATTTGCGCAAAAACCTATAATATATCCTATTGAAAATTCTCTCAGCATATACAAAAGGAGTTCTGGTATACTTTGTGGTATAGTGAACCCTGATGATGCGGCAACCATAGGGAAAAGTATAAATGCAACCGCTGCCGTGAGCCACACTTTTATCTGGTTTGGTATAGGATAGGTTGAAATTAACGGCATAGAAAAAATCATGCCGCTTATTCTTGTAAATACAAGCACAAAAATTATGATATTAGCAGGTGATAATAATGTCATTAAATTTGGCTGCATTACAAGTCTCCCGCTTAATGCACAAGCTGTGAAATGTATTCAAACATTTCATTTGTTCTTGATACAAAAATATTAAGCATCCATGGCAGAAGAATAATCATTGTGAGTATGCCCGCAATAATCTTTGGCACAAATGTCAAAGTTGCTTCCTGAATTTGCGTAACTGCCTGAAAAATACTTATTATCAAACCCACAACCATACTTACAACAAGTATCGGAGTAGATAAAATCAATATTAATATCAATACATTCTGGGTAAGTGTCAAAAAGACTGAATCTTCCATTTATTTTTCCTTAATAATTGTCTACGTAATAAATCCTTCAAGAAGGGTTTTTGTAATTAGGTACCAGCCGTCTATCATAACGAAAAGAATCAACTTGAACGGCATTGCAACGGTAGTCGGCGGCAAGAACAACATACCCATTGAAACAAGAATACTTGCCACTACAATATCAATTACCAGAAACGGCAAAAATATTACAAAACCTATCTCAAAAGATGTTTTTAATTCACTCAAAACAAAAGCCGGCAAAAGAGTGTATGTAGGGACCTCCTGCCAGTTTTGCGGTTTATCTATTTTTCCCATGCTTAAAAACAAACCGAGTTCCTTTTCATCGGTATGTTTAATCATAAACTCTCTTAAAGGCAGCACTGCTTTATCCAGCGCAACCTGCTGTGTAATTTGGTTCTTCATATAAGGCTGCAGCGCTGTTTCGTTTATTTTGTTAAAAGTAGGAGCCATAACAAAAAATGTAAGCAAAAGAGCCAGTCCCGCAAGCACCTGATTGGGCGGAAGCGTAGATGTGCCTATTGCCTGACGTGTGAGAGCCAGAACAATTATTATCCTTATAAATGCCGTGCACATTATAAAAATGCTCGGTGCAAGTGTCAAAATAGTAAGCATTATAAGGATTTGGACACCCTGCGTAAATTCCTGCGGCGTATTTGCCTGATTCATACCGACTGTAATCGTAGGAAACGCCACAGCAGCATGAACAACCGTATTTGAGCAGAATGCAATAAGCATTGCGCTCAAAATTTTTATAAAGCTTTTAAAATTCCTCATATTTCCCCAATATTTCATACTCAACATAAAAATATTTTAACCCCGATTGTTTTTTAATACTAATTCTTAACGTAACTTAAACTCGGACTTTGCGATTCAAAAAAAGCCAATACTGTTATATAATTAATTGTGAATATTTTTACGGGAGTTAAGGATGAAAGAATTTTTTGAGCTGCATAAAGATTTTATATTGACTATTCTGCCGGATTTTTTGCATAACAAGTGGACCATTATGGTAATAAACATAATAATCTTTGCTGCAATTGTTAAGCTGGCAAATTTCTTTATAGAGAAATTTTTATCAAGAATAGTAAAATACAAAGACGATTTTGAGTTTAAAAAACAGCTTATTACTCTGGAATCCATAATAAAATCAATAGTAGACACAATAATTATCGGCTTTGCGATAATGTATATCCTAAACAGTCTCGGTGTTGATATAAGACCTATCTTAACAGCGGCAGGGGTTCTGGGTGTTGCTGTCGGTTTTGGAGCAAAAAGATTTTTTGAAGATATCATAACCGGTATGTCCTTAATACTGGAAGGACAGATTAGAGTAGGTGATTATGTTGATATCAACGGACATCAGGGCGTTGTTGAAAAAGTTGATATAAAACTTATACAGCTTCGGGATCTTCAGGGACGTGTTCATTATTTGAGAAACGGTATGGTTGATACAATAATAAACTACACCAGAGAGTATTCCTATTATATTTTTGATATCGGAATTGACTACGGACAAAATATAGATAAGGTTATAGAAGTACTGAAACAAACAGATATTGATTTTAGAAACAATGCCGCTTCAAAAGACTATGTCCTTGCTCCGTTAGAGATTCTCGGGGTGGACAGTTTTGAAGATTCTTCAATTGTAATAAAATCCAGAATAAAAACGCTGCCCATAAAACAATGGGAAGTCGGAAGAGAATTTAACAAATACATTAAGCAAAAGTTTGACGAAAACGGTATTGATATTCCGTTCCCGCAAGTGACAATGCATGTAATGAACGAAGTAAAAAATAATTCATGATAAAATGGATTTACATCACATTAAAAACATTAAATATTAAAAGATAAAGAAGGAATTAAAAGTTGGCAGAAATAAGTTCATACAAACTCGCAAGCGTTATCGCCAGAATATTGGACGACAAACTGGCAAAGGATATTGCTATTTTAAATATCAGTAATGTTTCCGTACTCGCAGATTATTTTGTTATTTGCTCCGCGGATACAAATACACAGGTAAAAGCACTGACAGGCTATGTTAGAGACAGGGTTAAACACCTTTTTGAAAGAATCCCCGCCGGAGAAGAAAACGATTTAAAAAACAGATGGAATCTGCTTGATTACGGCGATGTGATTGTTCATATTCTTCACAGAGAAGAACGAGAAACTTATGCTATAGAAAAATTCTGGTCTCATGCCCACAAAATAGAGAGAGAAGCCTGGGAAGAAGAATCAAAAGAATATTCCGAATACGAGCAGTAATCTTTTTTAATAATTACCTGCAAACAAACTTTCTTTGGGATATAATTTGTTTGTAACAGGGACAGTGTGTCTAAAATTTATGTCAAATAAAGGCAAAGGGAGACTATGGCAAAAGAAAAGAAGAAAATAAAAGTTGCATTTCCTCATATGGGCAATATTTATATAGCGTGGGGATCTGCATTGAGAAGATTGGGTATTGAACCTTATATCCCCCCGTATACAAGTAAAAGGACTTTGTCTCTGGGTACAAAAAACAGCCCCGAGTCTATTTGTCTGCCTTACAAACTTATTTTGGGCAACTTTATTGAAGCCATAGAAGGCGGTGCTGATTATGTTGCAATGATTTCTTCTCCCGGTATTTGCCGTCTTGGTGAATACGGTGCCGGTATTCAAAATACTCTGGAAGATATGGGCTATCACGCAAACTATATTGAACTCCAGTTGTATGACGGAATTAAGGGAATGTTTCGTTTTTTAACCCAATTAAGCGGTGTAAAAAATCCCGTTACAATTCTCAGAGCTATTGTTTTTGCCTTCAGAAAGGTTTTTGCTGCAGACAGAATGGAAACAATGCTTTCTTTTTACAGAGCAAGAGAAATAAAAACAGGCGATGCGGAAAAAGCCTTTAAAAAAGGAATGAAGCTTATTTATGAAGCAAATCATTACAGAGAGCTGAAAAAAGCAGAAAAAGAGGCAAAGGCTATGATGCAAAAGGTCGAAATTGACCCTAAAAGAGATGTTTTGCATGTAGATTTAACAGGAGAAATTTATCTTGTTCAGGATCCTTTTTCTAACCAGAATATCGAACGCGAGCTCGGTAAAATGGGTGTGCAGACACGAAGAACCCTCACTGTTTCAAGCTTTTTGAAAGATGCTATTATCCCGAAAATGTTTGTTAAGGGAGAAACACACCTTGAACGTGCTTTCAGACTCGCAAAACCTTATCTGGCAAGAGATATAGGCGGTGACTCTTTAGAGTGTGTTTCGGATATTGTTTATGCAAATGAAAAAGGCAAAGACGGCATTATACATATCAGCCCGTTTACCTGTATGCCGGAAATTATGTCTCAAAACTTTTTCCCTGCAATGAGAGAAAATTGTGAGATTCCCATACTTCCTTTGATTATGGATGAACAGACTGGTAAAGCCGGATATATTACACGTCTTGAGGCTTTTGTTGATTTAATGAGAAGACGCAAAAGAAGAAAAGAACAGCAGCTTGCAGCAGCCGCAAAATAATTGCTTTATAACAATTGTGCAAACAATGTTTCGGGTGCTGCTTCAGAAACATCAAATCCCTTAATTACCCATACTCTATTTCTGTGCTAAAATTAATTCAGGAATTAGAAATATTTAAGGAAATTGAAATATGGTTTCACAAGCGGTTAGAGATAAATATGAAGTTGTTATAGGTCTTGAGGTTCATGCCCAGTTAAAGACCAAATCAAAAATCTTTGCTCCAGATTCAACAGAATTCGGTGCGGAGCCAAATACTCATACAAGCACTATTACTCTGGGGATGCCGGGGGTATTGCCTGTTTTAAACAAAGAATGTGTTAATATGGGCATTTTACTGGGACTTGCGCTGAATTGTGAAATTCCTGCAAGATGCAAATTTGACAGAAAACAGTATTTTTATCCTGACCTGCCGAAAGGCTATCAGATATCTCAATATGACCAGCCGATTTGTGTCAACGGTTATATAAACATCAAAGGCAAAAAAATCGGTATTACACGTGCGCACCTTGAAGAAGATGCAGGAAAGCTGGTTCACGCAGGTGCTGACGGGCTTGCAGGTTCATTATATTCTCTTGTCGACTTGAACCGTGCCGGTACTCCGCTTTTAGAAATCGTATCAGAGCCTGATATGCGCTCAAGTGAAGAAGCAAGAGCCTATATGGAAGAACTCAGAAACATTGTCAGATACATAGGTGTATGCGACGGCAACCTTGAAGAAGGTTCTATGAGATGCGATGCCAATATTTCCGTTATGCCAAAAGGTTCAGATAAATTCGGTACACGTGCGGAAATTAAAAATATCAACAGCTTTTCCGCTTTGCAAAGAGCTATAGAATATGAAATTGACCGTCAGATAGAAATCGTTGAAGAAGGCGGCGAAGTCGATCAGGAAACAAGACTCTGGGATGATAATCAAAAAGTTACAAAAACTATGAGAAGCAAAGAAGATGCCAACGATTATCGTTACTTCCCCGAGCCTGACCTTATGCCTGTAGAAATATCAAGAGAATGGGTGGAAGAAATCAGAGCAAAAATGCCCGAACTTCCTGAAGCAAAGCGTAAAAGATATGAAAGCCTCGGGCTAAGCGCTTATGATGCAAATGTTATGGTAGAGCAGATGGAAACAGCTCTTTTCTATGATGAAGTGCTGAAACTCGGTGCTGATTACAGGATAGCAAATAACCTGCTTGTAGGTGATATTACGGCATACTTGAAAGAAAATAACGTAAATATTAATCAGACAAAACTTACACCTGCCGCTCTCGCAGAGCTGGTTGATATGATTGTTAAAGGTACGATATCCAATAACATAGCTAAAAAAATATTGCCTCAAATGCTTGAAAATGGTGCAAGCGCTAAAGAAATTGTAGAAAAAGAAGGACTTAGCGTAATTTCAGACGAAAGTGCAATCAAAGAACTTGTTGAAAAAGTTGTAGCTAATAACCCCGCACAGGTTCAGGCATACAAAAACGGTAAGACAAACCTTATGGGATTTTTCGTAGGACAAATTATGAAAGAAACTAAAGGCAGGGCTAATCCTCAGGTTATAAACAAACTTCTTGCACAGGAGCTGAGCAAATAATCTTTTCCGGGTCGTGTACTCGGCCTTTTTACAGACCGTTTCCAAAACCATTTATTGTGGTAGAACTCTGTTTGAGAAGATTCTGAACACAGCAATATTTTTGCAGAAAAGCACATTCAATGCTTCAGAATGACATTTTTTGAGTTGTGCAGGTATGCTCAGCAGACATTACCATACGAATCAGGATGCTCTTGAGTACAAGCGAGGCCGCCTCAAACAATTTATTTTTTTATATATCCCGTTGCTTTTATATTTCCGTTTTTATAGTTCAAAATATAATATTCCGAATCCGAGGAAGAATTTATAGTTGCTTCCATACTTGCCTGATGCTTCCTCTCCGTTTGATCCAGAGGCTTTTTGCGGCGGTTATTTTTATATTTTTTTTCAAGTTTTTCTTTTTCTTCTATTCTTTTTCGTTCTTCTTCCTGCGAGACCATTTTTTCAACAATTTTTACAACCGGTATAGAGGCTTTTATCTGGTTGGATTCTACAAAATATAATGTCTTTCTGTCTGGAGAAAGTACTATCTGATAATGTCCCGGAGGAAGAATATTGCCGTCAAAATCTTCAAGAATATACGGCATATTTAAAATAGGATAACTCGTAGATGGATATCCGAATTTTATATGCCCCTTGTCTTTATCAAGCAGTCCGGAATTATATGTCGGATAAGGCAGTATGTCATCCGGATTGTTCAATGCAATATGTGTACAATCTATTATCATAATTATAGTTATACCATATTTAAATAAACTCTATAACAATTTAGTCAAAATTTCCGGTTCTCCGTCCGTTACATGTATTGTGTGTTCAAAATGTGCGGATGGTTTTCCGTCATTTGTGACAACAGTCCAGTCATCCTCAAGCGTATGAACATCATCACCGCCGAGATTCAGCATCGGTTCTATAGCAATTGTCATACCATTTTTGAGAACAAATTTATTTCCGACTCTGTAATTAAATACAAACGGTTCTTCGTGCATTTGTCTGCCTACACCGTGTCCGCCGTATTGTCTTACTATGCCGAGTTTTTTCTCATTTGCAACATCTTCAACAGCTCCGGAAACTTCATCCAGCAGAACATTATCTCTCATTTTTTCTATACCTGCAAAAAGGGCTCTTTCTGTTGTTTCCAAAAGCATTTTGCATTCATCGGAGATATTCCCTACAGGATAAGTCCATGCACCGTCTCCGACAAGTCCATGATATGTTGCGCCGACATCTATGCTTATAATATCTCCTTCTTTTAGGATACAAGTTTCTCTCGGGATTCCGTGAACAACTTCTCCGTTAACCGAAGCACAGATAGTTGCGGGAAATCCGTTGTAGCCCAAAAATGTAGGTATAGCTTTGTGCTCTTTTATGATTTTAGCC
The DNA here is from genome assembly GCA_944325575.1 of Candidatus Gastranaerophilales bacterium. Lineage (GTDB taxonomy): Bacteria > Cyanobacteriota > Vampirovibrionia > Gastranaerophilales > Gastranaerophilaceae > Limenecus. Next base: position 69,429 of record CALVAR010000007.1, on the reverse strand, counting down.
GCTGCATCATCCAGATATTTTGTAGACACACCGGGTTCTATTATTCTTTTCATTTCCTGATGAACAAGCGCTACAATATTGCCTGCTTCTCTCATCAATTTTAGTTCTTCTCTTGATTTTTTGTGTACTGCCATTTTGTATCCTTAAGAAATTTATTGTATAACTTCTTTCAATTTTGCATAGATTTCATCTACTGTTCCGGTTGCATCAATTTTTACAAGATTACCTCTTTTTTCATAAAAATCAATTAACGGAGCAGTTTGTGCAAAGTATGTGTCAAATCTGTTTTTAGCGATTTCTTCAGTGTCGTCTTTTCTTTGTACAAGTTCGCTTCCGCATGCATCACAAATGCCTTCCTGTTTGATAGGCATAGTTTTCAGGTTGTATATTGCGCCGCATTTAGGACAGGAACGTCTGTATATTATTCTTTCCATAAGATTATCAATAGGAACATCAAAATATATAACTTTTGTAGAAACCTCTTTGCCTGCATCAATTTCTTTCAGCATTTCATCAAGCATATTTGCCTGCTCTATGCTTCTTGGGAAACCGTCCAAGATAAAGCCTTTTTGTACATCATCCTGTGAAAGTCTGTCTTTTATAATCTGTGCAACAACCTCGACAGGTACAAGTGCGCCTTTTTCCACATAATCTTTGGCTATCTTTCCGGCTTCTGTGCCGTCAGCCATTGCTTGTCTAAGTAAAGAACCTGTATCTACGTGTATAAAACCTGTTTCTGCAGCAAGTTTTTTTGTTTGTGTACCTTTGCCGCTGGCAGGTGGTCCCATAAAAATAAGTTCTTTTTTCATATTCTCTTTAACTCCTAAATATATAGCTTTTACAGTCTTTATTTTATCACGCGTAACATAACAGCACAATAATAATTTTAGCCGGTTGTTGGTATTTCATATGTATATAAAAAATATATTTAGTTTTGTAAAAATTATTCAAATAACACTTCATGTACGATAAAAAAAAAACTATACTAAAGTTGTAAGGAAAGTTTCGTTTCCCCAATTAGTCTATTGTTTAAACATACAACTAAAGTCTAAACATAAGCATAACAGCTTATCAGGATGTCACATGAAAAATTTGCAAAGGATTGCATGCAGATTTTTATAAGACACACGCAAACAGGTTGTTTGCCTTCGCAAGAAGGTAAGCAGGTTGTTGGTTAGTATCGTCGACGGCCTTAACGGGCTTGAAAATATAAAGGGATTTACAAATATGCCTATCGTTATTAATACAAATATGTCTGCTTTGCGTGCCCAAAACGCATTGACAAGAGCATCATGGAGCCTGAATACAAGTCTTGAAAGATTGACGACAGGTAACAGAATCAACTCTGCAAAAGATGATCCTGCCGGTTTTTATTATGCTGCCGGTATAAGTTCTCAAATAAGAGGCACTTCGGTTGCATACAATAATGTTTCACTTGCGAACAATATGCTGGCTACGGCTACCGGTGATTTGGATTCTATAAATAATCAAATTGAGAGAATAAAAGATCTTGCAACTCAATATGCAAATGAAACTATTACAGAAGAAGAAAAAGCTGCCATAAGAGATGAAGTGCAGCAAAGAATTGATGAAATTGACAGAATAGCTGAAGAATCAAAGTTTAATAAACTAAATCTTCTGGACGGTTCCAAATCAGGTCCTGTAAGGATTCAAATAGGAGCAAATGCCGATCCTTCCACAAATGCAATATATATAGAAGGTGTATTTGAAAAAGCTGATTCCGAGTCTTTAAACCTTATAGGCGGTTCAAGTAAATTTGCAACTGTATCAGCTGCTTTTGCATCTGCTTCTGCCGCTGCAGAATTTATAGACATTGCACAGGCCTCTGCAGATATGGTGACACAAAGAATTTCCAAAGCAGGAGCTTATGAATCAAGATTTTCTTCCGTTATGGATTCTTTGATGGTTCAAAATGAAAACCTTAACAGTGCATACTCTACTGTTGTTGAAGCGGATATTGCTTCTGAAACAGCTAATTTTGTAAAAAATCAACTGTTAATGCAAACAGCATCTGCAATGCTAACACAGGCAAATCAGTTAGACGGAGTTATTGCGCTTCAGCTTGTTAACTCGCTGGTATAACGTTGTCTATTAAAATACTATAGTAAAGTTGTGCTTTTTATACAAAAGTTTGCTTTTGTGTGCATTTTTCATTGTTTTTTATACTTAAGTTGCAGAAATCTCCAACTTATTTAGAATTAAAATACAACTTTTCATACCTTATTATGAAAATACCATACAGGGAAGTTAATTTAATAGGATATGCGAAAGGAGTTAATACAATGGCGATTGTCGTTAACACAAACATGTCTTCTTTGAAGACGCAAAACAATTTGAACAATGCAACAAGTTCTTTGAACACAGCATTAGAAAGGATGTCTACAGGTTACAAAATCAACAGTGCAAAAGATGATGCTGCAGGATTGTATGTAGCCACTAACCTCAACAAACAAATTAGCGGGTCTAAAATAGCTCAGTCTAACATTGAAACTGGTAACAACGTACTAAGTACGGTAGAGGGTAACCTTGATGTAATCTTGGACAACCTCAATCGTATCAGAGACTTAACTGTACAGGCTTCAAACGGTGTATATGATGCTGATTCACAAAAAGCTATGTCGGATGAAGTAAAAGCACGTATGGAAGAAATTACAAGAATTTCTAATGCTGCTGACTTTAACGGTTTGAAGTTACTTAACGGAAGTATAAAAAATGATCTTAGGCTGCAGGTTGGTGCAAATGCGGATCCTAATGCAAACTGTATACATGTTTCAAAAGATGTATTTGCTTGTATGAGTGCGAACGGTGCTCTTGCACTTGGTGAGACTGATGATATAGCGGGTATATTTAATGATCCGAGTGCAGCTGCTGAATATATCGAAACTGTTGATACTGCGATTAACGTAATCAACACAAGCAAGGCTACAATCGGTGCTATACAGAACAGGTTGGATGCTGCGGCAAGTTCATTGACAACTACTATAGAGAACGCTACTGCTGCTAAGTCTACGATTATGGACGCAGATATTGCGGAAGAATCTGCAGAATATACTAAACAGCAGATTTTAAGACAAACTTCAGCTACTCTGCTTGTACAGGCAAATGCATTGCCTTCGCTGGCGCTGACACTGATTGCTGGTTAACAATTATTAGTTTTATTAAATATATAAAACAGGCGGAGACCTATTTATTGCAAATATTTTCCAGCCTGAATAAAAGACCGATAAAATAAGATGTTAACGATAATTACCGACGGAGAGAAATCTCCGTTTTTTTTATTTAACGATAATATGTATTATGTAAAAATATCTTCAAGACAGCGAAATCAGACTGGCATGCCGTGTGAGGCAAGGCCGAACCCAGTGCCATTGCTCGGGGAAACCACGCTTTTCCCGAGCGTCTGATTATATAAGCTGTCATTAAATTAGTAACAAATACAAGAATAACGCTTTTAGCTTTAAAATCAAATTAGTTTAATTGTTTTAAAGCAAGTATACTTGCCCCTATCATGCCTGCGAGGTTTTCTGTTTGTGCTATTTTTACTTTTACATTCGTTACAACGGATTCTTTGTTTATATTGTCTTCCATTTTTTGTACATCAATAAATTTGCACATACCGCCGGAGATTACTATACAATCAGGATTAAAGATATCCGTAAGTGATACGAGACCTACAAACATATAATACAGCCATTGTTCAAACACACGAATGCAAAAAGCATCGTTTTTTTCTACCCCGTCTGTTATATCGTATGTCGTAATGTCCTGAGGCTTTTTGTCTTTGTATATACTTGTTTTAAATTCCTCATAGTTTTGTGCACCTGTTATTGCACAATTTTTCAATCCTGTACCGGAGGCATAAGACTCCCAGCAATCGTATCTTCCGCAGGTGCATTTTTGTCTTTTGTCGGCAAAGATTTTCATGCTGCCGACTTCAAGAGCATTGCCTTTTGACCCGCGAAACAGTTGCCCGTCTGAAAAAACGCCTCCGCCTATGCCTGTTCCTATCGTTGCCATTAAAACGGTATGATACCCTTTGCCCGCACCCATTACAGCCTCTGCCACAACTGCGCAGTTTGCATCATTTTCAACATATACTTTTTTGTCTGAAAGTGTTGAAAAATCTATATCGTTATAGCCCGAAGGAAGGTTAGGAGTAGAGCTTACTACTCTTGTATTCTCAAGGTTTACCGCTCCCGCGGAAGAAAGTCCTATGACATCAATATCTTTGTAATTTTCTTCAATAATATTTTTTAAAGTGTTGAAAATTTCCTGAGCAGTTTTAGGTGTTGAAGTCTTTTTGATTTCCGAAAGAATATTGCCGTTACCGTCAACAATACCGTAGCAGATTTTTGTTCCGCCAATGTCTATACCAAGTGCTTTTTTTGTATGTGTCATAACCTATCCGTTTTTGATTATTCTTTCATTTCTGTTTACAAATTTTTTGGTTATAAGCTGCGGTCTTGTAATAGCAGAACCGATAACAACAGAATGCGCACCTATTTCAAATGCTTTGTCAACCTGAGACGGCTGCCAAATGCGGCCTTCTAAAATAACAGGACAGTCCACTGATTCTACAAGCCCTTTTAAAAGTTCAAAATCAGGTTCATCCGATGTATCCGGTGATTCAAGAGTATAACCTGACAGCGTAGTAGAGATGATATCCGCACCAAGAAGCCTTGCGGTAATACCTTCCTGCAGTGTAGATATATCCGCCATTACAATTTTTTTATTTATTTTTATAAATTTTATTATTTGCTTCAGGTTATTTTCACCTCTAGGCCTGGAGGTTCCATCAAGCGCAATAATGTCTGCTCCGGCCTGTATAAGATCTTTTGCATCTTTTATTGTCGGAGTGATATAAACAATTTCTCTCCAGTTTGGCGGAATTACTTCCGGCTTAGTTATGCCTATAACAGGAATGTTAAAGAGTTTTTTTGCGTTTATAACGTCTCTTACACCTGCTACTCTTAGAGCAGCAGCACCGCCTTTTACCACGGACTGCATCATTGCAATCATACATTCCTCTTTATATAAAGGTTCCGACGGCATTGCCTGTACAGAGACAATCACTTTGTTTTTTAATTTTGCAATCATATTATCCATAGATATAATTATAATTCTACTTTCGGGTATGGGCAAATTGTTTTTTATCGGATATTTTAAAAAAATTGTTACTATTTGTTAATAATAAGTTCTTAAGCCTAAAGTTTTGATTTTTTAAGTCCGATAAGTAAACTGTGAAGTAAATTTGCATAGGGAGTATAAAATTATGACAGGTTTTGAAAAATTTAAATTGGCATTAAAAAAAGCGGAAGAAAAAAGAAACGAAGATTTAAACCGTGATATAGCAAAAGTTAAGGCCGTTATTGATAAAATATTGAAAATGGCATTTGAAAACACTGCAAATATTGCAAGAACAAGATATGCAGGCCTCGAAATGTTTTGATAAAAGTAGCAAAACAATACCGGGCAAGTTACATTATCATTAACACATCACGTATTATTTTTGTAACAACGGCAGTAGAAACCTCGCTCTTGTCATAATCGGGAGCGAGCTCTACTATATCTGCTCCAACTATATCAAAATCCCGTAAAAACTGTATCCACTCCGCAAATTCACGATATGTGAGCCCGTCAGGTTCGGGGGTTCCTGTGCCCGGCATATACGCAGGATCCAGTACATCGACATCTATTGTCAAAAATATTTTTTTATTTTTAATTTGTTTCAAATCATTTGAACTTTTGACAAGTGTATTGTATTTTTTCATAAGTTCAAATTCTTCTTTCAGACCTGAACGTATACCGATTTGTTTAATATTCTCAAAACCTACAACTTCGCCTATCCTTCTCATAACGGAAGCATGCGATAATTTTTCACCAAGATAATCTTCTCTTAAATCCGTATGCGCATCAAAATGGATGATTGCAATATCTCCGTATATTTCTTTGCATGCTTTTACAGCAGGATAGGTAACCAGATGTTCTCCGCCTATTCCAAGATATTTCTTACCGGTTTCAAAAATAATACGGGCATTTTTTTCTATCAAATCCATGGATTTTTTTGTATTGCCAAGCGGAAATTCAAGCTCTCCCGCATCATAAAATTTGACATCATCCAGATGCTTGTCATATACGGGAGAATAGTCTTCTAAACCCCAGCTTGCAATGCGCAATCTTTCGGGAGCAAATCTGCTGCCGGGACGGTATGAGCATGTTCCGTCAAAAGGCAGACCAAGCATTACAATTTTTGCGTCATCATAACTGTCAACAGAGCCAATCCAGTTTTTGCTTAAGAACGGTCCAAGTAAGCTGCCATCTGTTGTCATGATTACTGCCCTACAGCTTCACCTGCAGCGGTTGCATCAACTTTTTCATCTCCTGCACCGAGATCCTGTGCAGCTTGTATTGCAGCTTTTTGTGCTTCATTTTTAGCAGAATACAATGTAACAGTTACGTCCGCTATAAGAATTCTTTTATTCCCTTCATACGGATTTATGCTGATTTTATCCAAATTAATCAGATAAGGATAATTGTATATATCCTGAAAATATGAACGCAGCTGCATATAAGAACCGATAAGCTGCATGTTTATTGCACAAACATTATATTCAGATGCAATATTCTTTACAATTATATCATCACCGGGGGAAAGGTTGTAAGAAATAGAACGAAGTTTTAATCCGTTATATTTAGCAGATTGTATTACATCTTCAAACATAACACCAAAAGATGACATCTGATCGGTGGATTCTATATCACTTTTATAAACAGGTTTTGTAGAAACCTTTTCTTCGCGTTCGTAAGCTTCTTTTTTAGCTTTTAATTCTTCAATTTGTTTGCGTGTATCTTCAACAGTCGCGGTTTTTGTTTTGACATCCTGATATATATTGTAAGCAGGCTGTGCTTTTTGAAAAATTAAGTATAATCCTATAATTAAACATATTACTAAGGCTGCTATATAAATATTTTGTTGATTATTCACTTTAGTTTTACCCTTTCATCTAGGTTTTACTTATTGAGGCAGATCCGGCAAGTTTGGAACGCTTACACTACTTCCGCCTTCTCCGGAGGCTACAGGTTGCGCATTCGGATTTTTAGAATCTGACGGTGCTTGTACATTTGGATTATTAACCTTAACCGAGCCAAATTTGTTATTTGTCAGCTCAAATGTATACATAGCATTTTCTGTTTTTTCTATATCTATCATACCTTCGTTGTCATCAACACTAAGTTTTGACAAGATTAAATCGGAATCAGGCACCCTGCTTTTAATACTTCTAAAGAACAAATAAACTTCGTCTACTGATGTTGTTTGTCCCTTTATACCGTATGCACCGTTTGTATCAGCATAAAATAAAGTCAGCCACACTTTAGCAGGTATGTCCGCACCAATTGAATCATAGTATGTAATTTTGTTTACCATACTTTTGTCAATTGTCTTTGCTGCAGAATAAATATCAATTTTGTTGCTGCCTTGTTTTAATTGTGCCAGCTCTGTCTCCTGTGCTGCTACTTCCTGTTCGAGCGCTGTTCTTTTTGATTCCAGACTGGATACATAAGAACCTATTGCCATAGAGCACAAGAAACAAATACCTATAATTGCAGCACCTATTATAGCGGTGTATATCATTAACTGTTCTTTTGTAAGGTCAAAGCCCATTACATTAATTGTATCAGGTGCATGATAATCCGTTTTTGCAAGGAAATTCAGCTTTATTGCAAATTCTCTGTTTCTGTATATTGCAGCACCGATAGCTTCCGGTGTAATTGCTTTTATGTAATGAGGAAGAACATTTAAATCCACATCCATTATCGGCTGTTTTGCATACTGGTTGCATTCCAAAAAGATTACATCTCCCGGCTGCTTCAGCTGAATAGCAAGTATTTCCGCACTTACATCATTTGATTCGCTTACAATAAGCAGCTTGTCTGTCGGATATTTTTCCAAAACACCGGAAGCTGCCTGAGAAATAGCAACATAAACTTCGTCATTATTAAAAGATTTGATTGCAAGCGGTTCTTCAAAGTATTCAATAATACTATATCCGAGCATTGAGAATACTACATAGCTGTTTTGAGACACAAGAAGAATATTCCAGGAACCTGACGAAAGAGCAAAATCTTTTGTCAATTCTGTATATTCAAGTGTTTTCATTAAAGAAGAGTATGTATTTTCAATTGCAATAAGAGTAGCGCCAAGCTCGTTAAAAATTGATTTAATCGCATCAACGACACCCTCTTGTATTGCGGAATACAAAATATAGCGTTTTTCAGCTGAATTATTTTCTTTAACTTCCACCCAGCTGACAACCGGTGTATTTTTTTTGAATAAATAACTTTCTTCCACCTTTGATGTCAAGGCACCGTTAACGCCTTCATCATCAAGAACCGTAGGTAAAAATGTATGCCCGAATGTAACATTTGGCATGTTTAACACCACATTTGCATTTTGAGGCGAAATTTTAAGTTCATTAAACAAATCTCTGATGGCAATTTTAAATTCGTTATAATCTTCAATTTCTCTTGCGGAAGAATTATATGCAAGCGGCCTGTGAGCATATTTCATTATTTTATGCTGTGCTGCATCAATCTGCATCATTTCAACGCCTACGTTAGGTGAAACCGAAATCCCTATATTTACCTTTGTATCAGGTTTTAACTTTGCTAAAAAATTCTCCATTAACTAATTCCAATAATTCCAAATTAATAACACTGCAATTTAAACTTCTATAATTATATTATAGTATAATTATTATGGCAAGAAGTTAAAAGAACGAATAAATCATCTAAATTATGGAAAAAAAGAATATAGAAAAATATGACTATGTATACGGACGTAATGCTGTTTTTGAGCTTATAGAAAAGAATCTTCGCAATATCAATAAGATTTTGATATCAAAAAGTTCAATAAATGATTCTAAAATTAATGAAATTATTGACATGGCAAAAAGTCGTAATATAGTTTTTCAAATAGTACCTAAAGAAAGATTTTCTTCATTTTCTTCTGTGAATCATCAAGGCATTGCTGCATTTGTCGCTCCAGTGGAGTATACGGAATTTTATGATTTTTTAAATAATCCAAAAGAAGGATATTCGAAAGTAATAATACTTGATGGAGTGGAGGATCCTCACAATCTGGGTGCTATAATAAGAACCGCAGCATGTGCAGGATTTGATGCCGTAATTATTCCGTCAAGACGTTGTGCTCAGGTAAATGCTACGGTAGAAAAGACATCTGCCGGTGCAATTAACCACATACCGGTGATTCAGGTTAATAGTCTCTCAAGCACAATAGATAAACTGAAAGATAACGACTATTGGATAATTGCAGCTGACGCACACGGGAAAGATAATTATTTTGATGTTGATTATACCGGCATGAATTTTGCACTAATAATGGGAGGAGAAGAAACGGGTGTTTCCAGAAATAACTTAAAAAAATCAGATTTTGTTGTCAAAATCCCAATGTTAAGAAAGTTTAATTCACTTAATGTTTCTAACGCAGCATGCGCAATCATATATGAATCAGTAAGACAGGATTTAAAAAAATTAAATTAGTGCATTCTGCCACAATGGGCTGAGCAGCTTATTATATCCTCTTTGACATCACCGAAAACTTTGCACATATTAACTTATCGCAAAAATTTTTCGTACAGTGTATAATATTTTTAATCTGAACTCTATAGGAGATCAAATGGCAAATAAAACAAGAAAATTTTCTTCTGAAGAAACTGAAACTCCGGAATTGGATGAAGAAATCTCATTGGATAAAATAACTGAAGAACCGGAAGACGAAGACTTGATTATGTCGGTGGAAGAACCAAAAACTGCCGAAAATGTTTCAAGTATAAATGCTGATGATTCCGTAAAAATTTACCTGCAGCAGATAGGTAAAATACCGCTTTTAACTGCCGAGCAGGAGCTTGAGGTTGCTAAAAAAATTAAAGAATCAAATGATGAACAGGCAAAAGAGGCTCTTGTAAATGCCAATCTGCGTCTTGTTGTCAGCATTGCAAAAAAATATATAGGCAGAGGACTTTCTTTTCTTGATTTGATACAGGAAGGCAATATGGGGCTAATGAAAGCTGCTGAGAAATTTGACTATGCAAAAGGCTATAAGTTCTCAACTTATGCCACATGGTGGATTCAGCAGTCTATTACACGTGCTATTGCAGATAAATCAAGGATTATCAGACTTCCTGTACATATGATAGAAACTCTCGGCAAAATAAAAAAAGTTACCATGGATTTGACCACGGAATCAGGCAAAGTTCCCTCCAAAGAAGAAATTGCTTATCGTGTCGGTATCCCTGTAAACAAACTTACAAGCCTGATAAAAGCCGCACAATCTACAATTAGTATTGAAACTCCGGCAACGGCAAAGGACGAATCTTCTAAACTCGGTGATTTTATTGTGGATGAATCAACAATTTCACCGGATACAAGAGTGTCACAGGAAAATCTTTTTGAAGATATTCAAAAAATGCTCAATCAATTGAGCCCGAAAGAGCGAGACGTATTGATTATGCGATACGGACTCAATGATGACGGCAACAGAAAAACTCTGGAAGAAATAGGTTCCAGATACGGAGTCTCAAGAGAAAGAATAAGACAAATAGAAAACCGCGCAATCAGCAAACTGAAAAAGCTGTGTAAAAATAATAATCTTAGCAAGAGTTTAAAAAATTATTTTAATTAATTTAGGCCTGTTGGCAATATGAAAATTTTGATTGGAGTTTGATGGAAAAATATGTATTAATAACGGGTGCCTCATCCGGTCTGGGAAAAGAGACGGCAGTAAAACTTGCGCAAGACGGATATAAGGTTTTTGCCGGAGTCAGAAAGGCAGAGGATAAAGAAGCTCTTGAGGCAATAAGCCATAATATTACAGCGGTTTTTCTTGATGTTACATGCGAAGAAAGTATAAATTCCGCTTTTGAACAAATATCACAAAAAACAAACTCTCTTTTTGCCCTTGTTAACAATGCGGGCGTAGCCCTTGCCGGACCGGTAGAGTATATTACAATTGACATTTTAAAAAAGCAGTTTGATATAAATGTTTTCGGTGCAATAAGGGTTGCACAAAAAGCATTGCCCTTTATGAAAGATTCTGATGATTCAAGAATAATAAATATAAGTTCCATGTCGAGTTACGGTATTTTCCCTTTTATATCTCCGTATTGCGTGTCTAAACGCGCATTGGATATGTTTTTTAACTCGCTTTATATTGAATGTAAAATGCCGAATCTTAAAATTATATCTATAAAACCGGGTGTTGTTAAAACCCCGATATGGAACAAATCTCTTGCCGAATGCGAAAAAAATCTAGAACACCTATGTGAAGAAGGCAAAAAGAAATACGAAAGAGAAATAGATTTTCTAATGGCAAATGCCGGAAAAAACAATGATAAAGGTCTTGAACCCTCTGATATAGCAAACTTGATTTTAAAAATTTTAAAAGAAAAAAATCCAAAACTTTCATACAATATTGGAAATGATTCATATTTTGCCCGTGCGTTGTCTGTTTTTCCGCAAAGAATTGTAAATTTTTTAGTAAAATACGGGCTGAAAAAGCGAATAGGATAGCTAAAATAAGCAATATTTTTTATTGTTTTGTTTTAATATAAACAGGTAGAAGCAAAAGTGTATAACTATGTCCGTAAATTATTCAGGAAATAATCCGTATAAAGTTTTTTTTCAGCAAACGGGAGTATACAATCCCGTAAACAATGCTGAATCAAAAACCGGACAAAAACCGGCTCCGCAGCAGACAATGGCGTCCGTCAAAGTCGGGGATATAAATTCTGACAATGAAAAAAACAATAATCTCGGAAGACGCAAGTTGTTTGGCATAATAGGTATTTCGGCAGGTTCTGTGCTTCTATTGGGTATTATAGGGCTGTTTACATTATCAAAGGGTTTTTCCGGAAATGTTGCAAGAAGATTAACAAAAATTTCAGAAGATGCAAAAAAGAAAATATACGAACTTACCGCCCAATCCAAAGAACTTACTTCTTCACAAAAAATGAAATTAAAAATCCATAAGACAGTACAGCACGGTGCTGATGCACTTCAGGCAAGCTCTAACATCTCCGCCGTAAAAGACAGTCTTATGCTTCATATGCTTAAAAAATTACATATAGATTCTGCTATTGATAAGATAAATAACGTATTCAAAAAAATAACCCTGAAAACAAAAAACAATTCATATAAGACGGCAGAATATTCCGTAATAGATTTTTGCAATTATCTTGAAGATATAGCAAAACAAAAAAACAGCCCCGAGCTTGCAAAAAAAGCTAAACAGATAATGTCTGAATATATGCGTCATTTTTCATCCGAACAGCATATTAAACGTTCCGAAAACGCATGGCAGAAGATGAGCGGGCTCCACGATGAAGTCTTTAATGCTTTATTTAAAAAAGAAGGCGGATTTTTCCGCAACCTTAAACAAATGCGCTCTTATGTCACGACAGACCTTATTGCAAAAGACAGAAAAGTTGTGTTTGACGGCGTGAATGCGTCAAAAGCAAAAATCTCAAATTCACTGTCAGATGTAAATGCCAATATAAAACAGGCTCTGAATGATTTGAAAATCAGCGTAAATCCCAATAATAAAAAAGCTGTAAATATCGTAAAAGAAATCTCCTCGATTTTAGAATCACACAGAGCATTAAGCGGAACCGGCGAAAAAGAAGGACGTAAAATTTTGTTCGGAAAAATACAGCTGCTTCTTGATGAACTTGCTACTGTTGCAGGCGGCGATATAAAAAGCAAAGAAGCCCTAAAACTTGCCAATGAAAGAATTGAAAGGCTAAGAGCAGCTTTGAGCGAAAATTCTTACAGCAAAGGATATGCGCAGGAAGCTGTTACGACAGTTAAACATCTTTTTGAACAAGAAGGCGGCAGAAATTCCGAGGCATATAAAAAGGCCGTTAAATATTTGGAAAAAATGAACACGGACTTAAATACCGCTATCAGGCATGAAAATAATGCCTATGAAAAACTGGCAGAACTCCGTGTAGGTTCTGCACCTGCTGATATACTGGGTATCCTTGGACCTACGGTGCTGGGCACAGCGCTTGTTGTAAACTCGAAAGATACTGATGAACGAATTTCAAAAACACTTACACAGGGTATTCCTATTCTGGGCGGTGTTGCAACTACCTATTACGGCACAACAAGAGGCTTTACCGGTGCAAAAAACCTTATTCTCGGCCTTGTTACCGGATGGGTGCTTAATGTCATAGGCTCAAAAACAGACGAACTTGTTAAAAAATACAGGGTTGAACAAAATAAATTAAAGGCAGCATTCGAATCTTTTACTAAGCTTCAGACGCAGAAAAAAACTCCTGAACAAAATACACAAAATATTTCGGAATCTGCTTCCGTGTAATTTTAACCATTTAAATCCGTTTTATCTAAAACCCTCAAAATGATGTATATTAGTCAACAGGTACTTTTAAGATGTACTGATTTGATGTAATATATTTTATATTCCAGCAAATCAGGTAGTTATTTATGTTGAAATTATTTAATACATACTCAAACAAAATAGAAGAGTTTACACCGATTAACGGCAACAAAGTTAATATGTATGTGTGCGGGCCTACTGTTTATGACCATCCGCACCTCGGACATGCAAGATGTTATATCACATGGGATGTTGTATACAGATACCTCAAATTCCTCGGTTATGATGTAAAATACTGCCGTAACGTTACCGATGTTGATGACAAGATACTCAACAAATCAGTTAAAGAAAACTGTACTCCGGATGAAATTGCAAAAAAATATTACGATATTTTTTCGGATTCCATGAAAAAACTCAACAACCTTAAACCTGATGTCGAGCCTTTTGCAACAAAGACGCTGGGTGACATGATAAAAATGGTAAAAACCCTTATAGACAAGGGCTATGCTTACGAAGCTGACGGAGATGTATATTTCAGAGTAAAAAAATTCCCCAGATACGGCTATTTGAGCAAACAGCCTATTGATGATCTTGAATCCGGAGCAAGAGTCGAGGCTTCTGACATAAAAGAAGACCCTCTGGATTTTGCGCTTTGGAAAAAGGATGAAAAATTCGGATACAAAAGCCCGTGGGGTATAGGCAGACCGGGCTGGCATATAGAATGCTCAGCTATGAGCAAACGTCATCTTGCCGATGAAATAGACATCCATGCCGGCGGTGCGGATTTAATCTTCCCGCATCATGAAAATGAAATTGCACAATCAGAATGTGCAAACGGCTGCAGATTTGTAAAATACTGGCTGCATAACGGTTTTGTAACCATAAATAAGGAAAAAATGTCAAAATCTCTCGGCAATTTTATAACCATAGACGATTTGCTCTCCAAATATGATGCAAACACAATAAGATTTTTCATACTGACAAATAACTACAGAATGCCTGTAGAATTTAATGACAAAGCTCTTGAAGCGGCACAGGCGGGTGCAAAAAGACTCAAAAATGCTGCAAATAATGTTCTGGCCTGGGTGGGAAAAGACGCACTTATTGATATTGCAGACGCTCCGGAAATTGACGAGTTTAAAAATGCAATGAATGATGATTTTAATACATCAAAAGCCCTTGCCGTTCTTTTTGAAGCTGCAACAAAGGCTAACAAGGCTAAAGACGAAAATGACAAAGAAAATGCCGTAAAATACATATCTGTTCTTATAAAACTGGCAAGAGTTCTCGGGTTTGACCTTGAAAAAGTTGAGCTTGATGAAAATCAGCTAAAAGAAAAACTCGCAGAAATTATTGACGAGTTTGATTTTATCGAGGATAAGAATGCAGATGCAAAAGATATCATGGCAAAAATAATACAGGTCAGAAACGAAGCCCGTGCACAAAAGAACTGGGAAGTTGCCGACAGGATAAGAAACTCTCTCGATAAAATTAATATTGTGTTAAAAGATTCAAAAGAGGGTACAGTTTTTGAGATGAAATAACCGGAAATTAATATAATTTGTCACCCTGAGTTTATTTCAGGGTCTTACCCAAAAACATTGTTGTTTATAATTTATCCAAAACAAAGATAACTTCGATTTTTGGAAAAATGCTGAAATAAGTTCAGAATGACAAACAAATCACACTCAACAAAATGAAAGTTGGAAAAGCATGTTAAAAGTAGGTCTCACAGGTAATATTGCATCAGGAAAATCAATTGTACAAAGCTATCTTGAAAAAAAAGGCATCCCCGTTATAGATGCGGATTGGATTTGTCATCGTTTGATGGATGAAAATGAAGAAGTAATCGAAAAAGTAAAAAAGCTTTTTGAAGGCAGAGATATATTTCTGGAAGACGGCAGACTCGGCCGTCATAAAATAGGTCTGATTGTTTTTGCCGATCCAGAAAAAATGGAAGCTCTGGAAGATATTCTGCATCCGCTTGTAGAAGAAAGAATCAATCAGTTTTTTGAAGAAAATGAGGATGAAGAGATTGTTGTAGCTTCCGTACCTTTGCTTTTTGAAGAAAATATGCAGAATATGTTTGACCGGACAGTACTTGTATGTGCTGACAAAAAAATCCGTCTGCAAAGGCTTATGACAAGAAGAGGCTATCCTTTGGAACATGCGCTCGAGCGTATAAATGCGCAGGTATCTCAGGAAGAAAAACGCAACATGGCCGATTTTATTATTGAAAATAATAACAATCTGATAGAACTGGAAACACAGATAGAAAAAACCCTTGAAAGGCTTTGGTTATGATACTGAAAATCCATAAAATACCTGATAAAATTATTTTCCGTACAATTTTTGCGCTTTTGATTTTATGGAACTTAAAATATTTTTTCCTTATATTTCAAATTCCTTTTACCTTGATGTTTGTTGATTACATTAAAAACAATGCTTTTTATTCACAGATTTCCGATATAAAAAATTCTATAAAAGATATCAAAGATTTTTATGATGAAGGCAAAACAGGATTTGTTTCCGATATACCTCAGGCAAGTGTTTTTGATATAGAAGATTCTATACGCGATTTTTATCTTACGCAGTATGCCGTTGTCCCTGCAATAGTAAAAAATGATACTGATGAAGTCTATGTTGTGGGGTATTTTACGAATGAAAAAGATGCAAACTCTGTAAAATCACACAAAGTTTTAAAGAAAATAAACAACAGAACTTATTTATATAAAAAAATAAAGGCGGAAAAATGATATTTGGTTTTATTCTCGGATTAGTTATTACTATTTTAACAGGGTATTTTGCTGTTTCTATTATTAATCGTGAGATGGAGCTGAGATTCAGGATTTTATTCTCCATACCGCTCGGCTTTGGAATAAGCTCTGTTTTATATTTTTTGTACCTTTATTTTAATTTTAATAATTTCAAGAGTTTCAGAATTTTTGAAATAATAGTAACGGTAATTCTTGCAATAATTTATTATAATGATGAAAAACCCGATTTTAGTAAGCATAAATTTAAAAAATTGTCTAACTGGTTTTATCTTTTAAATATTTATGCAGTGTTGATATATTTAAAATATTTTATAAACAACCCTATGGGAAGCTGGGACGGTTTCAGGATTTGGAATATCAAAGCCGAATTTCTGGCCTTAAATACTCCGTTGTGGCAAAATGTGTTTTCACTGCCGCATTTTATGTCGCACAATGACTATCCTTTACTTTTACCTTCTTTGACGGCAAGACTGTGGAATTATACGGGCGGAGAAAACTTTGCCGTCAATATTACAATCGGGCTGTTTTTCACTTTCGGGCTTGTGTATTTACTATTTCAGGCGCTTGAATATTTTAAAAGCGAAAAAATAGCCGTTGTTGTAACCTCGGTATTTATGATTCTCGATATTTTTCTTGTAAACGGGGCTGCCCAGTGTGCGGATGTTCCGCTTGCTTATATGTACCTGTGCGCTATAGTGTGTTTATTTTTGTACTTCAGAAAAGAAAAGTTTTCATATATTATACTTGCAACAATTTTTGCTGCGTTTTCTGCCTGGACAAAGAATGAAGGCATGATGTTCTTTTTAATATATCTTATAGTGCTGCTTTTGTGGATGTTTTATAAAAAAATGTACAAGAAAGCAGGCTTAACACTGCTTACAGCAATAGTTCCCATATGTTTTATTGCGTGGTTTAAATATCTTGTTCATTCGCCAAATGATCTTATTGCAGGATTTTTTATACTAAAAACCTATCATTTTGCTTTTGATTGGAGCAGATATGCAGTTATATTGAAAACTTTTGCAAACATCGTATTTTCTAGATTTTTGCTTCTCTTTGTTCTTTTATTCTTATGCACAAAGGGTTTCCGTATAAAAGAAATAAACAGAACACCGTTTGTGTTATCCTGTGCAATATTTGTGCTTTGTCTTACAGGATATTTTGCGGTTTATTTATTTTCACCGCACGACATTACGTGGCTTGTTGAAAATTCTATGGACAGGATAATAATACAAATTTTACCTGTATTTTTATTTCTTTTTGCTGTCAACTTGAGAATAGGTAAACCGGACAGCAATAAATAATCGCTTACTATTTTTAAGATATATGATAAAATTAAGATGTTCTAATCGTACAAAGAGAAGGTAATATAATATGAAAAATAAAGTTATAATGACAATAATTACAGGGCTTGTGCTGGCAGGAAGCGTTTTTGCTTTTGCCGCAAATGCGCCGCAGCCCGTTAATTTGGATATTGCTGCCGCACAAAAGGCAGAAACTAAGACAGCACAAAATACAAATCCGCCCGCAAATGCAAACGAATATGTATGTGTAAAACCATTGGACGTTGTGGCAAATCCTGATATGTATTTGAATAAAAAAATTAAATTCAGAGCCGCTTTTGACAAATTTTCCACCCTCGGTCTTGATTACAAACCTGCATTGCGCGACTCTCAAAAATATATTTCTTTCCTGATAAAAAGAGATGATGTAACAGACCACACAATACCGTTATCAGAGATGAAAATTTTTATTAAACGTACGGAAGCGGAAAAATTTATTGATCTTGATTCCGGAGATATTATAGAAGTTTACGGCAAAGTATTTTCCAACGCATTAACAGATCCGTGGATTGATACGGAAAAACTTATCGTTGTAGAAAAGAAAAATAAAGATACAAAGAAAAAAGATTAAATTTGAAATTAATTGAAAAATATCTGTATAATGTCACTAATGGAAGTAGTTGCGGAGTTATTAAAATATGGGTACAACAGATAAAAAAAATGAAATAAAAGATAAAGATAAAAAGTATCTCACAATACACGGGCATTTTTATCAGCCGCCAAGAGAAAACCCCTGGCTTGAAGCTATAGAGCTGCAAGACAGCGCTCTTCCCTTCCATGATTGGAATGAAAGGGTTAATCTCGAATGCTACAACCCGAATTCCGCCTCGAGAATTGTAGATGATAAAAACAAAGTTCTGGACATTGTAAACAACTATTCTTTGATGAGTTACAACTTTGGTCCTACTCTGCTGTCCTGGATGGAAAAACATGCTCCAAAGACTTATGAAAGAATTATAAAAGCGGATGTTGTAAGCCGTGTAAAATTTTCCGGCCACGGTAATGCAATAGCACAGGTATACAATCATATGATAATGCCTCTTGCAAACCGCCATGATAAAGAAACTCAGGTAAAATGGGGTATAAGAGATTTTGAATACAGATTCGGCAGAATGCCGGAAGGTATGTGGCTTGCAGAAACCGCAGTAGATGACGAAACTCTGGAAGTACTGGCTGATAACGGTATTAAATTTACTATTTTGTCTCCGTATCAGGCTCTAAAATACAGAAAAATCGGTACAAAAGACTGGACGGATGCGGGCTGGGGAAATATAGATCCTGCAAAGCCGTACAGATATTTTATTAAAAATAATCCCAAAAAATTTGTTGATTTATTTTTCTATGACGGTGCAATTTCCAAGTCTGTTGCGTTTGACAATATACTTCAAGACGGCAACAAATTTGTTAGCCGTTTAAAAGAGGGTATATCAAACGACAGAAATTACCCGCAGCTTATACATATTGCAACAGACGGAGAAAGCTACGGACACCATACAAAATTCGGTGATATGGCGCTTGCTTATGTACTCAGAGTAAAAGCGGAAGAACAGGGCTTTACTATCACCAATTATGCGGAATATCTCGATAAATACGGCGTAAATGACGAAGCTGATATTAAACAGGCCTCTTCATGGAGCTGTTTCCATGGCGTGGGCAGATGGAAAGAAGACTGCGGCTGTTCTACAGGCGGTCAGCCAAGCTGGAACCAGCGCTGGAGAGAACCGTTAAGAAATGCTCTTGATTATCTCAGGGATAATCTGATTACGCTTTATGAAAAACAGGGCAAAAAATTCTTTACAAAAGATCCGTGGGAAGTCCGTAACGAATTTATAAATGTTATTCTGGACAGAAGCGAACTTACTATAAAGAATTTCTGCAAAAATAATTTAAAGCCAGAATGCAATGATCAGGATAAAGTTGCGGCAATGAAACTTCTTGAAATGCAAAGACAGGCAATGCTTATGTATACAAGCTGCGGTTGGTTTTTTGCCGATATTTCCGGTATTGAAACCACACAGATTATGAAATATGCAGCCCGTGCAATGCAGCTTGCGGCTAACTTTACTACTCAGGACTATGAGACCGAATTTATAAATATTCTTTCAAATGCACAGAGCAATATCAAAGAATACGGAACGGGCGCGGACATATACAGAAAATTTGTTAAACCTTCCGTTGTAACTATCAAACAAATTGCCAGCCTTTGGGCAATAGTTTCGCTTTATGAAGATATAGAAGATGAAACAAGTCTGTACTGCTATGATATTAAACGTTTGAGCTACAAGACAGTCTCAAAAGGCAAGAACAGCCTTTATATAGGACGTGTACAGATAAAATCACAAATTACGCTGGAAAAATTTGATTTGATATTCGCTCTTCTTAAATACTCGGGCGGAGATTTCCACTGTACGATTAAGGAATACTCGTCTGCGGAAGAGTTTGCGGAAGTACAAAAAAATCTTACTTCCACATTTGTTAATTATCCGCTTACGGAAATTATCAGAAGCCTTGATGAAAACTTTGGCACGGAATACTACACACTCAAGGATATCTTTATTGAAGAAAGAAGAAAAATTCTCAATATTATGATTCAAGGCAAGACAAATAAATTCTCCGGTCTTTACAAAGATATTTATGAAGACGGAAAAGCTTCTATTTTCCATTTCAAAAACCTCGGGCTCAATCCGCCTGATGAGTTTAAAATAGCTGCAAGATACGTGCTCGGTATAGAGTTTAACAAGCAGATAGAAGCCTCTCAAAAGTCTGTTAATGACCATGAACTTCAAGAAGCGATTGATATAAACAACGAAGCAAAAATGCTCGGTGTAAAACTTGATAAAAAGCTTGCAAATACCGTATTTACGGAAAAGGTTACAGATGCTATGTACGCACTGTCCAAAAATCCGGAAATCCATACTATAGAAGCGGTATTGAGTTTGTTCAAATATGTTGAAGCATTAGAGCTCAGAATAGATACATCAGAATCTCAGAATATTTATTTTAATAAAATTCATGAAATTCTTGAGAATGTTGTGTCCAACATTGATGAATTAAAAGATGATTATGACAGAAAATTTGTACTTTTACTTCTTGATTTGGGAACAAAACTCAATATAAATACAGATTTTTATAAGGCAACTTTTGACAAGGCAATGTCTCCCTTGACTGCCGCAATGAAAGAAGTAAAAGAATCTAAAAAGAATTAGATTTAAAATCTGTTATACAATCGTGATAATATTCTCAATATTTATATGTTCGAAGACTAATTGATAAAATACTAAACATCTTTTATCTTCTTGAATATAAATATGGCAATAAGAATAGCTATCGGCTGTATAGAAGACGTAATATAGGGGCTTAGGATACCTTTTTCCGCGCACATATCAAAAAACGGCAGGGTAATATAATAGCCGAATACAATACCTATCCCTATTACAAAATTTACAAGCTTTTGTTCTCTAGGTCTGGAAAATCCTAAAAGACTGCCCAAAATAGTAAAAAGTATACAAATTGCCGAATGGAAATAACGCTGCAAATATTTGTTCAGCATAAATCTGTATTCGTCATTCAGATTTTCGGACTTTAACATGCCTATATATTCCGTAATCTCGGAGTTATTCAGCTCTCTGTCTCTTTTTGTTGAATAAGACATAATCTTAAACGCAATATTGGCCTTTTCTCCGGATAGAATCTGCTGGTCCTTAATATTGGTTATATTTTTAAAAACACCGTCTTTTGTCAGCTCGTATTTTTTCACATTGTGAAGAACCCAGCTGTCCTTATTGTATACTGCATAATCTCCCTGCAGAATACTGTTTAATACGCTTGTATCCTGATACTGCGACGCATCAAAATTCAAAACAAGCGGTTTGCTAATCATATTACGGTAATATCTGGGAACTACTATAATTTTTTGAAGCTGGTCTTTATCAGCTTTTACCGTATATACAAAGTGTGTTTCCGGTGATTCTCCTTTTAAAAAGTTGATTTTTTTTTCGCTGTACGGAATCAAAGTGTTGTATAAAGAAAAACACAATACAGAAACAAAAATACTCAAAATAATCAGCGGATAAACTATTCTCCAAAACGTCAGACCTATACTTCTTAAAACAGTAAGCTCAGAGTCTTTACTTAGTTTGTCAAAAGTAAACAATGTACCCAAAAGCAGTCCTACGGGCAATGCTTTACCGACAATTTTAGGAACTTCATATATCAAAAGCTGCAAACCGACCCATGGAGTATAAATACCGGACATTGTCCTTTTTATAACTTTCAGAAGAGTTTCCGGCGCAATCCATATAACTACAAAAAGAAAGATACAAACAAGAGTAGCCGCAAATACCTGTTTTGTAATATATCCGTCAAAAATCTTAAACGGTAATACAATTCTCGGAAATCTCATTACAGCGTAAAGTCCTTTCCTAAATAGAATTGTTTTGCAACAGGGTCATTTGCAACTTCTACACTCTTGCCCTGAATCTTAATTTTGCCGTCAAAAATTACATACGCTCTGTCTGTGATAGAAAGAGTTGCCTTCGGGTTGTGGTCGGTAATCAAAACCCCGAGTCCCTTTTCTTCGGATAATTTTCTGATATTATCTTTAATTTCTCCTATCGCAATAGGGTCAATACCTGTAAAAGGTTCATCAAGCAAAATAAACTCCGGACTTGCCGCAAGCGCTCTTGCCAATTCTACCCTTCTTCTCTCTCCGCCGGAAAGAGAAATTGCTGAAAATTTTCTTTTCTTTTCCATGCCGAATTCATTTAACAAATCCTCGAGCTTTTGCTTTTTTTCTTCTTCGTTCAGCTTGTCATTCATCTGCAAAACAAGCTTTATATTATCTTCTACGGAAAGTTTTCTGAAAATGGAAGCTTCCTGCGGCAGATAACCGATACCCTCTTTTGCACGGATATTCATAGGTACGTTTGTCAAATCTTTGTCATCAAGGAACACCTTGCCGCCGTTAGCTTTTACAAGGCCTACTACCATATAAAACGTAGTTGTTTTGCCGGCACCATTTGGTCCGAGAAGCCCGACAACTTCGCCTTTATTGACTTCAAAACTTATATCATTAACTACCGTTCTGTCTCCGTATATTTTGACAAGATTTTTTGCAATTATTTTCATATTCTATTCCACTTATAATCCGTCTTTAAGGTTTATTTATCCGTTTTAGGAATTTACAAAATTAAAAAACAATACTCTTTCTAAAAAGAATAGCACAAAAATTAAACTAAAACATAAGAAAAATCCGTAATTTATATAACAGTTTATGCTAAAAATAGCTGGGATTGTCATCCAGAAGTTAATTAAAGGACTTACGGGCATTAAATTTGTATTTCATGGTGGTAAGATTCTGAACACAGCAATATTTTTGATGCAAAGCATATTGGATGCTTCAGAATGACATTTTTTGAGTTGGGCAAGTATGCCCAACCTACAGCGTCTTATTCACTCCGAAGCAAACACCTTATGCTTCCCTAAGTAAAAAACGAGAGAGCAGGTATTTTAAATATTTGAGTTATTGCTGATTAACTAAAATTACATAATACATATTATCGCTGCATAAATTTCAAAAAATTTAAAATTTTCCCTCAAACAGTTGATGAAAATCATGCCAAAAACGATAAAATCAAAGTGTAGACTATTAATAAAACATTTATTCAATAAAGAAAAACGGTATTTATTATGAAAACAAATTCAGCAGATTTTTCAGATTTTAATGAAAGAAAATTTACTATAGTTGATGTTTTTGCAAATCAGCATCCTGTAATCAACAGCTGGATAATGCTCAGTGCTGTTGCCATTGTTGTATTATATGCAATTACTTTTACTGCGGTGTAAGTTTTAAAGCTTTTTAGGTGTTAACTTTTCTAAAATAATAACTTTTTTGTTCAGCTCCAATAGCTGTGCAATTGTATCATAAGCAAGTGCATCGGAATTTATATAGATTTTGGTTATGTCATCATGTTTTTGTACAAAGCTTACCAGCTGTTTTGTTGAGCTTGTATAGGTTTTTACTATTTTGTCATTGCCGATTTTATCTATAAAAAGCACTGCTTTTTCTTGTTTTTTCATCTTACACCTTTATCGAACTATTTGTCTGTTATTTTAAACCCAGAATAACATTAAACTTTTTGTATGACAAATAGTTCTATTAAACTTGTAGGTAAAAACGTTAGAAAATATAGAAAATTGAGAAATCTTTCGCAAGAGAAATTAAGCGAATTGGTTGATGTAACAACTGATTATATTTCTTTGATTGAATTAGGGAAAAGAGTACCAAGTCTAAAAAGATTATATAAAATTGCAGAAATTCTGGATATTGAACCTTATAAATTTTTAAAGGAAATATAAAAAAAGAGCCCTCAAAGGCTCTTTTTTATTTATACCGCTTATTATATCTGCACCTTGTCCATTACTTTTAAAAATCAACAATTTTTTCAACAACAGCCCTAAATGTTTTTGATATAATACAGGCTCCCTGTACTTTGCTGCCACCATAATATGTATAGTCACATGATTCAGACGATATTATTCCTGCACAGAAAAAACCGGCTGACAAAATTACCAGTAATGATAATATCCAAAATTTATTCCATGAATAATTTTTCTTCTGCACAAAGTATCCGGCAATCGCACAGATTGCTGCAATTATCAAACATATAATGTTTACCATTACAATTGCACCTTGTCCATTACTTCATCAGGGATGTCAAAGTTGGAATATACATTTTGTACATCGTCATGTTCTTCGAGCTTGTCCATCAAGAGCAAAATCATTCTCGCTGTTTTTTCATCCGTAATTTCGAGTGTATTTTGAGGCAGCTTTGTCAGCTCTGCACTTGAATGTTTAAACCCGTCTTTTTCAAGAGTTTCTACAACGCTCTGAAAATTATCCGGAGTTGTGATGATTTTGTATTCATCGTCTTCGTCTAAAAAGTCATCCGCACCGGCATTTATGGATGCTTCAAAAAGTTTTTCATAGTCATTTTCATCTTTAGCAAAAGTAACTACGCCGGCATCCTTAAACATCCAGCCTACACAGCCTGTCTCGCCGAGGTTCCCGTTGAATTTTGTAAAATAGCTTCTGATGTCGCCTGCGGTACGGTTTCTGTTATCGGTCATTGCTTCCACAATAACGGCAACACCGCCTGCGCCGTAGCCTTCATAGGTAAGTTCTTCATAGTTTTCCGAAGCTCCTGCTCCGCAGCCTTTTTCAATAGCACGTTTAATATTGTCGTTAGGCAATCCGCCTGCTTTTGCTTTTTCAATAGCAGTTCTCAGACGGAAGTTTGCAGCAGGGTCGCCTCCGCCCATTTTTGCCGCAACTATGATTTCTCTGGAGTATTTTTGAAAAGCAACGCCTCTTTGTGCGTCTACTTTAGCTTTTTTGTGTTTAATGGTTGACCATTTTGAGTGTCCTGACATAAATTTATCCTTATCTTAAATTATTACAATGTTACAGCGCCTACAGAAGCACTTTGTACTGTTTTTGAATATTTTGCAAGAAATCCTTTCACTTCTTTGGGAGGAAGCGGTGTAAAGTCTTTTCTTCTTTGTTCAAGCTCTTCATCGCTTACCAAAAGTTCAAGCTTTCTTGCCGGTATATCTATTTTAATTTTATCGCCGTTTTTTATCAAGCCTATAATTCCGCCCATTGCTGCCTCAGGGCAAATGTGTCCTATGCAAAGCCCTCTTGTACCGCCTGAGAAGCGTCCGTCAGTAATCAATGCAACCTTTGCGCCGAGCCCTTTGCCTACAATCATAGATGTGGGCGCAAGCATTTCACGCATGCCGGGACCTCCTTTTGGTCCTTCATAGCAGATTACAACAACATCGCCTTCTTTTATCTCGTCTCTGTCAATTGCCTCCATTGTTTCTTCTTCGGAGTTAAAGACTTTGGCTTTTCCTTCAAAAGTAAGAGCGGAAGGGTCAACGCCTGATATTTTAATTACGGCGCCGTCTTTTGCCAGATTGCCTTTTAAAATACCGAGTCCGGGGTTTGATGTAATCGGGTTGTCCAGCGTATGCACGATTGTATTATCAACCCAGGCTGATTGTGCGATTTGCGAAATTTTTAATCCTGACACACCTTTTGTATCTTTAAGCTCCGGTGTATTTCCGTATAAAGTTTTTAAAACGCCGGGGATTCCGCCTGCATTGTGCAAGTCTGTCATTGTCGGCAGCGCTGACGGATCAAGCTTTATTATCTGCGGAATTTTATAGCTCAACTCGTCAAAATCTTTGAGCGTTATATCTATGTTTCCCGAATTTGCAATTGCGAGCAGGTGCAAAATAGAGTTTGTGGAGCCGCCCAGTGCAAGGTCGGTGACGATTGCGTTTCTCATGGAGTCTTTTGTGATAATATCGGAAGGTTTTATATTATTTTTTACAAGTTCAACTATTTGCATTCCGGATTCAAATGCAATTTGTTTTTTCTTTGAAGAAACTGCGGAAGCAGTAGCACAGAAAGGAAGGCTCATACCCATAACTTCTGTAAGACAGGCCATGGTATTTGCTGTATAAAGCCCCTGACAGGAACCTGCTGAAGGGCAGCACTCTTCTTCCATTTCATGCAGGCGTTGTTCCGTAATTTTGCCGGCAGAAAGTTTTCCGACAGCTTCAAAAGAACCGCGAATCATTGTCAAAACTTCATTTTTGGAGCATCCGTCCATCATAGGCCCTGCAGTTACAACGATACAGGGAATATTTATACGCAATGCGGCAATAAGCATCCCCGGGGTAATTTTGTCACAGTTTGTGAGAAGCACAAGACCGTCAAGCTGGTGTGCTTCTGCAACGGTTTCTATACAATCGGCGATAAGATCACGGGAAGGCAGAGAATATTTCATTCCGCAGTGTCCCATTGCTATCCCGTCACAAACAGCAGGTGTACCAAAGATAAATGCCTGCCCTCCGCCTGTGTGGATACCCTTTTCTATCTGTCTTTCAAGATCTCTCATGCCTGCATGTCCCGGAACAAGATCGGAAAAAGAACTTGCAATACCGATAAACGGCCTTTTCATTCCTTCTTTTGTTACGCCGGTTGCATACAATAAAGAGCGGTGTGCAGCTTTGTGTATACCTTTTTTTACATTGTCGCTTCTCATGATATTCCCCTGTTTTAAAATTTTTGACGGTAATCCGGCTGCAAATTAGTACATCCGAATTACTTCAGCTTTGCAATTAAAATTATACTACAATATTTCAACTAATATGATATAATCAGTATGAAATCTTACATTTGGAATAATTTATTTATGAGTTTATATATAAAAAAAGCATTTGATATCACTAAGGAAAATATTATTCTTGCACAGCCATTGATTATCTTTTTGATAGTTATAAGCTTTACTTTTGCAGGGCTGGCGCAGCAGACTAACAAAATTTTGCATTTGATTTTTCTGACCGGAAATGTACTTTTATGCACAGCTTTTCTTGCCGGCTGGTTTTACATGATAAAAAAAGGCATAGAACACAATAAAAAAGCGGAAAATGATGAGTATAAAAATAATCAGGAAAAGGCAGCGGCATCATTTGCACTGGGAAAAGAATTTTTCCCCGGAGTCGGTGAATATTTCCTCGGTATAACTTATACAACACTGGTTTATCTGGTAGTATATGCTCTATTAATTTTTGTGTGCTACAAAGCAGGCACACACTATCTGCCAAACCCAAATATAGATATGGAAAAGTTTATGGCGGCAGCATCTTCTACTCCGGCAGAAATGCAGAAATATGTATATAGTCTGAGTTTTGAGCAGCTGACTGCAATAAATATCTGGATGCTTTTTGTAGGCGGTGTTGCAACGATTTTTACCTTTTTAACAATGTTTTTATATCCGGCTGTTTTTGATAAAAAAGAAAAAGGTATCAATGTATTTTTAACTCCTTTTAGCGCATTTAACAGAAATATTGTCTTTATCTTCAAACACTTTTTCGGTTCACTGGGGATTATGATTTTTCTTTTCTTCTTGAATATGTTTGTTTCAATATTGAGTCTTATCTTTAATATAAATATAATACTCGCTATTGTCGGATTAATTATATCTTTTTATTTTATGACTTATGCAATTGTTTTGATATTTTTGTATTATGAAGAAAATAAATAAAAAAACAGTTATTGCAATAGCAGGACCTACAGCATCGGGCAAGACAGCTCTGGCTGTCGAGCTGGCAAAAATTCTCGGCACGGAGGTTATCTCTGCAGACTCCAGACAGATATACAAAGAATTTGATATAGCCACGGCAAAGCCTTCAAAAGAAGAAATGCAGGGTATAAAACATCATATGATTGATATTGTTGAACCTGCGGAAGAATTTACCGTTGCGGATTTTGCAGACAAAGCGGCAAGAATTATTGACACACTTTTAGAAAACGGCAAAATTCCGATTGTCGCAGGCGGAACAGGTCTGTATTTCCGAATTTTGCTGGAAAATTACGATATGCCAAGAGTTGCTCCGGATAAAAAGCTGCGTGAAGAATTGCATATCATAGAAAAAGAACAGGGTGCACAGGCGCTGCATAAAATGCTTTATGAATTGGATCCCGTACTTGCACAAAATATGCATCCCAATAATACGGTCAAGATTATCCGTGCATTAGAAGTCTGCAAGACTCTCGGAATCCCGATGTCACAGGCACAACAGAAAAAAGAACCGGAATATGAAGTAAAATGGTTCGGGCTCGGGCATCTTAACGGAGAAGACAGAAAATTTTTATATGACAGAGCAGACAAGCGTGTTGAAAAGATGATTGATGCAGGTCTTGAAAAAGAAGCTGACACGTTGTATAAAAAATACGGAAAAATCAACAGTATTTTAAAAACAATCGGTTATCAGGAATTTATAGATTATTTTGACGGCAACACATCATATCAGGAATGTGTTGAAAAAATAAAACAAAACACAAGAAGATATGCAAAACGCCAGCTTACATGGTTTAGGCGAAACGAAAATATAAAATGGCTGGACATACAAAATTCAACAACAAAAGAACAGGTGCAAAAGTGTCTTTTATGTTTGCAGGATTTGGTATAGAATATTTAATTAAGGGGAAAGATGAACAGATATAAGTTTTTGAGTTACATAAACAGATTTAAAGATGCGATTGCAATCGCTGTTCTGCTTTTTGTATGTTACTGTTTATATTGTCTGCCGTCTGCGTATAACGGCCTTGTTACCAATATCCCTGCTGTTATTACATCCGCATATGGTGTATTGCTTATGTATTTTCTTGGCAGAAAAATTTCTTCCAAAAAATACGGGCTCATTTCAGCATTGATACTCGCTTCGGGTTTTGAGTACATATATATATCAAGCTGCTGCGCTGCTGATATGCTTTTTTCCGTTTGTACAGCATCTTCTGTATTTGCAGGATTGTATACGCTATTTTGTTCATACGGACACAGACGGTTTTTCTGGTGGTCGGCATATATTTTTGCAGGCTGTGCTTTTATACTAAAAGGTATCGGGGGAATTATTATACCTGTTTTAACACTCGGTATATCATGTTTTATTGCCGGTCAATTCAAAAATCTTTTTAAACCTTTGTATTTTGTCCCCGGTATTATTATGTTTGCGGCAACGCTTTTTATAAAACATCCTGTTTCTCATCAATATAACTTTCAAATGTTTTATAAATTTTTACCGTTGTTTCTAGCAGGTTTTATGCCCTGGACATTTTCGTTATTTGCACAAATTTTTGTATATTTAAAAAAATCATTGAAAGATACAAAAACGTATATTGAAAAATTTTCCGAAATGCAGCCCATTATACAATTTATGACAGTTAATACCGTGTTTATCTGTGTAGTATTTTTTACCGCATTTATACTCGGTGCAAAATCGAGTGCCTACCTTTTACCGGCAATGTTTCCCGCCTCTATGATGATCGGGAAGTTCTGGTTTGATTATCTTTTTAAAGATGAAAACGAACGGGCTGTAAATATTTCTACATTATTATTAAATCTGGTACTTGCGCTAAGTGCTGCAGTTATTCTTTTTGTCTCTTTTTATGTGATAAGTTTTAACACATTTTTGCCCGTTATATTTGCAATTTTTGTTTTACTGTTTGCGGCATTGAATGCTTTGTTTATATTTAAAGACAAAAAGCTTTTGCATTTTATGTCTTTTGTCCTATTTATGATTATTTTTACGGCAGTGGCTGTGAGATTTTTGATTCCGTCATATGTTCATATTTAATTTTCACGGGACATTCTTAAACAGTTATATTGTCATTCCCGAATTATTAGATAATTATGGGACAGTTTTCTCAAAATATCTTGTGGAAAATTTTATATAAATTCAAAACATCAAAACTGCTAGATTAAAATTATACATTTTTATCTATCTTCTTGCTTTCATCAGCAGATTTTTCGTGTTTGCCTTCAAGATGTAATGCCTTCATAATCGGATGCAGGATAAGGTGGCTGATTTCCGGAGCAAGAATAGTGAGCCCGATAACGGAACCTACTATGGAAGATAATTCTATAGAGCCTTTTGCAAGGTCAAACATTTTTCCCTCTTTTTCCATTATTCTTTTTTCAAGAGGCTTAATTTGTTTATCTTCGCTGCCAAACAAATACTCTAACAGAGGTTTGCCCGTTTTAGGATCGGTTAATTCTTTTCCGTCTTTATCGCCAAGTTTCAACAGGTTTTTATATTTTATATTTTTGTCAATTGTTCTTTCAGCGGGTTTCATATATGCAAGATGGTGATATGCCATCATCTGTTTTGCACTTCTGAAAGCAGGCATTTGCTCATTTTTAAAAATTTTCTGGAACAATTTAAAGCCGCGGTTTTTAAAAATTGGCGGAATAATTGCCATATAAATACCCAGACACAAAATCTGATACAAAAATTCTTTTGTTGCGGCATATTTTCTGGTTTCTTTGTCAGTATGTTTGTCAACAAGCGTAAAAGCCGGACGTCCGACTGCTTTCAGGGTTGTTTCCAGTTTTACGCAGGCATCGGTATTCTGAGCAAGTGTCTGGAAAGTATTACTTGTAATAGCGTTAACAAATGGTACCAGCATACTATCCTCCCACCTTCATTGTACTGTTTTGCATACTGTTTCTGCGAACCGCATCCAAAAGGCTCCTGCTGTTTTCGCTCAATTTTGGAGAATAGACGGAAGAAACATTTATTTTTTCGCTCACAGCATTTTCTTTTATATCGAGAACATTGCTGCCGGCAGCAGGTTTGCGCCCTTTTCTTTTATCATTAAATTTCTTTACGCCGTTCATAATCGGTTTTAAAGTCAAATTGCAGACAGCCGGAATAATAATACCAGCCGTTAAGCATACACTCAACAAAGATAATCCGTTTTTAATCTTTTTAGGACTTGCGCCGGTTCTTTTGGCAATCGGAACACACAGCGGCAAAACAATTTTATGTGTCAAAATATAAGAAGCAAAGGCAATTGCTTCAGTCAAACCTTCTCTAAAAGCCGCATATTTTTTTGTTTCTTTATCTGAGTCTTTGTCCATCATTGTGAATGTAGGACGCATTACTCCTTTAAACACGGCAATAGCAAGCACTGCATAGAGTGCATCATTGTGTTTTCCTAAAGATTCACAAATTTTTTTTAAATTATTGTATACGAAGTTTCCCATTCCCATACTAATTAAAGCTTTCTAAACTTTATTTAATAACATTAAGTTCAAACATAAAAAAATATGCTAGATGACAACCCTGTTCTTTACATTTTTTCATAAAAATGTTTAAAGACAAATGTTTTTTTGGAAATTTGTCAAATGCTTGTTAAAATAAGCTTTTTATGCTTCAATAAAAGTCGGGAGGATTTTACACATGAACAGAACATTCGTAGCAATAAAACCTGACGGCGTTAAAAGAGGCTTGATAGGAAATATTATCAGAAGAATCGAGCACAAAGGCTATAAAATTGTCGGGTTAAAAATGCTCCAGCCGACACTTGAGATTGCAGAGCAGCACTATGCTGAACACAAGGGCAAACCTTTTTATCAATCTCTGATAAACTACATAACATCAGGACCTATTGTTGCAATGGTTGTGGAAGGTAAAAATGTAATCGAAGGTATGCGCCATATGATGGGCTCTACCGTGCCGAATGATGCACAGGTTGGTACTATCAGAGCTGATTTTGCACAAACAAAAGAATGCAACACAATTCACGGCTCAGATTGCTGCGAAAGTGCAGAAAGAGAAATAAATATTTATTTCAAGCCCGAAGAATTATGCGAAGGCTGGAAAACCATGATGGAATATGTCTGGGAAAGTATGCCGGAAGAATCATAACAATGAAATCAGATTATTTTTCATACGAACTGTTAAAAGAAGATAAAAAGACCGGAGCAAGAGCCGGTCTTTTGCATACCCCGCATGGCGATATAGAAACACCTATATTTATGCCCGTGGGTACAAATTCTGCCGTAAAAATGATGACCAATGATCATCTGAAAGATACCGGTGCACAGATTATACTGGGAAATTCGTATCATCTGTTTTTAAGACCGGGTAATAAATTAATAAAAGAATTCGGCGGACTGCATAAATGGATGAATTGGGACAAGCCGATTTTGACAGATTCCGGCGGATTTCAGGTGTTCAGCCTTGCGGATTTAAGAAACATAACAGAAGACGGTGTAAAATTTAAAGATGCCAAAACAGGCACAGAATACTTTATAAATCCTGAAATATCAATGGAAATACAACAGGATCTCGGTGCAGATATTGCAATGGCTTTTGATGAATGCGCTCCTTATCCGTGCACCTATGAAGAAGCAAAAACTGCAATGGAGCGGACTCACAGATGGCTTGAAAGATGTTTTAAGGCTCATACTCGTGACGATCAGGCATTGTTTCCTATTGTTCAGGGGGCTTTTTATGATGACCTGAGACAGGAAAGCGCACGTGTTATTTCTACATTCGATGCTGTAGGATATGCAATTGGCGGTGTAAGCGTAGGAGAACCGGCAGATGTAAAAAATCATTTTGTTGAGCTTACAGCACCTCTTCTGCCAAGATTAAAACCCAGATATCTTATGGGTGTTGGTACGCCGGAGGACTTGCTGGACGGAATTTTACGCGGTGTTGATATGTTTGACTGTGTATTGCCTACAAGAAATGCCCGCCATGGTTCTTTCTTTACGGAAGAAGGAAGAAAAATTATCAAAAATAAAGAGTTTGAAAAAGATGCAAGCCCGCTTGATAAAAATTGCAATTGTTATGCCTGCAAAAATCATACAAAAGCTTATATAAGACATCTCTACAGAGCTGGCGAAGCTACTGCTGCAATACTTTTGAGCATACATAATATACAGTTCCTTATAAATCTTGTAAAAGAAGCAAGAAAAGCTATCTTAGAAGACAGGTATCAGGAATTTTATACGGAAAGAATGGGCAAACTTTTCCCGACTGACTAGTTCCAGTATCTCCAGCCTTGAAGATAGTAGTCCAGTATTGCCGGTTTATCAAGCGTTGAAAATTTAATACCCGTTCTTTGGATATCTTTTTCTATAACAAATGCTTTCTTAAATGTTTCTTTATCAAGATATTTTGTATCAACGTTTAAATTAAATTTTTCCGTGTCAATTTTTATATCGGAAGCCATTATAAATCCCCAGTCGCCAAAGGAGGGAACGTAGACATGATACGGATAAGTATATTTAAATCCGGCAGCTTTAAATGTTTCATTTACACACCAGTATGCTTCCGGAGAGAAAAACGGGCTGGTTGACTGCGAAACGACAAGACCGTTTTTAGCAAGTTTTTTTCTTACAAGTTTATAAAATTCTCTGCTGTATAACCTTGCCAGAGAAGAATTGTTAGGATCTGGAAGGTCAATAATCACAACATCATAATATTCATCAGCATTTTCTGTAAATTTAAAAGCATCCTCGTTAATGATACGGACTTTTTCGTTTCTAAAACTGTCCTTATTCATCTCTTTAATAATACGATTATTTTTTGCAAGTTCCGTCATTTCTCTATCAAGGTCAACAACCGTAATCTTTTTTACATCTTTATATTTTAAAATTTCCCGTGCGGCAAGTCCGTCGCCCCCGCCCAGTACAAGTATGTTTTCTCTGTGTTTTGCAAACGACATCGGCACATGTATTAACAGTTCATGGTATCTGTGCTCATCAATAGAGGAGAACTGTACATTGCCGTCTATAAACAGCCTTATATCCTCTTTATTTTTTGTCATGATAAGTTTTTGATATTTTGTTTGCTTAGAGAGAATAACTCTGTCATCAAATATGTTGTTTTCCCAATATTTCATAAGGGTTTTTGAACAAATAAAAAAGCCTGCAAGCAAGAACAAAATCAAAACAGCCGAAATTTTCAGCTTTGTACGTTTTTTAAATGTTATTTTGTCTTTAAACCAGTAAAAATTAATAATACCTACAACAAGGTTTAAAAAACCCGCAAAAATAGAGCTTTCAAAAATACCCATCAACGGTAAAAGTAAAAAAGGAAATGCCAATGTTGCAACAAAAGCCCCGAGATAATCCAGAGACAACACATTTGAAATATTATTTCTTAAATCGTAATAGGTTTCCATAATACGTGTAAGCAGAGGAATCTCAAGACCTATAAGTCCGCCTATTATCATGATTAATATAAACATTACCGGATAATATACAGGCTCGCACATATATGAAAAATATAAAATAGGCACACACAGCCCGCCTACAACTGCAAGAACAATTTCAATCAAGATAAACCAGTATATCAAATTGCTTTTGACAATTCTGGATATCAATGTCCCAAGTCCCATTGCAGTCATTGTCAAACCTATTACAAGAGAGAACTGCTTTATACTGTCACCCAAAAAATAAGATGACACGCTTCCTATTAACAATTCATAAATTATTGTGCAAAAACCAACAACAAAAACCGACAGCAAAAGAATAACCGATTCTTTTGAGGTCAAAATTTTCTTTTTATTTTCCACCGCTCAAACCTCTTTGAGATGCTCTGTTGCCATACAAACTATTTTCTCTGTTAGAGGGAGAATAGCTTTCATCATAATTTCTTCTGTACCACCATGAATGACAATGATGATGGTGGTGATATCCTCTGTACCCAGGATAACCGTAGCCGTTTTGTGCAATATTAAAACAGGCAAAATAAATTATTGCTAAAACTATTATAAGGCAGATGTAGATTATAATTTCAAAATATTTGTCTTTCATCTTAGTCCTCACTCATGTCTGCCAGCTTGTCATCTATTATTGACATTTTTTCATTTATCCAGCTTGCGTTTAACAAATGAAATACTATCATAGCCAGCAGCAATGCCAGTGTTCCCGCTTTTGAGTGCGCAACATAGCTGTTTTTTACCAGTTGAAAGGTGACAGAAATGTTGTACATGTTGTTTTCATCAGTATTAAACTGTATGTAATACGTTCCTTTATCTTTAAATGTCAGATAGGCCGTCATTTTTCTGTCCGATTCCGACCAGTATCCGTCAGAATCATATCCCGATTCATGCCACAAATCTTTTCCGAATTCATAAAGTGTATCTTTATTTTCATCCAAGACTTCACCGGAAAGATAGCTTGATGTGTTCTCTCCTTCAAAATTAGCTATTACTTTACATATAATTGG
Organism: Candidatus Gastranaerophilales bacterium; assembly: GCA_944325575.1. Taxonomy (GTDB): domain Bacteria; phylum Cyanobacteriota; class Vampirovibrionia; order Gastranaerophilales; family Gastranaerophilaceae; genus Limenecus. The sequence goes on along the minus strand of CALVAR010000007.1, from coordinate 34,270 downwards.
TTTGTTTTGCACTTTTATAGGTCCAAAAATCTGTCCTTCATTAAGATAGTTCACTGATTTGTTATAGTAATATGTTGATTGCAGAAGCATAGAAGTAACAAAACATATTATGGAGAATATAACAACTATGAGTGTCAAATTGTTATAAAAAAGTTTGTCTTTTAATTTTTGTTGCGGTCTGATTATCATACAAATCTTTTTCCTTAAATTGCAAAAGTAAAATCAACCATAAAGAATACCAGCAGAGCGAAACAGGTGATACATGTAAATTCTATTAACCCCGCAGCAACATTATTATTTTTTAGCTCTTTGTTTATGTTTATTGCTTTTACAATAAAGTTACCGAGTACAAATCTCACAACAGGCAATAGCAGGAATATTGCCGATAAGTCAATAAAATATGTGATTAAGCTGCTTTTCCAGCTGTCCATATCACCCAGTGTGGCTTTCATAAGAATCAAGCCTATTGCAATAATATTGCCGGCAAGAGCAATACCCACCGCATAGTTGTCGTTTTCCAGCTCTTCATGAATTGAATAAGGTACAAAATAATCATAAAGACGTAAAAACAAAAACATAAAACATACGCTTAATACATAATAAAAGATGGATGATAAAATACCGCCAAATTCGCCGTTTACGCAAGCCGCAATAATTAAGCCGTGTGCAACATAAAAACCGAAATAAACAGCAGATGTACCGATATTTTTATCCTGCAAAAGTTCTTTTGCATTGTCAAAACGATTAAGCATTATTTTTCTGGTTACAAAACCGGAAACAGTCATCAATATTATACCGACAATTGCATATGCAATATACATTGCCAAATCCATTCTGAAAGACTTACCGGACGGGCCGGCAAATGCGCCTACAAGAATAAACGCAACACCTGTCATGTATCCGCAGAATGCTATTATGGCAGTATAGTTTGCTTTTTTTACTTCTTTTTCCGGTTGAAAAAGTGAGAATCTGTCAAACATAAATTTCGACAAAAAAAGCATTATACAGGATATGGAAAGATAAATTATGCTTTGTACTATTGCATTGTTACCCAGTTGTAATATAAAATTCATAAAATCTCCTTAGCTCTGGCTGTTTCTTAATACTGTAACCTGAGACGGTCTGAGTTTTTGGGATAAAAATACTTCGTAACTGTTATCGCCCCATTTTTCTACGCTGAGAATCCTATTGCCTTTGACAAAATCCCAGTAATAGAGTTCTTCTGCTCTTGTGCTGTCGCAAAATCTATAGAAAGTTGCACGTCCCGAATCTTCATATCTAAATCCGTTAAAAATTTGACCGTATTCATTGTCATCAATCTGCCATAGTATTTCTGGAGATACTTCGATATCCGCAAGTTTCATTTTTTGCAAAACTATGCTTACGGTTGTTTCATCATCATCTTCAACTTCTACCCAGACCTTCTCATCGGAGCCTTTGTCACATTCTAATTCAAACCATGAAAAATCGCCTTCCTGATAAAGATGTTTTGCAAGCACTGTCAGTGTCAGATCTTCGTAGTTATCGCCGACACCTTTCAGCTCAAAAACACCGCCTCTTTCCACATTAACAATATGTAATGTTTGCTCTGGTACTTTATTTATATTTTCTTTAATTGACTTGTTTCTCATAATTATTGCCCAGGCGATAACAGCACCCAAAACCAAGAATATTACATTAACACCAATTACAGGTATTAAAAAAGCCATAACAACCAACAATACGATTAAGACAATTGCAACATGCATAAAAAATCCTTTTCTTTGTAAACTAACTTATAAAAGATCTATTCAAAAGCTATTCCATCTTTTCCTTTTATTCATTTTCCAGTTCATTTTTTTGCTGAGCCAGATTATCCTGTACGGAAGCTTGTCCCTGAGCAGCATTATCAGTAAGCATTTTTGTTTTTAATTCAGCAAGAGAAGCCTGAATATCAGCAGATGCAGATGTACCTATAGCTGCATTAATTTCTTTATCTATATCAGTTTCAATACTTTCCATAGAACCGTATGCTTCGGCAAGCGCTTCTTCTTCATTAATTTTAGCTTTCATATCTTCAAGAAGGGCTGATGTGCTGTCAGAACTCATAGAAACAAGCTGTTGATTGATTTTTTTTGAAGATACTGCAACTGTATGACGTGCTTTGAGAGTTTTAATCTGATTTTCCCAGTTTTTGATTTGTTCTTTCAGTTTAGCAATCTTGTTTTCAAACTGTTTAATCATCATGTTGTATTTTTCAAGAGAGCCTTTAAGCTGGGCAGCCTCCTGCAGAGCTTCCTGTTTCTTTTCCAGTGCAGCAGAAGCAAGTCTGTCCGCTTCTGCCTGATCAAGAGTACCGGCCTGAGCATTTTTTAAAATTGCTAGTGCTTTGTTTTCGTAGTCCTGTGCAATTTGTTTCTTCTCTTCCAGCTCACGTTTTGTTGATATAGCAATTGCTTTTACTTCGGCAAGACCTTTAAGGCTATTATCAAAATCTTCTTTTAAATCTCTAATTCCCTGCTCCGCCAGTTTAATCGGATCTTCAAATTTTGATATAACAGCATGCAAAGTAGCCTGTATAACTTTAAACAATCTCTCCAGTAATCCTGCCATCGGTAAACTCCTATATTTATTTATTGTACTTTTGTTCAAAATAATTATATGCAATATTCAACTTTTTAACAACTTCCTGAGCAATTTCAAGTTTTTGAGGGTTGCCGTAAAACTTATCAGGATGATACTTTTTCAAAAGCCTTTTATAAGATGCCTTGATTTCATTAAAATCCGCACCGTAAGGCAATTCTAAATTTGCATAGTATTCCCGTTCCAAAGCATCGGCAGAGGATTCGGGTTTGAGTGAACTTTTTATTTGTTCATCTATATCCGAATCTTCAAAATTTCCGGAAAAGTTTTCAAAGTTAGTATCACTGTAACAATCATTGTTGTAAAATGACTGTTTCGAATTAATGTTGCTTCTTATAATATTTTTTATTCTTTTAAATAAACCCACCGAAACAATCCGTAATTTAACTCGAGTAAAATTATATTACCAAATTTCACGCATTGTATCAATTTTTTCTTTTAAAATAAGCAAATATATGATATTATTGTCTTAGTTTAGTATATATAATTATTTATTTTTATATGGATTAAATAATATAAATCTACAATAAAATAAAATGAGCCTGAATATACCGCTGCAGGTATATTGGGTTATACGTATATAGAATAAGAGGTATAGGACAATCGACACAATGAATTTATTAATTGCACTATTGACAATTGCCCTGATAGCCTTTGCGGGTATCGCATTTGTAATCTGGCAAAAAAAGAAAACAGTGCAGGAACTTTATGAAAATCTTTCAAAAGAAACTTCCGAAAAAGAAAATCTTTTGAAAAAAGAAGCAATGATACAGGCAAAAGAAGCATTGCATATAGAAAGAGAAAAATTTGACGAAGAAGTCAGAGAGCGTCGTCAGGATTTGCAAAGAGCAGAAGATAAACTTGCAAAAAAAGAAGATATGCTCGAGGACAAACTCCAGGAGGCAACTGACAAAGAATACGCCGCTCAAAAGAAAATGGATGAACTTCTCGAAAAAGAGGACTATCTTGCTGACCTTATAGCAAAACAGATTGCGGAAACCGAACGCATCTCCGGTATGTCCAGAGATGAAGCAAGACACATGCTTATGGAACAGTTGAAGCAGGATCTTCAGCAGGAGCAGATGCAGCTTATAAAAGAAAATGAAGCTAAAATAAGAGAATCCGCAAAAGAAATGGCGCAGGATATTCTCTCAACAACAATGCAAAGATGTGCCATAGATCAGGTTGTAGAATCTACGGTATCTGTTGTTAACCTTCCTTCCGACGAGATGAAAGGCCGTATTATAGGACGTGAAGGACGAAACATAAGAACGCTAGAAACACTTACAGGCGTAGATTTGATTATTGATGATACACCGGAAGCAGTTGTTCTTTCCAGCTTCGACCCTGTCAGAAGAGAAATTGCAAAAGTTGCACTGGAAAAACTTATCTCTGACGGCCGTATCCACCCTGTAAGAATTGAAGAAATGGTGGAAAAAGCTCAGGAAGAAATTGAAGAAAAAATTAAAAAAGAAGGTGAAAATGCAGCCGTTGATATGGGTGTATTGAATCTTCATAAAGAGTTAATCAAGACACTCGGCCGTTTGTATTACAGAACAAGCTACGGACAAAATGTTTTGAAACACTCGCTGGAAGTCGGTCACATTGCGGGAATGCTTGCTGCCGAGCTGGGTGCAAATATTCAGGTTGCAAAACGTGCCGGACTTTTACACGACATAGGTAAGGCTGTCGACCAGACTCAAGACGGTACACATATTGAGCTTGGTGTTGAACTTGCCCGTCGTTATGGTGAAAAAGAGGAAGTAGTCCATGCTATCGAAGCTCACCACGACGATGTTACAGCAAATACGATTGAAGCAGTTTTGGTTAAACTTGCGGATGCTATATCAGCCGGACGTCCCGGTTCAAGACGTGACACTCTTGAAATCTACATCAAAAGACTCAAAAAAATCGAGGAAATTGCCTCAAGTTACGAAGGTATTAAGCAGTCTTTTGCCGTACAGGCGGGTCGTGAGGTTAGGATTATTGTCCAGCCTGACATGTTCGATGATCTGGCAAGCGCAAAGTTAGCCCGTGATATTGCTAAGCGTATTGAAGAAGAACTCGATTATCCGGGTCAAATCAGAGTTACGGTTGTACGTGAAATCAGAACAACCGAAATTGCGAAGTAATATTTTAGGATTATAGCCTTGTATCATATGAAAGGCTGAAAATCCATAAATTCAAGACGGAAATACTCCGTTTGATGCAATTCTCTGAAAGACCTGTACGCGCAGGCAAAACATGAAAGAACAAATAAAAGTATTATTTATAGGCGACATTGTTGGCCGCCCCGGCAGGAAAATCGTAAAAGACTACCTCGGCAGCCTTAATGTCCTTACGGAAAGCAGTCCTTATGATTTTATAATTGCAAATGTGGAGAATGCTTCACATGGATTCGGACTTACGGAAAAAAATCATAAAGAGCTGGCTGATTTGGGTATAGATTGTTTTACCTCCGGAAATCATATCTGGGACAAGAAAGACGTGTATTCTTACATCAATAATTCTGACAGATTGATTCGTCCGTGGAATTATCCAAAAGGAACATACGGGGTAGGATACAGGATTTTTGATGTAAAAAATACCAAGATTGCAGTTATGAACTTTCTCGGGCGCACATTTATGAATCCTGTTGATTCTCCCTGGGAGATTGTTGAACAAGAAATTGAAAAAATAAAAGAACAGGCCCCTGTTGTTATTGTTGATTTTCATGCAGAAGCAACTGCAGAAAAAATCTGTTTCGGCCGGTTTTGTTCGGAACACAAAATAAGTGCGGTACTGGGTACACATACACATGTGCAGACTGCGGATGAAAAAATTATTAATGATTATACCGCATATATTACGGATGCGGGATTTTGCGGAGCATACAATTCCGTAATAGGAATGAGCTATGAAGGTTCTTTAAAACGTCTTGTTACAAGTATTCCGGAGCGTTTTGATATTGATGACTCGCCTGTTGCAGAACTCAATGCCGTTTCCATGAGCTTTGACGCCGTTTCAGGGCAAGCACAAAGCATAGAAAGAATTCAGTTTATAAAAGATTATAGTGAGGAAAATACATGATGAAAGGATAGAAAGGTGAAAGTCGATTTACACATTCACACGACCTACTCGGACGGTGTTTTTTCGCCCGAGAAAATCGTGGATACTGCTATTGACGCAGGTTTGGATGCTATAGCGATTACAGATCACGATAATGTTCTGGCATATCCTATAGCTGTAGAATATGCAAAAAAAATAGCAAAAGAAGACGGTAAAAAACTGCTTGAAATACTGCCGGGTGTGGAAATAAATACGATTTATAAAGATACGGAAATTCATATTCTCGGATACTTTATGAATCGTGAGGACAGTGATTTTCAGGCTATGTTAAAATCACAGCAAAAAGCCCGTATAGAGCAAACAGAACAAATACTTCATCTTTTAAATAAAAAAGAGGGGATCCATGTAACATTTGATAAACTAAAAAGCCTTGTTGCCGAAGGCGGCAGTATCGGTCGTCCGCATATTGCAAAAGCAATTACCATGGCAGGCGGAACATCAAGTGTTATGGAAGCATACAGCAAATATATAAACAATGATTCCGAAGTTTATGTACAGAGAAAAACAATTTCTCCGCACGAAGCAATTGAAATTATTTATGATGCGGGGGGAATCCCCGTATTTGCGCACCCGTTTGATGTGGAAGATGCGGAAAATTTAATAAAAGAATTTATGCATTACGGATTGCGAGGTGTGGAAGCATACCACAGAAAACACTCGCCTGCAATGGTAGAGTATTATTCAACAATTGCGGAAAAAAACGGACTGATTATAACGGGCGGTTCGGATTTTCACGCACCAAATCCGAACAACGGACAGATTATTATGGGCAAAAATTTTGTGCCTGAATGGATATATGACAAACTTATGAAAGAAAAAAAACAGCTCGATATGGCAAGATAAACTTACTGATAATATCGGATAGAATTTATTTAATATGAACGGAATTTAAATGAGAAAACTAAAAGCTTTTAATATGGTAGAAATCATGATAGTGGTATGTCTTCTGGCTACCACTGTCTTGCTTTGCCTGCCGGTTATTTTTAATAACACAAAAGAAGCCCGTATAATCTCCGGCTGGAAAAAAAGCTATGCGGAAATGCATTCAAACTTTGAAGTCTTTAATGTAAGCGATGCCGAGGTCATAGATACAATTTGCAAAAGCGGGATTGAAGACAAAGAAAAAGAAATTTTCAAGGTAATCAGCCCGTATCTTAATGTTGACCTGAGTAAAAATCCCGCACATTTAAAATCTTATCATTACAAATTTAAAAACGGTTCGCAGGTTCCGATGCAGTCTATGGTGTTTACAAAATTTTTCTCTTATCAGGAAAACGGCAATATTGTAGGTTTCAAATGGCTGGATTGCGAATGTGATGAAAAAGTGCCCTGTGCAACAGTGCTGTTTGATCTTAACGGAACGAAAGCACCGAATCGTATAGGAACTGATATTTTTGGCATTTATCTTTTCAAAAACAGGATTGAAGCATTCGGCTCGGAGTTCACAAATCAGGAATTAAAACAGGAATGCACAAAAAATTCTAACGGTATGAGCTGTTCAGAGTATTACCTAAGAGGCGGAAAATTTTAGTTATCTTTAGCTTATTAAGATAAAAACAAAACTTACCTACTCAGAATCTTTCAGATTTTCCAGTTCTTTTAAAATACCCTGATTTATCTCAAGAACATCTACACCCAGATTTGATAAAACCTGCATAGCAACGGAATCAGGTGTTTGCGTAATTGCCCACAGAAGGTTTTCCGATGCAATTTTTGTATTTTTGTGTTTTTGAGCTTTTTCCCACGCTGTCTCAAGAATTTTCTTTGCTCTGTCAGAAAAAACAACTTCTCCAAAGTTGTAAGAGTTGCCGTAACCGAGAACTCTTTCGACTTCAATTCTTGCATCTTTAATAGTAATACCGAGTTGAGAAAGTACTCTGGCGCCTATGCCTGCCCCTTCTCCTATTATACCGAGAAGGATAAATTCGCTGCCCACAATGTTTCTGTTCATTGCCTGAGCCTCTCTTTTTGCCAAACGCAGTATTGTAAGAGTTTCTGGCATTTGCTTTTCTATAGGTTTTATGATTTTGTGCGCTAAATCATCATCCTGTATATTTAGTTCTTTAAAAATATTGTATGCTATACCGCTTTTTGCTTTTAAAAGACCGAGTATAATATGCTCGGGTTTAACTGTTGCAGAGCCGAGTTCTTTCGCTGTTTCAAAAGCAAGAAACATTGTTTTAAAAGCATTTGGCGTAAAAATAATCTGTTTTTCTTCAAATTCAGCCTGACGGGAAGATACCTCATTCAGCTTTGAAGAGTATGATTCAATGTTAATACCGTATTCATTTAACAGTTTTGCCAAATCAGAGTCCGAATCTTCAAGAATGGACTGTACAATCTGTTCCGTACCGAGGATTTCATAATGTGAAGCAGTAAGTTTGGCTACGGCTCTGTCAAGAATTTTTTTTGCATCGCCGCTTTTGAAAAGGGATTGGATTGTTGAATATTCGCTCTTTTCTTTTTTTTCTATTTCCGGATGAAATTCACCCTTTTTATTATTTTTTTCTATTAGTTTTAGCAGCGTTTGTTTGAGCTTTGGCAGGTTAATTTCATATTTTGTAAAATCAGCAAGTACTTCCGGTTCTGATTCTTCTGCGGTAAGAATAAGCGCCAGCAGAATATGTTCCGGCATAATATACGAGTTTGTTTTTTTACGGGCAAGTTCGGAGGCAAGTTTTATCAGTTTCTGGGCGCCCGTGCTGAAAGCTATGTTTGTATGCTTAAAATTGTGCGAGATATTTTTGTATTTTTTATAAACATGTTCTCTAAAATCATCTGCTTTCATCCCCTCATAAGCAAGAAGACGAGAACAAATATTTGATTTTGTCTCCAGTACTCCGAGAAGTATATGCTCAGGATAAATTTTATAAGTTTCGGAGTCTGCAGCTTCTTTTTGTGCAAGTGAGATGATGTTTATAGCTTTTTCTGTAAACCGTTCAAACACGTATATTTCTCCTTAAGTGTCAGAAAATCTTATTTATTTCTTTATTATTTCATAGTTATAGTTTTTATAAAAGCCCCTTTATCTGGGTTTTATATAGCAGTTTATGCAGAAAATGCTTAAAATCGTTCCCCTGAAGTTATTTTAGGGTTTTATCTGTTCTTAGATTACACAAAAAATGTGATTCTGAACAGAACACCATCACTGCTATTATACAGGTCCGATATTTTAGAATAACACAGGTTTTCTTATTTGCGCTAAACCCTATTCCGCCGAAAACATATTTAATTGTGAATCAAATGTTAAAAAATGCCTTAATAAAATGTACAGGCAATGTGATTTATAATACAATTTTGATAAGTTAATGATTGGAGAGTATCGTTTTGATAAAAAAGGCAATGGTAATGGCAGCGGGAGTCGGTTCAAGATTGGATCCTCTTACTCAGAGAATTCCCAAACCTCTTGTGCCAATTATAAATAAGCCTGTTATGGATATTTTGCTTGAAAAACTTAAGGATTTCGGGGTAGAAGAAGTTATTGCAAATACTCATTACCTTGCAGAAAGTATACAAAAACGTTACAGTGTAAACTCTCCCGTTGATATTAAATTTGCCAGTATCTATGAGGACAGCCTCTCCGGAACAGCAGGCGGGGTAAAAAAATGTCAGTTTTTCTTTGATGATGTGGATGATTTTATTGTAGTAAGCGCTGACGGGCTTCATGATGCGGATTTAAATAAAATAGTCAAATCGCATAAAGAAAGCGGATGTATTGCGACAATGGCAATTGTTGCAGTCGATCATGAAGAAGTTTCCAAATACGGTGTAGTTGTACCGTCCGCAGAACATATTGTTACGGAATTTCAGGAAAAACCGCCAGTTGAACTGGCCAAAAGCAATTATATAAATACGGGAATTTATGTATTTAATAAAAGAATATTTGATTTTATACCGGATGGTGTAGTATACGACTTTGCAAAAAATGTTTTTCCGGCGCTTTTAGCCGCTGGCGAAAATATTAATGTATACAGAATATACTCATACTGGTCTGATATCGGAAGTATTCCGCAGTATATTCAATCAAATAAAGATGCACTGAATCGCAAAGTAATGATAAAAAATCCGAATATAATGAGAAAATACGATGCCGTATATTGTATCGGTGATGATTGCGATATCCATGAAAATATAAAAATTTTGAATAATGTAATTATCGGTAATAATTGCAAAATCGGAAAAAATGTAACCCTGAATAATGTTATTTTATGGGACAACGTTGAAATAGGCGATAATGTTACGTTGGAAAATGTAGTTGCTGCAAACAATTGTATTATTAAATCTTCTCTGAAAGATAAAATACTTGCTCCTGACAAGGTTGTTGAACCTGACTTGATAACACAATAAAATAAAAGGAAAAACGAAACATGATAATAATAATGGAGCCAAAGGCCACAGTCGAACAGATAAACGCAGTAAAAAGATATATGGAGGCTAAGGGGTTTAAAATAGTTTTAAACCATGGCGATGTTATGACGGTTTTGGCGGCAATAGGCGATAAAAGGCTTATAGAACCGCAATCCGTGGCTTCATTTGAAGGTGTAAGAGAAGTAAAACTTATACAAGAACCGTATAAGCTTGCGTCAAGAGAATCAAAAGAAGAAGATACCGTCATAGAGTTTAAAAACGGAGTAAAAGTAGGAGGTTTGGAAAAACCTGTTATGATGGTGGGGCCGTGTTCTGTTGAAAAAGATTTTGACTGGCTTATGGAAGTTGCTTTGGCGGCAAAAGAAATGGGCTGCGAATTTTTAAGAGGCGGTGCATTTAAACCCAGAACATCCCCTTATGATTTTGACGGGCTTGGAGAAAAAGGACTTTGCTATCTAAAAGAAGCTGCAGAAAAAACAGGATTGCTTGTTGTTTCTGAAGTTATGGATACGACGGATGTTGATATGTTCTGTGATTACGTTGATCTTATACAAATCGGTGCAAGGAATATGCAGAACTTTAAACTGCTTAAAGCTGTCGGCAAAGCCGGAAAGCCTGTTCTTTTAAAAAGAGGTCCGGCAGCAACTATCAGAGAATTTTTGCTTGCAGCTGAGCATATAATGGCAAATGATAACGATAAGGTTATTTTATGTGAAAGAGGTGTAAAAGGGTTTGATTCAACATTTACAAGAAACACCCTTGATATTGCCGCAATACCGATTATAAAAAAATATTCACACTTGCCGATAATTGCAGACCCGAGCCATGGTACGGGCAGGAGATATCTTGTTGAACCGATGAGCAAAGCGGCACTGATGGCGGGAGCAAACGGACTCATGATAGAAATACACAATGACCCTGATAATGCTTCTTCTGACGGTGCTCAAAGCTTAAATTTAACACAATTCAGAGAAACACAAAGACATTTGAACAAACTCATCGGAAGAATCGATTACGATAACAAAGTTTTAAAAGCCGAAATAGAAAAAGCAGCACTAAGATAATGAAACAATACGCAGACAGAAAAGAAATACTTGTTTTTCAAAAATATAATACACTTAATGATGTTTTAAAAAATAACTTCATAAAGTCTGTTATGTATGAAAAAGCACTTAAAACAGAAAAGAAAAGTTAGAGTATTTCATATTGTCAACTGACTCCGACTACTTCTTGGATTTTCTTCACGCTCGGTACTGTCGTTCGCTTTGCTTCGCTTGTGCTCACTTCGTACCTCGCTCCCCGGACTTTGTCCGTCCGAAAATCCGCTTGATGAACCTGTGCAATAAACAAGTACATTTTTACCAACAAGTCCAGCACAGTCAACAGCGAAATCTGACGGGGCTGACTGAAAGGAACGCCCCTTGTGAGGGAAAACCACGCTTTTCCCGAACGTCTGATTTCAAGACAGCGAAATCGGACTGGCACGCCGTGTGAGGCATAGCCGAACCCAGTGCCATTGCGAGCGGAAACATTGAGTTTTCGTGAGCGTCTGATTTCAAGACAGTGCATGGGGTCACTTCAGCAAAATTCTAGATATGGCGTCACTCGCTACCTCTCATAAATATGCCACTGGCATATTTATTCGGCAGAGTGTGTACCACTTCTAGCTTGAGATGTAGGCGAGTTTACGAGCCGTACATATCAGGATGCTCTTGAGTACAAGCGAGGCCACCTCAGACATCTTCTTTCCTTTTTTTCTCAAGAGAACCGGTATTGTCCAATTCCGTAATTATTCTGATGATTGCATGCACAATAATTAAAAGCTGAGGAGAAACTTTGGCGGATTTCGAAAATTCCACCTTCATTTCTTTATTTTCTTCTGTATCACCGGCGTTTTTTCTTACCGTATAAGAAGGATTTTCTGACAGGTGCAGCGCATTTTCAACTTTGACAGCTTCATTGAATCTTTCTTTCGGAAAAGTATCCGAACAGTTCACATCCATAGAATAGCCCTGTTCATTATTATAGAGAAGAATTTTTACAATACCGTAGTTCTTTGTGGTTATGATAATAGTAATTGTGTCCTCTCCGGCACTTTTTTGCCCTTCTGCTGCAGAATCAGCTCCAAAATTGAACCCTACACTTTCATTCAAAGGCAGCCAGGGCAGATACATAACCATAAGGCTCTTTAGTATCTGTGCCTGCGAAGCATCATTTGCCGGAATACAGGCATTTATCAGTACAGACATTTCTTTTAGCTGCTGGGTGTTATATATTCCTGATTGATTCATAGTTGCAATCATTTTAGAGAGTTTTTCAAGAGCAGCCTTGCCGTTTGTTTGCAGCAAAACAAGTATTTTTGACAGATCAAGCTCTTTTGTCATTAAAGATGCAAGTTCTTTAGAGCTTACAGTCTTTCCTTGAGTTACAATCTGCTCCAAAAGCTGTGTCAAATTTTCGGGAAAATCAAACATGTGCTTCATAAGCCATGACTGCTCCGTATTGGTAAGCTGTTTCAGCATCATCTGTGTATTAAGGATATCCTGCTGTCTTGCCATATTATTGGCAATATTCTGGGCAGTTTGCTGCACCATTTTCATAGCTTCATTCTGTGCACGCTGAAAATTTTCATTGGCTACTTTACCGGGCTGCTGCGCAGGCATCTTACCGGTACTGTAGTCAAATACATTTTTTATAAATTGTCCTAAACTAATTTCACTCATCTGAGAGCCGCGTATTTTTTATATTTAATAAGTATAATAAATTTTTTTGTAAAAACAAAGCTTGCTAAAATTTATTGGACTGGCTTTTTTCAAAAATTTCTCTGCTTTTTGCAAGAGCATGATTTTTAAATGAACACATACCGTGAGTTTTGTCATATACTCCGATACTTGTTAAACGGCTTGATACAAGCTCGTTTATGTCTGCAGGAGCAATAAAGAGCGCGCATTCGGGTGTACATTCATCAAAGTTAAAAGGACATTTTTTAATCATTTTCTTTTCTCCTACTTTTATATTGCCACTGCATACAAAAGTTTGCATACGCAGTTCAGGTGATTTTTTATAAAAACTACTTAACAAATTTTAATAAAGTATTATAATAAACATGACGAATTCTAATTTTTTCTTATAAATAAAAATGTCAGTAAATTAGGATTCGGTCTCATCCCCATATCCAGGAAAGGATTTTTATGATAAGAAACTTGATAGGTATTATTTCGCAAACTCTTACTCCGTCAAAATCTACGGCAATAAGCAATGTCCAATCGACATCCATCAATCCGTTTGCGTCTTCTTCCTCAAATCCTTTTATGGCAAATTCAACAATTCATTCTAACTTCTACGGCAAAAACCAGCCTGTAAGAGGCGGATATTTTGCAGGCTACTATAACGGCAAACCAAATATAGTAGGCAGAAAATTATTTTTAGAAGTTTAGTCCGCTTTTATTAAAAAGTTCGCTGTATGCAAGCATTTACAAATTCTGGTAGAATTCTTTACCGGAATTTTGCATTCTTGCTTCCAAATCAGGTACATCAACCTCAAAGATATGTGCCTGCGCAGGACCAAGATCAATTTCTATAGCATTGTTCTTAGCTTTCCAAGTGCTTCCTGTTCCGTATTTAGGAGACAAATCTTCGAGTTTTTGTGTTGATTTAAGCCCCGGTATGTTGACTTTAACCTTTTGTCTTGCATTTACATCGTGATTTGCAATAGTAACAAGTGTCTTGCCGTCTTTGCATCTTGCATAAGCAATAACTTCATCACGGTTATTGTTGTCGACTTTGAGCTCTATGTAGCTTCCTTTTGTAATAAGTTCACCGTAGCGCGGTCTTACACAATTCATCAAATAGCCGAAATGCTGACCTATTTCAGGATGCTCACCGCCCGGTTTTGCCGCTTCGTTGAAGATATCAACATGTTCAGGGCTTGTATAATAGGTTATATTGTCTTTTGTCAGTTTATATTCTTTGAAAAATTCTATTACATCTTTAAATTTAGGATCAGCAGCAAGCTGTTCAACAGTCATATTTCTTGCCTGAGGAGAATCCATTAACTGTTTTATGTTGAAATTTTTTGATGCAATACTGTCTATGTATCCGAATATATTTTGGAATTCGGATTGTGAATATAACTGCTGGAACGTTGCATCAGGATTTTGTTCTATATATTCGGAAATTTTGTTCGAGAATGAGAGCAAGAAGTTGATATTGTTTCCGTATTTATTATCCTGTTTTAGCTGTGATACAGGTTTAGTTGTATTTAGCAGTTGCAAAAGATTTTTCTTGAAATCTACGGAATTTAAAATGCAATCCACAGTTCTCTGGTAAGATGCATTTTCCAATAATTCATTAAATGTTTTATTAACATATTTGCTGCCGTATTCATAAATATATCTGTCACCGGATTCATAGCCCGTTACAATATACGGATTTGTCATAGGAACGGTTGTTTGAATAACATTGGTCATCATGCAATAGTCCGGTCCTCCGTTAGACATTGGGCTGTGGTCATCGTGAGTGGCAAAAGAACCGATTAAAGATTTTCCTTTATTGTGTCTGTATGACATGTCTAAATTGTCTTCAATAAATTTATGGAAATCTTTTGCTTTCCACATATGGAAAATATGGTACTGTCCGTAATATGAATCAAAACCGGATTCTAAAGCTTCTTCCGGACGGTCAGCAGGCATGTTCTTCATAGGAGAAGCGTCTTCATAAGTATAACATTCGGCAAGAAATGCAAATTCAGGGTCTTTGCTTCTTGCATAAGAAATCAGATGATCCCAGAATTCCGGCGGTTTTGCTCTTCCTACATCGGCTCTGATTCCGTCTATACCAAGGTCAATACACATATCTATAAATTTTTTATGATAATCAAATAAAGCTTTATTCAGTATTTTTTTATCCTTGTCTTCCCAAGGATTAAACATTCTTATATCTTCCCATCCTTCAGGAGTTTTGGGTTTGCCTTCGGCATCCGTAGCTCTCAAATCAGGACGGCTTTCATAAAGATCAACAGACATACAGCTTGGCAAATCTACCATAACCTTAATGCCTCTTTTGTGGCATTCGTTTATGGCATCTTTTGCTTCTTCATAGACGGATTTCGGGTTTCTTGGGTCATCAAGCTTCGGATCTATGGAAAGATAATCCATCGGTGCATATACAGAACCGGCACTGCCTTTTGCCGCCAATTGTCCCGGAGGGTTTATAGGCAGCCAGTGCAGTGTATTAATTCCATATGTTTTTAGTTCATCAAGCCTTTCTACCATATTTGTAAAATATCCGGGCTCTTCATTTTTATCAATCAGTCCGTTGCCATTGGTATCTTTTGCATTAAAAGTTCTCGGAATCATTGCATAAATAACTGCCTGATTGTTTTGGAACATTGAACGCAAATTGTTTTTATAATGCAGCGGTTGTGAAACACTTTCTGTAGAAACACCTGCAGGTGCGGGAATATTTTTACCCTGTGTTTTATTAAGCAGAAGCGTCATAAGGCTGCCCTGAGCATATGTGCGGTTGTAATTGTCTGCTGAAGGTGTAGAAACGGGAAGATAAGCCGCATTCACGGGCGATTTTGTATTTTGTACGGCAACAGCATTTTGTGTACCATAATTTTGCATCATTTGTGTGAGCAAAGATGCCTTAAAATTAGGTTTTATTGGTGCTGCATAATATGAACCGCCGTTAATTTTCATTATTTCAACGCTCCTTGTGATGATTGATTATTTGTTATCTCTTTATTAAGATTATTGTTTTTTCCCATCATTGCTATTGTATAAGCAGATACCGCCACCGTACCGGTTAAAAGACCGTAGACAAGTTTCAACCATTTATTTCTTGAACGTACGTTCTGAGCTGCAGAAGCCAAAAATTCCGTGACATTTTTACCGGAAGCCTCTGCCACTGCTTTATTAGCAGTTAAAAATCCAAAACAGCTTGCTTCTTTAAGACAATTAATAGCGCCATTCATATTATAGCCTGCCTCAAATGCTCTACCCGATGCAAAGTCACGCAACAATTTTTTGTAATTTTTTAATTTTTCAAAAGTAAATCTTTGTGTGCCGTCCGCAATATTTTCTCCGAGATCAGCGATTCTGTCTTCAAGAACTTCTGAAAGGAATCTGGACGCTTCTTGTACTTTGGAACGATTTTTTAAGTCTTCTATAAAACCGCCAAGAGCGTTGTCTTGTCTCATATAATTTTTATCGCCGCGTTCTGAAAGTTTATAATCAATACGTAAGAATCTTGATTTCATAATCCAGTTATTTACATTGATTTTACGTATTAAAGCTTTGTTTTCAGCGATTTTGTCCATGTTATCGCCTGTTATTATTGCAACGGTTTCAGGATGCAGTTCGCCAAAAACCTGCTCTGCAATACTGCACAATACAGGGAATGAGTTTTTAAAACCTCTTGTTCCCAGAGGCAGTTCAGCCTCCATTTTAGTTGTCCAATTGTTAACGTCATTTCTGGTCAAAACTATATCTTTCAGATATCTGCCCATAGCAGCTCTTGCTTTTGCAGCATCCATCTTTTCAAACATTTGATAGTGCCAGTCGTGTTCGCGGCGGAAATTGAAAGTACCTGTGTCTCCTACTATTCTTTCAGCCAGATTACTAAGATTTTTGAATACATCAAGAGCCTTTATCGGACGGACAAATGAATCTATAGTATTTCTCAATTTACGCTGTACTGCGGATATCTTACGCAAATAGTAAGTTGTTATTGTATCCTGGAAATATCCGCCAAAATTTGCACGTGCAGAGGATTCCATTAATTCTTTAACTTTAAACAAAAGTCCGGGATTCTCGATGGTACCTATAAGCTGAATTACGGCTTTTTCTTCTTTTGAAATAGCGCCTTTGGCATATTCAGACATTGCCTGCAGTACTTGTTTATATTTTTCAGGATTTTTTACAATATTTTCAAATTTTTCAGCAATAACCCTTGTTGCTTTAGCTGAATCAACAGTGGCAAGTACGGCTAACTCTTTATTTGTGAAGCCGATAGCTTTTACGTATTTTTGAGGAAGCGTTTCCCAAGAAATTGCAGTAGCTGATTCCGCAATATTTTTGATTGTAGCTCTTTCAAAAAGGTTTAATCTGCCTCTTATCTGACGGTTCATTTCCGCAAATTTAAAGATTTTTTCTATCTGGTTTTTAGAGACGATATAATGTCTTTTTGATTCATATATAGCATCCAATTTAGTATTGATAAGCTGTCTTGCTCTGTCTACGGCTGCTTTTGCAAGATTATTGCCCTGTTTTTCTTCATTTACAGTCATAATAGCCGCAGTGGACAGATTTATTTTCAGTTCTTTTTGTTGTAATTTATCCAAATCAGATATACCATCCAGACAAATTTCTTTAAACAGATTATCAATATCCTTAAGTTTTAAACCTTCATAATTTCTTATTTTTTCCGGCAGCAGTGCTTTTTTATCTTCCGGAAGCGCTGAAACGACTTCATTAAAGGATTCTTTTACTATGCTGACAAGCTGCTGTTTAAATTCCTGATTTACAGTAACAAACGGCTCTGTCATCCTTGCATCTTTTTTCATGGCAGCTTCTATAGATGTATAAAAACCGCTTCCGTAAAATCTTTTTTCAAGGAACTTATTAAGTTTTTTAAATTGTTCAGGAGTGAGTTTACCGTTTTCCGTAATCAAAGACTCAAATTGTTGTTGTGTTTTTTCGGGAATTTTTATGCCCAGATTTTCATACAATTTATCAATGTCGGTAACTCTGGAATGATTTTGGTCTCCAAGCAGAGCTTCAATAGTTTGTTCAAATTTTTTCAAATCTTCTGTTTGTCTCTGGTATCTGCTTGTTTCAATCAGATTCTTAAGAGGATTTTGCAGTGCATCGGCAGCAAGCGAAGAAAGCACAGGTGTCATAACTCCTGCAGTCAGCATCCAGAGTGTTTTGCCCTGTACGGCGACCTGCCCCATCTTATTCATGGTGGCTTCATTTCTGTCTTTTATACCTTTTTCTATGCCGAGCTTATCACCTATCTTTTCAAGATAAACATAATCATGGTCATATTTTGCCTGATACTGTTCTTTTGTTAAAGGTTTGCCGTTTTTGTCAACATACCTGTATATGTCCATCGGACGGTATTGATTGTCTTCGAACACATCTTTTATCCTGCCGTCGGAATCTTTGTATTTCTGGTTGATATCAACTCCGTAAATAGCTTTAATCGGCATACCGAGAACTTTGGGCCAAATAGCCATAGACGCAAACCATGTAGCAAGTCCGACAAATTCCATACCTTTTGCAAACGGGAACATTTTTGAAGTTGCAAGAACAGTAGCAATACCCAAAGAGCCTGCTCTCAGCGTAAGATCATTGATTTTACCTACGGAATAATCCTTGCCTTCTCCCTTAAATGCAGCATTATAAAAATATTTTGCATAATCACCGTATGATTTTACGGTTCTTGACATTGATTGGAAAATATTTTCTTTAATCAATTCACCGGAGGCTTGTCTTGCACTGACACCTGCAGGTGTTGTTCTTGCGGGGCTGATAGGCTCGGCAAGAATATATGAATATATTTTATCCTGCGGATACCGGTTTTGAATTTCGTTTAACAAAGGATTTGCATTAGGAGTAAAAACAGGCTGCGACGCCGGTCTTACAACCGTTGTCTGCTGAGGTCTATTAACAGGTATATTTTGTATTAAATTTCCCATTATTTATTTACCTCATTTTGTCTGTTTGCACCTGATGATTCGATTTTATGACTATTTGCTGATGTTTTTGCCGTGATAAGAGACATTGCAAGCAAAGTAGCTGCTGCCGTAGATAAGATAACAGACTTGCCAACAATAGAAGATGCTTTGCTGTGTCCGTGCCAGAACTGTTTAAAGCTCTGTCCGAAAGGTTTTAGCATATAATCATTAACAACAAGTTTGGCATTATGCAAACGATTTTTTAAAGAGACATTTCTGCCGAATATACCCTTGGAAATTGTCTTTTTAAAACCTTCAGATGACATTTTATCCCAAGCTTTCTGGTTTGCCATACCGATACCCAGAGTAACAAAGAAGGCTGTAAGCGCATACTGCCATGCTCTTGCCATAATTATGGTCTTTTTGATTAATGGTTTTACGGTTTGATCCGCATCATTTACATCCCCTTTTACTCCGTATTTACGTGCGATTTTATCTGTATCAATCTGGGACTTCTCTACATCATGTTCGTACATCAAATCCGTTCTTGTAAACTCGCTGCTTTCATATAATGTATGGTATTCGACATCCTTTTTAAAATCGCCTGTATGGCTTGTAGATGTTGATATTGCTTTTGCATACGGATGTCTTAAATCTATTCCTCTGGTGAATTTAACGGTATGGTTAATCAAGGATTTTGCAAAAGCAGCACCCAGATAATATAAACCAACACCAAGAGCCATGTGTTTTGCAACACCCTGAGCAGCTCTTGCTGATTTAAAGTTGTCTTTTTTTACACCGGCATAAAATAATGCTGCAAGTATAGGACCACCGAGATAATAAGGGAATTTTGCAGTCTGTAAAAACTCATAAAATGTATAATCAGGAGCTCCGGCAAGACCTCTCGGGAAATGAACCAGGGGGATATCAAGCGTCTTGCTTAAATTTATCCGCATACGATTCATAAATGTATTCGGAAGAATCTTATCCTTTTTATACTTCCTGTTATCAACAACATTGTGCGAATTGTCTCCGGCATGAAAGTTTTGATTTACGTAAGATTTTTCTGTCGATGGTGAAGGTAAAGAGCTTGAATTGACAGGAATATTCAGCTTATTGTTAGTGATGTTTGATACAGTAACCATAATTTCCCTTGAATCGCATGTAAATCCTAATTATAAAAGGATTGTCAAAAATTTTTTTGCTAGCAGATATAGTTAAAAATTTACCCAAATCTCTATAATCTAGTCTACCACAGGATTTTCACAATAAAAGTCTTTTTTACAATTTGTAATAATATTTTTATTGTGTTTTGCCAAATGTTAATTGACTTTGCAACTTTTATTATTAAAACATAATCATACAAACGTATGTAGTAATCGTTAGAGCAATACTGAATAATTAAATAGTGTAATAGTAAATCGTGGATATCCATGCCTTTTCGTTACAGACTCCAAAAAATTCTGGATTTCAGAATAAGAAAAAAAGAAGAACAACTCCAAAACGTACGTAATGCTCAGGCACTTGTACTAAAAATAGAAGGGCTTATTGAAAGAAACAACAAAGAAATTTCCCAAACAAGGATAAATATGCGTCAGGCAGATTTTCACATGTATGAAGCATATGACACATATCTAAAACACCTTTATGACAAAGGTGAAGCCCTTGAAGAAGACCGCAAAAAAGCACAGGAAGCTCTGGACATAGAAAAAGACAAATTAAGAGAACTTGAAAAAGCGGTAAAAGTTCTTGAAAAACATAAAGAACACTCAAAAGAAGCATACATTGAAGAAGAAAAGAAAGCAGAATTAAAGCAATTATCCGAAGTTGCAATACAAAAATATTTTGCAAAAACCAAAGCAAAACAGGAAGAAGAACTCGAAGAGTTAATGAAAAATCCGAAATATAATGAAGATTTAGAAGAATCTCAAGAATCCCCCTTTTGACAGTGAAAGGAACTCCCCAGATGAATATATCAACCGGCAGCGCATCCGCAGCCGAAACAACAACTCAAACACAGCAAACAGCCAGTGAGGTTCAGGCATCTTCCAATGCCGACAAAGTTTCTAATGCGCCTAAAAAAGAAGAAATAAAAGAAGAAAGCTCAAAAGAAACCCAAAACGATTTTAAAAAAGTTCTTGAAGAGCAAAAAGATACGGACAAAATAAGTATTGAGCAGCCCCAGCAGATAAACAATCTTAACCAGATGATAAACGGCGAATATGCAAATAAATTTGGTTTTGATACTATCTCGGGGATGAAAAACATAAAATCAATATACAATTACGACACTATTAAAATTTCAAAAGAAGATGCAAAGTTTTTTGCGGATTTGGTAGAAAACAAACAGTTCGCCATGCAGCAAAACGGCGAGGCAAATCTTGTAAAATTTGCAGATGAAATAGGTCCGACATATAAAACCCAACAGACATCAAAGGTCCTTGCGGATCTGTTAACAAAAGCATATAACGAGCAAAAACCGGTAAGGATAAGCTTTGATAACAATGTTTCAGTTATTTTAAAAGTTGATACAAAGGGAAAAATCTCTGCGGAATTTATTCCCGGAGACAAGGCTGTCGAAGCATATCTTAGAAACAACATAAATTCTCTTAAATTACGTTTTGATGACCAGAACATTCCATACAACGACATTATGTACAGACAGTCAAATAACGGTAATCAAAACAGACAAAGACAAAATCAACAAAAAGATAAAGGAGAGTAAAAATGAACGATTCATTTGTAAATGCTCTAAATACACAAAAAAATACATCCGATTGGATGGATGCAATTTCAGAAAACCTTACAAACATCTATACCCCGGGTTATCGTGAAACACAGGCATCATTCAAAACATTTTTAAATACCGGTATAGTTGACGGTTTTAACAAAAAAGTGAGTCAGGGTAAATCAACTCCCGGTACATCTAACGAAAACGTCTTCTTAGAAGGTGAAGGCTATTTTACACTGCGCCGTGAAGACGGTCAAATAGTATACTCCAGACTCGGCGAGTTTACTTTTGATAAAGAAGGTGTATACAAAAACACAAGCGGATATACCGTGCAGGGCTACATACTGAATGACAAAGGCGAAATCATGCAGGGTACAAAGCCCATTGATGCCGATATTTATGCAGAAACAGGAATAAAAGGCGGTGCAGTAAATATTCCGACAACCAACATAAAACTGTGGATTGACCCGAACAACGGTAAATATCTGGGCAAATATGATGAATTTGAATTTAAAGGCGACGGTATACTCTACGGTAAATCTGACGGCGGCAAAAATGTTGTGCCTTTATACAAACTTGCCATCATGAACTTTCATAATCCCGAAGGATTATATGAGGTTAAACAGGGTGAGTTTATAGAAACCGAAGAATCCGGACGCCCCGTAATAGGCAGAGGTGAAGTAAGAGGCGGTTTGTTGGAAATGTCAAACTGCGATTTTTCTGCAAACATATCTTACTACCAGCAGGCAAAAATGCAGATGGATGTAGCCAATAAACTTATCCAAACAAATAAATCACTCCTGCAGGAAGTTTTGCAGTTGATAAGCTCATAATAATGCAAGATTAATCTGCTTTTAGACTCCAAAATCGGGCATAACTTAAACCTATATGCAAGCAAAATACGCATAATTTCAGGACAAAAGCTTGTTGCCTGTCAAATTTACGTGCTTTACAAAAGACAAAAATCCTAATTTATAATTCCCTTGTTTTTAGATGAGACAAAACAGGGGCTTTTTATTTTAAAAATTTAGCAGCAATATCCATAAAGTTTAGATTTTCAAATAATCTTGTTACACCGTTTTTATCTTTTATTGCCGTACTGCCGTCTCTTGCAGGTGTATAGGTATCTGCGCTTGTCAGCATACCTTTTCTGATTGTTATATCCTTACACTTGATAGGTTTACCGGCAGAATCCATAGTCAAAGCTCTTGTTCTTGATATAATATTCGGAATACCGTCCTTAACAACATGAACAATATTTCCATTTTTAGCACGGTAAATTGAAACCCAATTGTTGTTCATACAAATTTTGTTTATTAAGGCCATAATTTTACTTCCTTTTTTCTACTGCGAAATTATTAAAACACCTGAAAAAAATTTTTTGTCATATTTGTTTCATTTATTAAATTTTTTATAAGAAACAGAAACAATTAAATTTTCATCAGTTGTATCAACAATCGCCCAGCGCAATGGTTCTATGCCTTTTTGTTCCAGACAATTTTCTATATATGAAGCTGTTAAATCTTCTGTTTTTTTTATCTCAAAATTTTCAGTCGTAATCATATAAATCCTATAGCATGCCTGAGCGGAAAAATTCCGCACCGTATTGTAAATTATTTGGCATTTTTTATTCTACGGTAACTGATTTTGCAAGATTTCTCGGCTGGTCAACATCTTTGCCTAAAAACTCTGCAATATAATATGCAAGAAGCTGTAAAGGTACGGATGTAATAACCGGTGAAAGATACTCATCAACCGACGGAACTTTTAAAATATATTCAAACACATCATAAAGGTGCTTGTCCTCGGCAGATGTCAGGGCAATCATTCTTGCATTTCTCGCTTTTGCTTCTTCTGCATTAGACAGAACTTTTTCATAAACTATGCTGCCCGGCATAAGTATTGCAAGAACAGGCATTGTTTCATCAAGCATTGCAATAGGTCCATGTTTCAATTCCCCTGCCGGATAGCCTGTTGCATTGATATAGCTTATTTCCTTAAGCTTTAGTGCGCCTTCAAGTGCCGTAGGATAATTTATGCCTCTTGCAATATAAATAAAGTTTTTGTAAGAAGCAAATGCCCTTGCGCATTTCATAATATCTTCTTTGTGAGAAAGAATAGTTTCTATTTTTTGCGGAAGCAAAAGCATTTCATGTTTTAAATCTTTAATTTTCTGCATATCAAAAGATTCTTTAATTTCCGCAATATACATTGCAAAAAGGTAAAGAGCAATTAACTGCGCATTGAAAGATTTTGTAGCGGCAACACTGACCTCTATACCTGCATTAACAGGTATAAGGCTGTGTGCTTCTCTTGCCATAATAGAATCAGGTCTGTTTGTAATAATCAAAACATGAGACCCGACAGATTTTGCCTGTCTGATTGCAGTAATGGTGTCCGAAGTTTCACCGGATTGTGAAATACCTATTACAAGCGTGTTTGCGTCAGTAACAGTTTTTCTGTAAATATATTCACTAGATGCCTCAACATCAACGGGAATATTTGTGAATGCTTCCAGAATATATTTTGCAACCATTGCCGCATGCAATGATGTACCGCAGGCTATGATTTCTATTCTTTTCAGCTTTTTAATTTCGTCTTTTGTAAGTTTTACTTCATCAAGAACAATAGGTTTGTTAATATCCGGCAGTTTTCCGGAGAGTACATTTCTAATGACATCAGGCTGTTCATGGATTTCTTTGAGCATAAAATGCTTGTAGCCAAGTTTGCTCATTGCAACAGGTTCCCAAGGGAGAATTTCTTCTTTCCTGTCAATCTGGCGGCCTTCTATGTCCGTAATCAAAACACTGGACGGTGTTAATACAGCAAACTGGTCGTCATCGAGATATATTACTCTTTTTGTATATTGGATAATAGCCGGAGAATCACTAGCAAGATAGTTTTCTCCCTGTCCCAATGCCACAATTAAAGGCGCATTCTTTCTTGTACCTACAAGGATATTAGGTTCGTCCTGATGCATAACACAAAGTGCATAAGCACCTTTTAGTTTTTTTGCAGCTTCTCTGACAGCCTTTGGCAGATCATTATATTTGCCGTATTCACTTGCTATAAGATGGGCAACTACTTCTGTGTCTGTTTCGGATTTAAATTCACATCCTTGGGCAATCAAATCTTTTTTTAATTCTTTATAATTTTCCACAATACCGTTATGAACAATTGCAAGTCTACCGCAGTTACAAGTATGAGGATGTGCGTTAATAGTATTTGGCAAACCGTGTGTAGCCCATCTGATATGTCCTATACCTGCAGTCGTATCAACAATTTCTGATTTATGCTGTTCCAAAAGGTCTTTTAAATTCTGAAGTTTGCCTTCCGCTTTATATATTTTAATTTTGCCTTCCGAGTTTACAGCTACACCGGCAGAGTCATAACCTCTGTATTCAAGTTTACTCAATCCGTTTAATAAAATATCAATAACAGGTTTTGAGCCGACATATCCTACTATTCCACACATTTTATCTTTCTCCCGATTAACTCGTCTACAATATGAATTCTGAATTATCTTAAGATTCTATTTCAAAAAATTGTTTTTGGGAAGACTATTTAAATTAATATTTTATAAAGATTTTAAGAAAATCAGCAAAACATAAAATGTGCAAACTCTGTCAGAACAATAAATAAATTGCAAGAATTCTTTGAAAATATTTCTATTGCACCGGCTGACAGATTATTTGTCAACTGCAAAGAAATAACAAAACAGGAGGCACCTCATATATTCAGAAGTATTTAGTTATTAGTCTTTTCTTTTCTGTCTATACCAAGATCTTCAAGTGATTTTATAAAATTCTCCGCAGCAGACTTTTGCACTTCCGGAGGAACAACCCTTAAAAGCTCTATTGTTTTTGAAATTACAGGATCTTTATCATACCATCTGTTGCCGTTTATAGGCTTAACCATGTCATAAAACTTGTCAATCGTTTCTTTAGAAACTTTTTCTTCAATTTTTGCCAGAAAAATCTCTGCCTGCGCTCTCAGCTCATCCTGATAATTGCGCAGCAACTCCACAACTTCCATTAAAACCGGATCATGATCATACCATCTTTTATATTGAGGCATTTACGCTTCCTTTGCTATTATCCATCTTAGAACCGTTTAAAGTATCACTTTCATCATTGTATCTTACTATATCTGCCCCCAAATTGGCAAATTTCGTTTCAAAAAGTTCATATCCTCTGTCAATATGGTGCAGAGCCTCTATTTCACTTTCGCCTTCCGCCATTAATGCAGCAACTATTAAAGATGCTCCGGCTCTTAAGTCACTTGCCTTTACATTTGCACCGGTAAGCTTAGGAACTCCTCTGACGAGCGCATGGTTTCTTTCCTGATGAATATCAGCACCCATTCTTCTGAGTTCCGGCACCTGCATAAACCTGTTTTCATACAGACTTTCAGTAATAATGCTTACACCGTCAGCTGTTGTGAGCATTGCCATAGCCAGTGCCTGCAAATCCGTAGGAAAACCGGGATATGGTTGTGTAACAATATTTACTGCGCTCAATCTCTGGTTGCAGCTGACCTCTATAACTGTAGGTTCAACAAGTTTTATATTGGCTCCCATCTTAATAAGTTTTGAGTTATAAAAAGTCAGATGAGAAGGTAAAACATTTTTTATAAGCCCCTTGCCTTTTGTCGCAATAATAGCTGCCATATATGTGCCTGCTTCGATTCTGTCAGGAATAGTTGTATATTCAATAGGTCTTAAATCTTCCTGTTTAACACCGTTAATTACAATTTCCGATGTACCTGCACCCGAAACATCTGCACCCATTGCGTTCAAGAAATTAGCAAGGTCAACAATTTCCGGTTCTTGAGCTGCATTTTGGATTCTTGTTGAGCCTTCTGCCAGAATTGCTGCAAGCATTAGATTTTCTGTTGCTCCGACAGACGGTATATCAAGATAAATATCCGTACCGACAAGCTTTTGCGCTTTTGCGTGGACATATCCGTTTTCTATTTTTATCTCTGCACCAAGTGCTTCTAAACCCTTAATATGAAAGTCAACACGTCTTTCACCAATAGCACAGCCTCCCGGCAAAGCAACAATAGCTTCTTTGCATCTTGTAACAAGAGCACCCAGTATAATAAACGATGCTCTCATTTTGCTCACAAGCTCATATTTCGCAGTAATGCTGGTTATGTCCGTAGAATCGATTGTAACTGTTTTTGCAGTTTTGTCGTGTTTTGTTTTAACTCCGAGGTCTTCTATAACACGGAGCATTATATTAACATCCGTCAATTCCGGAACGTTGTGGATAACGGTTTCACCTTTCGGCAAAATTGCCGCAGCCATAAGCTTCAAAACAGCATTCTTAGCCCCGCTTATTGAAACTTCACCTTTTAATGCGTTACCGCCCCTTATTTTAAGTTTTTCCGTCACAATTTCTCTCCGGAATTATCTGATTGTCTGTATATCACACTTTTTATAAAGAAAATATAAATATTCCCTACAACTATATAATATAACTAACATAAAATATCGTATATAATTTAATTGAACTAATTTAAGTTACTTAATTTGCCTATTTTTTGAAGATAAATATTTTCAAGGTTCCAGTCGTAATACGGTACATGTTTTTGAGGCGTTTTTTGCTGTAAGTTTTTCTGCTTATCCGTATTTTTAACTGGCTGTGTCGTTTGTCCGGAGTTCTGCTGTTTTGCTGCAGGTTTGTTTGCAGGCGCCTGTTTGTTCACTGCAGGCTGGACCTTCTGAGTTTCCTGTTTTGCAGGCAATTGCATAACGGGTTTTAGAAGTTCCGGTTCCTGATTTTCAAGCTTTTGTTCTGTTGGCTGTGCGGATGGCAGAGCTTTTTCTTCTTCCGTTACTGGAGGGAGGGTATTTGTCACATCGTCTATATTATTTCTGATTGAGTCAAACAGCCTTGGCTCTTCTTTTTTCTTTTTATTGTTTATCGGTACAATATTTTTCTCCTGCTGCAGTTGTTTATTTTTGAGTTCAAGCTGTTTAATTTCCTGTTCTCTTCTTTTTTGTTCCAATCTTCTTACATTTTCGATATGTTTCTTTTGCTGTCTTTCTTTTTGGTATTTATCCCATTTGTTTTGCGTATCCGTTTTAAATTCATTAAAGTTTTGTTTAACAACTTCTCCGTTTACTGCAGGGTAGTATACTTTTGTACCTTCGTTGACAAATCTGCTTCTCATTTCTACGGATTTCGGTTCTTCCGGAGGAACTATCCACGGGTTTACCGTTCTGTCCACAATATTTACAACGTATTCTGACATAGTATTTGAATATTTTTTGATTTTTGCAAGCTGAGGATAATTGGGTGAAAACTGTGTAACCCCGAGGTCCATATTTTTTGCTTTAATATCTCTTTGATACAAATCCTGCCATACAATGCTGTATGTCTTTTTATCAATTAATGTAAGCATTGTTGTAAGTCTGTATGTGGGTGTTATCGGTTCTGATGAAGAAATGCCCCACTTATTCCACCAGGTTTCTTTAAACAGCTGGCTCTGTATATCAAGCCCGCTTGTTACCATAAGGATATAATCGGCATTTAAGTATCTTGTGACCCTTTTTAGGTTAACAAAATCTATATTGTAATTGTATTTATAATCATTAAAAAAAGTCATGTAATAAAGGGGTATATTCTTCTGGGTAATTTTAGACATATTCTCCCCGAGCAATGGTGCTTTTATACGGCCTGTCTGGTTGAGTCTGTTGATAATATCAGCGGCAATAATATCGGAAGCAGCTCCGCAAACAAGATATGTTGTTCCGTTTCTGTGCCCGGAATCGCTTATTACTGCTATAACCGGAACTTTTCTTGCGGCTGCAATAGACTCTGCCCCTGCAGTCAAAAAAACAGCCGACAAAACCAGTATATAAATAAAAAATCTTTTCATATTAGCCCAAGTCATACTTATCCCCATTTTTAGTATTATTATGATTCATTTTAAGTTTAATTTATATCCCTTAAATATAGGATTTTTGTGATATTCGGGTTTAAAAAAAATCATAATATTGTAAAATATAAAAACGGATTAGAATAATGCGGTTTTATATATGATTGATAACACGGAACTTTTAAACCAAGCAAGAAAAGCATGTGACAATGCATACGCACATTATTCAAAATTTTATGTTGGCGCATGTGCATTATATGACAGCGGAAATTATTATCTCGGCGCAAACGTAGAGAACGCAAGCTACGGACTTTCTTTGTGCGCGGAGAGAAATGCCATGTCCAGTGCTGTTGCAGCCGGAGAAAAAGGCAAGCTTATAAAAATAGCTATATTTTCAAAAAACAGAACAAATTGTATGCCCTGCGGCGCTTGCAGACAATGGATGGCAGAGTTCGCAAAAGATAATCAGATGCAGATTATCCTCGAAAGCGAAGATGAAAAATGTGCAATATTTACGCTTGAAGAACTTTTGCCTTACGGTTTTATGCTCTAACTTGCGGAATTGTCGTAATCCCAGGTGTATATCTGTCCGCAATAGCGGCATACAGCGTGATTGTTCATAAAATTCAGGTCGGGAATAAATGTGTAACCGTCAACTGTAATAACTATTTCTTTTTTGCTGTTATATTCCTGTTTGTAGTTTTTTGCACCTTTGTAATCAGGTGCAAACATCAATTCGAATTTATCTACGGATTTGCAGTTTTTGCAAACAAACATTACTCTTCTTCATCCTCAATATTTTTTCTTCCTGATTTTTTGCTCTGTGCTCTTTGAGCAAGCTTATCAGCGGCAATTTTACCCGCATAGTTCTTTTTAACAAGTTCTTTGTACAGCTGTGTACAGCACAGGCTTCTTAACGGCAGCGAAAAAGCAGTAACTGCAAAAGCAACAACCGCAAGTACAATATGCTGTGCTATTGTATAGCTCTTGATTGTATACGGCACATGAGCCTGTGATAATAAACTGTTAAAATCATTTAAAGGCAAAAGCTGGATATATTTGTCCACCGGATAAGAGAAAAATCCGCCGAGATTGCCTGTCTCAAATCCCCAGCTCACAAGTCCGGGTACAAGCCAGTATGTAGAAATACCCAGTATAACAAGCAGAAGCGCCGTGCGCCAGAAATTAAATTTTACAAGGTTAATGCTTGTTTTTATTGCGTCAAAAGCCCCCTTGTCCTCTTCCAGTGCAAATACCTGAAAGCCTAATGAAAGATAAACAAAAACTATTACAAGAAGTGCCCATAAAAGAGGAAAAGATAACAATAAGTATATAATGGAAACTAAAAGCAGAAACAGGATATATGAGCCGGTTCTCCTTTTTATAAGTTCCGAATGTATCCCCGTATCTTCAAGCTTGTCTCCTTCTAAAAGCGAACTTGCCATAGAATTCAACGCAGCCATAGCTATCAAATAATCCCAGAATGCTTTGCAAAAAATGAAAAAACCGGGCAGTGTCAGCACAAGCAGCATCAAAAATACAAGCGGTATGTTATCAAAAATAGGACTCTTGGTTGTTAATTCCGAAACATGCAGGGTAAAAATATATGACGCAAAAAATATCATAGAGATTCCGACTATTTGTCCGAAAACCGGGAATGCCATATATTTAAAAAACTTTTCAAAATTGAGAAAATACAGTTTTGTACCGTTAAAGAATATTTTTACTATATTTACAAATGTCGAATCTTTCTTTGCCACAGTATTTTTCCTGTTTCACTTGATATCTGTTTATATTAACATGTAAATATGAACGTACAAAACAAAAATATAAAAGAACTCTTATTGTCATTTTCTCAGGCGGATTTTGAAAACAATATTGATTTACATATCCATTCAACTTTTTCGGACGGAAAACTAACACCCGTCGAGCTATTAGAAGATGCACAAAATAAACACTACAAATTTATTGCAATATGTGACCACAACACAGTCGAAGCATACAAAAAAACGGATATCCTAAAAAGCGATAATCCAAAAATCATAACTGCCGTGGAATTTGACTGCTGGTACAGAGGCGTACTTGTGCACATGCTCGGCTACGGCATAGATATTCATAACCAAGAGCTGTTAAAACTCTGTGCAAAAAATAAAAAAGAAACGGAAGCTGATATTGTAAGACTGCTAAATCACAGACACCCGAAAGATGTTATAAAAGCTATACATGCGGCAGGAGGCATTGCTGTTCTTGCTCATCCGGCATGTTATTGGGCCGTAAGTCTTGATCATTTTGTAAAAAGTTTGATTAGGCTGGGTTTAGACGGTATTGAGGTTTTTTATCCTTACCGGCGCCACAGAGGAATAATAAAGTTTCATAAAGCCTCTACAGTCCGTGCAATCGCAGAAAAATACAACCTGATTATGACAGGCGGGTCGGATTCTCACGGTGAGATAGAAAGCATCAGACATTAATAACTTCAGAGGGGTTTAAAATGAAAAGAATACTGACACTTATCGTTATATTTTGCACGGCAATTATCATTGTTACGGGTGCATGTCCCGTGCCGAAAAATAATTGCAAAAACATAGAAATAACAAAAAACTTTAACGGCTTGTATATTATAAAAATTCCCAAGGAAAGAAACAGCATAATAAAACCGTATGTGTCAAAAAATCTTATATACAATAAAGATGTTTTTGCAAAAACGGGCGCAGAACTTGTTATAAACGCCGGTTATTTTGATCCCAATAATCAAAAAACCTCCTCTTATGTAGTTATTGACGGTGAGACAGTTCTAGACCCTACAACAAATAAAAGTTTGATGGAGAATAAAGTGCTGCAACCGCATCTTAAGACCATATTAAACAGAACGGAGTTTAGGGTATTGTCCTGCGGAAATCAGACAAAATATGATATTGCAGCGCATTATACAAAACCGCATCACGGGTGCAAGATAGTACATTCCATACAGGCAGGGCCGATGCTTTATCCGGACTTGAGACTTTCAAGAGAGTATTTTGTTACAAAGGATGAAGACGGAAATGTAACCAGAGACTCTATCTCCGCACTCAAAAGATGTGCAAGAACCGTTATAGGTATAAAAAACGGTGATATTTATATTATAATAGCCAATATGTACCACAAACGGACTCTGCCAGAGATGTACAAAGTATGCAAACAGCTTAATCTTGATAAAGCAATGAATTTTGACGGAGGCGGGTCGACTTCTCTTAATTACAAAGGCACAGATAATGCCGAATACAAAAATTTTGAGATAATATCTGATAAAAAGGCTAGTGCAAGAAAACTTAAATCTTTCCTTGTTATTGAATAATTTATTATTACAATGTAATTATGGCAGATGAAAAATTAAAAGAACAATTTTATAAAGTTTTGGATGAAATAGAGGCCCCTGACGGAACATTTATGCATACGGATATAGAGGCACAGGATTTCAGACCGGAGCTAAAATACCCCAGAGAAAATTTTGTATCTGATATAAAACGTATAATTTCATCTTATGATTCAAAAATCCAAACTGACATGACCGGATTTTTCGGGTTTGTTATTGAAAAAAACACGGATGGTATCAGCACTATAAAGGGTTATCCGTCAGTTATAAATCTTGATAAAGACGATGCACCGCCTGAAGTGGTCAAGATTTTTAACTGTGTCAAACGCTTTAGCGAAGATAACGAAGTCATAGTAAAAAATAATAAAACCCTGACAGGTTATTTGAATATTGTTATCAAAGCACTGCCTGAGTTTTTGACTTTAATAGGCAAAGTACAGCACAAAACCCACAGCTATAGCGTGGATGTGCATACACTAAAGGTCTTGCAGGGAGTTATGCAAAACCCAAAATACACAGCTTTGCCCAAAGATGACAGACGAGTGCTGCAGATAGCTGTTTTGCTGCATGACATTACAAAAAAAGAAGGCGAAATAGACAAATCACATCCGGCATGCGGGGCAAAGGATGCGGGGTTTATTTTGAACAAACTCGCTCTTGCGCCTGATGTAAAAGATAGAATATGTTTGATTATAAAAAATCATGACTGGCTTGAGAGATATAATAAGGGCATTACGTCTGTCGAGGATTTTGCAGCAGCACTCAAAAACGGCAATGATTTTTTAATGCTTGCAATTATGGCGGAAGCGGATTTAAAAGCCGTTAGACGCTGCGGTGAATTTTATGAAAGATACAAGGATGTTCTGGATAGGGGAGTTAAGGAAATAAGCGCTGTGATTAACAATCATCTGAGCGCGGCATAGGTCTTTTATGTTTGTAAAGTCTGTTGAATTAAAGAATTTTAGAAATTACGAGGATTTAAGCCTCGAATTTTCCCGTAACAAAATTCTTTTGATAGGAAAAAATGCACAGGGCAAGACAAATCTGCTGGAGTCTTTGTATTATTTGTCCTGTCTCGGTTCGCCCCGTGCAAAATCCGACAGTGAGCTTATCTTGTGGGGAAAAGATTTTGCAAAACTAAAGGCGATAGTTTTAAAAGATGATATGGAAAAAGAACTGGATGTTTTGATAAATCCTCCGAAAAGAAAAGAACTGAAAATAAATCAGGTCAAAAAAAATAAATCAGCGGAATTTTGCACAAATCTGTCGGTAGTATCTTTTTCCGTTAACGATTTGCTTCTTTTACGAGGTGTTCCCGATGACAGAAGAAGCTGGCTCGATATGGCAATAAGCCAGATTTATCCTGCATATTCAGACAGGGTGTCCAAGTACAATAAAATACGTATCCAAAAAAATAATCATCTTAAGGAAATAAAAGGCAATATCAATGCGGATACAAGCCTTATGGAGGTTTTTAACAGCCAGCTGGCAGTTTCCGGCAGCAATATAATATTTCTGCGTTTGAAGTTTTTAAAAGAACTCCAAAAAATCGCCATGGAAAAGCACCTGCAGATTGCCGAAAATGAAACTCTTACAACAGTATATAATTCAACGGTTGTTGATGATGTGGATTTTTGTCTGCAAAACGATTTTTCAACGGAAGAAATTGCGCAGAAGTTTGCGCAGAAACTTGAAGAAAGGAAATTGGAAGAAATTATCCGGGCACAGTCTCTTGTCGGGCCGCACAGAGATGATGTGTCGTTTTTTATAAACGGAATAGAAGCAAAAAAATTTGCTTCCCAGGGGCAGCAAAGAACTGTTGTCCTCAGCTTAAAGCTTGCCGAGCTTGAACTTATTAAAGAAAAAATAGATGATACGCCTGTTTTGCTTCTGGATGATGTGCTGGCAGAACTTGATAATATAAGACAGAATTATCTTTTAAATGCTATAGGCAGCAATATCCAGACAATTATTACCTCTGTTGATACTCTGCATTTTGATGAAGAGTATTTAAAAGATGTTGAGATATTTAAAATCTCCGACGGAAAACTGGTGAGTTAAGATTAGTTGATTCAAAATTCAATATCCGCTAAACTAAGCTGCCCGTCTTAATTATCAATACATCTCTCTATTTAAAATTACTGCCTAATGCTTTTGCCGTCAATGTTACGGTTATTCTGCATGTGTCCGTAGCGGATGCCGTTTCTACATCTAAAGTATTAGAAATATCTAACTTTTCTACAATTTAGATGAATTGGGCAAAGCGTTATTATATGAATGTGAAGAACAGGTATGAATATAAATTCACAGTCTAAATAGGCAGATTAGCTATTAGATTATTTAAACAGATTAACAGTCTATTTAAAATTTACAGGATGTAAATAGGGTTATGCCGAAAGGAGAATCGTATGGCAATTATCGTTAACACAAACATGTCTGCGTTGAAGACGCAAAACAATTTGAACAATGCAACAAGTTCTTTGAACACAGCATTAGAAAGGATGTCTACAGGTTACAA
>CALVAR010000006.1 GCA_944325575.1 Candidatus Gastranaerophilales bacterium | reverse complement strand
CGAGTCCAGTATCGCCCACCATTTAAAAGACACCTTCGGGTGTCTTTTTATTATGGACTCTCACGATTCGGATTTTCTGAAGGAAAATCCTCACTGGTTCTACCCTTTGGGCATCCTGATGCGTACGGCTCGTGATGCTCGCCTACGCCTCAAGCGAGTCCAGTATCGCCCACCATTTCTAAAAAAGCCGATAAAGCTTTTTTTGCTATTATTGTACTTATAAAAAATTATTTATTACGCAAAAGCCAGCTCCGACAGCACGTGTGTAAAATTTTGTAAAAACCAACATCGAAAACAGCAAAATAATCAATTCTCAAATTTACAATAAATTATGAATATACTGTTTTTGCGAGGTGTATTCTTTTGTAAAAAGAATGGATTAATATGACTTTAAATCTGCCTTTTGTAATGGAATTTGTTGTTTATTTAACACACAGATGCAATCTGCGCTGTGAAATGTGCTCACAGTACGGCGAAAATTTTAAAGAACTTGCTTGTCCGGATTTGTCGTTTGATGAGTGGAAAAAGTTTTTTGACAGCATAAGCGATGTTTACCCCAAACCAAAGATTATTCTTATGGGGGGTGAACCGCTTTTATACAAGGATGTAGATAAGGTTATTGATTACTTAAACAAACTGGATTTTTATATCCAGATAGTCACAAACGGTACAATGGTTGAAAAACATCTGGACGCAATTTCAAAATGCAAACACATCACGGTAACATTCAGCATAGATGGGTTGCAGCAGACTCATGACAGAATAAGGGGGGTTAACGGCACTTTTCAAAAAGCAATAGACAGCATAAGAAAATTAAACGAAATAAAAAAGAAAAATCCTAATATCTATATATATGTAAATTCGGTGTTGCTGCCGGACAACATAGATGATGTTGATAAATTTATACAGGTAATTCAAAAAGAAAATGTAGATCAGGTAGTATTTCAGCATCTTCAATTTGCTACAAAAGAAATGAATGAACTGTCAAAAACAGAATGGGAAAGCAGTCTGCATCAGCAATACGGAGAATGTTTTATAACAAAAAAGAAATACAATATAGACAAAACATATACAGATAAATTAAAAAACTTGTTTAACAAAATTGCACCGGTGTGTAAGGTAGAAACATTTATATTTCCGTATTTGTATGAGGATGAAATTGAAAAATATTACTTTGAAAAAGATTTAAAAACAATACGACCTTATATGAGATGCACAACTCCGTGGCTTACCGCTATTATAGCATCTAACGGAGATGTATCAAACTGTATAGAAAACACTATCGGTAATATTACAAAAGAAGATTTCTGGACATTGTGGAATAATGAAAAAGCAAATAAAATTAGACAGGCTCTTTGTGAACACGGCAATTTTACACTGTGCGCAAAATGCTGTAATTTTTACAAAAGCTGTTTTTTGTATGCACCCAAAGGACGTGTTAATGTTAAAGGAAAAGAATATATTCTGCCTAACGAGCTCAATTATCTTGAACAGTCAAAAGATGGGGTACTGATTTTGAACAAATCAATAAGCACCGAGGCAGAAATGCATGCATATCCTTTGGAAGTTCATTCTCAGGAAATGCTCGAGGCTATCAAAAAGAATGAAACTATTTTGTGTCACTTTGGAGAAATAGAATATTAAAATTTGAAGAACAAAAAATTTCACAGAAAATGCTGTAAAAAAATCTAAAAATAAATATAGTTACACATTTTATTATTACTAATTATTATGAAAAATACAGATTTCGCAAAATATATAACAAAAACACCGGATGAGTGTCTGAAACTAAGTTTCAGACACTCTCTGGAGTTGATTAAAGACATTATCGGTACTGAACAGCTTGAAGCGGCAAAGAAATTTCAAATCCCGTCACCTTTTCAGAACGAAAAAAATACGGACTGGGCGCAAACAGTCAAAATAATCGGAATAAACCCGAGAATTACCAAAACCTACTGGGGTATTGTAAAATACGCAATGACATTTCCGGAAAACGGCATACATCTTATGCCGCTGTTTGAAACAGGCGACGGGAGTCTGTATGTACAAAATTCCTGGGAATTAAATGATGAATTTCTGGATAAAGACCTTGCCAACTGCGGATTTAAGACAGCAAAAGAGCAACTCAAGTTTGTTGTAAATATATTGCACGCTCTTGGTAAGGCGGTAGGGTTTGATGCACTGCCTCATGTTGATAATTTTTCTGAAATTGTTATTTTAAATCCGTCCTGCTTTGAGTGGATAAAGCTTACACCCGACAAAAAATCACAGGATTTCACTGCAGAAACAGAAAACCTTGGCAAAGAAATAGAGACTCTTTTAATTAACAAACTGAATCTTTCTCAGGAGTTTTTCTCACTGCCGGAAGCTGAAAGAAAAAATATTCTTTTTCCTGACAAAAACACAAATTTTGATAAACGTATGCAAATAAGAAAAATCATACGTGATGCGGGATATGAGCCTATCCCCGTTGTAGAGCACTCTCCTTCAAGACCGATTGTTTTTGACAGAACGGAATATTCTGAAAATGGCGACAGCTGGGCAGTCTTTAGAGTGGAAGGTAAGTCCGAATTTGCCAAAATCATAGGCTCAAACACCCCGTATAAATTTTATAAATCAAAAGACGGTTATCCTCTAAAGAATACTTTTGATAAAAAAGCTTTGGATTATTTCACCAACAAAATATATGAATTTCAGCAGGAATACAATTTCGATTTTTTAAGAGCGGATATGGCTCACAACCAAATATCTCACAGTCATAATGAACAAAAAGATCTGAAATGTCCTGAAATGTGGGCAGCCGTGAAAGACAAAGTACACACAACAAAGCCGTATTTTGCTACATTTGCCGAGTCTTTCTGGGGGAATTACTATGTATCAGGCATGCAGGATATGTTAAACAAAAAGTTTGATATTGTTCTTGGTGAAAATAATTTTATGTATATGAATGAAGAGTTTGTCGCCAATGTAAATAAATTTCTTACAGATTACAGAGAAAAATACAGAATTTTTCCTTGTATGACAATTTTTACAAACGACGGTGATTTGCCGGTGCATGACAATCTTTACAATTCGCAAGATGCTAATGAATGCAGGTATTTTGTATCAATGTTTTTAAATCTTCCTTCCTATATGGGAATGGGATTTGAGACAAGAAATCTTGATGAAAAAAAAGAGTGTGAATATTCTAATCCTTATGTAAAAAAACAGAAAGAAGATTTTTTATTCGGACAAAATAAAGAGCTGTTTGCAGCCATTTCCGATATGAGAACATTATATTCCAATATCAAAGAAATAATAGATACAAAGCATCTTACACTTTTACCGTCAGAAGATAAAAAGTCTCTATGCTGGTATTATGAAATAGAAAATGAGCAAAAGCTCCTGTTTGCAGTTAATTTAAATCCGGAGAAAAACTATATTGAAGCGGATATAAAAAATATAAAAACAGCAGAGCTTGTCTACACAAACTCAAGATATACAGAAATATACGATGAAATTCAAGATAACACGGATAATTTTAAAATAAATAATATTTATATAGGCGAGTGCGCTGTATACAATATTAACGGTCAATAAGGAGAATATTTGAATACACATATTTTAGACAGCATAATATGGGCTCATAGCGAAAACCCCAAAGAAATCTTTGACAGAATTTATGACAAAAATCTCTGGCAAAGCGATGAATCCGTATCGGGCAAAGGTTCTGAGCTGTCTTATGCTTGCAATATACTGGAGCAGCTGCCTTATTTGTTAAAAAAATACGGGATAAAAACAATCATAGATGCGCCTTGCGGAGATTACAACTGGATAAAGCATCTTGATTATACTTTTGATAAATATACGGGAATAGATATTGTTGAAAGCTTGATAAATAAAAATAAAAAGTATGAAAGTGAAAAAATAAAGTTTTTGCAGGGTGATATTCTTAACTGCAATTTCACTTCAGCTGACTTGATATTGTGCAGGGATTGTTTTATCCACCTTACTTTTAAGCAAATTTTTAAAGCTCTGGAAAACTTCAAAAAAAGCAAATCAAAAATGGTTATGCTGACCACATATAACATCGGACAAAACAGAGACGTATTAACAGGACAATTCAGAAAAATAAATCTTCTTTTGCCGCCGTTTAATTTTCCAAAACCGCTTGATTTTATACAGGAGCTGCCTTTAGAGGACGGTAAATATATTTGTTTATGGAAATTGGAGGACTTATGACAGAGCTTCCTTTTACACTGACAATAGATTATTTAATATTGTCAGCCGACTCAGACTTTATTACCGAAAAAGAAAAACATTTTAATGAAGAGGTTTTTTGCAAACTTTTATCTGAAATACAAGAAATAACGCCTGCTCCAACATTAAAGGTATATGCACACAGTACTAATTTTTACGAAAAAATATCAGAATTAGTAAACTCTGCACATATAAATGCAATTTTTTATTTTTACTACAATGAAAATTTAAACAATCTGCCTGATAAAAACAATGTAAATTTGATTTTTGCATTAAATACACCAGACCTGTATGCAAAAATTAATATTCACAAAAATCATGCATATAATCTGATACTCGAGCCTTCTGCAGGTTTAGACAAATTTGCAAAAAAAGAATTTGAAAAAATAAAACAAGACAATACAATCAAAAATCTTTTCCTGCAGCCATATTTAACGGAAGCAGAGATTGATAAATATTCAAAAAATATTTTAAACAGAAAATTTTTAACCTGTGCCGCAGCCTGGCTGAATCCTGTTATTGACAACTGCGGCAATATATTCTGCTGCAAATATAATAAAATCGGAAATATATCAAAAGAAAAACTGATGGATGTTTGGAACAATGATATTGCTAACAGTATCAGGGAAAACATCATAAGAGCAAAAAATCTGAAACAATGCAGCAGCTGTTTAAAAAAATACAACGACAGTTTTTTAATAGTCGATAATGCAGAAATAGAATACAACGGCAATAAATACGTATTCCCGTCAGAAATAAATTATGTTGCTTCTGCACCTAAAATTGCAATAACGGGACAGCAAACATCAGAACATGTATATCTAACCGAGCCTTTTCCCGTTTTTTCTGACGAAGATATTACTTCTCCTGATAGGCAAATGCTTCTTTTGCTGGGATAATTTCATATTATCAGCTGATTCCATTAGCCCGCTTTTTTAACATTTTTATAATGCCACAGCCCGACAGCAGAACCTGTTGTTAATATCCCAAGAGCAATACCGATAAACTTATTATTAGATTTATTATTCTTGATTATCTGTTCACCGGCCTCGGCAGCAGTTGTTTCAACTTCTTTTACAGCTGTTTCAACTTTTTCAAAAATTCTTTTTACAAGATTTTCACTATCAGCAAGAACAGAACCTTTATATTCCTGCGTATTAAGATCATTTTTGTACTGTTCCAAAAGTTTTTTCATAACGGAAAAATACTGTTTTTCGTTTTCACTCGCCTGAGCGGAATATTGATCTATATTTGCAAGATATTTTTCAAAATAGTCAAAAGCTTTAGCTTTTCCGCCCTGATAATCATTCATAAGCCATTTTAATTGTATTTTTTCAAGTTCTGATTTCAGAACATTCTCCGACGGATTAGAAAAAATCTCTGCAAAAAGTTTTTCCGTTTGAACAGCAGAATCTCTCTGTGTGATTTGAGCTGTGTCATTCGGAGATATTTTCAGTTTTTCCAAAAACTCTGCCATAGGTTTATGATAATATTCAGCTTTTGTTTTTAAATAATCCGCCAAAAATTCTTTCGGCTGTTCAGTTTTATTATGAGACAAAAAGTCATATATCATTCTGTATTCAAAGTTGGATGCATTAGATCTTATTTTTAAATACGGATTGTCGGAATACCCGATAATGTGTGATTTAGGTGCATTATTATAAAATGTTGCAAGAAATTTTCCCTCAAGAGGTGAATTATGCATCTCCTTCACAAAAGAATTTTGAATATCAATATTGCTAATACAATCAGAAGAGAAATAAGAACCCCTGTTGGAAAGAAGCTGATATGCGCCAAAATCAATAAATTTTACTTTATCTTTATTCATTAAAAAGATGTTTCCGCTCTGTAAATCGCTATGCGAAATCCCGTTTATATCAAGAATATAAGAATTTTTTAAAATATTTTGTATATGTTTATTGTTTATACCCGCATCAAAGGGATGTACACCCTTAACTAATTCTGTTACCAGAAAATATTTATTATCTTTTTGAATTAAATCAACAGGAACTGTAGCTATTTCAGGATCAATATTCTTAATAACATTTAAAATATAATACTCACGTGCATTATTTACGCCCTGCAAATCAGCAAAAGGAGATGTTTTGTCCATAGGATTTATTGATTTTATGCCGTAATTTTCTCCGAGTTTAAAAAATTCCCCCTGAAATCCCCTTTTGTCCGTAGATACTCTCCGGTTCACAATATCATCAATCAGTTTTTCGGCATCTTGTCTGTTATATTCGGAGCTGCCAAAAGATATTTTTTTTGATTTTATAAAAACATCTCCGGTATTTTGAAATCTTGGTTGTAAATAAGTGTTTGAAGTATAAGATTTATTTTTATTTGCGCCAAAAACAGGATATGCACCGTAAGCATGCCTGTTGAATATTGAAAGAGCAGTAATCACAAGAACCTCCATTAGTTAAGATTATTATATTACAAGTTTCAAAAATTGTATATTACCCTTGTAACGTTTTGTAAAATGAGAAATAAAATTTCTTTTTATTTGCATTGTTTTTTTATACAATTCACTTATTAGATTGAGGTAACTGTGTCCATTAAGCCCATCACGCCAACATATTCAAACATTTCATTTAAGGCCGGAAAAACCAGAGTATTTGCTGACTTTGACAACACATACACCCCCTTTTCTCACAATGATATGTGTCAAAAAGATGTGTTTGTAAATGACCAAAACCAAAGAAATCACTTCAATAATTATTTTAATAACTTTAAAAATCTTAAAGACGCAGCAAAAGACAAATTTTCTTTAACAATAACAACAGGCAGAAATGCAGCAGAGTATATTTTTGTTGAAAATGCATTAAAAGAACAAAATTTGGATTATTTTTCTCCTGATTATTTGGTAACACGTGACGGAGCTGATAAATTTATTAAAGAAAACGGACGCTGGATAAAAGAAGAAAATAAAGATAAAATCATCCAAGAAAAGGCCTACGGTTGGAATGCACAAAAAATAAAATCGGATTTAAAAAGAATTATTTCACTAAATACAAAAGATTCTTTTGTGATTGAATCACCGGTAAACAGGACAAAATGGGATTACCCAGGCATCTCCATGCAGGATGAACTGGAAAAGACAAATCCTTATAATATAAAAAATTATGTTTCTTTCAGCAAGGATGAAAACAATATTATAGAAATTGCATTTTCTAATAAACTGCCCGTTGACAGATTAAAACAACTAATTAACTGGTATTTGAACAATAACAGAATAGACTCTGTTCTAAGCCACTATCCAAAAGACAACAACGCATATTTTCCCCAGTATGATAACGGACTTGTCCGCTATGAACCGGGAAACAGAATGATTATCAAACCCAAAGTTGATAATAAGCCTCTTACAAAATTATATGATGTAAAAGAAGAGGTAAAAGCTGTTGTTGTCAACGACTCAAATGACTTTGTAATTGCAGCGGGAGACGAAATCAATGACGAAGAAATGCTTAACCCGTTAAATTATATAGATATTTTCGGAATAAATATTGATAAAAACAAACCGATTAATGAAATTTTGGAAAATGAGAATGTTCTCGATGCCATATACAAATTGCCTTTGAAAATAATAATTGTAGGTAATAGTCCTAATCTGGAACATTTAAGAGAAATGGACAGGATTTTGAAATCAAAGGGAATTGACAAAATTACCTGTATAAACAGCCCTGATGATCCGCAAAACGGACTTGCCAACGCAATAAAAAAGGCAATGTACAAATATTCAGAACAAAACGATGAATATTCGTACTATATGGGAATGAATTTATTTAAATACCTATTGGAAACAACAACAAATCTTTATTAATGCTAATAATATGAAAAGAGGCATATATGAAAATTCAAGCTGTATCTAATCAATATTCAATAAAAAAAACAAGACAAAATGTTGAAACAAAGCAAGACTTAACAGGATTTACCCAGAATGAAAATACTCAGGAAAAGCCTATAGAAAGCTCTAAAGCAGCAGAAGCAATAAAAAGTAATTTTCTGAGCAAAGTATCCTTTAAAGGACATCAGGAAGAATTTTCTTCAATACCGTCACCATATTCCAACTACGGACGCAACTATATATACGGCACGTCAGGAGCTGTTCACACAAGGTTAACCGATCCAAAGAAAGATTTAACAACATACAATATTCGTGTAACGGGCGGAAATTTTTATGATGAACAGGAAAATGCTAATCAATGTTTGATAAGAAATTCATCTTCATATTATCCTAATTCTTCTATAGAAAATACCGCAAAATATCGTACAGGATACGAGACAAAGAGGGTATATTTTGCAGACCCGGAAGAGGTTGTACCGGATCAAACAAAAAAAGACTTTGACTATATTGTATACGACAACCGTCCGGTTTATCCCAGACTTGAAGATGTAAAAAAGAATTATTTCGGCTATGATTATATCCCGTCTTATTACTGGGACTGTGATGATTCTGCGATAAACTACGGACAACATTTTAAAACAATTGCAGAATATTACTACCGACTTGAAGCAGCAGACAAAAGAGAACTGGAAAAATTAAAAAAAGAAAAAGCTGAATTTGAAAATGAATTTCGAATATCAGCACAGTATAAACACGAACTCGAAAACAAAAAGAATGAATTTCCGTGGCAAAATCCTACAGTAGAACTTGATAAAGAAAAAGCCGACTATTTTTATTACCTTAATGAAAATAAATATAATGATTTGTCACAAAAAATAGGATACTACACAGACCGTATAAACTTTTCTAAAATTCAGGAACAAAAAGCAATACAGGCATTTAGAATCTTTGATGAAGTAGGCCTTATGTTTATGGACCGAGACCAAAAAAGAAAAGCCGTAACAGAGGCTAATCACACTATTAAATATGACACAGAAAGAATAGAAGAATACGATGCTAAATTGCAGGTATACTACCCCCAGAGAAAAGAAATACAAGAACAATTAAAAATTGCAAAAGAATGGAAAGCATTAAATGATAAAAAAGCGAATTCTCCTGCGCAAAGTTATGACAACGAACATGATTATTATGAAAGAAGGGAAAAAGAAGAATACGACAAAAAAGACAGAGAATACGCTGAAAATGAAAGTAAAAATTTAGCTAAAAAAATTGCTCTCTGGGAAGATAAACTTAAAAAAATTAATATAAAAATTAATCAGTTAGAATATTGTAAAGAAGTTTCTCAAAACAGTATCAAAAAGGCCCAAGCACGAATACCAATACTTGAAGCGGAAATAAAAAGAAAGTCCGATGAAATAAAAAGCTATTATCCCAAAATGGAAGAGTTCTATAAAAACAATGTAGAAGAATGGCAGTACTAAAATACTTATGAGTGAGGTTATATGAAGATTCACGCAATATCAAATAATTATGCTACAAATAAATCAAGTCAAAATACACGTTCATCACAAGTTTTGACAAGCTTTGGCGAAAGTGAAACGACAGCACAAAATCCTGTTATGCCCAAGGTTACAGTTGATGCTATAAAAAGTAAATTCTTAAGCAATGTTTCATTTCAAGGACATAAAGAGGAATTTTCCAACCCTTGGGGCGTCAGTTATGTAAACAG
Source organism: Candidatus Gastranaerophilales bacterium (assembly GCA_944325575.1). Taxonomy (GTDB): domain Bacteria; phylum Cyanobacteriota; class Vampirovibrionia; order Gastranaerophilales; family Gastranaerophilaceae; genus Limenecus. The sequence continues at coordinate 81,526 of CALVAR010000006.1, read as the reverse complement.
AGGCTCATCAGGCGCAGTGCATACAAGACTCTCTGATCCTATAATGGATTTAAATACAGAGTCACTATGCGGAAGCTATACACAAGATGAAATAAATCAAAAATTAATAAAAAAATCATCTTCATATTATCCTAATTCTTCTATAGAAAATACAGCAAAATACCGTACGGGATACGAGACAAAGCGGGTATATTTTGCGGATCCGGAAGAGGTTGTACCGGATCAAACAAAAAAAGACTTTGACTATATTGTATACGACAACCGTCCGGTTTATCCCAGACTTGAAGATGTAAAAAAGAATTATTTCGGCTATGATTATATCCCGTCTTATTACTGGGACTGTAATGATTCTGCAATAAACTACGGAGAATATTTTGAAACTATTGCTGATTACTATCAAAGACTTCAAATAACGGACAAAAAAGAGCTCAAAAAACTGAAAACTGAAAGAGCCGAATTTGAAAATGAATACCAAACTTCCATAGTAAAGCGAGATGAAATAGAAAACAGTAATTACGCACAATGGCAAAAAGACCAAGCAAGATATTTTTACGGTATCAATAAAAATAAATACGATAATTTAACAAATAAAATTGCATATTATAAAAACAGAATAAAAACATCAAAGATTCAGGAACAAAAAGCATTACAAGCCTTTGAAATCTTTGATGAAGTAGGCCTTATGTTTATGGACAGGGACAGCAAAAGGAAACAAGTTGCAGATGCTAAAGCGACAATAAATTATGATACACAAAAGATTAAAGAATACGATGATCAATTGCAGGCTTATCATTCTCAACAAGAAGAAATTGACGAGCAAATAGAAATTGCAAAAGAATGGAAAGCATTAAATGATAAAAAAGCGAATTCTCCTGCGCAAAGTTATGACAACGAACATGATTATTATGAAAGAAGGGAAAAAGAAGAATACGACAAAAAAGACAGAGAATACGCTGAAAATGAAAGTAAAAATTTAGCTAAAAAAATTGCTCTCTGGGAAGATAAACTTAAAAAAATTAATATAAAAATTAATCAGTTAGAATATTGTAAAGAAGTTTCTCAAAACAGTATCAAAAAGGCCCAAGCACGAATACCAATACTTGAAGCGGAAATAAAAAGAAAGTCCGATGAAATAAAAAGCTATTATCCCAAAATGGAAGAGTTCTATAAAAACAATGTAGAAGAATGGCAGTATAACCAATAAAGATTCTGCAGACCAATTTCATTAACGATAAAAATTGCCTTTAGAAATTCTTAGTCTAAAGGCAATTTTATTGTCAAATTATTAAATAGATCTATTTTTGAGCGTGCTCGGGATATGCTTTGCTAATATATTCTTTCAAAGCTTCTACCCTTTTATCTGTAGACGGATGATCTTCAAAGAAATCAACATAGTTATCACCGATTTTTTCAAGAATTGTTATTGATGCATTTGGATTATAACCTGCTTTTGCAGCCAAAGCTACACCCAGAATATCCGAATCGGTCTCCTGTCCTCTGTTTAATTTTGCAACACCTGCAGCTGCAGTCGTATTTACAGCTGTTGTTGCAGAATTAGTTAAAACAGAGCCAAAACCCCACTTATTCAATTTGCTGTTAATCTTTGTTTTTGCTATTTGATTAGCAACAACTTTATTGGCAACTGTTGTACCGACTGCTGCAACCTGATCAATTGCGACAGACTTAATTACATGATTTTTCATTGCATGTCCGATTTCATGACCGATTACAAAAGCAAGCTCGTCTTCACTTGTGCAATATTGCAATAGTCCTGTATATACACGAATTGTATTTTGTGCATCAGTTGAAGCATTAGCCACATTTTCATTGACCAAAACAAAAGTTATTTGTTCCTGTACATTGTTGTCACGTAAAAGTTTATTCCCGATTCTTGTTACTGTTTCAGCCAGTTCAGTATCAGTTTTATTATCACTTAATGATTTTGTTTCTGTTTGTATTTGGCTTGTAGAGGATGTTACATCAGGTGTATTCTTTAGTTCAGGTTCTGTTGCAGGAACGGTCTGGGTTGTTTCGTTTGTTCCTGCTGGTTGTACAGCAGCTGCCGGTGTTGTTGTGTTTGGAAGATTCCATTTATAATTGCTGATATTATCAGCATAAGCAGAAAGAGCAATAGAAGAGACCAAAACTGATGCTGCTGTTGCGATTAGCAATGGGGAATTTTTTTCATTTTATAGACCTTTCCTTTTATTTTCACAACAAAATAGTAACAATATAAACCCATTGTTACATCGTATAGAGACAGTATAATTTTTTCTAGACAGACAAGGAATCAACATCAGGATACGGCTAATATTTAAAAATTTGGAACAAATGCTAGACTATATTATTGTTCAAGCTCTTCCAACATTACTCGTTTTGATATCTCAAAATCAGGAAGGTCATTACCGTCTTTTATATCAAGAGGATTTGGATTTTTCATCCAAAAATCTATAGAATCTTTATGTATATAATGTTTTGCCTTTTTAGTTATTATTTCTTTTATTTCTTCTTTTGTTTTATCCCGATAGGCGTCTATACCTGCAAAATCCAAAACTTTATTAAAATTACGCTTCATTACATAAAAAGCATTTTCCATCCCTTTGTTATCAATTCTTTGCCTTGTTTCCGGTGCATTTAATGGCAGACCGTTCGGCTGTTTCATATTTATTTTTTCGTCCTGCACCTCGTTTTTTAATTTTTTTGCATTTTCTTCACCGATTAATGGACACAGCTCTTCGATATCATCACCCGTTAGCATATAACCATTATGGTAATTATCAACGCTTATAGAAACAGGTCTGTATGATGTGCGAAAATTCACATTTGCATTACATCCCTGAGAATCCAGAGAAATATCAATATTAGGAACTTCAAAGCCATTTTGGAATAATAGAACATCCCTTATTGTCAGAGGTTTTGTCTTATCTTTTCTGTGTTTATCAAGATAATATAATGAATATTTTAAAATATTCACTGTACCTTTTACATCGGCATAAGCATCGTGTGCATTATCCATATTTTTGCAGAAAAAGTATCTGTACTGGTTGGACAAACGTTTGGATGCACCGACATAAGGATGAATTCTCTGTATTAAAAGAAAAGGATCTATAACCTTGAAATATCTTTTTGGTTTCAATTCATCAGCAGAAAAGCTGTTATGTTCTTTTATTGCATTATTCAGCATACTTATATCAAACTGAGAATTATATGCAACAATAATACCGTTTTTTTTGTTTAAATAGTTATTTACAAACGGCTTTAAAACCTGCTCCATGACCGGTGCGTTTTCCACATCTTTATCATAAATTCCGTGCACATTTGATGCGGCTTCCGGAATATGCATTTCCGGATTTATAAGCTGATTAAACGCTGTTTCCGGCATAATCTTTCCGTTTTTAATTTGTATTGCGCCTATCTGTATAATTTTATCAAGGGTGCGGCTTTCATCGTTTGTATTTGTTCCGGTAGTTTCCGTATCAAAAACAACCGCATCTATACACAAATTACCGTCTGCGTCAGTAACAGGTTTATCAAGTGATTTATGGCGTTTTGTATCCAGAAGTTCTTCGAGATTGGAAGCAAAAGATTTGTCCTTGAATGGATCCTTTTTTAGCTCTTTGGATGGCGGCTCTTTTACACTTCTGGAATCTATAGAGTGAGAAGTTGCAAGAGCTTTTTTACGATTAGTATAGTTAAAACGTCTTACCCAGGCAGACTCATATCCTTCGGCAAGAGCGTTTGCCTGAAGAAAAACATAAAAATCTTTTGGTTCTGCGCTCTTCCAGTCCAGCGGCTCTTTGCTTAGATATCTCCAGCCCACTTTAGAAAAGTCGTACCATTCAGGTGTTCCGATTTCATTCTTTTCCATCAGACCAAGACCTTGATAATTTTTGCCCTCTACTTTTTTTGTAAAATTATTTTCAAAAAAATCTCCTTTAAAAGAAGGTATAAAAACAGAAATATAAGGATAAAAGCAAAAAGACATGCCTGAATAGTTCTTTTCTTGAGGAGTTACATTATTTCCTGCAGACATATAAGAAGAATGCGTCATATTGGATTTATAGATGAATTTTACCGGTAAAATTTTCATGTTAACCTGCCACATCAAGTTTTGTACCGCTCATAGGCGGTGCTTCATATACTCTGTTTCTTACTTTTTCATATTCGGATTCGGAATGTTTCCAATCTTTTTCAAACTGTTTTAAAAATACACGTGCAAGAACAGGCTTTTCAAATGCAATAGCTGCTTCATTGTTGCCTCGTTTATATTTTTCTTTTGCATTATTTCTGTCTATGATTATTTTGTAATAGCCTTTTATTGTATTTAAATCAGAACGGTTCTTTATATCAAATTTATAATATTTATCCTGAAGTCTTATTGTGGCAGAACCGGTTTCATTTATTTCATTCACAGCTTTTTTAATTTTTGAACGTCTCAGCATTACCTCTTTATAATCAAGCTTTTTTCTTATCAAAGGAGGAATGCCGACAGCATTTTCATAAGATTCTACGGTCTTCATATAACCGACAATTTCTTTATTTATTCGTTCCGTGTATTTTTCATAATCTTCTCTCTGACCTTTTTTCAGATTTTGATTCATTGCCATTGCAGACCAGTTTGCAGAACCTATTAAAATTTCTTTGTCGTCAAAAACCGCCCATTTACCGTGCATTCTCTGGGTAATATTTGTATCGGTTTTATACTGTCTTACATCAATATTGTTTTCTACAAGCTTTTGATAAGCCGTATTACAATACGGAAATTCTTCTATAATCGAAGGATCAACTATAATTTTGGCATCCAGCTCTCCTCTATGCACTCTGTCTATTATTGTTTGGATAATTTCTTTGTCAGAAAGTACAAAAAGCTCCGCTCTCAATTTGTTTGCTGTTTTTACTTTATCCATAACATATTGTCTTATGGACTCAGAACCTTTTTCTCCTATATAAGCGAGCTCCCTCGGTTTTGTGGAAAGTACTTTTATCGCAGGTGTTTCCACAGGATATCTTTTTATAATATCAAGCTTTGACAGATCTTTTTCATCATAGCGGTTTTTATCATTTTCATTGTTGTAGAGCTCGCCTACAATCTTCATATAGTCAACATTTTCCTGCTTAATTTCTTTGTTCAAACCCTTATAAAAAGGCTGTTCGTCCTCTGTTAAAGGTCCTGCGACTATTTTTGTCCGGCCCAGTCTCTGCCAGGAAAACGCCCAGTCTTTATTAAATATTTCCGTAAGGATATTATCCACTTCGGAATTTTTATAACCGTCTCGTGTTTCTATTGCGACACAGGCATCATGATTGGCTGCAGAATGGGTTCCCCAGTTCATACCGCCTATTATCAGTTTTTTGCCGTCAACGGCAACAAGTTTTACATGCTGCAATGCTGCGCCGCTCTGTGCTGCACGGGGGTATGGAACAACATCGATTCCGTTTGTTTTAAGATACCTTATCATATCTTGATTGTTATAGTGCCTTATAGGAGTACCGGTACCGTCCATATACCATTTGTGCGCATCAAGAATAATTTGTACTTTTAAATCAGGATTTTCTTTTTTCTTTTTAATTATCATAGGCAAAAGACTTTTGTGTTCATCAAAACCTGCAACGACCTCTGCACCGTTAGAGGGCCATCTGTGTCCGTCAACAGAAGGATGCTGAAACTCAAACATCTCTATTTGTATAGAATCTTTTGCACTTTTTATATATTCAACTGCCTTATCGAAAATTTGCTCTCCGTCAATAAGGGTTGTTACATTGGTTTTACCTACAATTGCAGTTTTGGAGGGTTCCGGCATAACTTGAGGCATATAAGCAAGAGACCTGATATTTTGTATCAGATAATCTGTACGCGAAATCCCCAGTTTATTTGCATTTTCCGCAATCTTCTTTGCAACGGCAAAAGAAATATCATCAAGATAAACGGGATGATCCTTTCTGGGAGTTTTAACCTCGGGTTTTGGAATACGTTTTTGATATGAGTCGTTATTGTCAGACTTTGATGCGGCAAAGCTGATATTTTGCCTGAAAAAGCACAACGAATCCGAATAGACCTTAGGTGATACAGCAAGATTACTCTTCATATTTGAACCCCGATTTCAGTTCATGTCAATTATGAAGATTTATTTTATGTTTAGCAAGAGTTTGTTACAAAAATTTTATATTACATGTTAGATAATAAAAAAAATGTTATAAATAAATTATGCTGTTACCTGTTTTGTTTAATCTGAATACAAACAAAATACCGCAAAATAAAGCGAAAAATTCCCGCCTCGTTTTTAATACTTCATATACGTACTTTAACCAGCCGGAAAAAGATATTTTTGTACCGACTTTTAAAAGCAATATGCTTACTTTTATGCAGATACAAATAAAAGACAAATCTTTTTCCAAAGGTTCAATGACCCCTGATAATCCAAAGTGGCTGCAGGCAATCGAGAGATATTCTCCAATAGAAAAAAAGCCGTATGAAATAAGATCAGACTTTGAAAGAGATAAAGACAGAATAATTCATTCCGAAGGCTTTGACAGAATGAGATACAAAACACAGGTCTTTCCGCTGTGTGAAAATGATATGGTTTCAACAAGAAGTTCTCATGTGTTACAGGTAACTGACATTGCAAGAAAAATTTGCAGAAAACTGGGACTAAATGAAGAACTTGCAGAAGCAATAGGACTGGGGCATGATATAGGACATTCTCCATTCGGTCACGATGGAGAAAATTCTCTAAAAAAAATCACACAGAAAGAAGGATTGCCTGAATTCTGGCATGAAAAAAACAGCCTTAGAATGATTGATAAAATTCTCACGCTTACAAATACCAAAGGTGAGCAGAATAATCTTGGACTTACCTATGCTGTAAGAGACGGAATAATAAATCATTGCGGCGAAGTAGACGAAAATTATATTAAACCGAGAGAATCGGCAATTAATCTTGAAAAAATATCCTCGGCAGGACATGTTCAGCCGTATACCTGGGAAGGGATTGTTGTCAAAATTTCCGATAAAATTGCATATCTGGGCAAAGATATAGAAGATGCATACAGGCTGGGATTGTATAACGAAAAAAACAGAAATGAACTTAAAAATATTGTAAAAAAGTATATTCCGGATTTTTCCGGTGATGTGAATAACACTGTTTTAATAAATATTTTTGTTAACGATTTGATAAAAAATTCCGATATTAATAAAGGTATAGGCTTTTCAAAACCGGTCTTTGACCTGATGAATGATATAAAAAAATATAACTACAAAAATATTTATAAATTACAAAATGCAAAAAAATTATCACAAAATCAGTGCGACACAATAATTTACGGAATATACAACAATTACCTGAAGATGTACAAGGGCAAAGATACAATAAGTTCTTTGCAAAATTCACAAAATCCTTATACAAAAAACTTTAAAAACTGGCTCATAAAATATACCGACTCTCCTTATCGCAATAAATCATTAAAAAACGAAATAATTTATGATATTTCTAACCCTGATGAATATAAACAGGCTATAGTTGACTACATTTCAGGCATGACAGATAAATATGCTATAAAAACTTACAATTCGATAACAGTTTAATTTTATTGCCACAACCAACTTCTGTTATTATAATTTATATTGGATAGATAAATTATGCTGTTAAAAAGAATTTCAAAGTTTTTTATATGCACGATAATCACGGCAGCTGTTGTTGTTCAATGCGGCTGCAGTGCTCTGAACTTTCGATACGAATACGACAGAGGGATGAAAGCATATAACGAAAAAAATTATGATGAAGCTATTATTTATTTCAACAATGCTCTAAACTACAAGCCGGACTCTTACAGTGCTTTGTGTCTTCTCGGTACCAGTTATGCATATAAAAAGGAAACTCAACTTGCGGAAAAAACTTTTCAGGATGCAATAAAATTGTTTCCCGATCAATGGAATGCATATGTGCTTCTCGGTGACATAAAAAGGAACCAGAAGGATTATGAAGTAGCAATTGACTACTATGAAACGGCCGTTACACTGGAATCAATGGGCGGTAAGGAAAAACTGTATTACAAAAAGCTCCTTAAACAAATAGAAGAAGAAAAGGCCGTATACGCAATGAGTGACCCTCAAGCAAAGCAGCAATCCGTAGAAAATTTAAAAACAGAAATAGTAAATACATATACAAATAAAAAGACAAAAATAGAAGAACCGGAACCGACAGGTGAAGTATTCCTGACTCTGGATACAAAAAAATGGGAAAAGGCTCTTGAACAAAAGGATGAAAAGTCTTCTGTAACAGAATACGGGCTTAAAGGGGAAGATGTCAAAAACTTTAAATGGACCCAGCTGGTTACAATTCAATATTTTGTTATAACTGATAATTTTAACACAACACTAAATGAATATTACAACACCCATATAGGTGCAATAGAAGCAATCGCAAAAAATTCAAACAAACCTTTTGAAAAGAAAATTATCCATCAAACCCAAAACGATATACTTTATGAATGGAAATTTGATAACGCAAAAGAAACAGAAATAGCAAGAGTAATTTTTTCCAAAGACAGAATATATCATATACATTTTGCAAAAAAAGGACAATTTACAAATGAAGAAAAAGCAAAATATATTGATATACTAAAAACAGCAGTATTAAGATAAAAATTTGCAAAAAAAAACCTGAGATACACTCAGGCAAAACTAGACTAATAGGGAAAACTCCATAAATCTCCAATATTTACATCCCTGATATTGGGGGATTATTATTTTGTTAAACTTAGGTTAGATGCATCATTGCTTTATTAGCTACTGCTATCATCTGCATCGTTTTCCAGAAATCTTCCGGATCCAGTGACGATCGGTTTTCAAGATTGACCGTGACCTTTTCGGCATACATTTTTGCAAGTTTTTTGTCTATTGCATTGTTGGGACAAAGTGCCATTTCTTTAATAACCTCTTGTTTACATCACTTACATATATATAAAGTATTTCAAATTTATATAATTTCAATTTTAAAGATTTCTGTTACAATTCTTAATTATTGAGTAAAATCTGCTAAATACAAGCGTTTTCAGCAGCAGATGGTTTCTCTTTGTAAACCAAATAGATGATATTGTTAAAGTTTTTATTTAAATAAGCCGATTACTAAATTGTTAGACCGAAAGGTCAAACAAACCTCCTCCCCAAGTCTAGTAGCCGGCCTCAATGGACGGCTTTTTTTTATTTTATCAATAAAAAGCGATGTATAAAAATACATCGCTTTTCAATATTATGAAGTATTAATATTTATAATGAATTAACCAGCCCAAAAGCTTCTTTTATAGAATCTTCATAAGGCGGATAAAGTACACCCTTCTCCGTTATAATTCCTTTAATCAAACTTGCCGGAGTAACATCAAAGCCGGGGTTAATTACATTCACACCGTCAGCACAAACGCTTTTTCCATTTATATGAGTAACCTCTTCATGGCTTCTTTCTTCAATCGGTATTTCCTTGCCTGTAGAAATTGAAGTATCAATTGTAGACAAAGGTGCTGCAATATAAAACGGTACATTATGATAATTGGCAACTATTGCAAGATTGTAAGTACCAATTTTGTTTGCGGTATCACCGTTTGAAGCAATTCTGTCCGCACCTACAACGACCATATCAATCATGCCTTTGTTCATAAAATAGCCGCTCATACCGTCAGTAATCAGCGTAACAGGGATACCGTCCATAGCAAGTTCAAATGTTGTAATTCTTGCACCCTGTTGACGGGGTCTTGTTTCATCAGCAAAAACCTGAATTGTGTTATCTTTTGCAAAAGCCGAACGAACAACTCCGAGTGCTGTACCGTATCCTACTGTAGCAAGTGCGCCCGCGTTGCAGTGCGTAAGTATTGTTGCTCCTTTTTTAGGAACAAGTTCCGCTCCGTAATCACCTATTTTTTTATTTATTTCAATATCTTCATTTTCCAGCTGTATGCCATGGTCAATAAGCATTTGAACCATTTCATTAACGTTTTTGCCGCAATTTTTTATGTAATCATACTGTTTATCAACAGCCCACATAAGATTAACGGCAGTAGGTCTGGAACTTTTGAGAAACTCAGCTCTTTCTTTCAGCAAAGATAAAAATTCCTGAGGATTTTGTGTTTTTTTAGCTATTTCCAATGCAGCAAGCGCCATACCGTGAGCACCTGCAATACCAATAGCCGGTGCGCCTCTTACAATCATTGTCTTGATTGCATTATACATATCGTCAGAGGTATTGATATCAATCAGCTTATATTCATAAGGTATTACCAGCTGATCTACCATTCTGGAAACATTTTTGTCTTTTATCCATTCAATAGTCTTAATTTTTGATTTAAAATCCATTATCTTTATTCCTGTATATCTATGTCTGTCTTTGATTCTTCCGGCTTTTGCTCAATCTGATTATAAATATAAATTGTAACCAGTCCGGAAAACGCATTCATCAATGCTGCAAGTATTGCAACAAAGAAAACCATCATAATTAAAACAAAGAAACCGGAACGAAACAACAGGCTGACACCGAGATAAAAAGACCCCTTATAAATAAAGCCTATTATTGTTGCAAGAGGGACAAAAGATACGGAAAAAGCAATAAAAGAAATAAAACCTATTATTGCACCATATAATGCACCCTGTCTGATATCAAGAATGCCTATCATATCGAGTTTTTTCATGTAAATAAGAATTGCCGGAGCAGCAAGCACTATCAAAGCAAAGAATGAGAAATTGCAAATAAACGGAATAATAGTAAGTATCCCGAGTATCAGCCCCATTACGCTAGAGAGCATTGCCATTTGTTTTAATAAAATTTGTTTTATTTCCATAATTACCTCTGCATTTTATATTGCATATTTTGCTAAATTACATTCACAGTTTCTGGCATGACACACGGCAATTGCTATAGAATCAACGGTATCATCAAGCTTTGGCCAGTTTTTACCGTTTTTATTTACCATTCGTTCTACGGCTTCTGCTACTTCGCTTTTTTCTGCTCTGCCATAACCAGTTATAGTTTGTTTTACCACAATCGGTGTATATTCAACAGCGTCTATAGAATACTTTTCCAAAGTCATCATAATTACTCCGCGAGCCTGAGCAACGGGGATAATTGTCTTTTGATTCTTGAAAAAGTAGAGTTTTTCCACACCGGCAGAATCCGGGCTATATTTTTTTATAATTTCTTCCATATCAGAACAAATTTCTAAAAGCCTTCCTGCCTCTGATTTGTTTTTATCAGTCTGAATAGATCCTGATGCAACAAGCGTATACACACCGTCTACAGCATCAATAACACTGTAGCCAACAATTGCTATTCCCGGATCAATCCCCAATATTCTCATAAATACAATTATAAATGACATGTATTTAAATACAAACTCTTAACATTAGGAATTTTATATATTGATACTATTTATTATGTAAAAATATTATCGATATTTAACAAGCTTAAAATACAAAAGTCTTATTGTAGTCGGGTATTACAAATTTAGCGTTATTGGCATCCTTATTTGTAAATACCGCATAATCTTTTAATGACAATTCCTTTGCGTTTTCATAAAGATTCATATCAACGTATTTTTTATACAAATCCGTAATATCACCGGAATAATTGCCCATTATTTGTGCAAACTGTTTAATCTCTTCTTTGCTTGCACCGGCACCGTAGGCTTTTGTTTTTGCATCCGTTCCCGATGGACGAATTTCTATAAATTTATCTGTAAACTCAAGATATGTTCCGTCGCCTACAAATTTTACGTCTGTAAGATTATCAAAATGCAGGTTTTTAAAAGTATCAGAAAGAATTTCTCTTATTTGCTCCAGTGACATTTTGCCCATCTTTTTTGCAACCGCCATTGTAAGATAGAACACATCATTCTTGGTTCTCTGTGCTTCGCCTGCAACTTTTGCCTGTTTCAATTTTTCAATATCAGGCTCAGACTCGTTATAGTACGAGATGTCTTCTCTTATATCAAATTTGGATATGATTTCATTATTTTTAAACACATCATCAAGATACTCTGACATAGAAGTTCCTTGTTTTTCCAGATAAGATGCAAGAGCAGAAGCCACGACAATTGCTTCTGTCGCGCTTTTTTCTCTCATCGCAATTGCTGCTCTGCCGGAAAGAGATTTTATAAGTTCTTCCGAGCCGATAATCATACCGCCTGATTCTTCTCCGCCAAAGATAAGTTTAGGGTTAACGCCGAGATTAATATCATTGCCGAGAACATCAGTTACAACAACATCTTTTTCGGGATTGTCCAATATTTGTTTTTCAACTTTTTTCATAACATTGGCAATTTCTTTAAAACCGACAGGCACATTAACAACTTTGATATTGTTTTTCTTTGCCCATTCATCCCAGGAACGTGCAGATGCCGTTGTTTTAATCATAAATCTGGGGTGTTTATCAAAAAGTCCTTCTGCTTTCAATTGCTGCATCCAAAAGTCCATAATCATAAGGAACGATTGGTTTGCAGTAAATACGGTAAGAATTCTTCCGCTGTCCAGAGCCACATAATCTATACCGAGAGACTTTAAAAATCCGGCTTTTTCTTCTGCCTCTATCTGGCAGACTGTCAGTCTGTCGTGATCCGGATCCGTAATTAGAACAGCTGTTCCGACAGGGTAATCCTTGAGTTTTTCCTCATAGTGGAGTGATTTTATTACAGGGAAATAAGGTTTTCCGTCTTTGTCTTTTGAAAGCACCGTAGCATCTACAGAATAGTCATAGAAGGTTTTGTTGCCTTTGGGGTCGGTATCATACTTGCCGATACCATGGAAGAACGGATCTTCTTCTTTATTCATCCATACAAACTTATCTTCTATACCCAGTTCTTTTAATATTCTGCTCAAAGTTCTATAAGCGGAACCGCCTACATTTTCAATAACAATTTTATCTTTTAAATTTTTTATCAAATTAAGGTTTGCATCTTTTGCAACACCGTCTTGCAGATACTGTTTATAGAGTTTTACACCGTCATTAAGCTTTTTCATCTCTTCCTGTGAGATAAGAGTGCTGCCGTTTGATGCGATTTTTATGTCGTAGTATCCGTTTTTTTCAGCCTGTTCAAAAATGTATTTTATTTTATTTACAAATAACATTGACTCTTCCGGAAGATACTGGCTTCCCTGCGAGTTAAGGTCTTTTGTGGCATTTTTAACGGAGATACCGTGGCTTGAAGTAATGTACTCACCGCCCAGTAAATCAAGTTTAAAAGCAAGAAATGATGCCATCCAGATGGGGATTGTCTTTCTGTCAACAGGAACAATCGTCTTAATACCGTGTGCAGCCTGTATACGTGCAATCAATTCTAAAAATGCCTGTGAGTTATAACGTACTTCGCATCCTGCAAGTTTTACAATTTCGCTGTCAGGATAGAGCTCTTTTGCAACCAGAGCTTTTGCTTCTGTTGCAAGCATTATACCGATTAAATTAATAGGGAATCTTGTGTCATAAGGATAGAGAATGTTCTGAGGTCCTCTGATACCTGCTGTCGAGACTTCCGCCTCTTTTGCATATCCACTAAACCAGTCTTTTAGATTTAACCCCTCGGGGTTTGAATCTTTATCATATGGTTCCAGATGTTCTTTTTTTAATCTGAAAATAAATTCGTTTTTATTGTCCAAATCAATCAGTTTGTTTTCTTTTATATAATCAGGTGTTTTTGAATCAACAGATTCAAAAAGAGATTTTTCTAAATCAGAATGGGGTTGTTTATTTATCATTGTTTCGGCTCTCCGTATTATACATTTAATAACTTATTTATTATACAAAAATTATAAAAAGATGTATATTAATTTATATGGTTAATATAAAAATACTAACTTTGATGATAATTTTTTAAATAATAATAAAGAAAGGAAATAAAAATGGTAAAAGTAGGTGTTGTAGGGGCAATGGGGAAAATGGGGCAGGAGGTTGTTAAAGCAGTCTGCAATGATGAAACCCTTGAGCTTGTATGTGCGGTAGATATAAATCAAATAGACGAACAGGTTTGCCCTACACACGAAGTTAGAGTTATAGGCGATTTGAAAAAAGCAATAGAAATGCACAAACCTGATGTAATGGTCGACTTTACACAGCCAAAATACGTTTTTGAAAATGCAAAGATATGTCTTGAAAACGGAGTACGTCCCGTTATCGGTACAACAGGCCTTTCTGATGAACAAATTGAAGTTCTAAATGCAATGTCGCAGGCAAAAGGTCTTGGTTGTCTTATTGCACCAAACTTTTCTACAGGTGCAATACTTATGATGATGTTTGCCCAGCAGGCTGCAAAATATTTTGATAACGCAGAAATTATTGAACTGCACCATAACCAGAAAAAAGATGCTCCGTCAGGTACAGCTATCAAAACAGCTCTTATGATGTCAGAATCAGGGAATATGACTTTTGAATCCGGTAATTGTCCCGAAACAGAAACTATACAGGGTGCCAGAGGCGGAAAATCATACTCTGATATTCATATTCACTCTGTCAGAATGCCCGGTTATATAGCTTCACAGGAAGTTTTATTCGGTGCTTCAGGACAAATTCTTTCTATACGTCATGATTCTATGGACAGACAATGCTATATGGCAGGAGTAAAACTCGCAATAAAATACATTGCCGACCACAATGAATTTATTTACGGTTTGGAAAAAATCATGTAATAAGCCGTTAACATTTTCAAACAAGCTATAAACAGAAATATTTACAAAAAAAGACCTCAAGAATTGAGGTCTTTTTTATGGCTCCGGGACATGGATTCGAACCACGATTAGATGATCCAGAGTCACCTGTCCTGCCGTTAGACGATCCCGGAATGACTATAAATATATTGTACCACCCGAGAAAAAATGGTCAACTAAAATCTAAATACGCCGAAAAGTGTATTAAAGTTTGTAAAAAATAAAAAATTTCTATAGATATCCTGCTAAAAATATAGTAGTGTAAACATATAATATTTATGTGTTTATTGTTTAGAAAGAGTGACAAAATGGGTGTACAAGGTATTTCAAATTTAATGCCTGTTTATAACAAGGCAGTTATTCAGCGTAATCAAACCGTTCCTACAGATGAACAACAGCAGACTACGGAAACATCACAAGACAAGCCTATTTCTGTACGTGCAAATATTTTGTTGGCACAATTTCCAAAGGTAAGCTTTGGAAGTCGA
This sequence comes from Candidatus Gastranaerophilales bacterium, assembly GCA_944325575.1. Taxonomy (GTDB): domain Bacteria; phylum Cyanobacteriota; class Vampirovibrionia; order Gastranaerophilales; family Gastranaerophilaceae; genus Limenecus. Next base: position 66,364 of record CALVAR010000006.1, on the reverse strand, counting down.
TATAACTACGGCAGTGATGACTTGTCACCATATTATGACTATGAGGGACCGCAGCCGCCGGAAATAGAGATAAAAAAATACAGAATTTCAAAAGCCGTTGATGATTTTATTGCAGATGAAGATTATCTCTCTGCGATAAAAGGCAAAATACAACTTGCTTCCATCTGCAAAGAACAGGGGAAAGACAGCGATGCTTATATTCTGGAAGAAAGCATAAGAAAACTGTATAAAGATTTACCGCGCTATCAAAAAAATGAAGCAAAAGATGTAATCAGAGTATACAATCATGATATGGCAGAATATATCGATGAGGACATAAAAAGATATTAAGTTTATATTTTTAATGTACAAAAAAGGCAGGCACGAGCTTGCCTTTTTTGTATGTAATTACTCCGGTCTGCGGGGCAGACTTTATTCTGCCGAATAATTGTTTTCTTGCAGAAGCTTCAGACGAGTTCTGTAGGTTGGGCATACATGCCCAACACATAAATAAGAATCGGTCATTCTGAAGCGTTAGACATGCCTTGCACAAAGAACGATTGTGTTCAGAATCTTACACATCTGATATGTAATCCAAGAGTCCTTGAGATCCTTCGGTCACTTTGTTCCCTCAGGATTATTTATAAATGGCTCGCAGGGTATTTATGTCCCTATCAGACAGATGCGTGTCATTTGTAAAATTGTTTTCGTACATAATGTCATTATTTCTGTCACTGTGTCCGCTTATCCCCAGTGCGTGGCCGGCTTCGTGCAGGACAACCGGATATATTTGAGCATTTGTACGCATTTGATTTGAATCTGTTCTTTGAAGAATTTGTATATTTGCCGACATATTCATATTACCGATGTATCTTAATTTTGTCAGACCTATATTGTGGTCGGATACCGGGTCATTAATTGTATCAACAAAATATACCTTGATTTGTGCGTATTTGGGATCTGCAACTATGCTGAAATTAACAAGACCGGATGATTTTATCTGCCATTCATAAAAAGCTTTTAGTGCTGTTGTTTTGTAAGGACCGGGTTCTACCCATATTTTAACCGGCATTTTATACCATTTTGAACGATAGTTTAGTATTCCTGCATAATCACCTGTATCGTTTTCTCTTGCTTTTTTTATTGCGGTTACTCTTCTGTATACTTTTGCTGCTTCTGCTTTTGAGTATTTTCCTATTTCAGTATTCGGATATTTTTGTGCAATATATTTATATTGTGCGTATGATAAATTGTACTGCCTGTCAAAGTATAAAGAAGCTGCATAATAGAATCTTGCCTGTATATCATTAGGGTTTGCTTTTATTCTTTGATAAAAACAATTTGCCGCATTATTGTACTTTTGATCATCATAAAGTACTTTGCAGGAGTTAAAATCAGCTGCTAAAGAGCTTTTTGTAACTATAATCAGAGACAGAACCAAAAACAGAATCTTTTTCATACCAAAATAATAGCACAATAACGGGTTTGTATAGTCATAAAAATAGTGTATAATTTTTGTGATATAAACAGTTATTTATATATAAAAAACTGTTCATATTGTGTACGTGAGTTTAATGACACAATTTGTCAATATTTTGCCAATATTGCAAATAAGGATAACGAGATAAAATATAATAAAGCTGAAGGAGAATATTATGAATCTTGATTTTGAAAAATCTCTTACTTATATAGGAAAAGATACACAATGGGTAAATAAACTTTTGGCGGGTTCCGGCATAATACTTGCTGCATTTGCAGTTTTTATACTGCCGATTTTTGTTCTTATCTTATCAAATTCGGCAACAGCGACAATATTGTCGTTTGTGTTGTGCTTTATATTTTCGTTTGTATTAAGCTTTGCACTTGCCGGTTATGTAGCGGAAACTGCAAACAAAAGGATTAACTACCAAAACTCTATATTACCGGATTGGAACGACTTCGGAAGATTTATTGTCACAGGTTTGAAATATTTTGTAGGATATTTTTTATACTGCCTTCCTTTGATAATAGCAAGCTGCATATACTTTTTCCTTCTGGCAGTGACTATGAGCGGATATCACATACACAGCGCATCTCATCAGGCAGTACCTTTTATATTGTTAACACTGCTCGGTGCATTATTGCTTTTATTTTATATACTTGTCATAGTTTTTTGTCCTTTGATGATGTGTAATTTCTTTAAGAATTTAAAAATACTTTCTTTTGTTGATTTTAAAGAAGCATTTTCTCTTGTGAAAGATAATGCGGGTAATTATTTTGTACTTATTCTTTTATTTATTGCGTTGAGTGTGATGATGCAGATTTTATGTTCTGTTCTTGCGATTACGGTTGTAGGTTTGATACTTATACCTGTTGCATATTTCTATACATATCTTGTTATGGCAGAAATTTGTGCCCAGTTCGTTTTGAGCGCAAAAGACAAAGAATAAGATATATATATGAAAGAACTTGAATATCTTGAAATTATAAATAATACACTCGGCGATTCATCGCTGCTTGGTGATGACTGTGCATTTTTACAGGAATTTAATATCTATGTAACACAGGATACTCTTGTAGAAAACGTGCATTTTGATTTGGATACAACTACAGCTTGTGAACTCGGGCAAAAGGCTGTGAGTGTAAACCTGTCTGATCTTGCATCATCTCTTGCAAAGCCAATGTACATAACTATATCACTTTCTTTGCCCAAGAATACAAACACTGATTTTGTCAGAGATTTTTATACGGGTGTTAACGCAATATGTAATGAATATAATGTAAAAGTCGCAGGCGGTGATTTGACAGGTTCTAAAGAGGTTGTTGTTTCTGTATGCGCCATCGGCAAAAAGATATTTGACGTAAATGTCTCAAGACATTATTCTAAACCGGATGAAGTAATTGTCGTGACGGGGACTCACGGTGACAGCGCGGGCGGACTGAGGCTTTTATCCCAGGGCCGCCGAGAGAATGATTCTCTCATCAAAAAGCACCTGCTGCCAAGTCCCAAAATATCGGAAGCAATGGAGCTTGCCGCTGTTTTACAGAAAGAACAAATAAAAAAACTTGCAATAATGGACACATCTGACGGTCTCGGAGACGCTATATACAAACTCTCTAAAGGTTGCGGTTATGTTTTTGATATAAATTATGAAAACATCCCTGTGAGTTCCGAATTGAAACGGACTTTTCCTGAAGAATACAAAGATTTGGTGATGTGGGGCGGTGAAGATTTTGAATTGTTATTTACTGTTGAAGAAAGTATTTTTGATAAATTAGATAAAAGGAAATTTTTTAGAATCGGAAGGGTGTCTGATAAAAAGATTTCTGATTGCGAAAATCAGGATTTTGGTGCGGAATTTCAGGAAAAAAGTTTTAAACATTTTGGAGAGTAGAGGATGACAAAATTATCGGTTATTATTACCGCAGGCGGAAGCTCGAGAAGATACGGACAAACTAACAAGCTGTTGGAAAAGATTGACGGTAAAGAGGTTATTATTCATTCCATAGAAGCTTTTGTTCCTTTTTGTCCATTTGAAATTATAGTATCTGCCGCAGAATCGTTGGAAAGTATACTAAAAGAACTTTTGGAGAAATATAATATTGAAAATATAAAAATAGTCAGAGGCGGAGATACAAGACAGGCTTCTATATACAATGCTTTAAAACAGTGCAGTGCTTCTGATATTGTTGCAATCCACGATGCAGCAAGACCTCTTGTAAAAAAAACTGATATAGATAAATGTCTTCAAAAAGCGGTTGCCACTGGTGCTGCTATTGTTGCGGTAAAAGCCGTTGATACCATCAAGATAGTTAATGAAAACAATAAAATAGAAGCTACGCCTGACAGAAATACACTCTGGACGGTGCAAACTCCTCAGATTTTCGATTACAAATTGATTTTTGACGCACACGAAAAACTGCAGGGGCGGTCTTTTTCTGACGATGCTGGTATGCTGGAATATTTGGGCAAAGAAGTATATGTCTCTGAAGGCAGCCGCTCAAATATAAAGATAACAACACCTGAGGATCTTTTAATAGCAAAAATCCTTTATGAAAATGTCTGATTCTTTATTATCTGCTGTTTTATAACTCATCCGGCGAAGCAATACGTCCCAGCACTGCACTGGCTGCAGCTACAGCCGGTGATGCAAGGTATACTTCACTGTTGACGTGGCCCATTCTGCCTACAAAGTTGCGGTTTGTCGTAGAAATGCAGCGTTCTCCTTCTGCAAGAATTCCTGCCCACCCGCCAAGACAGGGTCCGCAGGTCGGTGTCGAAACTGCCCCCTGAGCTTCAATAATTGTTTGTATATATCCGAGTTTTATTGCTTCAAGATATATATCCTGCGTTCCCGGAAAAACTATTAACCTTACATCCGGATGAACTGTTCTTCCTTTTAAAATTTCCGCTGTTATCTTCAAATCCGAAAGTCTTCCGTTTGTACAGCTTCCTATAACTGCCTGATGTATTTTTATATTACCTGCCTGAGATACCGGTTTTGTGTTTTCCGGCAGGTGCGGAAATGCAACAGTAGGCTCTATTTTTGATACATCATAAACAAGCACTTTTTCATATTCTGCATCTTTATCGCTTTCATAAAATACAGGAGTTCTTATTGAACGGTTTTTGAGGTATTCTTTTGTAATTTCATCAGGAACTATAATCCCTGCTTTTGCTCCTGCTTCTATCGCCATGTTGCAAATGGTGAGACGTCCGTCCATATCCATATTTTCAATTGCGGAACCGCCGATTTCAAGGACTTTGTATAAAGCACCGTCTACTCCTATATCACCGATAAGATGGAGTATCAAATCTTTTGCACTTACCCATTTGTTTAAAGTTCCGTTAAATTCCACTTTTATTGTAGAAGGCACCTTGAACCAGGTTTCGCCTGATGCCATTGCACAGGCAAGGTCTGTTGAACCTACACCTGTTGAAAATGCACCGATTGCACCATACGTGCAGGTATGAGAATCTGCTCCTATTATCAGGTCTCCTGCCGTGACTATGCCTTTCTCAGGTAAAAGAGCATGTTCTATGCCCATACGCCCGACTTCAAAGTAGTTTTTGAGATTTTGCTCGTGCGAAAATTCTCTGACCATTTTTGCCTGCTGTGCCGATTTTATATCTTTATTCGGCACAAAATGATCCGGAACAAAAACAACTCTTTCTTTATCAAAAACTTTATCAACGCCTATTTTTTTAAATTCTTTTATGGCAACAGGACCTGTAATATCATTGGCCAGTGTTATGTCGAGTTTTGCAGTAATAAGCTGTCCGGGCTTTACTTCTTCAAGTCCGGCATGTGCCGCAAGTATTTTTTCCGCAATAGTCATTGATCGGGTCATCAAAAATCTCCTTTTATTTTTTATATTTTATTACAAATTTCAAAAATGTTAAAATAAATTTACATATCTCTAAAACCCTTATATAATGCCTAATAGGATAGGATAGGTCGGGATATTTTACTTTTTTTAGCTTAAGCTTTTTTTAACTTTGCCGATTAGCTTAATATAACCGTCTTACATATAAGGAATGAAAGGTGTGTGCGTATGGGCGATATGAAAATTGGTGAAGGCAAGAAATACGATGCGACTCAGGTCTCAGCAGAGGGACTGACGCAGGAAGAAATTGCTGAATTAACAAAGAAAAACAAACGACTTATCAAAATTTTTCAGGCTTATGATACTGATGGAAAAGCAGGCTTAAGCTCAACAGAACTTGCTGCAGCAATGGATGATTTTATAAAAGCGGCGGGCGAAGATAATAAAATCTCTAAAAAAGAATTTGAAAAAATGGCTGATAATTTTAACCGCTGGAATGAGCTTTCAGGGGGCAGAGAGGTCAGCGGTGAAGATCTAAAAAACTTTATGAAAGCCATAAGAAAAGGGACTAAAAAAGATGAAAAAGTCTCAACACAGCAGCTTTTGGAAGAACGACAGAAAAAAGCAGACGCTCAGTTGAGACAACTTCAAGAAGCCAGAGAACAAGAAGAAATGCAGCAACGAGCAAGAGAATTTGCAGAAAATAGGTCTCAAGAAATTCTTCAGGAATATGAAGCAGAACAACAAGCAAAGGCTAAACAAGAAGCTGAAGCAGCAAGAATCAGAGACTTGCAAACTCCTAAAACTTATACTGTTCAGGAGAACGAATCTTTTAAAGATTTAATCAAACGTTCTCTTGCCGCACAGGGAATTGAAAATCCTACTGATGAACAGATGAAAGAAGCAATTGCTAAGTTTAAGAAGGATAACCCGGGTGCTGTTCATACAACAAAAAAAGGTGTTGAATACCTGTATGCGGGTGCAGAAGTAAAAATAGCGGGTAATCTAGAAGATAAGGGTAATTCTGATGAAATAGAAGCAGCTTTACTTAAAAGAAAGGCAGATGCAGAAGCTGCAGCTGCAGAAGAAGCCCGTATAGCAGCCGAAGAAAAAGAAAAGCAGGAAAAAGGCCTGCCGCCTTATGCTCCAAAAGAACAGGAGTATGAAATGCCTGATTTTAATGTAGGCTTTATGCCTTTGGACGGCGAATTTGATCCTTTAAATCCTCCGTTTATGCAGGCTTTAGATGATATAACCCCCCCTGAAACTCCTGATAACGGACAAAAGGGACAGGATGTTAATCCTCCGGAAAATCAACAATCTACACCTCCGCCGGCTAATTCGGGAGTATTAAAACTTAAAGGCGCTGATCCTGAAACAGGTAAATGGAATAACAAAAATTTTGCTAATGTACAGGGTCATGGCATGTGCAGATACAATGAAGCATTAAAAGGATATGAGCCATATAACGGTACATATGATGGTAAATACTATGAAAACGGACAGGTCAAAAATCTGGCTACAAAGACACTTGTTGATTTCGACAGGGAATCTAAAATTCGTAGAGGAGGTGTAGATTTTGCTGATAAGTATCCGTCACAAGATTATAGAAAATATAATACATACCAGTATAGAAACGGTTCATTAACACCGCTATACAGGGATCCCACCTATGATTCAAATGTACAGATAAAAATAGGTGACACAACTTATGAACTGGCAAAAGGTAAAGGTGGCTATGCTCATTGGGACTTTAAAGATTTCTTGGAAGACTTTGTTGATCAAGAAACAGGTGCAATAAGAGCAGATCGTTATGTCTCCAATACATATTACCTAAGAGCTAATGGTGATGAGGGCTGGATTCCTGTTAAGATAGACAGGCAAACAAAAGCTTTGATGGTTGAAATTAACGGCAAGAAATACGATATGAATGACTTAATGACAGGAAAAGTAAAAATTTAATTCGACCTGTTAAGCATTTTATCTAAATTACAAAAAGACCTGATTAACGTCAGGTCTTTTTTATGGTATTATTATATACAGTAAACAAATTTTGGGAGTTATTGCATGCCTGTTGATGACGATACACTGGTTATGATACTTGCGGGGGGAGAAGGAAAAAGACTTTATCCTCTGACAAGAGACAGAGCTAAGCCGGCAGTCCCTTTTGGCGGAAGATATCGTATCATTGATTTTGTTATCAATAATTTTATAAACTCCGGTTTTTATAAATTAAAAATACTAACACAGTATAAATCGGATTCTTTGAATAAACATATCACACGTACGTGGCCTTTGACTCCTATTTTAAACCAGTATGTTGAACTTATCCCCGCACAGATGAGAATAGACGGACACTGGTATAAGGGCACTGCAGATGCAGTTTTTCAGAACATCCATCATATTCTTGCGGAAGATTCTCAATATATTGCGGTGTTTGGCGGCGACCATATTTATAAAATGAATGTGGCACAAATGCTTGATTTTCATAAAAAGCATAATGCAGATTTGACTATTTCCGCTATACCTATCCCGATTGAAGAGGCCGGTGAATACGGTATCATGGAGGTAGATGACAACTGGCATTTGACAAACTTTATAGAAAAGCCTAAAAACACACCCAAACATATACCAGGTGACCCGACAAAATGTCTTGCTTCTATGGGAAATTATTTCTTTAACAGACACAAACTGATTGAAGAATTGAGAATAGACGCAGACAATCAAACATCAAGCCATGATTTTGGTAAAAACATAATACCAAAAATGCTTGAACAGGGTGATAAGATATATGTTTATGATTTTGCACAAAATACATTCCCCGGTATGGAACAATCAGAAAGAGGATACTGGCGTGATGTAGGGACAATGGACGCATACTGGCAGGCAAATATGGATTTGCTGGCTTATGACCCTGAATTTAATTTGTACACAAAAGAGTGGCCGATAAGAACATACAATTACAATTATCCTCCGGCAAAGTTCATATGGGAAGAACTGGAAAGACGGGGTATGGCGACAAACTCTCTGGTTTCAGAAGGCTGTGTTATATCGGGAGGTACTCTTTCCAGATGTATACTTTCTCCAAAAGTCAGGATCAACAGCTTTTCAAGCGTTGTAGATTCTATAATTATGGAAAATGTTAATATAGGCAGACATTCGCATATTAAAAAAGCTATTATAGACAAAAATGTAGATATTCCGCCGTACACAAAAATCGGCTTTAACAAAGAAGAAGACGAGGCAAGAGGCTTCTACGTCTCGGAAGGCGGAGTTACTGTAGTACCAAAAGGAGCACAACTTTGAATAAAAAATTTAAAATAACACTTGTTTCAATTGCTATACTAATTTTAATAGGCATCGTTTCCGCAGCAAGTTTTGCGCTGATGCCCAAAGCAAGCCACAGACCGTCTGATTATGATCTCGGCGTGACTTATGAACAGGCATCAAAGGAAGACAAACCCATTATCGGTGTTTTTTATGTTGACTGGTGCACATATTGCCAGAGATTTATGCCCAAACTTGATAAAGTGAGAAATATAAACAAGAATGATTTGAATGTCGTTTTAATCAATGTAGATGACCCACAAAATGCTAAAATTGCTGAAGAATATAGAATTTCCGGCTATCCAACGGTTTATATCATGGATCCAAAGTATGACAACAGGGTGCATATAGACAGTGCATATCTTGATTCTGTTACTTCTTTAAATAAAGAAGTTCAAAGATATTTGAAATTTAGAAATTTAGTGAAAAAAGGTGAATCATGCAAATAAAAAAGATAAAAGCAGTTACTCTTGTTGAATTACTGGTTGTGCTTACAATTCTTGGTGTTGTTGCTGCACTTACCATACCCGGCTTGAGTAAACATTCTCAAAAAACAGAATACGCAAAACTGGCACAAAAGGGGTATGTAGCCTTAGAGGGTGCAATTGATATGGCTGTTGTTGAAACAGGAAAAGAGCCGGATGAATGGACATCTGCAAATGTTGGCAGTTTTGTAATAAGAGATTATATTGGTAAATATTTTATTAAGGCCATCGATTGTTCTAATACTTGGAGCTCTAATACTGCCTGTTTTAGTGGATATCGAAATTTTAAATCAGAGAATAAAACAACTCCTACAGTACGAGCTATGCTTTTACCTGATGGTATAGTTATTGCTGGGCACGGTAATTTACCGAGATTTTATATAGATGTAAATGGCAGTAATGAGCCAAATATGGAAGGTGTTGATGTTTTTATATTTAATTTTGGTAAGTATGACAGCAAATGTCAAGCAAGTGCTACAAGTGGAAAATGGAAAATATGCCCTGTTGACCATGCTAAAAATTTAATGGAAGACAACTGGACAATAACATACTGGTAAAATAGAAAGGTTTTTATAATGTTTTTTAATAAATTAAAAGCTATTTCTTATGTAGAAGTTTTGCTTACACTTGTTATAGTGGGAGTAATTTCCTCAATAGCAATTCCTACATTAAAAAAATATTCTCAAAGAGAAGAATTGGGCAGACAGGCACAAAAAGCATATCTTACATTAAACGAAGCAATGGATATGTCTATTATTGACAATGGTCCTGCTTACAAGTGGACATTTGCCTCTAATTCTTCAACTACTTTTAAACAATATATAGTTCCTTATTTAAAAGTTGCCAGAACAATTTCTACTTATGAAGTCTTAACAAAAGATAATATGAAGTTTAAATGTAACTCAGCAACGATAGCTCCAAAGATAGTTCTTACAGTTACAGTTGATGTAAATGGTGATAAAGGTCCAAATAAATCAGGCAAGGATATTTTTGTTTTTGGTGTCAATTTTACTGACAGTAAAGTTACTCCAAGTAATGCTGTTACAAGAAAGTTGTTTGAAAACAACTGGAAATTTACTGATGAAATGTGGAATAAATAGCTGATATCATTATTTATACTCCTCTTGTACTATTGTAAAAATATTGCCATAGTATAAAATTGTTGTTATGCTAACAATCATAGTTGTACATCACGAGGATTAATTATAATGAATAAGAAAAAATTAATATGGATAATAATTATTGCCATAATTGTTGTCCCTGTTGTTTTTAATAAAGTTGCAAGTTATATTGCAGGGAAAATTGCTGCTGAACAAAGTAAAAGACCTACCCCTGTTGATGTTGAGTATGTTACAACAAAAGATGTTTATCCGAAAAATGAATCAGTCGGACGTATTGAGGCAAAATATTCAGTTGATGTTGTTGCAAGAATCAACGGCTGGCTACAAAAAAGCTACTTTAAAGAAGGTGCTTATGTAAAAAAGGGTCAGACTTTGTTTTTGATTCAGCCTAATGAGTATATTATTGCCGTACAACAAGCCGAAGCTGCGGTAAGACAGGCACAGGCAGCTCTTGTTAATGCCCAGAAAGAACTTGTCCGAGCACAAGAGCTTGTTAAAAATGATTTTGTCAGCAAATCATATTATGATCAGGCACTTGCAACAAGAGACCAAAACAGAGCCACTCTCGATGTTAATAAAGCTAACCTAGCGGCAGCAAAACTTAACTTAAGCTATACAAAAATAACATCTCCTGTTGACGGTAAGGTAGGTAAAATTCTTATTACCGAAGGCAACCTTGTAAACCCTCAGTCAGGTGCATTGACAAGAATAGTGTCAGTAAGTCCGATATATGCTTATTTTAATATAAAAAGTGAAGATTACTTGCGTTATATGAAAAGAAGACTGGTTCTTCAAAAAGGAAGTATACCGGGTACTGATGTAATTATTAAACTTTCTGACGGAACTGAATACAAAGAAAAAGGTGTACTGGAGTTTGTGAACAACACAGTTGACCCGACAGCAGGCACTATAGCTATGCGTGCAGTGTTCCAAAACAAGGATCATCTTTTAGTTCCCGGTGATTTTATCAATGTTATTGCTGTTTCAAAAAAACCGGTCAAGGTTGTTGTTGTTCCTCAAATTGCAGTTTCTGACAGTACTGACGGTACATATGTATGGGTAGTTAATGCTAACAGTCAGGCAGAACAACGTTATGTTAAAATTTCAAGCCAGGAGGGCGATAAGTGGATTGTTGATGAAGGCTTACAGCCCGGAGAAAGAGTTATAACAAAAGGTTTCCAAAGATTGAGAAACGGTGCAAGTGTTGCTGTGGATAAAGATGCTGCAGATAAAGCAGCTAAGGAAAATAAGTGATAAATGGAAAACAATCAAGATAAACAAAATAACAAAGATTTATATTTCTTTATTAAAAAGCCGAGATTTGCAATAGTTATTTCTATATTTATTACGCTTGTCGGCTTTATTGCAATGACAGGATTAAAATTGGAAAAATATCCTGATATTACACCGCCGCAAATCACAGTTAGTGCTTCATATCCCGGCGCAAGTGCTGATGTTGTTGAGTCTTCTGTAGCTTCACTTTTAGAGTCTCAAATAAACGGCGTTGAAGATATGCTTTATATGATTTCAACAAGTTCGGACGAATCATACAGGCTTCAAATCTATTTTAAAGTAGGCTCTGACAGAAACATTGACCTTGTAAACGTACAAAACAGAATCCAACAAATTGAGCCTAAATTGCCTGAAGATGTTAGGCGTTTGGGAGTAACTGCAAAACAACAGGTTTCCGGTGCGGGTGTTGCTATTTTGAATCTGGCATCTACTGACGGAAGATACTCACAGCTTGATGTTACTAACTATGCGTCTATTTATATTAAAGATGAAATTGCACGTTTACCAGGTGTCGGTGAAGTTGGTGTATACGGTGCCGGCAATTATTCAATGAGAATATGGCTTGATACAGAAAAAATGGCCAATTTGAACGTATCTGTTGCTGAAGTCCAAAAAGCGATTACGACGCAGAACGTTCAGGTTTCTGCAGGTGCATTGGGTCAAGAACCGGGTCCTGATAAGCAAAGATTCCAGATTACATTGAGAACCAAGGGCAGATTACTGGAACCTTCGGAATTTGAAGATATCATCATTCGCTCTAATCAGGACGGCTCCAGTATAAGAATAAAAGATATTGCAAGAGTTGAATTAGGCTCTGAAACATACTCCAGAAACGGTAAAGTTGACGGCAAACCTGCTGCCTTGATGCAGATTATCCAGATACCGGGTGCCAATGCTATAGAAATTGTTAATGCTGTTGAGAAAAAAATGGCGGAAGTTTCAAAAACATTGCCTGACGGTATGGAACTTGCTATGGTTCATGATGACACTTTGTTTATCAGAGAATCTATGTCAGAAGTTGTAAAAACAATTATTGAAACATCAATAATTGTAGTTGCAATAATCTTTATCTTTCTCGGAGACCCGAGAGCAACTCTTGTTCCTTTGATTGCAATCCCTGTATCTTTGATTGGTACGTTTGCAGCGTTACCGTTGTTTGATATGTCGATTAACCTGCTGACACTGTTTGCGATGGTTCTCGCTGTTGCAACGGTAGTCGACGATGCGATTGTTGTAATAGAAAACGTAAAAAGGCACTTGGAAGCAGGTAAATCTCCTGTTGAGGCTACACAGATAACCATGCAGGAAATTGGCGGTGCGCTGGTATCCATGGCATTAGTGTTGATGGCTGTATTTGTTCCTGTAAGTTTTATGCCCGGATTATCGGGTTTAATGTACAAACAGTTTGCTGTTTGTATTGCTGTTTCAATTGCGTTATCCGCTGTTTGTGCGTTAACACTTTCTCCGGCATTATGTTCAATTATATTAAGACATGAGGATCCAAACAGAAAACCGTCTAATAAAATTTCAGCAGCTATAAAATGGATATTTATGGAATTTAACGTTTATTTCCAAAAGCTGACTGATATTTATATCCATTATGTAGAAAAATTTGTTCATAATCAAAAGCTTACACTTGCTGTATTTGGCGGAATTATTATTTTGATGCTTGTTCTGTTCAAAATAATTCCTACGGGCTTTATTCCTGACGAGGATCAGGCTGTATTAATGGCACAAATAAGCTTGCCTGCCGGTGCATCACTGGCCAGAACAACAGAAGTAACAGAAATGATGGATAAAATCCTTCAAAAAACAGAAGGTGTTGAAGGCAGAATCGTGTTTGTAGGGATGGGACCTTCAAACGAAGCGTTTTTGGTAATCAGACTGGATGAATGGAGCAAACGTGAGTTCAATATATTCCAGAAAATTATAAGAAAAATGCAGGGTAAAGAAACTGACCTGTCTGCTAATGCAATACTAGGAAGAATAAGAGGCGAGTTTGCACAAATAAAAGAGGCACAAATAGGTGTGTTCTCCCCTCCTGCAATTTCAGGTATGAGTATGCTTGGTGGTTTTGAGTTTCAGATGCTTTCAAAAGCTGAATACACTCCTCAGCAAATGCAGCAATATGCAAATATGCTTATGATTGCAGCAAATCAGGATAAGAGATTATCCAACGTTTATACACAGTATCAGGCAAATATGCTCCAGTATATTGTGGATATAGACTACCACAAGGCTCTGGCACAGGGTATTGATTTACAAGAACTATACAGCACATTGTCTTCTACTCTGGGAACCTATTATGTAAATGACTTTAATAAATTGGGTCGTGTATTCAGGGTTCAGCTGCAGGCAGAACAACGTTTCAGAAGACATGCAAATGATTTGTCCGGTATATATGTTAAAAACAGCGCAGGTATAATGGTTCCGATTACAACTGTTGTTTCTTTGAGACAAACTGTAGGTGCCGGTTCTATTACAAGATACAACCAGTATACAAGCGTACAGTTCTCCGGACAGCCGGCTTCAGGCAGAAGTTCAGGCGAAGCAATGAAAGCAATGGAAGAAGTTGCAACAAAAACTCTGCCGAAGGATATGGGCTACGAATGGTCAGGTACTTCTAAACAAGAAATTGAATCAGGCGGACAAACAACGACTATTATTGCACTGGCATTGACCTTTGTATATTTATTCCTCGTTGCATTGTATGAAAGCTGGTCTATACCGTTTGCGGTACTGTTAATTTGTCCTCTTGCTGCGGCAGGTGCATTATTATTCCAGTTGATAATGGGACAGGCGTTTGACTTGTACTCACAGGTCGGTATGATTATGCTTATTGGTCTGGCAGCAAAACAGGCAATTCTTATTGTAGAATTTGCTAAAGTTCTGCATGAAGAAAACGGTATGTCTATCGAAGATGCAGCTGTTGAGGCTTCAAGGATAAGATTCAGGGCAATTATGATGACGGTTGTTGCATTTGTTATAGGTATGCTTCCTTTGATTCTTGCCCATGGTGCCGGTGCATCTTCCAGAATTTCTGTCGGTTCTACAGTTTTTGGCGGTATGCTGGCGGCAGGTACCATAGGTACTGTTATGACTCCTGCTTTCTATGTAATAATTCAACACCTTGTTGATAAAGTTATGAAGAAAAAGGATCAGAAAAATATTGAATAATGAGCAAACTGACACAATAATGTTGTAAGTTCATAAAATTGAGGAAGATATGAATAAGATAATAAGGACATTAATAATATCATTGGTAATTACGGGGCTTTTGTCATTTAACTGTGAATATGCTCTGTCGATGAATCTTAATATTTTAAAAAAGAAAACTCAGTCAGTAGAAACTAAAAATACATCTGCTTCTGATAATAAAAAGAACACAGATGTTACTAAAACATCTTCTTCCTCAGGAATTTTGAATAAAATAGTAAAAAAACAGGACACCAATAAACAGAAAACAAATAAGCAGACACAGAGTAAACAAAAATCAGCTGATGTCGCTAAAAAACAAAATACGCAAAAAATTGTTAAAAGTAAAAAGGTTGAAAAAAAGAGCGTAAAGCTTGCACAAGCAAAAGAATCTAAAGTTAAAGAAGTTAAAGATACCGCAAATACACAAAAAGGAACGGCAAAAGAACCGGCAAAGAACGTAAAAAATGCTGTTCAAGAGACAGCTAAAGAACAAAAAAATATTGAAAATAAAAAAGAGACGCCAAAGGCAAAAACATCGGAAAAAACAGCTGCAAAAGTTAAAATAGAAGCTACTGATAAAAAGACAAAAAAAGCTGATAAAAAACAAAAAGCAGAAAAAAAGAAAAAAGCAAAAAAAGAAAAGTACGATGATGCAGTGGTTACGGCAAAAACTCATGAGACCAAACCATCCGTAAAAATCATTATCAAATCAGATAAAAAAAATAAAAAAGTCAAAGATAATGCTAAAGAAAAACAGGTCTCTGAGAAAAAGAAACTTAAAAAGAAAAAATCAAAAAAAGGTGCAGATACAGCAGAACCAAAGGAAAGAGAGATAATCCTCAAACAGCCTGCTGAAAAAACGGAAAATGTGCCTGAAGCGGATGTATTTTCTTCTACTGCAGCAGTAGAAGGATCGGTTTCTACAACACGTATCATTTCTGTTGATGATTGTGTAAAAATTGCACTTGAAAATAATCCGTCAATTTTATCACAGTTGATTAGCAAAGATATCTATAAAAACCAGATAGCACAGGCCTGGGCAAATTATTTCCCGACTTTGAACGCATCAGCAAGCTACTCCAGAAATGATATGCTGGTTACAAACTTCAGATTCCCGATGCAAAAATATAATCAGTGGAATACCCCGAGCTTAGGCGTTAACCTTTTGATCTATGACTTTGGAAAAACAAGTTCTCAAGCCGGTATTGCAAAAAAGACGTACGAAGCTTCTCGTGAAACCTTGCAATCAAGCATAAATGATGTTGTATATCAGGTTAAAAGTGCATATTATAATCAGCTGTTTTTGCAGCAGCAGGTTCAGGTTTACGAAGATTCAGTACTTCAATATCAAATCCACCTTGAACAGGCAAAAGCATATTATGCTATCGGTAGTAAAGCTAAAATAGATGTTTCTACCGCAGAATTGAATTTAGATAACACTAAATTAACACTTGTTCAGGCAAAAAATTCTGTAGAAACAGGCTTTGCGCAATTGACAAATGCTATGGGTGTTCCTGAATTTGAAAAATTTGAGATTCAGGACAGACTGGACAAAAGACGATATGATATTACATTTAATGAATCTTTAAAAATAGCTTGTGACCAAAATCCAACGTTGCAGGCAGCTAAAAAGAAAATGGAAGGTTCAAAACTTCTTGTAAAATCTGCTAAGGTGGCATTTTTACCTGATATTACAGGGTTTGGACAATATTCAAGAGGCGGCGGCGAGCCGAATAAGGATTACGGATACCAACTCGGTGCACAGATTTCATATTCCAACTTGAACCTGCTCTTATTAAAACAGCGTGTGGATGAAGCAACACTTACTTATAAAAAAGATCAGGCTGACTATGAAACACAGCGCCAAAAATTATACCTAGACGTAAAACAGGCTTATATTCAATTAAAGAATGCTCAGGAGTCTATACCTGTTGCGAGAGCATCTATGAATGTTGCAAAAGAAAGATATGACCTTGCTGCAGGAAGATACAAAGCAGGTCTTGGCGATGCTATTGAAATCAAAGATGCTCAAATTACATATCAAAATGCTAAACTCCAGTTTTATAATACTTTGATGCAGTATCATATTGCAGCAGCAAACCTTGAGCGTGTAATAGGTGCTCCTTTGACCGCAACAGAAATAAATCTGTAAATAAATACACATATTTGCCATTTTTGTATGATTTTGACACAATAAAATCATGAATTATATATGGTTTTTAATTATATTAATTTCTGTTGTTGCTGCGGCTTTTACGGGCAGGATAGAGGCTGTGTCCAATGCTGTTATGACCGGCGCCCAAAAAGCTGTTGAGGTTGCACTGTATCTTGCAGGAATTATGGCATTCTGGCTCGGTATTATGAAAATAGCGGAAAAGTCAGGGCTTGTTTCTTCTGTCTCAAGGCTGCTCGAACCTGCTGCAAAAAAACTTTTTCCGGATGTGCCGAAGAATAATCCAGCAATCGGTGATATTGCAATGAACTTTACGGCAAATGCATTCGGGCTTTCTAATGCGGCAACTCCTATCGGTATTGAGGCGATGAAAAGACTTCAGGACTTAAATAAAGATAAAAGCTCTGCCTCAAACGACATGTGTACACTTCTTGCTATGAATACAGCCGGCTGGCAGATAGTGCCGGCTACTGTTATAGCCGTGCTTGCTGCGTGCGGTGAAAAGAATCCGGCTGTTATAATATTGCCTACTTTGATTGTGACAACAATAACTTTTGTATCTGCAATAATTATTGTAAAAATACTTGAAAAATTCTGGAAGCCGCAAAAAGCACATGCCCGCAAATTGCCTGCAGTAGAGACAGGAGAACATACTGATGTTTAAAACAGTTGTCTATAATATATCTGTGTGGCTTATACCTGCAATGGTTCTTTTTATACTGTTATGGGGGCTGATAAAGAAAATCCCTGTATATGAGGTATTTGTTGACGGTGCAAAAGACGGATTAAAAGTATCTGTAAATATTCTGCCGTATCTTATTGCAATAATGGTAGCTGTTTCAATGCTGAGAGCATCAGGTGCAATTGACATTGCGGCATCGGCTTTTTCCGGTGTTTTGGCATATTTAAAAATTCCTGTTGATGTTTTGCCTGTTATGGTTATAAGATCACTTTCGGGCAGTGCTGTTTTAGGTTTATTTTCGGAAATTGCAAACAATTACGGACCTGATGCATATGCAACAAAGCTTGCAGCTATAATGGTGGGAAGTTCGGAAACGACATTTTATGTTCTTGCTGTCTATTTCGGCTCTGTCGGCATAAAAAAGTTTCGCCATGCATTGTGTGCGGGTATTCTGGCTGATATAATCGGAATAATAGCTGCGGTTGCCGTTGCAAGATGGATGTTTCTTTAGTAAAGGATAAATTAAATTATGTTGAAAAAATTTTTAATATGTTTAATAGTTTCATCGGTTTTTATTTTAACCGGCTGCACTAAGAAAGAGGAAAAAAGCGATACTCTTTCCGAAATAAAAAAAAGAGGGGAGATTGTTGTTGGTGTAAAATACGATTCTAAGCCCTTTGGATTTGTGCAAGACGGCAAACTGCAGGGCTATGACATAGATATTGCTCATTTGATAGCAAAACGTATTCTCGGTAATGAAAAACTTGTACGGTTTGTAGAAGTAAATGCTTCGAATCGTATTTCAAAGTTAAATTCCGGCGAAGTTGATATGATTATTGCTACCATGTCTATAAATCCTAATCGTGCAGAGGTTGTTGATTTTTCGCTTCCTTATTATTATGTAGGTCAGGCAGTTATGATAAGAAAAGGCACTGCAATTAAGACGGTAGGTGACTTAAACGGCCGCAGAGTTATTATAGTGCTAGGTACAACTGGAGAAAAGAATATCAGATATTTTGCGCCTGAGGTTATGCTGCAGGGATACAAAACATACGAGGATGCATTTAATGCATTTCTGGACAGAAAAGCAGAGGCAATGACGTCTGATGACAGCATACTGGCAGGTTTTGTAATGGATCATCCGGAGTTTATGATTCTGCCTCAGAGATATTCTCAGGATGCTTATGCTATTGCATTTAGAAAAGAACCTCAAAGCGCGGCCCTGAAAGCTCAGGTAAATGCGGCAATAGGTGAACTTCGAAGAAAAGGGTATCTTAATCATCTAAAATCCATATGGATGCCTGCAGCCAGTACAAATTTTAAGGGTTCTTAGGCTTCGTTAATATCCCTTTGGACAAAAATTATTTCATCACGAACAAGGTGGTCAAGTTCTACCAGTTTTTTGGCAAGTTCGTTATGCAGTGAGTCGTATTCTTTTGTAAGTCCGTATTTGTCGCATAAATCGCCCATTGCACAAAGCAGCATTGATATGTCATCTCTTATTGAGTAATATATTTCCCATTTTGTTGTGTCGGACATTCTTTTCTTTTCCATAATATAATTATACAACTTTATGTACAGACAGTACGTATATTTAATAAAAATTTACGTATAGATTGTACATATGAAAGATTTGTTTTATAAAAATCTTGGTATTAATATTAAAAAATACAGAGAAAAGGCTGGTTTTACCCAGCAGATGCTGGCTGACAAAATCAATAAGTCGTTGAATTTTGTCGGGAAGATAGAAGTGGCATTCTCTAAACCTTCTCTTGATACTGTTATTGATATAGCGAGCTCTCTTAATGTAAGTGTTTCCGAATTAACAAAGTTTGATTAAAACTTTATCAAAAATTTTCTGAAATATAATTTTTGTCTTTGTTAACAACCTTTCTCAATATTTTACAGGGGTTGCCCGCCGCTACTACATTGGACGGAATATCTTTTGTTACTACACTGCCTGCACCTATTACGGTGTTATCTCCTATTTTTACTCCGGGCATAACGCTTACATTTCCCCCAATCCAGACATTGTTGCCGACTTCTATGGGAAAAGCATATTCCAGCCCTTTATTTCTTTCTGCTGCGTCTATCGGGTGGTGTGATGTATAAAATCCGCAGTTCGGTCCTATAAACACATTGTCGCCGAAGGTTACTCTGCCTGCATCCAGTATTACAAGGCTGTGATTGGCATAAAAATTTTCGCCTATTTCTATGTTGTACCCGTAGTCACAATGAAACGGCTGTTCGATTAAAAACAAGCCTTTTGTTTTGCCCAGAATTTTTAATGCTATAGCCTGTCTGTTACCTATCATTTCCGGATAAATTTTGTTGTATTTGTGACATAGGTTTTTGCACTTTAATCTTTCCGCAAAGAGTGTTTTGTCCACGGACGGATTATACAGCTCGCCGTTTAACATTTTTTGTTTTTCTGTCATTTTGCACCTTAATGGTATAGTTTGCTCTCAAAGCCATATTATATTAATCCGAGGATTATTTATTTAGCTTTTAAGGGTGCACGGGCAGGTATTTTTATCAAGGGTTAAATCTTATTTAACTCTTTTAACTTTTCTTCAAAAGATGTTTTTTGGTAGTTAATTTTTGATGATATTATGGGCTGTTTATATTCTGTTTTGTTTATAGATCGAGCATCTACAATAGGAGAAGGCGGCATAATTGACCATTTGTATAATGCCGTAGACATTCTGCGGAAAAATTTTTGCAGCCATTCAAGTTTTTGCTCTTTTGATATCGGATTCTTTTGTTCTTTCATATGTTTTTCGTGTAAAAATTCTTCTTTCATCATATCGCCGATTGTCTGCTGAAGGTTTTCTACACGCCATATAACTTCATCAAGAAACTCATAAGGCATAAGGGCTTCTTCAGCAAGAAGCGGTTTGCCGGTTTTTGGGTTTATTGCAAGCTCTGCTCCCGGGCGTTTTGCTATAATACTTTCCGGTATTGCATTTTTTATATTTCTGTTTTTGTTGAGCCATCTTGCAAGTGCAAAAAGTTTTGTTTTGGAAACATCCGCAAGAGGTGCAAAACCTCCTGACATATCACCGTTTATTGTTGCATATCCCATATAAAGCTCTGATTTGTCCGAAGTGGCAATTGGCAGGCAGGAGCCGAATTCATTTGCAATCCCCCAGAGTATGAGAGATCTTGAGCGTGCCTGTATATTATCATTAGTAAAACTCTCTTTATAACGGCAGTCCCATTTTTGTTCAATGTCAGCAAATACTTCATCAAACTTTGTTCTTGTCGAGTCATACATATCTTTTATTGATATTTCCGTAAAGTTTATACCTAGATTGTTTGCAAGCTCTTTTGCATCATTTTTGCTTTCCGTACTGGTTATTTTAGACGGCATACTTATGCCGAAAACATTCTCCGCACCCAGTGCATCTGCCAGCAATACCGCACTGACAGTAGAATCAAGTCCTCCTGACAAGCCTAACACCGCACGTTTGAAACCTGTCTTTTTAAAATAATCACGAATAGATTGAACTATTGTCAGGTAAGTTCTTTCAAGGTCCGGTTCATGATCAAGCGTAAATGCCTTTTGGGAGTTAAGTGTTTTTTCCAGCCCTTTAGGCAGCGGGTTTATTTGTCCGCCTTCTGTCGGAGAAACAATAAAAAACTGTTCCTGATATGATTTTGCCATTGCAATTAACTTGCCGGTATTGTCGTATACTCTTGAGGCGCCTTCGAATGACATACATTCGCCCGAGCCGGTTTGATTGACATATATTATCGGTGTTTTGTGCTTTTTAGCCGCAAAAGAAAGCATATTGTGTTTTAACTGTTCTTTTTTTGCTCTTGTAATAGAAGAAGAGCAGTTTATTAAGTAATCGGGATGCTGTTCTTCCACAACCGTTTGAACAGGATCCTGTTTATATAAATTTTTGTCAAAAAAGTCTTTATCGTTCCAGCCGTCTTCACAAACTATTATGCCTGCGTTTTTATTTCCGATTTTTGTAATTCTTGATTCGCTGTTAATTTCTGACGGTTCAAAGTGTCTGTAGTCATTAAATTCTGCATAATTTGGCAGAAGAGTTTTTCTTATTACTTTTTCTATTTTCCCGTCGCTTAATACGGCAACAGAGTTGTAGTATTTTTTGCCGTATTTTTCCTTATTAAACTCTGCAAAACCAATAATAACTTTTGTTTTGCCTCTGACGCTGCTTGCCAGTGCATTCAGCCATTCAATATTTTCTTCCACAATAAGAGGAAATCTGTCTATAAAGTCGCCGATAGGATAACCTATAAGGTACATTTCCGGAAAGATAACTGCATTTACATCAATACTCTGTGCCCATTTTATCCATTTTAAGGCCTTTTTCGCATTACCTTTTATATCTCCTGAGACGGGGTTTATCTGTGCCAGCACAACAGAATCTTTTGGAATAAGATTTTTTAGTTCATTTGAAATTCCTTGTCTTTCGGTTTCTGAAAGTGAGTTGTGCTCTAAATCTTCATCAATTTTTTCGGTTAGTGTATAAACTCTTTCATCCATATTTAAACTTTCCTGACGCAATATTTTTCTTACCAGACAATTGTATCAAAAAAAGACACCCCTTTAAATTTAAAAGGGTGTCTTTTTATAAAACTTGTTATTTATTAGTCATATACATAATTTATCAGAGCAGCTTCTCTTGCTTTTTTCACAGCTCTTGCAAGCATTCTCTGGTGTTCTGCACATGTACCTGTAATTCTTCTCGGAAGGATTTTTCCTGCTTCTGTTAAATATCTTCTGATTTTTTGTGCATCTTTATAATCGATGACTTCAACTTTGTCTGCACAGAAGTTGCAGCTTTTTCTTTTGTTTTTGTCGATTTGTGGTCTTGCCATTGTTTTTTCCTTTTCTGTTTGTTGTGTAACTAATAGCTTTTACGCCCGGACTAACTTATTAGAGCAAGGATTTAAATTTTTATACGGCTCGCAAAAACTTCGTTTTTGACTCTGCCTGCCTCCATAAAAAACCTGACATTTAGTCAGCTTTTTTTTGGAGTCCTTGCCCGGACTAACTTATTAGAGCAAGGATTTAAATTTTTATACGGCTCGCAAAAACTTCGTTTTTGACTCTGCCTGCCTCCATAAAAAACCTGACATTTAGTCAGCTTTTTTTTGGAGTCCTTGCCCGGACTAACTTATTAGAGCAAGGATTTAAATTTTTATACGGCTCGCAAAAACTTCGTTTTTGACTCTGCCTTCCTTCGTCCTAAAACGGAATTTCGTCTTCGCCTATTAAGTCGTCCGAGAAATCGGTCTGCCCGAATTGAACCAGTGTATCGGGCGAGTTTTTGGCAGAAGGTGCGCTGCTTGAGCTTCCTGCCAGTTTTTCCAATGCATAAGCATCTATTTCAACAATTCTTTTTTCAGAACCGTCTTCATTTTTAACAGTATTGTTCTGAAGTCTTCCTTCAACAACAACTCTGTCGCCTTTTTGAACTGTTTCTTCAACAGTCTGGGCAAGGTTTCCCTTTGCGATAACTCTAACCAGTGTTTCTTCGTTATCGGAGATATTCATAGCAAAAGCGGAAATAGGCACATTATTAGATGTAAAGCGCTTTTCCGGTGCTCTGTAAACTGTTCCCGATATTACTGCTTTTGCTAAGCTCATTTTTTTCTCCTGACTTTCCTGACTATGCGCCTACTTTAGATTCTTCCATAAACATAGTTCTTAAGATATTTTCATTTAAGCTTAATTGTCTTTTAAACTCTGCAACTTTGGAAGGATCAAGTTCAAGTCTCTGTGCTACATAGTGACCGTCTCTGAAATTCTGGATATCGTGAGCTAATTTTTTTCTGCCCATTTTATCTGTAGAAGAGACGCTTCCGCCAAGAGCTTTGATGCTTTCTTCTATTTTTGCAATTACTTTATCTGCTTCTTCAGCATCCATATTCGGTTTAATAATTGTAAGTAATTCGTATTTTCTCAATTTTTTGCTCCTTTATGGTAATTATACGTGTAAAAGAAACTTATCATAAACAAAATACGAATACAAATTATTTGGTTTAAAATCTTACGTATGCTTAATATTTATCTAATCTAGTGTCGCAGATGCCGCCGGCTGTCTTGTAATCAGACACTTCGGAAAACTCAACGTTTTCCTTCGTAGTGGCACTGGGTTCGGCGTTGCCTCACACGGCGTGCCAGTCTGATTCCGCTCAACGCAGCCGGCACTGCTCACTTTTTCAAATGACACTCAAAAATTTTGCTCACGTTCCTTATCGCAAAATTTTCTCGGACAGTCTATAATATTTAATTTACATTATTGTCAACAACGCCCTGTGCAAATGAGTCTATATTAGACATTACGGTCTCAAGAATTCTGTTTATAGCTTCTTTTGTGTTATACGCAATATGAGGCGTGATTATAACATTTGGAAGCTGTTGAAGTCTTGTATTTAAAATTGTTTGCTTCAGAGTGTTTTCATTCAATCTGCTTATATCAACCAGATAGTCAGGATCTGATATGGTTTCTTCACTTTCCAGTACATCAAGACCGGCTCCTGCAATTTCTTTGTTCACTATTGCATTGTAAAGAGCCTGTGTCTCTATGTGTTCGCCTCTTGCTGTATTTATAAGTATTGCGGAATTTTTCATTTTTTTGAAAGCATTTTCATTAAACATATGGTAGTTATCTTTTGTCAGAGGTGCGTGGATTGATATAAAGTCTGATTCTTTTAAAAGCGTTTCAAAGTCCGTATATTTAACGTGGTAATTTTCAATTAAATTCTCTTTTTGACTTAAATCATATCCAAGAATATTCATATCAAAACCGTAAGAAAGCCTGGCAAATTCCGAACCTATTGCTCCCAAACCAACAATGCCTATAGTCTTTCCTCCGAGTTCCTGACCGATAAAGTTTTGTGTTTTTATATCAATTTCTTTGTACTCGAGATATGCCGTTGTGATTTTTCTGCAAACATCAAGCAGCAGTGCCATTGCAAATTCCGCAACACTTTTATTCCCGTAATTAGGTGTATTTTCCACTACTATATTGTTATCGTTGCAGTAATCAAGGTCGATATGATTAAATCCTACGGAACGAAGAGCAATAAGCTCGAGTTTAGAAAATTGTTTAAGAACTTCTTTGCCCACTCTTGAAGTTGTAAAAACAGAAATTATTCTTGCATCTTTGTATTCGTCAGGTATTTGTGAAATATTAGTAAGCGAATTTTTTTCCAGATAATAGTTGTATTTGCCTTCATTATGTGATTTCAAGAATTCCTGCTCATCATCTTGAACATCAAAATAGACAACTTTATCCATAGTTTTATTCCTCCCTGTGAATTGTTTTACAAAAAATATTAGTACTTATTTGCTTTTGGTTTAATGCTCCGGCCGGGCTAGTTGTATTAATGTTAATAGTTTATATAAAGTTTTCATAGGATATTCTAAAAAACAGTAGTAGTATTATTACTATAATTTCATATTGTCAACTGACTCCGACTACTTGATGAACCTGTGCAATAAACAAGTCAGTTTTTAAAAACAAGTCCGGCACAGGCAACAAGTGCATGGGGTCACTTCCGCAAAATGCTAGACTTGGCGTCACTCGCACTCCGTGGACCACTTCTACAAGCGAGGCCGCCTCAGACATATTCTACAATTAGGTGACAGTTTTTATGTAATGATTAATATTATTATGTAAAAAGATTATACGTATTTTAGTGCTGTATAGTGCGTGTTTTTCAGTCTTTTACAACTTTGTGCAGCCCTTTTGGCGAATCAGGATTTTTATCCAGCAGATTTGCCATTTCGCACGCCATTAGTTGAAGAGTCAGCAAAGAACCAAATATAGCTTTTAATTTACGTTTTGTTTTTATATAGATATTTATATCACCCGATTTTACATCCTGAACAGAGGTTATACATATTATTTTCGGGTTGTATTCATCTTTAATTTTTTTTAGATTTCGCATTGCAAATTCGGCATTCTCTTCATCTATAATTGCAATTACAATTGATTTTTGGTTTAACACAGCCACATGCCCGTGCATAAATTCGCCAAAGGGATAAGCCATAACATTGAGATAGCAGGTCTCTTTCATTTTTAGGGCACCTTCTTTTGCAATCGGATAATAGTTTTTGTTTCCGAGTATTGAGATATTTTGGAAATCTGCAGTCAAACGGGCAGCCTGCTCTATTTTTTGTGCGTC
Organism: Candidatus Gastranaerophilales bacterium; assembly: GCA_944325575.1. GTDB lineage: Bacteria > Cyanobacteriota > Vampirovibrionia > Gastranaerophilales > Gastranaerophilaceae > Limenecus. Next base: position 40,627 of record CALVAR010000006.1, on the reverse strand, counting down.
TATTTTTATTCTTTCCAGATATGCGGGTAATCTGCGCATAGTGTTCAAATATCCTGAAATATCCACACCATTTTGTGATACGAGTTTCAGCATAACTAGAATTGAACAAAATATTTGTGCGGTTAGAGCTTTAGTAGATGCAATACTTTTTTCTTCTCCAGCATCGGATAATATTTTGTAATCGCATAATTTCCACATTGTGGAATCTTTGGAGTTTGTGATACACATTGTTTTAACGCCCTGTTCTTTTATTATGTTTAAGGCTTTCAGGGTATCAGAAGTTTCACCTGATTGCGAAACAAATATGTATAATGAATCTGGTGTTATAAAGTGTTTTTTCTGCAGTATAAATTCGCTGGAATATTCATATTCACAGGGTATCTGTACGTATTCTATAAACAAAGGTGCTGCTATTGCCGCACAGTTGTAAGAAGAGCCGCTTGCAACTATAACAATATTGTCAATTTTTTCGGGCAAGTCTATAGAAATTTTGTTCTCATCAGTGACATAACTGTCTAACAAATGTTTAACAACTCCCGGTTCTTCAAAAATTTCTTTTTTCATAATTGAAGTCATATTTAACCCTCAAAATACCTGCATAAACACTACAATATAATTATCGGCAGAAAAGCGGCACAAGTTTAACCGGTTTAAAAAAATATTAAGATATATGTATGATTAGCTTTTTAAAAGCTCATCAAAATTTTCCTGAGCGTACTTGTATAAATCTTTGAGTTTATTTTCGACATTTAGCCTGTATTCTTCGGCTTCTTCCGGAGAACAATCCGATTTTACATATATAGGCTCACCATATACGGCAATAGTTTTTACACCAAGAAACGGAAAACGGAATTTGTCCCAGGTATCAAATTCTAACAGCCATTTTGACGGTGAATACCATATCATCGGAACAATCGGAACCTGTGATAATTTTGCAATATTTATAATGCCTTCTTTTACAACACCGAAAGGACCTCTTGGACCATCTATTGTAATAGCGGCACATTCTCCCTGCTCAAGTTTTTCTAAAAGTGCTAACGATGCCGAGGCACCGGAACGTTTTGAAGAACCTCTGACGACTTTTATTCCTACATGTTCTGTTGCAGCTGCAATGATATCACCGTCATTGGACTTTGATATCATTACATTCAGATTTCCTCTGTCTTCGTTTGCATACAGTGCACACTGATGGGCATGCCACAGAGCAAAAATTACGGGTTTCTGTTTTGGATAGTTTATATTTTTACAATTATAAAAAAGACTTTCAAAAGCATAAAAATGCTTTAGTACAAAAGATAAAAATGAAACCAGTTTCCGCTTGTCTATATTTTTAAACATAGGTCTATAATACAACAAACAAAAAGATTTTGCATGTTTGTGAAATATAGCCATCTCTATATGTTATTTTAGGCTCTTCTCATAAGGTCGGATAATTTGACCTCTTTGTTTACTTTCTTTTTTGTTCTTTTTACACCGGATTTTCTAGTTTTTTTAAATCCGCTTAACCCTACTATTGCGGCTTTCTCTTCTTTAATTAAAAAAAGTTCTTTCATTAAATCTACAAGTTCTCTCACTTTTAAATCCTTTCTTGATTGTGCATTAATAATTTAAAATTTTATACAGATTTTTTTAAGCACCGGTTATGATATATTTGTGTCTATGAATAAAGATGTTCAAATTTTAAATAATATGCAAAATCAAATTGTAACTGATACCGAAGCGGAAATAGAAAGGGCTGCAGATTTTTGTGAAAAAACTTATACAAGAGAAGAAGTTTTTGATATTTTGAACATAGATTCTTCCAAATTTCCTCAAACGGATATAGAAAAACAGATTTGTATATTAAAACTGGATTCGATTCTATCACAGCAAGAAGCAGATATACTGATTTTTCACCTAACAAATCATGCTGCACTGATACGTGAGGCGTGTGCTCATAAAGTTAATGAGTTTATGAAAGAAGAAAGTTATGCGGCATTTTTTCAGACAAGGACTATTCTCGATAGCCTGCTAAAAGCTGTAAATGACATAAATCCAAATATCTGCCGTATGATTATCGAAGTTTTGCCTTATATAAATGAAAAAGAATATTTTCTTGAAAATTTATACCATAGGATTGATTATGTTTTTGAGGAGCTGGAAAAGCTAAAAAGAAGCAACTGGTACACAAAAAAACTTTTTAACCTTTACTGGTGTCTTGAGGCGCTGGCTGTCATAAAAGCACCGGCTGATGCAAGATTGGAAAAAGTTTTGGAAAAAACTTCCGTATTCAGAGATTATACAATTCGAGAAAAGACTGCAATGGTGCTGTCATATCTGTCTGAGACAAGCCCTGTTCTGGAGCGTATAAAAGAAAATTTAAAAAATGATGATAATTTCTATGTAAAAAGATATTCACAACAATGGTAAAGATATATAACGATTCCTTGCAACTGATTCTTTATACTGGTAAAATCTAGCATAATAACACAAAGTGTTTAGGTATTAAGGAGAACTTTATGAAGAAACTTTTAACAAAAGCTATAATGCTTGCAATGGTTTTCGGGTTTACTTCCGCAATATCTTTTGCTAAAGATTACGCAGATTTGCCGAAAGATCACTGGGCATACAAGCAGATTCAAATTTTAACTGATTTTAATGTTGTTGTCGGATATCCTGACGGTAACTATCGTCCGGACCAAAACGTTACCAGAGCAGAATTTGCTACTATGGTAGTGAAGGCTTTTGATCAGCAAAACGCTGATATTAAAAAGCCTGCCAAATTCACTGACGTAAGTGAAAAAGACTGGTTCTACGGTATGGTGCAGAGAGCTGTTATGTTTGATCTTTTAAAAGGTTATACTGACGGACACTTTGATCCTTACGGAACAGTGTCAAGAGGCCACGTAATATCTACAACGGTAAACGCACTGACAACAGAAACTATATCAAACCAAAAAGCTGTAGAAATACTGGAAAACAGCTATACAGATTACCAGCAGATTCCGGATTGGCTTATCATAGCTGCAGGTAAGGCTGAAATTCTCGGTATGGTAGTTAAAGAGCCAGGCGAAGAAAATGTTATTAACGCAAACAGACCTGCAACAAGAGCTGAATTGGCTGCATTTTTAGTAAAAATGCTTGAACAGGCAAAATTGAATCCTAACGAAAAGCTGAAAGAAGCTATGAGCCCGAGACTGGCAGAAGGTATTATTATTCCGACAACAACACTGGAAGGATATATAGCTACTATTCCTGCCGGAACAGTTATTCCTATAATGGTTGTTAATAAGGAAATTACCTGCAAAAAATCAAAAGCGGGCGATGAGTTCCTTTCTAAACTCCCTAAAAACCTTGTAACGCCGGAAAAATATCTGCTTCTTGTTGAAAATGACGCTTTGAGCGGAAAAATATCAAACGTAAAAATCGGCAGATTATTTGTCAGAAACGGTGAAGTAACTATGGAAACTCATACAATCACTACTGACAGAAATCAGACTGCTGCTTTCTGCGGTGAAGCTCTCGGCGGATACAGACCGGAAGGTTTCTGGAAAACTTTGTATTTAAAAATCATTAAAGGTCACAAAATCCAGATTAAAGAAGGCGATATCCTTAATCTGAAATTGACAAAACCTGTCAGAATCGACCTGACTAACGGAATGATTCTTGAATAAGAGTTAAAAGTTATAATAAAGACCGGGATTAAAAAAATCTCGGTCTTTTAATTTATTTTTGCCGCAGATATTAAAGTTTTTGCTTTTTGTTCCGACAAAAATCATACAAAAAATAACGGAGAGACATTATGCTGTTTAAACGTAAATGCAAAATTACCTTTATAGCTCACGGGGCAACTCTTTATACGGAAGAAAACCGTATATGCGACAAAGAAAGCCACCCGCCGTTAAATGAAGAAGGTCAGGAAGAAGCGGAACGTATTGCAAAATGGATAATCCATCGTTCACCGCAGGTAGACAAGATATACACAGGCTCTTCTTTAAGCTGTATACAAACAGCCCAGTTTGTTGCAAAAGAGTACGGACAGGATTTTGAAATCCGTCCTGAGCTGAAAAATCAGGAATTTGGTATTTGGAAGGGGCTTAGCTATATGGAAATAGAAGAAAGATACCCCGAACAGCTGCAAAAATACCATGAACTTACCTCCAGCTATGCACCTGAAGGCGGAGAAACTCTTCTTGAATTTGATGCAAGAGTAGAAGACACTGTTAATAATCTCATTGAAGAAAATCTTACAAAAAGAATTGTTGTTGTTACGCATTCTAATTTTATAAGAGCGGCCATACGTAATGCACTGGAGATACCTGTCGAAAACCAGAACAGAGTATTTATCCCGACAGGCAGCGCAACCCAGATAAAATATTACAAAGGCTGGAATATCCTGATGTATTCGGGTCATATACCGCTGTTTTTACAATGATTCTCTGCTTTTCAAAAATTCCGGAATCTGACACGCCTCGATTGTACCCGTAACGATATTCCATTCCGGCATTGCTTCTTGCAGTTCGTCCTTCATATGAGAAAGCAGTCCCGGAATAATAATAGAGCGCGTATCCACCTTTTTTGCAAGTTCAAAATCTTTTACAGACTTTGCGACAAGGTCGGCCGTAAATTTGTCTGCAGACCAGGCCGTAAGCACGCTCATGCCATCCGACGGCGTTACAACGAGGTATGAACCGCATGGCAGTGATTCCAACTCTCCCGCTACTGCAAAGTATGTAAGAGCAAAGTTTGTTGTTAACAGTACCGGTGCGTTTCTGTCGGGTTCATTAAATTCGTATATTTTTGCTTCTACCTGCAATGGTTTTTGCGGATTTGTATAAATATTTTGTCTCAGCGTAAACAGTGTTGTTAAGAGTGCTTCGTTAAAATCATTCAGCACAACTATATTTGCATACCTGCATACCAAAAGTGAAGCAACGGCGCATGCCTGCAAAGAATCAATATTCTGCGGCAGTTTCACCATCACCGGATAAGTCAGAGGCTCATATCGTTTTATAATTGCGGCACGTCTTATATATGTAAGCTGTTCCGCAATTTCCGCAACCGATTTTTTGCCGTATTCCAGCTCAAGTATTATATTCTTCTTACCCTGCGAAAGAAGTTTTGTAGATTCTTGTTCAAGTTCTTCTATATCATTTCCGCTGGCTATGGAATACAAGCTGTCATCGGGAATTACCGCAATATTTTCATTTTGAAGCTTTTTACGAGCAATATCTTTATTTGTACCGGTCAGGTAAACAGCATCTACTTTGAAGATTTCTCCGATTCTTTCCGTATGATAATTTTTTATTTTTTCCAGCTTTGTATCAAAATCCGCAGCATCTGCATCCAGATGAATAGCTATGACTGTTTTGTTAACAAAAGTTTTATCATGGCGGAACATTACTGTCTCGCCGCCCGTTACAAGGTTGTCAGAAAGTTTTATTTCGTGTTGTTGTATTTTTGATGCTTCTGAAAATTTTTCTTTTAATTCGTCAGGAATATGAGGACATTTTTCTATATCTGTCTGTTTTTTTGCCAATTTTAGAGCATAAGCCATACAGGTTGGGCATCCGCATTTTTTGCAGTTTGTGCCTTCCGCTTTTTTTGCACCCGGAAGATATTTAAAAATTTGTAAACCTGTTAATTCCACTATATTATCCCTTTTAACACTTTTATACTTTCAGGATTCCATAAAACAACTATGTCTGCTCCCGCACTAATCATTGCTGCTGCACCCGATATTTCCCACATGGAGGATCTTTCTTTATAATCTCCCCAGTTTTTTTCAAAGGAATCTGTTTTTGCCTCTTTTGCACGGTAGGATTCTTCACCTATGAATGCAATTATCGGCATATTGAGCATTGTATCTCCATCAAATGCCGCCTGTTTAATTTTTTCTATAATACTGTATCCATAATCCAATCCGTAGCCGAGTCCGCCCATATCAGGATCAATAAGTATCCTGTCAGGGCTCATGCCTTTATCTATTGATAGTATATTCAACTCTTTTGCCAGATTTATATCAATAGGTGTTCTTAGTACCAGTATATGGTTATACTTTGTCACATAAGGAACTATCTGTTCATAAGTTTCTTCATCGGCAAAGGCGATTATGCTTTCTTTAGGCGCATTTTGGGCAAGTACCGGTATAAGTTTTACATCAATACTATTGTTATTGGCACCGCGCAAAATCAAAGTTTTTTTGATTTTGGAAGCAATATTTTTTAAAAAATCTTTGATTTCTGATATTTTTTCATTTAATAAATTTTCAGAAATATTAAATTTTATGGAAATTATATCCGCATTAGAGCTGTCTGCTTCTTCAAGTATTTGCGGAAGTGATTTGCCCCGCCATTTTTCTTTTATTATATCCGGATAACCCTCGTCAATGTTATACGGAATTTCCAGTGCAATAAGAGGTTTAGCGGGATTGTCATTTTCTTTCATAAAAGGAAATGATGCGGCACCGCCTATTTCTGCTCCGGCAATTTCCGTTTTTCTGATTTTTTCTTTAATATTAAAATCTACAAAAATTGAGTCTGATTTATGCATAAAATAATATTAAAGAGTATATAATTCATTGTCAATTTACTTTATATTATCGTTCTATATAAAGAAGACACATGCCACGCTAAAATGCCGTTTGCATCGCATTTGGTAATGGAGTATTGTATTTTGTCACTAATAACATAAACGGAGATGAAAACGTTACATGGTCATTGTCTACTGATATCAACTCTTTTGATGGAAGAGAAGACACAGAACATTGCATTTCAGGAGATAATTCACAGTCTCTGTCGGAAAGAAAATAGTTGTCATGTCCTATTGTATCGTTATAGCACATACCTAATGCCTCAAAATCCGGCATAAAGCTGTTTACCTCGCTAGGCGTTGTTAATTTACGATGGACAGAATTATGATCCTGGTATTTGTATATACAAGTGTTTCTGTCATGATCATAATAATATAACGGTGCAATATTTCTGCAATTATTTAACGTCAGATAAGAATCTATTAAAGCAAGTGCACCCAATGAAAAGGGTTTATTCAGACTTTTTTTGCTTTCTTCTGCCATTTTAAATACATATTTTTTCTCTGGTGTATATACACCAAATACATTTTTATCAGTTTTACCCTCAGTAAAATATTCAAAATGGTATTCTTTGTTACCAATTTTAAGTGGCGGAATTTCTTCACTGGTTTTATATCCGCTAAACTGACAGTATGTTTTTAAATAGTCATAAATTTGTTCAAATACTCCGTTTTTAAATTCATCCGGTAAATTACCTATTTTCAAAGATTCCGTACCATACAGCTGCTTATATTTGCCGATTAGTGCAGATTCTCTCCAGTCCGGTCTCAATTTTAATAAAGATTCAACACATTTGGCATCATTGTATCTTTTGTCCATATAAGATTCAAATGCCTTGCTGTATGGATTACTAGGCAGGAAAAATTTTAAATTATCAGAGTTTTCTCCCAAAAGCTCTTTCAGTATTTTATAATTTCTTTTAGAGTCTCTTGCTCTTCCGGCAATATCGTTAATAAGGTTATAACTTAAATCGGAATCTTTCAATATACTGCAGAAAAGCTTGTTCATATTTTCTTTATCAGTTTTTATTTTTAAAAAAGCATCAAGCGGTTTTGTATGATCAGCATTTACATACCATGTATATTCATTACGTAATTGTTCCAGAGTTTTTTGATTATCATTGCTTCCTTTAAAATTTACGCCCAAAGCAGCAAGATTTTGTGCATAAAACTTTTGTACCGGTTTTATTGTATTATTTTGTCCAATTTCTGTATCCTGACTCCTCTCCGCTGTGTACTGTTTTGTATTTAACAAAGATACAGCGGGTTTTGTGGTAATTGAATAAGAAAATTGCATTATTTACTGTCCTTTTTTCTCTTTGCAATAAGAATAAGTTTGTAAATAATGCAATTTGATATTTCTATTTATTTTTTTAACAAAAGTTAACTATTTAATCAAAGAATGTCCTGTCATTTCTTCCGGCTGTTTTATACCAAGAAGCTGCAAAACAGTAGGTGCAACGTCACACAAAGCACCTGTTTCTTTGAGTTCATATTTGCCGTTTCCGTTAATTAATATAAACGGAACAGGGTTTGTTGTATGAGCCGTAAACGGTGCGTGAGTATTCGGATCTTCCATACACTCAGAGTTTCCGTGATCGGCTGTTAAAAGCATAATAACATTGTTTTCTTTTGCTTTTTGTGCAATTTTACCGACACAAGTATCAACGGTTTCACAAGCCTTAACCGCTGCCTCAAATACACCTGTGTGACCGACCATATCCGGATTTGCAAAATTTACAAGAATAAATCCGTATTCCGGATTGTCAAGCGCTTTTAGCACGTTTTCGCAAACCTGAGGTGCGCTCATTTCCGGCTGAAGGTCATAAGTTGCAACTTTTGGAGAAGCAACGAGTGCTCTTGTTTCCAGTTTGCCGGATTTTTCTTCTCCGCCGTTGAAGAAGAATGTGATATGAGCATACTTTTCTGTTTCTGCTGTTCTAAACTGTTTGATACCGTTTGCATCAAGCACATCACCCAGAATGTTTGTAAGTTTTTCCGGCGGATATGCTATCGGCAGAGGGAAAGTTTCATCATACTGTGCCATACAAACATAGTAAAGATTTTTTCTTACTGCTTTTCTTTGAAATCCGTCAAAGTTTTCAAAAGTCATAGCACGTGTAATTTCTCTGGCTCTGTCCGGTCTGTAGTTAAAGAAGATAATAGAATCATTGTCTTTTATACGGGAGTCAGGATCAGAATTTGTAATGGTGGGTTCGACAAACTCATCCGTAACATCTTTGTCATAAGAAGCTTTGATTGCTTCCTCAGAGTTTGCTGCCTGTATTCCTTCACCGAGAAGCAATGCATTGTATGCTTTTTCAACTCTTTCCCAGCGGTTGTCTCTGTCCATAGCCCAGTATCTGCCAGAGATTGTTGCAATTTGAGGCAGATTATATTTTTTCAGTTCTTCTTCAAGTTCCGCAAGAAATTCTACGGCACTCTTAGGAGGTGTGTCTCTTCCGTCTAAGAAAGCGTGTACATAAACTTTTTTAAGTCCGTTTTCAGCAGCCATTTTTACTAAAGCTTTAACATGGTCAAATGAGCTGTGTACACCGCCTGTAGAAACAAGCCCGTAGAGGTGAAGTGAAGAATTATTTTTCTTTGCATGTTCAATAGCAGCTCTAAACTCTTTATTTTCAAAGAATTTTCCTTCTCTGATTTCTTTGTTGATTCTTGTTAAATCCTGATAAACGACACGACCGGCACCCAGGTTCAGGTGTCCTACTTCCGAGTTGCCCATCTGTCCGTCAGGAAGACCGACATATTCACCGGAGGCATTTATCTGAGTATATTTTTCTGTTTCTTTTAATTTGTCAAAGTTAGGTGTATTTGCTGTTTTTGTTGCATCTTTAGGACAGTTTGTATTTATTCCCCAACCGTCCATAATACACAACAACACTCTTTTATTGTCCGTCATTTTTCTCTCCTTTTATTGTTTCGGTTAATTATATTATCTCTGCTCAAGAAAAAACTTAAATGTCCGGAAGCTATATAATTTATAATTTTTGAATAATTTCAATTTCATTTCCGTCAGGATCTTTTATAAAAGCGATTTTAGATTGCGCTTCTTCCATAATATAAGGTTCGTATAGATATTCGCCGCCAAAAGCTTTAAACTTTTTATCAAATTCATCCATATCTTTTGTTTCCAGTGCAAAATGTCCGAAAGCATTGCCGTTTTTATATCCTTCTTCGGGGTTTTCAAAATTTTGTGTTAATTCGATTTCAAAATCAGAATCTTCGCCTTTTAAAAAGTGTAAAATACAGTCATCTAGTTTAATCTCGTGAGTTTTTTTCAATCCCAAAAGTTCTGTATAAAATTTCATAGAGTCTTCTATATTTTTTACTCTTATCATTGCGTGTAGAAGTTTCATTTTTTCTCCTTTTTCTTTCTAATTACATAAATTTTTATAAATATTTTAAAATTAACACAGACTGTTGGCCAGATAGAATAAGCATGCGGCTTAATCATATTATATCATTGTAATTTTTACTTTAATTGATATATTTGTATAGGGAGCAATTTTATGCCTTTAAAACAATCTATTCTTTTTATTATTGATGATTTGGAGCTCAAATATTTTGAGTTTAATGATCTTGTAACAAACTTCTGGTTGATAAAAGAGTTTTTGCAAAGAGATTATGAAGTTTATACTGCTGTAAAAGGAGGCTTGTATACAGAGGGCAAAACAGCTTTTGCCGTTTGTTATGAAACCTGCCTGAAAGACAATAATATTTTTTATAAAAAAGAAGAGCCCCAAAGATATATTATAGAACATTTTGATATAGTATTTTTCCGTCCGGATCCGCCTGTGGATATTGACTATATAAATGCGTGCAACGTCTTTGATTTTGTAGATTCCGAAAGAACTATAGTAATCAATAATCCTGTTGCGATTAAAAATTTTAACGAAAAGTTCCATTTAAATTATTTTGAGGAATATGCTCCTAAAAATATTGTTACAACAAATTCCGATGATATAAAAGCTTTTGTCAGAGAGCACAAAAAAGCTATCATAAAACCTTTGAACCAGTGTTTTGGCGGAGGTGTGTATTACCTTGATACGGAAGAAAAGAATATCAATGCTATTATAAAAAATCTTACCAATAACGGCAAAACTATGGTTATGGTGCAGGAATATCTTGAAGGAGCCAAATACGGAGACAAACGTATTTTGATTGTCGGAGAACACGTCTTTGATGAATGTATAATAAAACTTCCGGGCAAAGATGATTTTAAATTCAGCATGCATTCGGACAAATATTTTGAAACAGCAAAGCTTACAAAGGAAGAAAAAGAAATGGCGCTGCATGTTGCCAAACATTTAAATGCAGTAGAGCTTTATATGGCAGGGCTGGATGTTGCAGACGGCAAGATAATGGAAATAAATGTTACAAGCCCCTGCTATTTTATACGAGAGATAAATGCCCATAATAATGAACGTTTTCAGGATATCTTAATGGAAAAATTAATTAATCTTATTGAACTTAAACAGGGCAAAATTGATATACCCCAGTTGTGTTAAATTGTTATGCTAAATCACACAAAAGTAGAATTACAGGAAAATATTATAACCTCAAAATCCCAATTGGCGCAGGTGTTTTGGGATGGAATAAAAATGTCTGATATTGTTGCACAAAAACGTACCGGCGTTGAGTTTGAAAAACTGCCTGTAAAAATACATGATTATAAAGCTGCATCTTATTATGATGTTGCAAAATTTTTGCAGTCTTATAAAAAGAACAACAAACAGCCTGTGTATGAAAACAATTCCATTCTGGGGCTGTCTGATAAAGACGGAGTAATATCTCTGGAGCCCGGTTCACAAACTGAATTGAGCCTTATTCCTTCGGATAATCTTTGTGATGTAAAACAATATCTTGATATTTATAATAAAGAAACAGCCGAAATTGCTGAAAACTTTGGTATATGCTGGCTGGGATATGGTATCCAGCCCGTTTCCACATTTGATAAAATAAATATTATCCCCAAAAAACGCTACGAATATATGACTAAATATCTTCCGACCGTTGCAAAAAAACCTCTTATTATGATGAGAGAAACAGCAGGAATACAATCCAGCTTTGATTATTCTTCGCAGGAAGATGCAATGAAAAAGTTCGCTTTTGCGTTAAAGCTTTCACCGATAGTTAGTGCAATGTTTGCAAATTCACCGGTGAGAGCTGGAAAATTAACAAAATATAAATCAAACAGGGCTGCAAGCTGGCTGGAGACTGATAATGACCGCTGCGGGCTTGTGAGTGAAAAGGTATTTACAGGCGAATTCTCTTTTGATGGTTATACAGAAATTTTGCTTGATGTTCCTATGATTTTTATAGAAAGATTCATAAATGGAAAGAAAACTGCACTAAAGACTGAGAATATTACATTCAGGCAGTTTTTAAAATACGGCTGGCAGGGATTTGCTGCAAACAAACAGGACTGGGAAACTCATCTTAGCCTGTATTTTCCGGATGTAAGATTTAAAAGTTATATAGAAATAAGAAACCATGATAATCAAAGATCTTCATTAATATGTTCTGTTCCTGCTTTATGGAAGGGGCTTATATACAACGCCGATGCAATGGAATCAACGGAAGCTTTGTTACAAGGTTTTACATATTCGGATTTTGAATATCTGAGAAACGAAACGCCCAAATATGCACTGGATATGGAAATTAACGGATATCAATTAAAAGATATAGCAAAAGAAATTATATCTGTTTCTTATAACAGCTTAAAAACTTACGGCAAATCAGAAGAAAGACTGCTTGAGCCGTTAATGGAAAATATCAATAAAGGTCTGACTCCTGCCGATATTATTATTGATAAATGGGAAAAAGAATGGAATGGAAATATCTCAAAACTTGTTGAATATTCCGTACTTAAATAGCATCTTAATCCAATTTTCCTGTGTTTAGCAGTTTTTCTACATGTTCTATCATTATGTTATGAATATCTTCTCTCGGCAGTGTCCCATCTATGCTGACAAAATTATACTCATCTTTCATTTTATTGTATTCTTCAAGACATTTTGCCTGATAAATTTTAAAACTTTCATAAAAATCAGTACTGAGACCTATGTCTCTGCCGGATTCCCAATAGTCCAAACCGGTTGTTCCGATTACTCTTTTGAGCAGAATATCAATCGGCATATCAAGATAAAACACAAGATCCGGCTTTGGGGCATAGTCATATAACTTTTTGACCCAATCCATATTAAGTCCTCTTACTACATCTCTGGCAAAAGCCGTATAAGTATATCTGTCTAAAAGGACTACAAATCCGGAATCTAATGCTGGAATAATTGTGTTTTCCAATCTGTCAGCAAAATCTGCCGCATATAAAAGACTGAACGTCGTAGCATTAAGAAGGTTTCTGTCTTTTGCATCGTCTATAACATTGGCAATAAGCCTTGACGTTTTCCACTCAGAGACCATACAGCCGTAGCTTTTGTCCTCAATCCATCTGCGGAGTTTTTCAATCTGTGTGGATTTACCGGAACCGTCAGTTCCTTCTATTACTATTAACAACCCTTTATGTCCGTTTGTATTGCAGCTGCTCATTATATATTTATTCCTTTTTTACTTAAAAGTTCCGTGACATACTGTCTTAATATGACCTGTTTTGCATGAATAGTACTGTTTGCATCTATTTTTACCAGACCGAATTCGTCCACCATATTTGCATATTCTTCATTTACTCTGTTCTGGAATATTACATAGCTTTTATACGGGTTGTTGCTGAGTTTTAAATCCATGCCTGCTTCATAGAAAGAAGGTGCACGATTGGCGCATATTCTCTCGAGTGATATCTCCGCAGAGATATTATAATAAAGCGTTAAGTCCGGTTTTACGGCAAAACCGTAAAGGTTTCTTACCCAGTCTTTATCTACCCCTCTGGCTACATCACGAGCAAATGCCGTATAAACATATCTGTCCGCAAGCACTATAAATCCAGCTTTCATTGCAGGTATAATAATCTGCTCCAGTCTGTCAGCAAAGTCTACCGCATGTAAAAGGCTGAAAGTTCTCGGACTCAGGAGGTTTTTCTTTTTAGCCTTTTTGGTAGTTTGAGATATCAAGTCAGACGAATTCCACTCCGTAAATATGACATCGAGATTTTTGGATTTCAGCCAATCTCTCAAAATCGCCAGCTGTGTTGACTTGCCTGAACCGTCTATACCCTCTACACATATTAATGTCCCCGGCAAATCGTGGGGTTTGAATAATCTCATTTTTTTAAGACCTCTTAATGCTCAAATAATTTCTTATCTTATCATATTTTTTCAAATATTAAAATTAACGGCTCGGATTTTATTATTTGTTTTAAATTATAATTTTTTTCTATCCAGCGGCAGGTGTTAGCACCATATCCGTTACAAAATGCATTGTTATCGGTTTGTGAAGTAAAAATTATGAAATAATCAGGCTTGTTTTTATTGTAGTGGCTGATTATGTTATCCTCACCAAATGCATAAAAGGATATATTTTCAAAATGATTGTAAAAATCATCTGTTTTTCTGTCCGTTAAAAAATTTATTATTGAACTTTCTCTAAGAACAACTATTTTGTCGTTTTTATCGGTATTCTGTGTTACGTAATTAATAATGTAATCAAAGATTTTTTTATCCTTTTCCGTTGCGCATACAGTGCCGCGAGGTGTTTGGATTTTGTTGGAATAATATTTAAATGTCTCTATGTTTATGCACAAATTGGCAGTTATAAGTGCACACAGCACCAGCACAACAGCACTTTTATTGATATCGCTATCCTTTAAAAAATAATACTGCACGAGTACTATCACAATACATATCATATAAAACGACAGAAAATACCTTCCGTATTGGGATGTATTTAATAAAAAAAGCGACTTTATGCCAAACGAAAACGTCATGAGTATCAAAAACAATAATTGCGGATTATTTTTAATTTCTTTTATTTTAAAAATGAAAAGAAGAAATAAAAGCAGAGGGAAATAGTGAAAAAATAGAGTCGTTGAAAAAATTTCCAATTTATAAAACATAAAAAATAATGCAGTAAATATCGGTAATTCCGTGTTTTTTATATTTTTATTTGCAAAAAATTTTAAGATATTAAATACCGACACAAAAATACCCGCACTAATAAACATCAGTATAATTTCGCCGATAAATTCTTTCAGAGAAAAAGTCATAGTCCCTCTGTAAAATTCATATAAAAGAGGAGAATGAATATACCTGTTTATGATTTGAAAATAATTGTTAAGGTCATATATTGTTAAACCCTGATATGCAAGTATAGCAAATGAAACAGCAATAGGCATAAAATACAATGCACAGCATATACAAATTGTTTTGGCTTTTGTTTTTATTGTTGTTTTTTTGTATAAAACAGCCCAAATTAAAGGTATTATACAAAAAACATAATCAAACTTATTTGCAAGAGCTATTCCTGCTGATAAAAAGGCGATATATAAAAATATTGTTCTGCAGGTTTTAAAGTAAGAAAGCGAACATAATATACATAAACAGACAGAACTTATACCATATACGGCAGCATAAGAGTACGGTGTTATATAATTTGTTACGGCAGGCACAATTGCACAGACAAAAAGCATAAAAAAGCACAACAATACAGAATAGACCCTGTCTAAAAAATTTCTTGCAATAAAATAAAAACTGATAAAAATCACATATGTATTTAGAAATCCTATTATATTAAAGGTTTTGAGATTTACACCTAATAGTTTTAAAAATACTGCATTTAAAAGATATGAAAAAGGAAAGTAAATAGAAAATATATCCCGATATAATACTTTACCCTCAAGTATTGAAAGGGGAATAATTGTTTCTCGTCCAAAATCAATGTATAAATCCGTCATTTTGTATTTGAATAAAAACGCTGACACAAAAAACAAAAGCGACATTAATAATATCGTTTTATATTCTTTTTTGATAAACTCCATTACTTATCCACCCGCTTATTTTTATAAATCAAAGCATAATCGTTTGTACCTTTAGTTTTTACGGATAATTCTTCTATATAGCCGCTTTTTATAAACTTGCATATATTTTGCCCGTACGTATGGCAAAAGTCATAATTCTTATCCGTATTACAAAAGATTATAAAGTAATCGGGCATATTTTTTGAATAAGCTTCAATAATTTTGCTTTCTCCATATGCGCCTGCTATTGCCTCATCAAAATGGTTATAAAAGTTAACGGAATTTCTTCTCGTTAAAAAGTTGATTAAAGGAGCCGCGCCAAGTACTGCAATTGTTTCATCATGCTTTGTCCGTTCATTCACAAAATGCAGAATATTATTATAAATCTGTGCATCTGTCTTCCGGGCGCATATTTTACCTGCTTGTGTTTTGATTACGGTATTTTTCAGCACAAGTCCGACAAGATTGAGCCGGAACGAAGACAAAGCAAGAACTGCCATTATAAAAATCAAAGATTTTTGCAGATATTTTTGATATTCAGGTTTACAAAAAAATCTGAAAATTATTATAAACAAAGCAATAATTAAAAGAGGCAAAAAGTATCTTCCGTAAAAATTATTGGCAAAATACCAGAAACATTTAGCGGACACAGCCAGTGAAGCCATAGTAATCAGCAAAACAGCCCTGTCTTTTACTATCTCTTTAATTTTTACGGCAGCCAGTATAAAAACAAACACCGGCAGATATGAAACAGCATCATAAACGCAAAACTCAAGAAATTTTACACAGCATAGGCAAAGTATCAATAAAAATACAGATAACACGGTGAGTAACACAGGATATATTTTATTTTTTGTTTCATCAGATTTTTTATACAGAAAAAATACAATTCCTGCCACAGCAGTAATTGTAATAAAATTTTTTAAAGATGTAATAAAAGATCGAATATCAAAGAAAAACGATGTTGCATATACTTTTTGAAGATAAGGATGATGAACAAATCTTTTTAAAATTTCAAAATAGTTTTGCAAATCCGTCAGTCTTAACCCCTGTAAATACAATGTTAAAACACAAACAAAAGGAACAACAAGGAAAAACAGAATACTTAATACTGTTTTTTTCAGCTCCGGTTTTGAAAGAAAAAATATAAGAAACAATATAAAAGAATACAGAATAAATTCATATTTGCAGGAAGCTGCTATGCCTGAGAACATAAAAGCTATGTACAAAAATGATGTATTTGTATGTTTTAAATATAAGGTATAAAAAAACAGAGAAAAAACTACCGCACACAATCCGTAAACAACCGCATAGGAATACGGAGTAATATAATTCATAAGACCCGTATAAAAGCAGGAATAGAAGATAATAAATAATGCAATTGCCATAGATATTGTTTTGTTTAGAAATTCACGTGAAAGCAGATAAATTCCCCCCGTAATCGCAAATGCATTTGCTGCACCGGCAATAAACAAAACATTTAAACTATGTCCGAATAATTTTATCAAAATTGCATTAAAAAGATAAGAAAACGGACATATAAATGTATTAAAAATATCTTTGTACAGAACTGCTCCGTCCGCCATTATTGCAGGGAAATAAGCTTCTCTTCCAAAATCCGTATTGAGATTGTACATTTTGTATTTGAACAAAAATACATTTATCAAAAAAATAACAAAAATAATCAGTAAATTTTTATATTCTCTTTTGAATAATTTCATATTGTCAACTGACTCCGATTACCCGTTGAACCTGTGCAATAAACAAGTCCATTTTTCTCAACAAGTCCAGCACAGGCAACAAGTACATGGGGTCTACCTCTCAGAAACAATACTTAATTGTTTCTTCGGCAGAGTCGCAAAATGCTAGACTTTGCGTCACTCGCACTCCGTGTACCACTTCTAGCTTGAGATGTAGGCGAGTTTACGAGCCATACATCTCAGGATGCTCTTGAGTACAAGCGAGGCCGCCTCAGACATTTTTAGCAATTCCATAAAATTTATTTTATCAAGTGTCGAAAATGTATGCAATCAGCTTGCAATTTTGCTGATTTTTATTCATGATTGCAGTAAGAAAATCGTTAAAATTATGTTTGGCAGAAAAAAACAAAAAGTTGAACAGGTTAGATTAAATAAGTTTATCGCATCTTCGGGCTTATGCTCCAGAAGAAAAGCGGATGAACTTATAGAAAGCGGTGCGGTTAAAGTCAACGGCCGTACTATTGTTGAGCTCGGTTATATTGTAACAAACAGGGACAGGGTTCTTGTTAACGGACAGCCTTTGAAAAAAGCCAACCTCGTATATGTAAAATACTATAAACCTGCAGGCTATATCACAACAATGAGTGATGAAAAGGGAAGAAAAACTATTTATGACATTCTTCCTGCGGAATTGAAAGAATTAAAACCCGTCGGCAGATTGGATAAAGACTCTACCGGGCTGCTTATCCTTACAAATGACGGTGATTTTATAAATAAAATGACTCATCCCTCCATTAAAATTCCTAAAATATACAGAGTATGCGCACAGGGAAGGATGAATACACAGCACCTTATTCAAATGGCAAAAGGTATTGAAATAGAACAGGGGAAAATTGCTTATGCCGATTCTTCCATAATAGAATATGACGGAAAAAATACAGTATTGCAGGTGATTTTATATCAGGGAATGAACAGACAGATAAGAAAAATGCTGGATTCTCTCGGATTTCCGGTTATTTCTTTAAAAAGAATTTCTCACGGTACAATTAATATACAGGGAATGAAAAAAGGCCAGTTTAAATATATAAAACCAAGAGAAATCTCTGATATGATAAAACAGATTCAAAAACTTGAAAAACAAAACGAAAAGGATAAAAAGTAATGCAGGTTTTTGTTACGGGTACTGATACAGATGTAGGAAAAACGGTTGTAACCGCAGGATTGGCGGCTGTTATGCAGTCTTTGGGTTACAAAGCAGGTGTGTACAAACCTTTTCAAAGCGGAGCGGAAGAAAAGAACGGTTTTTTGATTTCTCCGGATTTATCCTATGTAAAAAAGCTTGATTTTTACGTCGAGACTCTGTGCACTTATCTTTTAAAACCTCCGACAGCACCCTATATAGCAGCAGAAATTGACGGTATAAATATAAATCCCGCTTCTGTCAGAAGAGATTATCAGACTATGAAACAAACATGCGAAGTTGTTATTGTGGAAGGAGCAGGCGGATTGATGGTGCCTGTTGCAAAAGACACTTTAATGGTTGATATTGCAAAGATGCTGGATATTCCTCTGCTTATAGTAATAAGACCGGATCTTGGAACAATAAATCATACGCTTTTAACGATAAATGAGGCAAAAGCCGCAGGTCTTGATATTGCAGGAATTATTATAAACAGATACCCTCAAGGGACAAATGACATAGCTATAAAAACTGCACCGAGACTTATTGAGGAATATACAGATGCAAACATTCTGGGTATAATTCCTGAGATTCCTAATTTTGAAATTGTTAAGCCCGGTGCATTAATTAATATTTTTGTAAACAGTATAGATATTGAAAAAATATTCAGAATAAAAATACCGAAGCTGAATTTGTCTTTGTAACTCCGGTATTTTATATTTTTATAATTTCATATTGTCAACTGACTCCGATTACCCGTTGAACCTGTGCAATAAACAAGTCCATTTTTCTCAACAAGTCCAGCACAGGCAACAAGTACATGGGGTCACTTCCGCAAAATGCTAGACTTTGCGTCACTCGCACTCCGTGTACCACTTCTACAAGCGAGGCCGCCTCAGACATTTTTACATTTTTTTAATGACTATCTGCCGGGAATCGGCGGCACCGGGGGCTCTGACGGAGCAACAGGCTGAAGTACCGGCATGGGCTTTAGAGCAGGTTGTTTAGCCTGTTTTGAAGGTTCCAAAAAAGTATTGTTAAATGATACGGGATTTTGTGTCTGCTGAGAACCTTGCTGTGAGCTATTTATCATATCTCCATTAATATCTCCGCTTGCCGGTATTTCCGGTTTGGGCGGCTCTTCTGTAACATCCTCATCTTTTATTGTTTTTGCCGCACCTACTGCAGATCTTTTTAGCTCTATTTCAGGATAATCAAAATCAGAATTGCCGAATTTTGATGTAGCCACTTTCATAGTTACCTTCCAAATAGCGGCAGGGATTGTGCTTCCGTATACACTGCCCATTTTTGAGTTATCGTCATTACCGACCCATACGCCGGTAACAACATCCGGAGTATATCCGTAGAATGAAGCATCTTTGTTATCATCAGTTGTTCCGGTTTTACCTGCTGCAGGCTTTCCTATACTTGCGGAACGGCCTGTACCGTTTTCCACAACAGTTTTTAACATAGCAGTAATGACTGCGGCAGTATTCATATTTAATACTTTCATTACACGTGTTTTAGGCGCCTGATAAATCACTTTGCCGCGTGACGTTTCGACTCTTTCGATTGCATAAGGCTTAACTTTAAAACCTCCGTTAGCAAATGCACCGTACGCTATAGTCATTTCATAGAGCTTTACACCGTTTGAACCGAGAGCAATTGTCATATCGTATTCTATAGGAGTTGTTATACCCATAGAACGAGCAACACCTATAACCGAACGCACACCGACATCTTGTATCAGTCTTGCAGCCATAACATTGGAGGAAAGCATTAACCCCATAAATAAAGGCATTTGTCCTCTGTATCTGTTGTTGTAATTATGAGGTTTCCATCCGTTTATGTTTACAGGAGTATCCTCAAGCATGTCATTCGGTCCCCAGCCCTTTTCAATTGCCGCTGCGTAAACAAACGGCTTAAAGGCAGATCCCGGAGGTCTGATTGATTGCGTTACACGGTCGTATTGGCTCTTGAAGTAATTTTTTCCGCCTATATAAACATATATTTCACCGGTAATAGGAGAGAATGAAAATACTGCAGCCTGTCTGTTTCCGACCTGTGCATTTATAGCATCTTCTGCAGCTTTTTGGGCTGCATAATTAAGTGTTGTTATAACTTTATATCCGCCCTGCGAGATTTCTGTCTCATCAAACCCTAGTTCTTCAAGCTCTTTCATTGCATAATCAACAAAGTAAGGAGCTCTGTTTAATGAATAAATGTTCGGGTTTGGATTAAGATGCAGTTTTTCTTGCGTTGCCTGTTCATACTGCTCTTTTGTAATGTATCTCATCTTGAGCATTCTGCCAAGAACCTGATTTCTCCTTTCTGTTGCCAGTTTTTTGTCATTATAAGGAGAATATACGGAAGGTGCCTGAGGTAAACCTGCTATCAGAGCACATTCTGCAAGGGTTAAATCTTTTAGCGGCTTATTAAAATATATTTGTGCCGCACCTGCCACACCGTATGCACCAGAGCCCAGATAAACATTATTCAAATACATTTCAAGAATTTTGTCTTTCGGAATAGTTTTTTCTATTCTTGCAGCAACTATAAATTCTTTTATTTTTCTGTCAAAAGTTTTTTCATTGCTTAAAAAGAGTATTCTTGCAAGCTGCTGGGTTATTGTGCTGGCACCCTGAGAAAGACTTCCCGTTGACAGGTTTACAATCATGGAACGAATCACACCTATAGGGTCATATCCGTGGTGGTGGTAAAAATTCTTGTCTTCCGTTGCTATAATCGCATTTTTTATATTATCCGGAACATCTTTTATATCTACTTTTTCAAATTTATATGCAGTGAATGTTTTTATAACTTCGTCATCAGCAGAATACAACTTTGTAACAACATTTGGTTTAAAATCTTCCAGATGCTGTATCGGCGGCTGTGATGACAGAAATAAGTTTACACCTATAAAACCTGCAAGCATAAAGGAAAAAAGCATTATAAAAAATTGTCTCATAGGTCCGATATTTTTAGGATTTTTAAATTTCTTTGGCATTTCAAATTCTGACATAAATTATTTCCATAAACTAAATATATAGCCGTATTCTAACAAAAAAATATATAAATACAATCTGTCGAATCTTGTTTATAAATTATATTTACAGGAGTTTTTGAGAGAGTTCTTTTTTGATTATTTCAACAATTCTTCTGCTTGCGAGTCCGTCTCCATAGGGGTTTATTGCTTCTGACATTTTTTTGTACTCTGTTTCATTATCCAGAAGATTTTGAACCTCTCTGACAATTGTATCTTTGTCAGTGCCGGCTAGTTTTACCGTACCGTATTCCACAGCTTCGGGTCTTTCCGTCGTGCTTCTCAAAACTATAACAGGCTTGCCGAGAGACGGGGCTTCTTCCTGTACTCCGCCCGAATCGGTCATTATTATATGCGATTTTTTCATAAGCGTTGAAAAAGGAGCATACTCCATAGGCTCAATCAGATGAATTCTTTCTTTATTATCCAAAAGTTCTTTAACCGGCTTTTGTACATTAGGATTTAAATGCACAGGATAAACGACCTGTATATCTTTATTTTTTTCAACAAGTTCCAACACGGCTTTGCATATATTTCTTATTGGCTCGCCAAAGTTTTCACGTCTGTGAGAGGTTAAAAGAATGGTTTTTAAATCAGGATTTAAACAAATATAGGACAAATCAGCCTGATTATTTTTTACCGTATGCAAAAGTGCATCTATTACGGTATTTCCTGTTTTATATATGTGCTCTTCAGGTATGGCGGATTTTATAAGGTTATTTACACTTGTATCAGTAGGTGCAAAGTGATATGTACACACCGCATCAGCAAAAACCCTGTTGATTTCTTCAGGAAACGGATAGTATTTGTCAAAGGTTCTAAGCCCTGCTTCTACATGTCCAACAGGGATTCTGGCATAAAAAGCAGACAAAGCCGCCGCCATAGATGTCGTTGTATCTCCGTGCACAAGTACAATATCTGGTTTGCTTTTTTCAAAAACATCTTTCATAAGAAGCAAAACATCCGATGTTATTGTCCATAAATCCTGATTCGGCTTCATTATGTTTAAATCAAAGTCAGGTTTTATCTCAAATAAATCAAGCACCTGATCGAGCATTTGTCTGTGCTGGGCAGTTACGCATACAATGCTTTCTATTTCGTCAGGATATTTTTCCAGCTCTTTCACAACAGGAGCCATTTTTATAGCTTCAGGACGGGTTCCGAACACTGTAAGTACTTTTATCTTTGACATAAAATAATATCCTCAGGTTTGATTCAAACTTAAGGATATTATATGTCAAATATATGTTTTTGGTAATAAGCTATTCTTTTGGTGCAAACCAGTCACAGGATTCTTCCGAGCAGAAAGCTTTTTCGAGATCTTTCATAATGCTCTGGTGAGTCATTTCAAAAGTAATAGGTGTTATTGAAACTTTATTCATACGCACTGCATTGATATCAGTGCCGTCATTTTCATCGTATTCAATAAGTTCTCCGGCAAGCCAGTAATATGTCTTGCCTCTCGGGTCAAGACGTTTATCATATTTGCTTGTAAACATTCTTGTACCGAGTTTTGTGATAGCAATACCGGCAATATCTTCTTCTTCCAGAGAAGGGAAATTTATATTTAAAATTGATTTTTGAGGGAAGTTTATTTCTTTAATTTTGTGTACAAATTTGGCCATGAAATTAGCAGCAAAAGCAAAGTTTTCAACCTCATAATGTAAACCGGCAAGAGAAGTAGCTATTGCAGGGAAACCTAACATAGCACCTTCCAGTGCACAGCTTACCGTACCGGAATACAAAATATCAGCACCTAGGTTTGGACCATGATTTATACCGGAGATAACGAGATCAGGCATTTCATGCGGCTCCAGAATTGCGCTGAGCCCGATTTTTACACAGTCACCGGGGGTGCCTGTTGTGACCCAGTTTCTTTTTGCACCGAATTTTGGATCCAATTCTTCCACTCTCAACGGAGTATGAAGTGTCAGAGAATGCCCCGCAGCACTTCTTTCTCTGTCAGGCGCTATTACATAAACATCGTGTTCACAGCTCAATGCTTCTGTAAGAGCTCTGATACCGTTAGCCATAAGACCGTCATCATTTGAAAGTAGAATATTCATTGCGCACTCCTGTATTATGTCTTCCTATATGATTTATACCCTGTTTTTATAAGATATAAACGGATGCTGTTTATTTTGTCTTTTATTTATTCAACCTTTTATTTATAGCATTTATTAAGCCTGCAAACAAGGGGTGCGGATGTTCCGGTCTTGATTTAAATTCAGGATGGAACTGGCATGCAACAAACCAGTCATTTTTCGGATATTCAACAATTTCGCACAGTTGTCCGTCCGGAGACATGCCGGAAAATACAAGACCTGCCTTTTCTATCTGTTCTTTGTATTCATTATTTACTTCGTATCTGTGGCGGTGACGTTCTGAGATTGTTTTTACTTTTCCGTAAGCATCGTATGCTTTCGTACCTTTTTTCAAAACACAGTCATATTTTCCGAGTCTCATTGTACCGCCCATATTTTCAATATTTTTTTGCTCAAGCATTATATCAATAACAGGATATGGCGTTCCTTCGTTAAATTCCATTGAATTTGCATCTTTTAGCCCGACGACATTTCTGGCGTATTCAATAACCGAACACTGCATGCCAAGGCAAAGACCCAAGAACGGAAGGTTGTTCTCTCTTGCATATCTTATTGCATTCAATTTGCCTTCTATACCTCTGACGCCGAATCCGCCCGGTACAACAAGTCCGTCTACATCGCTGAGTATTTCTTTTGCCTTTTTTAAATCAGTGCATTCTTCGGAATTTATCCACTTAATATCAATCTTTGCATGATGAGCGTATCCGGCATGTTTCAGCGCCTCTACTACAGATATATATGCATCAGACAGACCCGTATATTTTCCTGCAATTGCAATTTTAAATGTTTTTGTCGGATTTTTTATTACATCAACAAGCTTTCTCCAGCTGTCAAGATTTGGCTTTTTATCAAGCAGCTGCAGTCTTTGTAAAACGACATGCGCCATATTCTGGTCTTCCAGAGCAAGCGGTACTTCATATATAGATTTTAAATCCTTGCATTCAATAACCGCATCAACGGGAACGGAGCAGAAAAGAGCCAGTTTTTCTTTTTCTTTTTTAGGGATAGTGCGTGTTGTTCTGCATACAAGAATTTCCGGCTGAAGACCATAGCTTCTTAAAACAGCGACACTGTGTTGTGACGGTTTTGTTTTAAGTTCGCCGGATGTCGGCAGATAAGGAATCAATGTTACATGGATATTTATACTGTTTCCGAATCCTATTTCCGTTTTAAATTGTCTTATTGCTTCAATAAACGGAAGACTCTCAATATCCCCTATTGTTCCGCCTACTTCCAGTATCAAAAAGTCGGGCTTAAACTGAGATGCAGCTTTTTTTATTCTTGATTTTATCTCGTTTGTAATATGAGGAATAGTTTGGACAGTAGCACCAAGATATTCGCCTTTTCTTTCTTTTTTTATTACCGTTTGATAAATACTGCCCGAAGTTACATTGTTTACTCTGCCTAAAGAAGTATCAGTAAATCTTTCATAGTGGCCGAGGTCAAGGTCTGTTTCCGCACCATCATCAGTTACAAAAACTTCGCCATGCTGGAAAGGGCTCATCGTACCGGGGTCAACATTTATATAAGGGTCGAATTTTTGTATGACAACAGAAAAACCTCTGGATTTTAATAATTTCCCCAAAGATGCAGCTACAATACCTTTACCCAGTGAAGAAACAACACCGCCTGTTACAAAAATATATTTTGTTGCCATTTTATACCCCTTATCTAGTTATATACCACTTTCCTTATAAGTTAAAAAGCTTAGAGGGCAGTTCCTCTAAGCTTTTTGTCAGTTAATTTATTTTTGGAACCCTGAAAAACCCGTCCTCTTTGGAAGGCGCGTTTGCCATAAGTTCCTCTTTCGTGTTCTCCTGTACAACAACATCTTCTCTCATTACATTCACAACAGGTATTGCGTGGCTCATAGGTTCGACATTTGTTGTATCAACTTCATTCATTTGTTCTACATATTTTAAAATATCGCCGAGCTGTTTTGAAAATTTAACTTTTTCCTCTTCCGTAAGCTCCAGCCTTGCAAGTTTTGCAACATGCTCTACATCTTTTATGGTAATCATTTTTATCTCCAACCAAATGTATATTTAATACATGTATCATATACTTGTTAATTTTACTATGGTTTGTTTTGTTTTTTTTACATAATATTGATTAAAAACAAAAAGACACAGTCTTATACAGGCTGTATCTTTTTATATTTTTTGAAAAAATTATGCTTTAATTGGAGCAGAAGCAGGTTTTTCTTTGTTGTCCAATGTAAATGTATGGTCTACAAACTGAGCTCTGTCTAAATATTTTTGCTCAATAGTACCTTTTTTGTAAGTACGGTAAAGAAGGCTCAATCCTGCAACAACGCCTGCTGCAACTTTTAAAGGTTTCGGAGCTGCTTTTAGGTATTGGAAAAATTTCTTAACTCCGCCCATTCCTGCTACCTTTGCAGCCAATTCCGGAGTTTTCTTAACAACCGCTCTGCCGGCAAGTGCCGTAATACCTGCTGCCGCGCCTATTTGAACATTTGATGCAAGAGAATTTCCAAAATGATGCATAGCACAGTCTATTTTGTTACCTGTTGTACCTTTTCTCGGATCTACAAAAGAATTTAATGTAGGTGAGACCAAAAATAAAACTTTTGACATAATTCTTCCTTATCTTTCACACACACTATGTATATATATGTAAAACCGATTAATATGTAAATTTGACAAGATGTGATGTTAAATTTACAAATGTTAATAATTTGGATGATTAAATAGAGTACTTTGAAATATCTTCAAAATATTTTTCTAGCGCCATATAACCGTTATAAATTTCGTTTGAAATTATTGTATAACGGCAGGCAGCAAGATATCTTAATTCTTTGGCACGGATTTCTAGTATTTTATCCGCATCGTTTTTCAAATCTTCGTCAAGAGATTGAGACCATTTTTTTAACAGTTCGATTTCTTCGTTTATCTGTTTTATTGTTGTGTATTCAAGCTGATTAAAATCATATTTGCCAAGAATAGCCTTTTCCTGATTTGTAATTCTGCTTTTTACAACAGGAGTGCCGTATATTTTTTTGATAAACATATAGTTATCAGCTACTACAATATGAGACAGAGGCACACCCGCTCTGGCAAGCATAGATGATGTGCTTAGAGAGCTAAAAGTATCTTTTTCATCAGAAAGAGAACTGATTTTTGTAACCGGAGTATTCGGTTTATCCTGATTCTGTTTTATATTTGGGAAAAATTCGTTAATAGTTCCAATCCTCATTCTCCTGTTGACGTATTTAATTTTATCGCACACTAATTTATTTGTCATCTCACCTTATAGAATTGTTAAGGACTAAATTTTATAACAGAGCAATTTTTTTTAAGAAAATGTTTTTATATATTTAAGGGAAATTATAATTATTTAGAGGAAGTCTCATGGGCGGAGAACAAGCAATAAATTCTATAGTTTCACAGCCGATAAGCGCAACTAATTTTCTGTCTTTTAGCACAGACAGAAAAAAGTATGAGGCGTTACTAAATTCTTATGACCTAAAACAGGGCATTTATGAATCCGTTGAAGATTATAATAAACGGATAGCAGAATTTAGAATGGAGCTGGCAAAGCAGATTCGTGAAGAAAATACAACTACTGCAGAGAAAAAATATAATGATATTCTAAGTCTGTATCTTGGGCAGACAAATGATCCTGCAAAAATGCAGCAGGGTATAGACCAATTGCGATCTTTATTCAGATTTTCTTATTTCAATAATCTGGATAAATCTTTTGATGAAAAATTGGGACTTGCAAAGCAGCAGCTTGCATTAACAGAAAATAGATTAAGCAGATTGAAAAACGGCCAGGAGGATGATACTCGCACCACAACAAATCCTATGCTATATAGCGGTGAATTTCAAAACCTTGGTGAGCGTGACTTTTTAAGTTAAAGCTCCCCATACAGGTCATAATCATCACAGCCCGTAATTGTTACTGTTTCGATGTCTCCCGGAACAGGAATTTCGTCCGTCTGTATGTATACAAGACCGTCTACCTCCGGTGCATCCCTGTATGAACGTGCAATCACTTGTCCGTCTGATGTTACGGATTCTATTATGCATGGTATTTGTCTGCCGATAAATGATTCATTAATTTCTCGGGAAATCTGCTTTTGCAGTTTCATTAGTTTATTTTTACGTTGTTTTTTTATTTTTGCAGGTATCTGTTCAGGCAGAGAATATGCATATGTATTTTTTTCTCTTGAAAATTCAAAAGCACCCATTTTGTCAAATTTGGCCCATTTTGTAAATTCATATAAATCCTCAAACATTTCATCTGTTTCTCCGGGATAACCGACAATAAATGTTGTTCTTATAGCAACGCCTTTTATTTTTTTTCTAAGTTTTTCAATAAATGCTCTGTAATCCATAACCGGACGTTTCATTGCCTTTAACATTTCGGGATGCGAATGCTGCAGAGGAATATCCACATATTTTACGACTTTTTCACAGTTTGCAAAAGCATCTATCAATTCATCATCAAACATGGACGGATATGTGTACATTACACGTATCCAGTTAATTTCTTCTATTTTATTCAGCTCTTTCAATAATTTTGCTAAAGAAGGCTTTTTGTATAAATCGATACCATAGCCGGTAGTATCCTGTGCAATCAAAACAATTTCCGACACGCCTTTTTGCGCAAGCATTTTTGCTTCTTCAACAATTTTTTCTATCGGACGAGAACTGTAAGGTCCTCTCAATTGCGGTATAACACAGTATCCGCATTTATAATTACAGCCGTCAGCGATTTTTATATAGCTGCTTGCTCCCACTGTTATCTGCTGGCGCATTGCATTTTCAGGATAGTGAAAAATCGGGTTTTCGGATATTTCGCAAATATATTTTGAAGAGTCACCTGTAATTTCTTTCACAACATCTGCAATTTTTGAAATATCGGATGTGCCGAGCATTGCACATGCCTCAGGCACTGCTTTTTTTAGTTCATCTTTGTGCTTTTGAGGCAAACAGCCAGTAATAATTATTTTTTTGCCGTTATTAACCATTTCTATTATGGAATGTACGGATTCTTTTTCCGCATCGTGGATAAAAGAGCAGGTGTTTATTATTACAATATCAGCTTTGCTGTCATCAAGTGTTATTTCATAACCGTTTTGTGCAAGTATGCCCAGCATAAGCTCTGAATCCACAAGGTTTTTGGCACAGCCGTGATTTATCAATGCAATTTTAAATTTATTATTTTTCATAGTTGTTATTTTACCCGAAAAACGATAATTTTGGGCATTAATATAGCCAAAATATGTTTCATCAATACATATTACTCTTTTTACAGTTCTTAATATGACTTTAACTTATAATTACTACTAAAATAAGTAAAAGGAAATTTATGGCTCATATTCACTGGTATCCCGGACATATTGCAAAAGCGGAGAAAAAGCTCAAAGAACTTATCAATCTTGTTGATGTGGTAATTGAGGTGCTGGATGCACGCATACCTGAAAGTTCTGTTTATCCGGATATAAAAAAACTCCTCGGAGAAAAGCCCAGATTAATTGTCTTAAATAAGGCGGATCTTGCGGAAGAAGCCGCTCTGTTGAAATGGATTAAATTTTATCAGGAGCAGACGGGTTTTCCCGTTATAGCTTCAAGTGCGTCTAAAAATACTGATATTTCAACAATAG
Source organism: Candidatus Gastranaerophilales bacterium (assembly GCA_944325575.1). Taxonomy (GTDB): domain Bacteria; phylum Cyanobacteriota; class Vampirovibrionia; order Gastranaerophilales; family Gastranaerophilaceae; genus Limenecus. The sequence goes on along the minus strand of CALVAR010000006.1, from coordinate 11,468 downwards.
TAAATAAAGTTATAGAGCTTGCAAAACCGAAAATAGATAAACTTGTTGCAAAAGGTCTTTTGCCCAGACCTGCCAGAGTGGTGGTTGTCGGAATGCCCAATGTGGGTAAATCCAGTATTATTAATAAACTGATAAGAAAAGGAAAAACAAAAGTAGGTGCAAAAGCAGGTGTTACAAGACAGCAACAGTGGGTCAGAGTAAATCCAAAGATTGATTTGCTTGATACACCTGGTATTATTCCTTTGAAGCAGGAAGATCAGATTAAGGCCGCTAAACTAGCAATGGTAAATTCCGTAAGTGAAAATGCCTATGAAAATGAGGAAGTAGCAAGAGAACTTCTTGACATACTGGCACAGAAATATCCGGAAAATGTAAAAAGCTATTATAATTTGTCCGATGATATATCAGTAGAAGCAGTTGCCAAAAGCAGAAACTGGATTGTAAAAAATTCCGAGCCTGATATAGTAAGAACTTCCGTAATGATTCTTACTGATTTTCGTGACGGTCGTATAGGAAGATTTATTTTAGATGATTTTGACAAAGAAGCAGAATAAAATCAAAGAATTATTTTCTTTTGATGAAGAAAATAAAGAGGATTATGACTATATAATAGGTACTGATGAGGCAGGAAGAGGTCCGGGGGCGGGTCCTGTTTTTGCTGCTGCGGTTTGTTTTGGAAAGTACAATGAGGATTTAGCTGAAAAATTATCTCTGCTTAATGATTCAAAACAGTTGTCGGAAAAAATACGTGAAGAGCTGTATGAAGTAATTATAGAAAATTGTGTGTGTTTTATACAGGATGGTTCTGTAGAAGAGATAGACAAAAAGAATATTTTAAATACTTCACTAAACTGTATGAAAATTGCCTGCGAACAGGTACAGAGCCGATTAAAAAGCAATAATACTCTTACGCTAGTAGACGGAAATAAACGTATAAAAAACTATATTGCGCCCCAGAAAACAGTTGTAAAAGGTGATTCCAAATCAGCCGCAATAGCTGCAGCAAGTATTCTTGCGAAAGTGTCACGAGACAGGTTTATGAATAAACTTGCACAGGAATTTCCTCAGTATGGCTGGGGCAGCAATAAGGGTTATCTTACAAAAAATCATATTGATGCCATTAAAAAATATGGACCTACAAAGTGGCACAGGGCAAAGTTTTTAAGAAAAATTTTAGAACAGAACAATCAGCAGCTGATGCTTTTTGATAATAAATAAAAAAACAGCCTTTATAAAAGTTATATAAAGGCTGTTTTTTCATGTTCATTTTTTTGATTAACGTTTTTCGATTTTTTCTTTAATTCTTGTTGCTTTGCCTGAACGTTCTCTGAGGTAGTACAATTTAGCTCTTCTAACGTCACCGCGTCTTACAACCTGAATTTTTTCAAGTCTCGGAGAGTATACAGGGAATACTCTTTCAACACCAACACCCTGGAAAGTTTTTCTTACAGTGATGGTTTTGCCTACGCCTGAACCTCTCTTTTTAATAATGATACCTTCGAAAGCCTGTGTTCTTTCTTTGTTGCCTTCGATAATTCTAACGAAAACTTTAACAGTATCTCCGGGATTTAATTCCGGAAGATTGTTATTTTCAATGTGTTTTTTTCCTAATGCTTCAACTATCGGATTCATTGTTTTATTCCTTTATACTTATAATAATTCTTTTCCTGACCACAATTTGGTGACAATAAACGTATCTTAATCAAAACATGTTCATATATCAAGGGGTGGCGCAATATTAGGTTAATGTTTAGAAACATTTTTTAATTAATCGGATATAATCAAGGCTTTTATCTATTTTATTTATATCAATTTCACCTTTTTCAACGGCATTTGCGAGTTGTTCTATTAAATTTGTTGTGCTGTCATCGGAGTTTCTGTAAATAAACATGTTTACACCTGCGTTAATCGCTCGTTTGCATGCTTCAAACGGTGTAAATCTTTTTATACCTCCCATAACCATATCATCAGAAATCACAAGCCCTTTAAAATTCAGCTTATTTCTTAAATATCCGTTTATTATGTTAGAAGAAACTGATGCAGGGATTTTTTCATTGTCAAAAGCCTTGTAATGTACATGTGCAACCATTATTGCAGGCAAGATATCACACAGAGCTTTAAAAGGTTTTATGTGTATTTTTTCCAATTCTTCTATATCAAGAGCAGTTTCCGGCATTTCAATGTGTGAATCTGCCGCAGTGTCTCCGTGACCCGGAAAATGTTTGCCCACGGGAATAATTCCGTTTTTAATATAAGTCTCGACAGCAATTTTTCCGTATTTTATAACTTCTTCAGGATTTGAAGAGTATGATCTGTCAGCAATCACAGGATTATCAGGGTTTGTATCCACATCCAGAACGGGTGCAAAATTCATATTTAAGCCGAGATATTTTAATTCTTCCGATATCCATTGAGTCTGCTGTTTGACTGTATTTTTGCCGCATTTTGCAGCTTCTCTTGCACTGAGATAGTGGCTTTTTCCGTAAAGATTCAGGGTCCGTTCAACTCTGCCGCCTTCCTGATCAATACTTAGAAAAGGCGAAATAAGCGCATCTTCTTTTATCATTTGTACGGCATTTTTAAATCTTTCTTTATCGTAAATATTTTGTGTAAAAAATATTACTCCGCCAAGACCGGATTTTAGCGCATTTGTCAGGTTCGGGCAGGCATGAGGATTTTCTCCTTCATATCCGAGAATAAACATCTGATAAAGCTTTTGTTCTGTATTTAGTTTTTGAAATAAATCTTCCATACAGCGTATTATTTAGTATTGAGGTCTTGTAAAAATATTCAGCCTTGTAGGAGGCCAGAAAAGAAATACTGCTCTTCCTATAAATCTTTCTTTTGGCAAAAATCCCCAGAATCTTGAATCTTGTGAATTGCCTCTGTTGTCGCCCATCATAAAATAGTTGCCTGCGGGTATTTTCATAGGACCGCAGAACATTTCTCCGGTACAAGGGATATAGTCATCCGGGCTCATTATGTAATTTTCTTTTAAAGGTTTGTTGTTAATATAAACTCTGTAGCTGCCGTCAGGCATTTCTTTTACTTCGAGTTTATCACCGGGCACGCCTATGACTCTTTTTATGTATGCAACATCTTTGCAGAAAAATCCCGTCAGTCTTGCCATCACAGACAAAGGGTCTGTTTTTATCTCTTCTTCCGGAGGATAAAAGACCATTATGTCTCCTCGTTTTGGCTCTGAATAGAATCTTGAAAATCTTTCAACAAAAATTCTGTCGCCTTCTATAAGTGTTGGATGCATAGATGCTGACGGTATCCATCTTATTTCGCCTATAAAAAATCTTATGATAACTACCATAACAACCACAAACACAACTGTTTCCACAGTTTCTTTGATTGCTCCGATAATTTTTTCTTTTGTCTTTTTATCCATCATTTTTTTCTGTTATGTATAACTGACACAATTCAATTAATGTTTGTTTGTATAAATTATCCTCAATAAAAGAGAGATTTTCAATAGCCCGGGTAATATAAATTTTTATAAGTTCTTTTGTCTTTTCAATAGCAGAAGTCTTTTTTAACTGCTTTAATATTAAAGTTGAATTATCCAGACGGCAAGTTTTTTGTGGACATTTTTCCTGTGCATAAAAAATAACGGGAGCGCTGTAATCGCCGTTTTGAATATCTTCATTTAATTTATCTTCGCTGTTTAAATTTTCAAGATCATTGTAAATCTGGAAAGCTATACCAAAGTTAAGAGCAAAATCTCGTATATTTTCAAGATTTTGCTTATCATTTGATTCAAACAAATAAGCACTTACAATCCCTGCTTCAAACAAACGTGCTGTTTTGTTTTTTGATTTTTCTATGTAATCTGCTATCGTTAAAATTTTAAATCTGTGAAAATACTGGTTTAATTCTCCGTTTATCAAATAAGACAATGCGTTGGAGTATATTTTTCTTATCTCTTTAGATTCTATGTCCGAGAGTATTTCTAATACTTCAGCAAGAAGGTAGTCGCCGGCAAGGACTGCAAGTTTGCTGTCATAATTAAAGTTTAATGTGTTTTTACCCCGTCTTATTAATGAGCAGTCAATAATATCATCGTGTATTAATGTTGCATTGTGTATAAGCTCGTTTGACATTGCAATTTTATAATGCCCGGGCTTTATATCTCTATTTAGCGCTTTTAATACAAGAAATATGACAACAGGGCGTATCCTTTTGCCTTTGTTTGCAAGAAATTCTTTGATTATCGGGAGTATTTCGTTTCTATCATTGTCATATTGGTTAAAATGATTATTAATTTCCGTATCCAGATTTTCAAGATACGGCTTCACTTTTTGCACTATGTTTAAATATTTTTCATTAAAAAAATTATCGGACAAAATGATGAATCCTTATTTCTGTCCGATTATATATTAAAAAAAAGTCTATTTCTATCCGCTTGTTTCTATTCTCTTACAGGGGGTCATTATGCCATAAAGTCTTGTACTCGCTGTCCCAGTTCATCTTTTGTAATCTGTCCGTCACCGTTTATGTCAAGAGAGTCATTCTCGTTGTAATAAATATCACCCCTGCTGGCCAAAACATTTTTGTTGGCATATGCCGGCAAAAATACCAACGAATACAGAGTTCCTGCACCGATTTTGTCATTATCACCGAAACCGGCATTTGCCTTAGCTTGTTTTAAATATTTTTCTACATAAACAAGCTGTTCTTCCGCGCTCATTTGTTTTATTTTCTCGGTTGTTGTACCAAGCCCCTGTGCTGTTTTGGGCATAAACTGTATTAAACCTGTTGCCCCGCCGTTTGGATTTACTGCTGCCGGGTTTAGTCCGGATTCCGCGTTCATCAAAGCCATAAGATCATTCGGATCGCATTGAACTCGTTTTGCAACTTCTACAACTTTATTATAAAAAGCGTCCGATAGATTCGTTTTTTTCTTAGACCATTTGTCTTTTAATGCTTTAGCATCATAGCTGAAATATGATGTATCTTCATCAGAATACGGTGCAGCGCCGGGGGCTCCGAGATTCAGGCTTTCTATCATTTTTTCAAGCTGTGCATACTTTGCATCTAATTCTTGAGTAAAGTTTGATAACATTGAGTCAATTGTACCGTCTAATGCATCAGACATATTAGGCATTAACATTGTAGTGTCAAGCGTTAAATTGGGAATAAATGACGAATTATCCACTGTAAAACTGCCCGCTTGTAATTCATTTGTAAACTGGTTTTGACTTAAAAGTCCGGGAAGAGCAAAGTCCTGCGTACCTGAACTTAATTGTCCGAATGCAGGCATCGTCATATAGTTCGGAAATGTTGGTCCGGACGAACTCATTGATTTTAAAACTGCGTCGTTAAAATTTTCCCAGGTCATAATCTTCCCTTAAAAATATCCTATATATAAATAAAAACATTTTGCATAAAAAAATTGCCTGATATTTTTAAATCAGGCAATTTTATTTACTGTTTTTAAATTGTTTATTCTTGTGCAAGCTTGTCAGCAAGCGGAGTTTTCAAAATTCCGTTTAATGCTTTATCTATTTCTTTCAGCTTTTTAGCAAGGATTTCCATTTCATCTGTCCAGACAAAGTTGTCCAGTACATATTTTTCTCCGATGGAAAAATCTTTTGACAGCTGTACTCGTATAATCTCTGCAAGCATTTTTTGTGCGGTAGGAACCATTTTGTCCATGTCAATTTCAAGCTTTCCTTCATCATTCAGCCATATTGCTTTATTTTCAAGAAAATACTTCGACTGCATAACGGTTCTTACCCTGTGAGCCTGTGACAAATTGGGTTTTGCTTTCAGGAAGTTGTCTGCTGCATAGGTTACAATGATTTGTTTCTTTTCTTCTTCCGTGTACATGCCTAATTCTACAAGCACATTGAGCAAAGCAAGAGAGCCCATATCGGCTTTGTTTTCTTCAATAATATTTTTGTATTTGCCCAATGCTTCCGTACCGGATTTGGGACCGAGTGAGTGGACATTTTCATGTCCTATAGTAAACCAGTGGTCTGCCTCTTGATTGTAATATTTGTGAAATTCTTTTGCCAGTGTCGCATCAAGCCTTTTTTGTCTTTTTTCTTTTGCTTCCGGACTTGTGGAAATACGTATCTGGCGATGGTATACGTTTCTTCTTCCTCCTCCTATTTTTAATGAAGGTTTGTCATTATTAGGCAGGTTCTGAGCGAGTGTAATTCCTCCTCTGTATGTGCCTTCATCACCGCGCAGTGTTACTATATCGACATCCACCATGGTTTGTTTTTCATCATCGCCATGGCCTATGTTTTGTTCATATTCATCTTTGTATGGCATATGCTGTGCAAGTACAGGCATGTATTTTTTTATTTCCAGAAGTTTTTCCGTTCCTTCTTTGTTTACAATACCTACCCTTATACCTATTGAATCTTTTGATATCGGTTCAATTTCATATTTATCAAGAAGTGTTTTTAGTTCTTCATTTTCTACTACTGTTCCTGTCATTTCATCGGCATATTGCTCTCTTGAGATTGTAAACTCCAGAGGGGTATCTTGCAATTCTGCCCATTTTTTGTCGGCATAGGCATCATTTTTCGGATTGTTTTCGCACAGTGCAATGGCCTGCAATTTCAGGTATTTATTAAAATCTTCGTTTGTTGAAACTTCTGCAGCGGCTTCGAGTTCATCAGCTATATAATCAAATTCTTTTGCAAAATATTCTGTATAATCCGTTCCTTTTAGTTTATCGCCGTCTCTTACAACCATAGAGCGCTGGTTTAGAATATTTTTTACTTCTTCAATTTGACCGTCATTTAACATCTTTATAAGAATTTTATGAAACTCTTCTTTTGTAAGATCTGTTGGATAAAAGCCTTTGCCGGGTAGTTCTCCGTATCCTTTTGCAAGAAAAATCTTGTTTGCCTCTGAGTCTACCGCATTCATGCCGATTTGTGCATTGAACAGAGTCAATGTCATCTTGGCATCTTCATTACCTTTATTTACTTCGTCTTCAAGAAAAGATTTGAATGCAAGATTGTAAGGATTGTCCTGTTTCATAAAAACTTCATCTATTGCTTTTGCTGCTTTAACAAGATGTTTCAGCGCTTCTTTATCACCTTGGGACAGTGCTTCATATTCTTTTGCATCTTCTTTGAGCATTTCTTTGGGGATCAAGCAGTCTTTTGATGTTCTTTTTACAAGTTCATCATGAGACAGGTTTAGTTCAAATTTTAAATCGTCAGACATTTTTTAAACTCCTATTTATTGGGGGAATTAAACAGATTTAATCTTTCTTTATTAAAAAAGCGTATCTATTGTTTTTATACTCCATAAATTCACTTTTAACAATCCCTTTTTCTTCGTATTTTATCCGGAGTTTATCAAGCATTTGTTTTTGTATAAGCGTCTCTTTTTCTCCCTGATTTATAATAAGCATTTGACCGTTATGCTTAAGAATCTTGTATGCGTGCTGCAAAAGTTTTTCCGGCATAAAAAACTTTTCAGGCAGGCCCCAGTATCTGTGAGGTTCTATAGAAACAAAAGGTAAAATCCAGATTATAAAATTGTAATTTTCTTTTATTTCCAGCAGGTTGCCTGCTATATAGTTTGTATTTGTTAGTCCTTTTGTATAAAATTTTGCCGTTTCAAATCGTGAATAGAAATTGCAGTATAATCTGTATGCGTCAATCTCCACTCCGTCAAGGAAGGGATTTTTTATGAATGTTTTGAAAAAATTATATTCACCTTTTGCATAGAACCAGTTTTTGCATCCTATATCAAGGATTCTTGCTTTATCATAGGGGATTTTTATTATGAATTTATCCAAAACATCGTATGTATAAAGATTTTCAAGATAGTTATGCAAAAGTTTTTCTTCACTTTTTTCCTGAAAATTTTTGCGAGAAAATTTTGTTGTATTTCTTATAAAGAAATCTATGCTGTTTTTTATATTTTGAAACATTCTTTTATTTAAATAATATAATAAGGACTGCACCCGTAATCATTATAACAGTGCCCAGAAGTTTTTTGAGAATATTTTTTTCTTTAAATATTTTGTACCCCAGAAATATACTTACTATAGAACTAAGCTGAAACAATGCCAGAGCATACGCAACATTCATATTATTAAATACATAGTTTGTGGTGTATTGCATAATTCCTATACAGGCAACGGTTATAAGTATAAATAAAATATTTCTGCTTTTTATTTTAAAGAATTCTTTGCTCAAATCAGTTCTATTAAAAAACATCAAAAATGTTGAAAACAGTGCGCCTGAAAAACACCACAGAACAAATGCATCACGTACGGAAGTAACAGATATTAATTTTTTTATAAAAACAGCTTCGGCAGAGCAGAAAATAAGAGCAAGAAATCTGTATTGAATGCTCTTATTTTCAATAAGGGCAAAGGAAAATTTTTCTTCTGTAGTATCAAGTACAAAATAGCTCCCGAATATTATAAGTATAATTCCAATTATACCTGCCATATTCGGAACTTCCCTTAGCATAAAAAATGCAAATATAAGCCCGAATACGGATTTATAAGCATTTATCGGTCCAAGAATCGATAAGTCGCCTTTTTGTAAGGCTTTTACAAGAAACCCGTTGCCCAAAGCGCCCAGAATTCCTACTTCTGCAGCAGTAAAAAGCACATTATTGTTTAGACTTGCAAAATTATGCAAAAATATAAGCGGTATGCAGAAAATGCTGAGTATTATATAAGTTGAGGCATTAACAAAAAGCGGACTGCACATGTTTTGTGTAAGCTTTTTTTGATAAACATTTGCAACACATCCGGATGTTATACGTAAAAATAATGCGGTTATTAATATTATAAAATTTATGATATCGCTGCCTTTCTTTTTCTTATATAAAAAATTATAGCGCTGCAAGATATTTATTGAATATCTGAAAAAATACGTATAGGCAAAATACTGATTTTAGAGTATCATATATTACATGAAAAAAATCTTATCTACAGTGTTGGTTTTATTGACTTTATGTGAGGCTGCATTTGCTTTTCCCGCTGATACTTCGGGCTGGGTTTGTACACCGGGGCATGTTGATGTTACGGCATCGGAAATAGATTTAAACAGTGATATAAAGAATGATTTCAGAGTTTATCAAACTACTGTGACGAATTTAACAAGTTCTCCCGTAGATGTTTTTATACCTTCCAATCAAAATGCTGATGAAGCAATTAATAAAATGCTGGAATCCGGTCAGACTTTTAAAAATTTATTATCAATTCCAAAGCAAATTGCTGTTGATTGTTACAATGAAGATGTAGGTACGGGCAATATAGCAAAGGCCCGCAAAGGTCTGATTTATGTACTTGCAACAGCAGGAGCTACCGTGGCCGGAGTAGGACTTTTAGGAGTATATCCACAGCAAAAAGTTGATGAATACTTTGCTCATAAAAGAATAAGAAAAGAATACAAAAAAACTATAGGTGTTTTAACCAGTGAACTTACGCTTGCGCCGCTGTCTCAGGCTGATATTGTTATTCTTATTCCTATAAATAATTCGGATTGTGTAATAAGAACCAAGCTGAGAGATGTTGATGAAGAGATAGATATATATTCTGATTATCATCAAATTTAGTTTTCAATAAAATATTTGTTTCCGGCTTTTTGCAGGTTAATATCAGTTTCAAAAATTTCTGAAAGATTTTCAGATGTCAGTATATCTTCCTTTATTCCCTGTTTGTAAACAGTATTGTTATACATTAATGCAGCGTGTGTTATTTCGGGAAAAATTTCGTTAATATCGTGCGTTACAAGTATGACAGGTACTCTTTTTGAAAGCTTTTGTATAACATTTATAACATTGCGTTTTGCTTTTATATCAAGTCCTGTTGTGGGTTCATCAAGGATAAAGGCTTTTGGATTATGAATCAAAGACCTGCCTATTATACACCGTCTGAGCTGTCCTGTGCTCATTTCACAGACTTTTTTGTCTTTTATGTTTGTTATGCCCAAAAAGTCCATTGCCTGTTGTGCACTTTCGATTTCTTGCGTGCTGAAATTATGATGCCTGTACACTCCGAGAGAACTGTAAAATCCGCTTAGGACAACATCATAAGCAGTCTCCGACTTTGCCGTGTTTTCAAATTTTGTATGAAGATCGTTTGTGATAATACCGAGAAATTTTTTAAGTTCGAAAATATCCCAACGGTCTTTTCCAAATATTTCTTTTTTAAACGGGTATTTTGTATTTGGGTAAATATCATGTGAAAAAAGTTTCATCAATGTTGATTTACCGCTTCCGTTTGCGCCGAGGATGACCCAGTTTTCGTTATTTTGGATTTTTAAATTTATGTCCTTTAAGACGGTTGTCATACCGTAGTTTACGTATATATTTTCAAAATCAATTATTATGTTGTTTGCCTTTTGCTTGTCCAATTTTAATACCTTAAATCTTTTAACAAATATATTATATTCTAACAATATATTTCTGTTTTAATGCAGCAAAAAATTTTTTGTTCGGGTTTCCTGTAAATAGGAGAACCAAACAATGGAAATTAATAAAAATAACACACCACATATAAATACAAATTTTAAAGGAACTTTTATTATCAATACCCAAAATCAAGCTGTCAAAGAAGCGATTCCTGATATTGTGAAAAAAGGAAGACAAATTTTTTATAATATCAAAAATGACGGTGATATAGTAATTGTCACTCAGGACAAATACGATAAACGTGTAAATGATTTTATAAATACAAACAAAGTGAAATTTGAATATTATCCGGAAATTTCTACTAAGAGCGGACTTGATGATCAGGTTCCGTCCAAGTTGAAAAAATTACTTGGTATTAAAAATAATTGTGTAATAACAGAGCCTAAAATCCTGCATCAATTTTTCACCCCCGGCAATATTCATTTGAGTAAACAAATCGAATTTTTACAAGAAGCATTAAATACTTTGAGATTAAATATTGAAAAATTAAAAATTGAAATAGATAATAAAGGAATATTTGTTATTCGCGATGAGGCAAAACAACGAACAATAAAGGCTTTAGGATTCCGCGGCGGTGCAGCTTATATGGCTGTTATACCCGATTCATACAACCAAGAAACCAAACGCTTTCTGGTCGGCAAAAACGGAAAAGAAATAATCAGAGAATATGATACACCAAAGGAAATTTTGGGTTTTAATAAAACTTTTAATAAAATTTTAAAATACAGATTTTCTGACAAAACATAGTTAGAAGAATGCAACAAAGCTTGTTCTGTATTGTTAAATAATAGAAATAAACAAAAAAACATTAAAAAAGAGCCTGAAGGCCCGAAATATTTGGAGCGTACGAGACTCTCCTGAGTCGTAGGCGAGAAACACGAGACGTACGAATCAGGATACTCGTACGGGTAGAACTCGGTAAGATGCGACATCGAGAGCATCTTACAGTTCGGGTCTCGTTGCATTAAAAAAGAGCCCGAAGGCCCGAAATATTTGGAGCGTACGAGACTCTCCTGAGTCGTAGGCGAGAAACACGAGACGTACGAATCAGGATA